>NZ_CP107567.1:4800000-5450122 GCF_025854275.1 Streptomyces peucetius | reverse complement strand
GGTCATGGGCATGGTGCGCGGACAGGTGTCCGGCCAGGGCCTGTTCACCACGACCCTCAAGGGGCACGGCGCGGTCGCGGTGATGGCCCACGGCGGCGTGATCGAGCTGCCGATCACACCGTCGAGGCCCGTCCATGTGGATCCGCAGGCGTATGTCGCGCACCACGGCGACGTACGGAACAAGCTGTCCACGGCGCTCGGCTGGCGCGACATGGTGGGACGCGGCTCGGGCGAGGCGTTCCAGCTGGAGCTGAGCGGCAGCGGAGCGGTGTACGTCCAGGCGTCGGAGGAGAAGCTGTGAGCACCCCGGTGATTTTCGATCCGACGACGCTGCCGAGCGACGACAACGTCAACTCCTACACCTTCTGCGTGGAGCTCAAGGGCTCCCAGTGGTTCCTGCAGAAGGGCAAGATGATCGCCTACTACGGGCAGATCGCCTTCAACGGAATCGGCCACGGCCGCCTCGACCGGCTGATGCGGACGTCGTTCCACTCACCGCTCCACGCGAGCGACTGGGTGGTGGCGGAGGGCAGCGGGAAGATGCTGCTGGCCGACCGTGCGTTCGACGTGAACTCCTTCGATCTCGAGGACGGAAACCTGACGATCCGTTCCGGCAATCTGCTGGCGTACCAGCCTTCCCTGGCGCTGAAGCAGTCGATCGTGCCGGGGTTTCTGACGCTGATCGGCACCGGCAAGTTCGTGGCGGCGTCGAACGGTCCGGTGGTCTTCATGGAGCCGCCGATCCGGGTGGACCCCCAGGCCTTGGTGGGCTGGGCGGACTGCCCCTCTCCCTGCCACCACTACGACCACGGCTACATGACCGGTGTCATGGGCGGCGTGCGGGCGCTGACCGGTATCGGCGGGGCGTCGGGCGAGGAGCACCAGTTCGAGTTCGTCGGGGCGGGCACGGTACTGCTGCAGTCGAGCGAGGCGCTGATGCCGGAGCAGCCGACCGGCACGGTGGGTTCGGAACCTGGCGTTCCGGGCGCCCACGGGCCGGCCGGTGCGGCCGGCCGGCCCGGTTCCGCACCGCGCCTTCCCGGCCAGCTGGGGGACCTCCAGCGTCGCTTCGGGCTGTGAGCGGTAGTCTGCGGAGTGTGACGTCGAACGTCTGCGCCCCCGTACACCCCTGGGTGTACAGGTGCCGGACGTCACATCCCCCGACTTCGTCCGCTTTTCAACTTCTTAGGTAGAATCCATATATGGAGACCGAGACGGCCACTCGCTGGCTGACCGATGACGAGCAGCGCACCTGGCGCACGCATCTGGAAGTCAACAAGCTGCTGATGCACCAGCTCGAGAAGGACCTCCAGCCGTTCGGCCTGACCATCAACGACTACGAGATCCTGGTCAACCTCTCCGAGTCACCGGACCGGCGGATGCGGATGAGCGATCTCGCGGCGGCCACGCTCCAGTCCAAGAGCCGCCTCTCCCACCAGGTCACCCGTATGGAGAACGCCGGACTCGTGCGGCGCGCGAACTGCGAGTCGGACCGGCGCGGCCTGTACGCCGTGCTCACCGACGACGGCGTCGCGACCATGCAGAAAGTGGCGCCGCACCATGTGGCATCCGTGCGCAAGCACTTCATCGACCTGCTGTCGCCCGAGGCGCTCGCCGACCTGCGGGAGTCGCTGACACCGGTCGCCGAGCATCTGCGCGGCCGGCGCGGCAAGCTCTAGCCGGCTGCCCGACTGCCTACCTGCCTGTCGCGGCAGGTTGTGTTCCTGGCGTCAGCGACCACGGTCCGCGTCCGGCAGGGTCAGCTCGAAAAGCGCCCCGCCGGACGCCGACCGGCCGACCGTAAGCGTCCCGCCGTGCCGTCGCGCCACGTCCCGGGCGATGGCCAGACCAAGCCCGGCGCCGCCCTCGTCCCTGGTGCGGGCGTCGTCGAGACGTACGAACCGTTCGAAGATCCGCTCGCGGTCCTGCTCCGGCACTCCCGCCCCGTCGTCCGCGACGGCCAGCACGATCCGGCCACCCTCTCGGCGGACCGACGCGGCGACCGAAGTCGCCGCATGACGCTGGGCGTTGTCGAGCAGGTTACCGACGACCCGGGCCAGCTGGCCGCGTGACCCGGCCACGTGCAGCCCCTCGGCCACCGTCACCTGCACCGGCAGACGGTCGCCGGTCCTGCGGGCCACCTCCTCCGCCAGCAGCTGCGCCGGGTCCAGCAACGCGTGCCCCGGCCGCTCCCCCGCGTCCAGCCGCGCCAGCAGCAGCAGATCCGCCGCCAGTTGCTGAAGCCGTACGGTGTCCTCCACCGCGCCGGGCATATCCAGCAACTCGGGATGCGCGGCGCCCACTTCGAGCTGTGTACGCAGCGAGGCGATGGGGCTGCGCAGCTCGTGCGAGGCGTCCGCGACGAAGCGCCGCTGCCGCTCGACGGATGCCTCCAGGGCCGCCAGGGTCTCGTTCGTCGTACGGGCGAGCCTCGCGACCTCGTCCCCCGAACCGGGCTCGGGGACACGGCGTCCGAGGTCCTCGGAACGGGTGATGGCCGCCATCTCCCGCCGGATGCCCTCCACGGGCCTCAGCGCGCGCCGGGTGACCAGCCACGTCACACCGCCGACGACGGCCAGAAGCAACGGCAGGCCGACGAGCATCGCGTCGCGCACGGTGGTGACCGCCTCCTGCTCGGTCGTCAGCGGCGCGCCCGCGTACACGGTCACCGTCCGGTCGTCGTCGAGGCCCACCTCGACGGCGGCGAACCGGAAGTCGGCGCGGTCGCCGTCCACGGTGGCGGTACCCGAGCCGAAGCGGGGGTCGTCGGAGGAGACCTGGCCCCGGTCGGAGTTGTCGTCGTCATCGTCGTCACCGCCGCGGTCCGTGGCGGCGGACTGCGGACGGACGTCCGTGCTTCCGGTGCCGTCGATCGCCTCCAGGTGCTCGCTGACGGCGAGCACCCGCCCGCCGTCGCCGACGACCTGGACCGGACGTTCGTCGTCCTCGTCGGGCAGCTCCAGCCGGTCGTACGGCACGCCGAGCGCGATCTGGGACGCCACGTCCCGCGCGGCGACCTCCGCCTGAAGGTCCGTCCGGTCGATCAGGTTGGCGCGCAGCGACAGCAGTACGGCGGTTCCGGCCGCGACCAGGGCGACGGCGACGACGAGGGTGGCGCCGAGGGCGGCCCTGGCCCGTACCGACCTCATGGCGCCTCCTCCGCGGTCTGCGCCTGCGCATCTGCCTGCGCATCTGTCTGCGCTTCGGCCTTTGCCGAGACCGCCACCAGGCGGTAGCCGGCGCCGCGAACGGTCTGGATCCGGTCGGCGCCGAGCTTGCGGCGCAGGGCGCTGATGTAGACCTCGACGATGTTCGGATCGCCCTCGTAGGCGAAGTCCCAGACGTGTTCGAGGATCTCCGGCTTCCCGACGACCTCGCCGGTGCGGGTGACGAGCTGCTCCAGCACCGCGAACTCCTTCGCCGTGAGTGTCACTTCCTCATCGCCGCAGTGGACGCGGCGGGCGGCCGTGTCGACCCGCAGGTCCCCCGCCACCAGGACCGGCGAACCGCCGCCCCTGCCGCCGCGCCGCCGCAGCAGCGCCTTGACGCGGGCGACGAGGACGACGTACGAGAACGGCTTGGTGAGGTAGTCGTCCGCGCCGGTGTCGAGGCCCTCCGCCTCGTCGTACTCGCCGTCCTTGGCGGTCAGCATCAGGATCGGCACGTCGTGACCGGCCGCGCGCAGGGCCGCGCAGACGCGGTAGCCGTTCATGCCGGGCAGCATGATGTCGAGCACGACGAGGTCGTGCACGCCCTCGGCCGCCCGGTGCAGCCCTTCGAGACCGTCGTGGACGACGTCCACGGCATAGCCCTCGGCCGACAGCCCCGCGGCGAGGGACAGGGCAAGCCGCTTCTCGTCCTCCACGATCAACAACCTCATGCGCTCAGGGTCGCAAACCGCGGCTGAAGAACTCTTCAGGTGCCTTCAGGCTGCGTTCAGCCTTGCGCGGCAAGAGTGGTTCCCGTCGCTGAACGAACAGTCCGAACGGGAGGACCCCAAGATGAAGCGCAACCTGGTGATCGCGACGGTGGCGGCTGCGGTGCTGGTGGGAGGCGGTACGTACACGGCTGCGGCACTGGCCTCGGACGACGCGCCGGCGTCGACGGCGTCGCGCTCAGCCCAGGACCGGAACGACGACCGGGCGGCCGAGCGGCCCGCGGGCAGCATCACGGCCACCGAGGCGGTGACGGCGGCCCTGAAGCACACCCCGGGCGCGGTGGACTCGGTGGACCTCGACGACGACGGAGCGGCGCACTGGGAGGTGGAAGTCGTCGGCAAGGACGACCGCGAGCACGAGCTGAAGGTCGACGCGAAGAGCGGCGCGCTGCGGGAGGACGACGACGATGACCGCGACGACGACGGCGACAGGGACGACGACGACCGTGCCGCGCTGCGCGCTGCCTCGGTGGACGCCCGCGAGGCGGCCCGGGCGGCGCTGAAGGCGCACCCCGGCGCGACGGTGACGTCGGTCGACTTCGACGACGACGCTGCGGCGCACTGGGAGGTCGAACTGGGCGACGGCAAGGAGGTGTCGGTCGACGCGAAGTCGGCGACGGTCACGAACGACCGCGCGGACGACTGACGCTTTCCCCTCCCCGCCCTTCCCCGAAACCGGGGGCTCCTCCCCCTAGGCCCGGCGGCCTGGGGGGACCCCCACCGAACCCCCGCGCCTCAAACGCCGGCGAGGCTGCATGTGCCCGGCCGGCCTGGTTTGCCGCGCAGCGGCATATCCAGCCCGGCCGGTGTTTGAGGCCACCGTGCGAAGCACGGTACGGGCCGGGGCGGAGCCCCACTCCCCCGCCCGCAGGGCGGGACAGGGCCCGGGGCCTGCCCCGGTTCAGGAAGGGGCCGGGAAGGGAAACCGGCCCCGGCCTACGACTGCGTCAGGCCCGCCACCAGCTCGTCCGCCGCCCGGTACGGGTCCAGCTCGCCCGCGACGATGCGTTCCGCGAGCGCGCCCAGGCGCCGGTCGCCGTGCAGGTCGCCGATGCGTTCCCGGAGCGCCGTGACCGCGATCGTCTCGACCTCCGTCGCCGCCCGGCGGGCCCGGCGCTCGGCGAGGACGCCGTGTTCCTCCATCCACGCCCGATGCTTTTCCAGCGCCTCGACGACCTCGTCGACACCCTCGCCCCGCGCGGCGACCGTCTTCACGATCGGCGGGCGCCAGTCGCCGGGGCCGCGGGCCTCGCCGAGGCCCAGCATGTGGTTGAGCTCGCGGGCCGTCGCGTCCGCGCCGTCGCGGTCGGCCTTGTTCACGACGTACACGTCGCCGATCTCGAGGATGCCGGCCTTCGCCGCCTGGATGCCGTCGCCCATGCCGGGCGCGAGGAGCACCACGGACGTGTCGGCCTGGGAGGCGATCTCCACCTCGGACTGGCCGACGCCGACCGTCTCGACGAGGATCACGTCGCAGCCGGCCGCGTCGAGGACGCGGATGGCCTGCGGCGCGGACCAGGCGAGGCCGCCCAGATGGCCGCGGGTGGCCATGGAGCGGATGTAGACGCCCGGGTCGGAGGCGTGCTCCGACATGCGGACGCGGTCGCCGAGCAGCGCCCCGCCCGAGAAGGGCGAGGACGGGTCGACCGCGAGGACGCCGACCCGCTTCCCGGCCTTGCGGTAGGCGGAGACGAGCGCGGAGGTCGACGTGGACTTGCCGACGCCCGGCGAGCCCGTCAGGCCGACCACGTACGCGCCGCCGGTCAGCGGCGCGAGTGCCGCCATGACCTCCCGGAGCTGCGGGGACGCCCCCTCGACGAGTGAGATCAGCCGGGCCACGGCCCGCGGCTTGCCCTCACGTGCCTGAGCGACCAGTTGGGGGACGTCCACCACCATCGTGCTGCTCCGATTTCTCTAGGACTACTTGGCCGGGACGCGGACGATCAGCGCGTCGCCCTGACCGCCGCCGCCGCACAGCGCTGCCGCGCCGACGCCGCCGCCGCGGCGCTTGAGCTCCAGCGCCAGGTGGAGCACCACACGGGCGCCGGACATGCCGATCGGGTGGCCGAGCGCGATCGCGCCGCCGTTCACGTTCACCTTTTCCGGTGTGACGCCGAGGTCCGTCATTGACTGGTGGGCGACGGCCGCGAACGCCTCGTTGATCTCGATGAGGTCCAGGTCGGAAACGTCCAGGCCCTCCTTCTTCAGCGCGTGCCGGATGGCGTTCGACGGCTGGGACTGGAGCGAGTTGTCCGGTCCGGCGACGTTGCCGTGGGAGCCGATCTCGGCGATCCACTCGAGGCCCAGCGCCTCGGCCTTGGCCTTGCTCATCACGACGACGGCCGCGGCGCCGTCGGAGATCTGCGAGGACGTGCCGGCGGTGATGGTGCCGTCCTTGGCGAACGCGGGGCGCAGCTTGCCGAGCGACTCGGCGGTCGTCTCGGGGCGGATGCCCTCGTCCTTGGAGAAGAGGATCGGGTCGCCCTTGCGCTGCGGGATCTCGACGGGCGTGATCTCGGCCTCGAAGAGGCCGTTCTTCTGGGCGGCGGCGGCCCGCTGGTGGGAGAGCGCCGCGATCTCGTCCTGGACGGCGCGCGGGATGCCGAGGCGGGTGTTGTGCTTCTCCGTCGACTCACCCATGGGGATGCTCTCGAAGGAGTCGGTCAGGCCGTCGTGCGCCATGGCGTCGAGCATCTCGATCGCGCCGTACTTGTGGCCCTCGCGGGACTTCGGCAGCAGATGCGGCGCGTTCGTCATGGACTCCTGGCCGCCGGCGACCACGATGTCGAACTCGCCGGCGCGGATCAGCTGGTCGGCGAGCGCGATGGCGTCGAGTCCGGACAGACACACCTTGTTGATCGTGAGAGCGGGAACGTTCATGGGGATGCCCGCCTTGACGGCCGCCTGGCGTGCCGGGATCTGGCCCGCACCGGCCTGGAGCACCTGGCCCATGATCACATACTGCACCTGATCGCCGCCGATACCCGCCCGGTCGAGCGCGGCCTTGATGGCGAAGCTGCCGAGGTCGGCGCCGGAGAAGGACTTGAGCGAGCCGAGCAGGCGGCCCATGGGCGTGCGGGCTCCCGCGACGATCACGGAGGTGTTACCGGTCGTTCCTGACATGAGGACGATCCCCTTTCAGCCGCGGCTGAGGAGTGAACGAGGGTTTACTTCAAATGTACTGAGCGGTACGGCTCCGGGTCACCGGCCGACCGGTGTGATGGCGAGCACGTTGCGTAACCACCCCCGGTGGCGCTGCACTGTTTCCATGCTGACGCGAATCGACCACATCGGGATCGCCTGCTTCGACCTCGACAGGACCGTCGAGTTCTACCGGGCCACGTACGGCTTCGAGGTGTTCCACTCGGAGGTCAACGAGGAGCAGGGCGTCCGGGAAGCCATGCTCAAGATCAACGAGACGTCCGACGGCGGCGCCTCCTACCTCCAGCTGCTCGAGCCCACCCGCGAGGACTCCGCGGTCGGGAAGTGGCTGGCCAAGAACGGTGAGGGCGTCCACCACATCGCCTTCGGCACCGCCGATGTCGACGCGGACGCGCAGGACATCCGTGACAAGGGCGTACGGGTCCTCTACGACGAGCCGCGGATCGGTTCCATGGGCTCCCGGATCACCTTCCTCCACCCCAAGGACTGTCACGGCGTACTCACCGAACTCGTCACGTCTGCAACGGAGCACTGACCTGAGGTTTCCCGGCCCGGTAGAGTGGGCCGTTCCGGGCCGGGGCCGGGTCGGGGCCGTGCCGCGTCTCCGTCATTGATCTGTCACCATTCCCCGGGGGGCCGTTCGCCGGCGAACGGTGCTCGCTTGGAGACAGTTGCGACCAGGGGACGGATGGGACCGCGCAGTGCGGGGCTACGAACGCCAGGAGAGCCACCGAGCTGACGACGACCACCTCTCGCGGTTCGAGGCCGAGATGGACCGGCTGAAGACCGAGCGGGAGAAGGCCGTCCAGCATGCCGAGGACCTCGGCTACCAGGTCGAGGTCTTGCGCGCCAAACTCCACGAGGCGCGGCGCAGTCTCGCCTCCCGTCCGGCCTACGACAGCGCCGACATCGGTTACCAGGCCGAGCAGTTGCTGCGGAACGCCCAGCTCCAGGCCGACCAGCTCCGCCAGGACGCGGAGCGTGAACTGCGCGAGGTGCGGGCGCAGACGCAGCGCATCCTCCAGGAGCACGCCGAGCACCAGGCGAGGCTGCAGGCGGAGCTGCACAACGAGGCCGTGCAGCGCAGGCAGCGTCTCGACCAGGAGCTGGCCGAGCGTCGCCAGACCGTCGAGGCGCACGTCAACGAGAACGTCGCGTGGGCCGAGCAGTTGCGCGCCCGCAGCGAGTCGCAGGCGCACCGGCTGCTGGAGGAGTCCCGCGCCGAGGCCGAGCAGGCGGTCGCGGCCGCCCGCGCGGAGGCCGCCCGTATCGCGGAGGAAGCCCGCAGGCGGCTCGGCTCCGAGGCGGAGACCGCCCGCGCCGAGGCCGAGGCGATCCTGCTGCGGGCCCGCAAGGACGCCGAGCGGCTGCTGAACGCCGCGTCCAGCCAGGCGCAGGAGGCGACCGCCCACGCGGAGCGGCTGCGTTCGTCCACGACCGCCGAGTCCGACCAGGCCCGGCAGCAGGCCGCGGAGCTCAGCCGTGCGGCCGAGCAGCGGATGCAGGAGGCCGAGGAGAAGCTGCGCGAGGCCCGCGCGGAGTCGGAGAAGGTGCTCTCGGAGGCCAAGGAGTCGGCGGCCAAGCAGCTTTCGTCGGCCGAGTCGATCAACGAGCAGCGCACCCGTACGGCCAAGGCCCAGATCGCGCGGCTCGTCGAAGAGGCGACCAAGGACTCCGAGACCCTCAAGGCGGAGGCGGAGCAGGCGCTCGCCGACGCCCGCGCCGAGGCGGAGAAGCTGGTCGAGGCGGCGACCGAGAAGGCCAGGGCCGCCGCTGCGGAGGACTCGGCCGCCGCGCTCGCGAAGGCCGCCCGCACCGCCGAGGAGGTGCTGACCAAGGCGTCGGAGGACGCCAAGGCCACCACCCGCGCGGCAAGCGAGGAGGCCGAGCGCATCAGGCGTGAGGCCGAGGCGGAGGCGGACCGGCTGCGCGGCGAGGCCGCGGAGCAGGCCGACCAGCTCAAGGGCGCCGCCAAGGACGACACCAAGGAGTACCGCGCCAAGACGGTCGAGCTCCAGGAGGAGGCCCGCCGGCTGCGCGGCGAGGCCGAGCAGTTGCGCGCGGAGGCCGTCGCCGAGGGCGAGCGGATCCGCGGCGAGGCCCGACGCGAGGCCGTCCAGCAGATCGAGGAGGCGGCGAGCACCGCTGAGGAGCTGCTGACCAAGGCGCGCACCGACGCCGACGAACTGCGCTCGAAGGCCGGTGCCGACAGCGAGAAGGTCCGTACGGAGGCCATCGAGCGTGCCACGACCCTGCGCAAGCAGGCCGAGGAGACGCTGGAGCGCACCCGTGCCGAGGCCGACCGGCTGCGCGCGGAGGCCGAGGAGCAGGCCGAAGGTGTGCGCACGGCCGCGGAGACGGCCGCGACCGAGCTGCGCGAGGAGAGCGAGCGCGGCATAGCGGCCCGTCAGGCGGAGGCGGCCGAGGAACTGACCCGGCTGCACACCGAGGCGGAGGCACGGCTCGCCGCCGCCGAGGAGCGGCTGGCCGAGGCCCGTGGCGAGGCCGAGCGGATCCGCCGCGAGGCGGCGGAGGAGACCGAACGGCTGCGCGCGGAGGCCGCCGAGCGGCTGCGGACGCTCCAGGAGCAGGCGGAGCAGGAGGCGGAGCGGCTGCGGACCGAGGCCGCGTCCGACGCGTCGGCGGCCCGCGCCGAGGCCGAGGCCGCCGCCGTACGGCTGCACAGTGACGCCGCCGCGGAGGCCGAGCGGCTGAAGCACGAGGCCCAGGAGACCGCCGACCGGGTACGGGCGGAGGCCGCGGCCGCCGCCGAGCGGGTGGGCACGGAGGCCGCGGAGGCGCTGGCGGCCGCCCAGGAGGAGGCGGCCCGCCGCCGCCGGGAGGCCGAGGAGACCCTCGAGTCGGCGCGCGCCGAGGCGGGCGAGGAGCGCGAACGGGCCCGCGAGCAGAGCGAGGAGCTTCTCGCGTCCGCCCGTAACCGGGTGGAGGAGGCACAGGCCGAGGCGCAGCGGCTGGTCGAGGAGGCCGACCGGCGTGCCACCGAGATGGTGTCCTCCGCCGAGCAGACGGCCCAGCAGGTGCGGGACTCCGTCGCCGGGCTGCAGGAGCAGGCCGAGCAGGAGATCGCCGGGCTGCGCAGCGCCGCCGAACACTCGGCGGAGCGCACCCGGTCGGAGGCCCAGGAGGAGGCCGACCGGGTCCGCGCCGACGCGTACGCGGAGCGCGAGCGGGCGGCGGAGGACGCCGGCCGGCTGCGGTCCCGGGCCCAGGAGGAGGCGGACGCCGCGCAGGCGCTCGCCGAGCGGACCGTCACGGAAGCGATCAGCGAGGCGGACCGGCTGCGGGCGGACACCGCTGAGTACGTGCAGCGGATGCGTACCGAGGCGTCGGACGCCGTCGCGTCCGCCGAGCAGGACGCGGCGCGGACCCGGGCGGAGGCCCGGGAGGACGCCAACCGGATCCGTTCCGAGGCCGCCGCGCAGGCCGACCTGCTGATCGGCGAGGCCGCGAGTGAGAGCGAGCGGCTGCGGAACGAGGCGGCGGAGCTGCGTGCTTCGGCCGACGCCGAGGCGACACGGCTGCTCACCGAGGCCGAGCAGATCAAGGTGGACGGCGAGGCCGAGATCGAGGAGCTGCGGGCGGCCGTGCGGGCCGACCGCGAGCAGGTGCTCGACGAGGCGCGGCAGGCGGCGGACAAGCGGCGTGCCGACGCGGCCGAGCAGGCCGACCAGCTCATCGGTGAGGCGCGCGGCGAGGCCGAGCGGATCACGGCGGAGACCGCCGCGGAGACGGAGCGGCTGCGGGCGGACGCCACGAGCGACGCCGAACGGCTGCGGGCCGAGGCCACGAGCGACGCCGAGCGCCTGCGGGCCGAGGCGAACAGCGAGGCGGAGCGGCTGCGCGCCGAGGCCGCGGAGACGGTGGGGTCCGCGCAGCAGGCGGCGGAACGCATCCGGGCCGAGGCCGAGCGGCACCGCGCAGAGACGGAGGCGGCGGCCGAGCAACTGCGCGCCGAGGCCCGCGCGGAGGCCGACCGGCTGCTCGACGAGGCGCGAGAGGCGGCCGCCAAGCGCCGTGCGGACGCCGCGGAGCAGGCCGACCAGCTCATCGCCAAGGCCCAGGAGGAGGCGCTGCGCGCGGCCACCGAGGCGGAGGAGCAGGCCGACACGATGGTCGGCGTGGCCCGCAAGGAGGCGGAGCGGCTGGTCTCCGAGGCCACGGTCGAGGGCAACTCGCTGGTGGAGAAGGCCCGTACGGACGCCGACGAGCTGCTCGTGGGTGCCCGGCGCGACGCGACGGCCATAAGGGAGCGCGGCGAGGAGCTGCGGGCCCGGGTGGAGAGCGAGGTCGAGGAACTGCACGCGCGTGCCCGCCGGGAGACCGCGGAGCAGATGCGGACGGCCGGCGAGCGCGTCGACCATCTGGTCAAGGCGGCCGAGGAGCAGCGCGCGGAGGCCGAGGCGAAGGCCAAGGAGCTGCTGTCCGACGCCAATTCGGAGGCGAGCAAGGTCAGGATCGCCGCCGTGAAGAAGGCGGAGGGGCTGCTGAAGGAGGCCGAGCAGAAGAAGGCCGAGCTGATCCGCGAGGGCGAGCGGGCCAAGGCGGAGGCCGACCGCGAGGCCGGACGCACCGTCGAGGAGGGCAAGCGGGAGCTGGACGTACTGGTGCGCAGGCGCGAGGACATCCAGGCGGAGATCTCCCGCGTCCAGGACGTCCTCGAGGCGTTGGAATCCTTCGAGGCCCCGGCCGGTGGCAAGTCGGCGGGCGGCGGTTCCGCCGGAGGTGTCAAGGCCGGTGCGTCAGCAGGGGGTACACGTTCGAGTGGCAAGTCGTCCGACGGCTAGCCACTCAAAAGGCTGGACATTCTCCAGATCAAACCGGCATCCGCTCGATGACACGCCGCTTCGACCCCTAGGATTCCCTCTAACACCTCACCGGTCTCATTGACAGGAACCCCATGAGCGACACTTCCTCCCCCTTCGGCTTCGAGCTCGTGCGGCGTGGTTACGACCGCGGTCAGGTGGACGACCGCATTACCAAACTCGTCGCCGACCGTGATAGTGCTCTGGCCCGAATCACCTCTCTGGAAAAGCGCATCGAGGAGCTCCACCTCGAGACGCAGAACGCCCAGGCCCAGGTCAACGACGCCGAGCCGTCGTACGCGGGTCTCGGTGCGCGCGTCGAGAAGATCCTCCGCCTCGCCGAGGAGGAGGCGAAGGACCTGCGCGAGGAGGCCCGTCGCGCCGCCGAGCAGCACCGTGAGCTCGCGGAGTCCGCCGCCCAGCAGGTGCGCAACGACGCCGAGTCGTTCGCCGCCGAGCGCAAGGCCAAGGCGGAGGACGAGGGCATCCGCATCGTCGACAAGGCGAAGAGCGAGGCCCAGGCGCTGCGCAGCGAGGCGCAGAAGGACGCGCAGTCCAAGCGCGAGGAGGCCGACGCGCTCTTCGAGGAGACCCGCGCCAAGGCCGCCCAGGCCGCCGCGGACTTCGAGACCAACCTGGCCAAGCGCCGCGAGCAGTCGGAGCGCGACCTGGCGTCGCGTCAGGCGAAGGCGGAGAAGCGGCTGGCGGAGATCGAGCACCGCGCCGAGCAGCTGCGCCTCGAGGCGGAGAAGCTGCGCACGGACGCGGAGCGCCGCGCCCGTCAGACGGTGGAGACCGCGCAGCGCCAGGCCGAGGACATCGTGGCCGACGCGAACGCCAAGGCCGACCGTATCCGCAGCGAGTCGGAGCGCGAGCTGGCGGCGCTCACCAACCGCCGCGACTCGATCAACGCCCAGCTGACCAACGTCCGCGAGATGCTGGCGACGCTGACGGGTGCCGCGGTGGCCGCGGCGGGCACGCCCGCCGACGAGGAGCCCATCTCCCGCGGGGTCCCGGCGCAGCAGTCCCGCTGACGCCTTCGGGTCGGTCGCTCGCACGGATGCCCGGTGCCACATGGCACCGGGCATCCGTGCGTCCACCGGAGGAGGAACGGCCGCTTCGCGAACCGAGCCCTCAAGTTGGAGGAACAGGGTGGCGCGGCCCCTCGGGCGCCCGTAGCGTGAACGCATGATCGAGCTCGAGGGTCTCACCAAACGCTTCGGTACGAAGGTCGCCGTCGACCATCTCTCCTTCATGGTCCGGCCGGGTGTGGTGACCGGTTTCCTCGGTCCCAACGGTGCGGGCAAGACCACGACGATGCGCATGGTGCTCGGCCTGGACAATCCCACCAGCGGGAGGGTCCGGATCGACGGCAGGCACTACCGTGACCTCGACGAGCCGCTGAAGTACATCGGCGCCCTGCTCGACGCCAAGGCGATGCACGGCGGCCGCAGCGCGTACAACAACCTTCTCTGCCTCGCGCAGTCCAACCGCATCCCGGAGCGCCGGGTCGGCGAGGTGCTCGACCTGGTCGGGCTGACGCCGGTGGCGCGGAAGAAGTCCAAGGGTTTCTCGATGGGCATGGGCCAGCGGCTGGGAATCGCCTCGGCTCTGCTGGGCGATCCGGAGATCCTGATGTTCGACGAACCGGTCAATGGTCTGGACCCTGAGGGAATTCACTGGATCCGCAATCTGATGAAAACCCTCGCGCAGGAAGGCCGGACGATCTTCGTCTCCTCGCACCTCATGAGTGAAATGGCCCTGACAGCCGATCACTTGATCGTGATCGGGCAGGGCCGGCTCCTCGCCGACACCTCCATGGCCGATTTCATCCACGAGAACTCCCGCAGCTATGTACGGATGCGCTCGCCGCAGCAGGAACAGCTGCGGGACATGGTGCACGCCGCCGGTATGACGGTCGTCGAGACCGGCGGCGGCGCGCTCGAGGTGGACGGCGCGAGCACGGAGCAGCTCGGCGAGCTGGCGGCCGAGCACCGGATCGTGCTGCATGAGCTCAGTGCGCAGCGGGCCTCGCTCGAGGAGGCATTCATGCAGATGACGGCAGGCGCGGTGGAGTACCACGCACACTCCGCCCCGGGCGCGCCGCCACCGGACGCCGTCGCCCCGCCACCGGACGCCGTCGCCCCGCCCGCCGGCCGAGGCGCCCCCCAGTGGGCCCCGCGCGACAAGGGAGCCTGACCGATGGCCTCGACACCTGCCGTCCTGCGGTCCGAGTGGACCAAGATCCGTACGGTCGCGTCGACGCGCTGGACGCTGATCAGCGCCCTTGTCGTGACGGTCGCGATGAGCGCGGCCCTGTGTGCCCTGATGAACGCGACCTTCGACGATCTGCCCCCCGCCGAGCGGCTGACCTTCGATCCGACGCTCATCAGCTTCTCCGGACTGGTGCTCGGGCAGCTGGCGATGGTGGTCTTCGGGGTGCTGGTCGTGGGCACCGAGTACAGCTCCGGCATGATCCGCACCTCACTGGCCGCGGTGCCGCAGCGCGCCACCTTCATCTTCAGCAAGATCGCGGTGGCCGGGCTGCTGGCCCTCGCGGTCGGGATGGCGACCAGCTTCCTCACCTTTTTCCTCGGCCAGGCGCTGCTCGGCGAGCACCGCACGACGATCGGCGAGGAGAACGTGCTGCGGGCCGTCGTCGGCGGCGGCATCTACATGGGCCTGATGGCGCTCTTCTCGATGGGCGTCGCCACGATGCTGCGCAGCTCGATGCTGTCGCTGGGCATCCTGATGCCGTTCTTCTTCCTGGTCTCGCAGATCCTCTCCGCGGTGCCGGGCGCCAGGGACGTCGCGCGCTACTTCCCCGACCAGGCCGGCGCGAAGATCATGCAGGTGGTCCCGAACGCCATGAACAGCGGCGACTCCCCGTACGGTCCCTGGACGGGCCTGGGCATCATGGTGCTCTGGGTCGCCGCGGCGCTGGCCGGGGGCCTCCTCGTGCTGAAGAAGCGGGACGCCTAGGTGTTCTGTCCCGGGAGGTTGTGGACGGGTGAGCCAGGTCTCGGCTGAGGGATCTTGAACAGGTGAGGGCCTTCCGGTTCGGTGTGGATTACGACGTCTACACCAACCAGAAAGGCCCTCGTGGTCCACCGTAATGCGGTCACGGACGGCCGTGACCGAGGCCCCTTCGTTACGCCTTGGCCGGAACCGCCGCGCCCCGGTTATCCTCCTAGCACTTACGGGGGCGTACGGCTGGACCCGCCTGTGCCCCGACGACCCGAAAGTCGATGGGGCTGGAGAATGATCGAGGCAGTCGGCCTGACGAAGCGCTACGGCGCCAAGACGGCCGTGTACAACCTTTCCTTCCAGGTGCGGCCCGGGGCCGTCACCGGCTTCCTCGGCCCCAACGGCGCCGGCAAGTCCACGACGATGCGCATGATCCTCGGCCTGGACCGTCCGACGTCGGGTCAGGTGACGATCGAGGGCCGCCCCTTCCGGCAACTGCCGAACGCACCCCGCCAGGTCGGTGCCCTGCTCGACGCGAAGGCGGTGCACGGCGGCCGCAGCGCCCGCAACCATCTGCTGTCGCTGGCGCAGCTCTCCGGCATCCCGGCCCGCCGGGTGGACGAGGTGCTCGGCGTCGTCGGCCTGCACGAGGTCGCCAATAAGCGGTCCAAGGGCTTCTCGCTCGGCATGGGGCAGCGGCTCGGCATCGCCGCGGCGCTCCTCGGCGACCCGCGGGTGCTGCTCTTCGACGAGCCGGTCAACGGCCTGGACCCCGAAGGCATCCTGTGGGTCCGCAACCTGATGAAGCAGCTGGCCTCCGAGGGCCGTACGGTCTTCGTCTCCTCGCACCTGATGAGCGAGATGGCCCTGACGGCCGACCACCTGATCGTGATCGGCCGCGGGCAGCTCATGGCCGACATGAGCGTGAAGGACTTCATCTCGCACAACTCGGCGGACTTCGCCCGGGTCCGCACGCCGCAGACGGAGCCGCAGCAGCGTGAGAAGCTCGTCTCCGCGCTGGCCGAGGCGGGCGGCCAGGTGCTGTCCGAGCCCGACGGTGCGCTGCGGGTGACCGGGCTGCCACTGCCGCGCATCAGCGACGTGGCGCACGAGGCGGACGTCCGGCTGTGGGAGTTGTCGCCGCACCAGGCCTCTCTCGAGGAGGCGTACATGCGGATGACGCAGGGCGCGGTGGACTACCGCTCCACCGCGGACGAGAAGTCGGGCCTGATGCAGCAGCCGCCGATGGGACACGTCCCGCCGCAGCCGCACATCCCCGAGGTGCCGCAGCAGGGCTTCTACGCCCCGCCGCCGCCCCAGCCCGGCCAGAACCCGTACGCGGCGCCGGCAGCGCCCTCCGCTCCGGATGCCCCCGCCGCTCCCCCGGCCGCCGCACCCGCCGACCTGACCAAGCCCGAGGACGCACGATGAGCACCTCCTACCAGCAGCCCGGTTCGTACGCCTCCCCGATCCCGGTGCGCGGGGCCCACTTCGGTGACGCGCTCGCCTCCGAGTGGACGAAGATCCGTTCGGTGCGGTCCACGATCTGGACCCTGAGCGTGATGATCGTGCTCGTGCTCGGCATCGGTCTCGCGGTCGCCGCGCTGGTCGCCGCAGCCGGGGATTCTGCCGAGCTGGGCGACGAGTCCGTGCTCGGTATGGGCTTCTTCGGTGTACTGCCCGGCTCCATCTGTGTGATGACGCTGGGCGTACTCACCATCTCCTCCGAGTACGGCACCGGCATGATCCGCACGACGCTGACGGCCTGCCCGAGCCGGGGCCGGGTGCTGGCCGCCAAGGCGGCCGTGTTCTTCCTGCTCGTCTTCGCCATCACGACCGTGACCGCCGGGCTCACGGCCGTCATGCAGAACGCGATGGTGGACGCCGGAGAGCCGACCGGTGACGAGTGGTTGCGCGCCACCGTCGGCGTGGGCCTCTACATCGCCTCGCTCGGGCTGCTGGCCCTTGGGATCGGCGCGATGATCAGGCACTCGGCAGGGGCGATCACGATCATGCTCGGTCTGATGCTGATGCCCATGGTGGCGGGGGTCTTCATGCTCGGGTTCGACTCCATGTCCGGCGTGCGCGACTTCCTCTTCACCTACGCGATCCCGAGCCAGCTCATCGGCATCTACGGCGAAGCGACGGGCGGAGGCTCCGGCCCGCTCGGCTGGACATCCGTGTGGATCATGCTCGGTGTCTCGCTCGCGGCCCTCGGCGGGGCGTACGCGACCATGAGCAGCCGCGACGTGTGAGAACGGCGGCGCGGTTCAGTACCGCGGCGCGTTCCTGGACCGCTGCACCTTCGAGGTGCGGCGGTCCTTCGCGTTCCAGCACGCCTTGTGCCAGTGGCGCCGGTCGTCGATCCCGCCGTGCTCGGGCCAGGCCACCACGTGCGGCATACCGGAGGGGATCGCCTGGTCGCACCCCGGGCAGCGGTACCTCTTGCCGGCGGCATTTGCCCCGGCGACGTGGCGCACCGACCACTCCTCGTCCTGCCAGGTCTCGCTCCGGCCGAAGCCGCCGTACCGGCCGGCGACGTCGCCTGTGCGCTGAGACGGGTTCTCGCCGCCTCGGGGGCGGTTGCGGCGCGGGGACACGGACACCTCACGGGGCAGGACCTGACAGTTGCCCGTCCAGCGTACGGTCCCGGGGGCCGGCGCCCGTCCCGCAGCGGGGGAAGCGGCTGCTGCACCAGGAGCAGTTACCGGAAAATCGCAAGATCTTCGCGAACGGCCGTGCCTTTGGCACGTGTCAGGCGTTGTTGCCTGTGGGGGGAGTGACGCGTCGGCCGCAAGGAGGCAGAAGGCGATGCGCGTTGGAACTTTCGTACTGGCGGCACAGTTCCCGGGCCAGGGGCAGGGGGAGGCGCTCCACAGAGCGGTGCGCACCGCCGAGGTGGCGGAGGAGGCGGGCCTCGACGCCGTGTGGCTGGCGGAGCACCACTTCGTGCCGTACGGGGTGTGCCCGTCCGCCGTGACGCTCGCCGCGCTCCTGCTCGGCCGCACCCGCCGGATCCAGGTGGGCACCGCGGTGAGCGTGCTGCCGACCGCCCACCCCGTGGCCCTCGGCGAGCAGACGGCGCTGCTCCACCTCACCTCCGGCGGACGGTTCGTGCTCGGTGTGGGGCGCGGCGGCCCCTGGGTCGACCTTGAGGTCTTCGGCACCGGAGCGGCGGCGTACGAGAAGCACTTCCCCGAGTCCCTGGACCTGCTGCTGCGCTGGCTGCGCGAGCCGCGCGTGGGAGCGGACGGCGAGCGGTTCTCCTTCCGGGAGGTCCCGGTCGTCCCCCGGCCGGACGAGCTGATCGCCGGGCCCGGGGACGGCCCGGAGGTCGTCGTCGCGTGCACCTCCCCGAAGAGCGTCAGGCTGGCGGCGGAGCGGGGTCTGCCGATGCTCCTCGGTATGCACTGCGGCGACGAGGAGAAGGCCGACATGGTCGCCCTGTGGCGCAGGCACGCGCTCGCCGCGGGCCGCTCGCCCGACCAGGTGCGGGCGGCCGGGCATGTGTCGGCCGGCGTCGTCCAGATCGCCGACCGCGCCGACGAGGCCACCGAGACGCTCGTCAAGGCGATGCCGGGCTGGCTGAAGCAGGGGCTGGACGCGCATGTGACCGTCGACGGCCGGCACCGTGCGATGCGCGACCCCGTCGCGTACACGGAACTGCTCTGCTCGCTGCATCCGGTGGGGCCGCCACGGCTGGCCGGGGACCGTCTCGCGGCGACCGCGGAGCGCACCGGCATCACCCGCTTCGCGCTCCTCGCCGAGGGCTCGGGCGACCTCGCGGCCACCGAGGAGAACGTACGGCGGGTGGGCGCGGAGGTACTGCCGCTGCTCGGCTGAGTCCATCGTCATGGCGGAGGTCGGGTACCGGCTGAGGTCAGGTGCTGCCGCTCCGGCACCGGGCGGACATCTGCGGTGCGGAGCGGCAGCAGAAGACTTCAGCAGTCGCGCAGTTCGGGCGACTGATTGAGCAACTGTCCCCGGATCGAGGTGAAGCGGGCGAGCCGCTCGTCGACCGAGGAGTCCAGCGGGAACACCGCGACGCGGTGGCAGTTCTGGAATGCCAGACGCACTCCGAAGTGCCGCTGAAGCGCTCCGCGAATGGCGTCACTCGCGAGTGCGCGCAGCAGCTGACCACGTGCCTGCTCGTCCGGCGGAGGCGTCTGGTTGTCGGCGAACTCGCCGCCGTCCACCTTCAGCTGAGCCACCAGAGAACTGATCATCTCCCATGCGTAGGGCAGGGAGGTCCGGACGCAGTCGACGAAAGCTGCTTCGTCGACCTCGCCTCGCTCGGCCTGTTCCAACAGCGCCGGTGAGACGTCGAGCGACATGGGTTCTCCTCTCGCGGCCCCGCGAAACGGGGCCTTACGGGCAGGGAAGGAGGAAGCGGACGATACGACGGCATACCAATGCTGTACGGCGACGCAGAGTGCACGGCCGACAACCTCCCGTCTTCCACGGTAAGTGCGCCGACTTGAGCGCACCAGGAGATTGGGAACACAACCGGCCAAATAACGAGGGGCGCTTCCGGGGCGAATCGCGCGGTGTGGCGTGAGTCGAGTAGCGTTGCGGACCATGCGTCTCGTCATCGCCCGCTGCTCCGTGGACTACGCCGGCCGGCTCACCGCCCACCTGCCCTCCGCCCCTCGTTTGATCCTGGTCAAGGCGGACGGCAGTGTCTCCATCCACGCCGACGACAGGGCGTACAAACCGCTGAACTGGATGTCCCCTCCCTGCACTTTGAAGGAAGGTGACGACAGCGTCTGGACCGTGGTGAACAAAGCGGGCGAGAAACTGATCATCACTATGGAAGAAATCCTCCACGACTCGTCGCACGAGCTCGGCGTCGACCCCGGCCTCATCAAGGACGGCGTGGAAGCGCACCTCCAGGAGCTCCTCGCGGACCGGATCGAGACACTTGGCGAGGGATACAGCCTGATCCGCCGCGAGTACCCCACGGCCATCGGCCCGGTCGACATCCTCTGCCGGGACTCCGACGGCGCGACGGTGGCGGTCGAGATCAAGCGGCGCGGCGAGATCGACGGCGTCGAGCAGCTCACCCGCTACCTCGAACTGCTCAACCGCGACCCGCACCTCGCCCCGGTGAAGGGCGTCTTCGCAGCCCAGGAGATCAAGCCCCAGGCCCGCGTCCTGGCGACCGACCGCGGCATCGGCTGCGTGGTCCTCGACTACGACGCCCTCCGCGGCATCGAGGACGACAAGCTCCGCCTCTTCTGACCCACCGGCCCGGCCACGCCGCCCTTATGGTGTCGCCGACGCCGGGCGACCGCGGCGCGGCCGCGCCCCAAACGGCCGCCGCCGACGCCGACCCGGTGGCCGGCCCGTGCGGCCGTGCCGCGCACCGGGGCGCTCCCGTGGCCACTCACTGCGGCTGCGAGCGGCCCGCCGGGCACCGCCCCCGCCGTGACGGCGCCGTCCGCCGGCAGGACGGCGTTGTGACCGTATGTCGTGCCGGGCCGTCGGCCAGGGCACCGACGGGGGCGGGGCGGGCCGCACCATGCGTAGCACGCCGAACGCTCGTGCCTGGCACCAACGGAGGCCGGGCCGCACCCCCTGAAGCCGCATGGCGCAACGGGCGGTCGGCCAGGCACCGACGGGGCGGGGCCGCATGCGGCTGCGCGTAGCGCGGGCCGGGCCGCGTGAACGCTCAGCTGCGGTCACAGTCTGCGGCGGCGACGCCAGGAGCCCGGATGCGGGGCGAGACTGCCGCCGAGGCAGGGCGGGGCAGGAACACCCCCGCCCGCACCCGGCCGGGCGTCTCAGATGATGGACGGGGAGTTGGAGCCCGACGCACTGCTCGTGACGGTCGCGTCCCCGGACTCAGTGGCGGACGCGCTTCCTTGAGGGTCGCCGGTCGAAGAATCAGTGGGAGACGGACTGGGCGAGTCCGGCGGAGGTGTCGGATCCGGAGACTGCGACGGTGAGGTCGGAAGTGTCGGCTTCGTCGACGGTGACTTCGACGGCGACTTCGAGGGCGAATCCGGGTCCGAGGGACTCCCCGACCGCGACGAGCTCGGTGACGGGCTGTCCCCCGGTGCCGGCGCCCGGCCCGTCGATGTCGGTGCCGTGGCCGGTGTCGCCGTTTCCGTCGGCTTCTTGGGGTCGTCCTTGTCGTTGGACGGGGCGTCGGACGGGTCGGCGACCGGGTCCTCGACGGTCCAGTCGTCGTCGGCGTCGCCCTCGTTCACGTTCTGCCCGTTGCGCACGCCGTCGCCGGGCGGCTCCTCCTGGTCGGAGGTCATGCCGAGGGTGACCACCGTGCCGAGGACCGCCGCGAGCAGCGTGCCCGCTCCCGCGGCGACGCGGTTGCGGCGGGCGCCGCCGAGCAGGGCGAGCGTGCGCCGGCCCGCCGGGGGGCCGGCGGGGGTTTCCGGCGGGGCCACCGAAGCGCCGCCGACGACCGTGGCGACCGTGTCGGCGGCCGGCCCCGTCCGCGGCAGCCGCTTCGTCGGCGGCAGTCCCGGCACTCCCAGTGGAGGGGAGACGGGCCCCCCGTCGCCCAGGGCGAGCGGCGACGCGGGCGTCGGCAGGGACTCGCGGTCGGCGACGAGCGCGAGGGCCCGGCGCCCCGCGACGGTGCCGCTCTTGTCGGCGAGCGCGCCGCGCATGCCGATCGACGTCTCGAGCTCCGCCCGGGCCCGGTCCAGGTTGCCGGTGCAGAGTGCGAGGACGCCCAGTTCGTGGTGGAAGTACGCCTCTTCCGCGACCTCTCCGGCGATCCGGGCGGCCTCGGAGCCCACGCGCAGGGCCCGTTCCCAGCCCGTCCAGTGCAGTCCGGCCGCGAAGGCGGGCGCGGCGCTGCGGGCGAGGAGCACCGCCGTGCTGGGGTGGCCGGCCTCCCGGCCGGGCACCAGCGCGCTCAGGGCTGCCAGGATGCCGTCCGCCTCGGCCACGGCCCGCTCGGGCGTGACGGAGGGGTGTCCGGCCCACCAGGTGTAGTGCCGGGCGGCGGTGTGGGCGTGGCCGACCGCGTCCTCGTCGTAGCCCTTCTCGCGGAGCTGGGCCAGCACCCCGGCGGCGAGCCGGTAGCGCGGGCCGGCCGGGGAGAGCAGTCCGCAGCTCATGAGTTCACCGAGCGCGGCGTCCGCGTGGGTGTCGCCGACGAGGGCCGGCAGATGCGCCTGGTGCGGGACCTCGCCGCCGAGGGCGACCGCGATGCGCAGGGTGCGCCGGGCGGAGTCGCTGAGCCTGGACGCGAGCAACGGGGCGGGAGCGGCGCCCTCACCGAGCGTCGGCAGCGGTACGTCCTTGCCGCCGGCCGCCGCGAACGGCGCGAACTCCTCGAAGGCCTCCGGGTCGGCCCGCAGTTCGTCGCACTGCCTCAGCAGCGCGGCCGCCTGGACGAACCGCAGGGGCAGCCCTTCCGACTCGAACCAGAGGTCGCCCGCCCAGTTGCTCTCCTCCTCCGTCAGCGGCCGTTCCACGGCCTGTTCGAGCAGTTCGAGCGCGGCGGCGCGGCCCAGCCCGCTGAGGAAGACCTCTTCGAGGTGGGAGTCGGCGCTCGGTGCGGGAACATCGGGAGTGGCGGCGACGAGGAAGGCACATTCCGGGGCGGCGTCGAGCAGTTCGTCGAGGCCCGCGCCGCCGAACTCGAGGTCGTCGAGGACGACGACGGCTCCGATGTCACGTACGAAACCGCCGAGCGCGTTCCGGTCGGGGCGGTGCCCGGGGGCGTCGTAGACGACCGTGAACAGTTCCTGGAGCAGCTCCGCAGGGGAGCGGTGCCGGCCGTTGAGGCGTACGACTCCGTCGGGCGCGAAGCCGTCGCACTGCGCGGCGACGGCGTCGAGCAGTGCGGTGCGGCCGGAGCCGGACGGTCCGGTGAGCCTGACGGACCGGCCGCGACCGAGGAGCCGTACGAGCCGTTCCCGCTCCTCGTCGCGTTCCAGCAGCGCCGGCCTCGGTGCGGCCGGGCCCGGGGGCACAGGAGGCTGCGCGGCGCGGTGACGCTCGGCGCGGTCGACCGCGCTGCGGCGGGAGGGGCGGCCGGGCTGCTCACCGGGCGGGCACGGTTCGATCTCGCTGCCGTCGACGGGGTTGACGGTGAGCAGGAAGTCGCCGGAGACCAGTTGGACCGTACGCCGGGGCGCGGGCGCGGACTGTCCGGGCGTGATGGCGTCGCGCGGCGGCCGTGCCGGTCCGGTGCCCTCGCCGAAGCTGTCGTTGTCCATCGTCAAAGCTCCCAGATAAGGTTCGCCCGGCCTGCCGCCGCCAAGATCACTGCGCTCTTGGTGCCGAGGCCGCGTGCGGTGCCCTCCCGGCCTTCCTGCACGTTTCGCCCGCCTCGGTCCGGAGCCCGCCTCATGGGTCTGTCGAATGGGCAGGCGATCGAACCCTAGACGTTCGCCACGCATCGCGAAACCTGCGGGGTACCGCCCGGTCCCTGACGTCATGGTCTCAGGAGGATTGCGCCGCTCGCCCGGTTGGTGCCCCCGTCACATCTGACGAACCGATTCATCCACCGCCGTTGCCCGCTCCCGCCGCTGCCGCGTCGGAGCCGCCACCGCAGAAGCCACCACCGTCGCCGGCGGTGCCACCGCCACCGTCCGCGCGCTCGCCGCCGCGGGCGGCCGGCGGACCGGCGTCACACCCGCGGAAGCCCGGCGTCACACCCGCGGCAGCGATTCCGCTGCGAGGCCGCCCTCGATGGCGAGGATGCGGTGCAGCCGCGTGGCCACGAGCAGCCGCTGCATCTGCGGCGGCACACCCCGCAGCACCAGTCGGCGGCCGCACCGGCCGGCCCGCCGGTGCGCGCCCATGATGACCCCGAGCCCGGTGGCGTCCCAGGAGTCGAGGTGGGTCAGGTCGAGCACCAGGTCGCCGGCTCCGTCGTCGACGGCCGAGTGCAGGACCGTACGGGCGTCCGCCGCGCTGCGGACGTCGAGGCGGCCCCCGACGACCAGCTCGGCATGGTCGCCCCTGATGTGCATATGCGCTCCCCGAGT
The DNA here is from genome assembly GCF_025854275.1 of Streptomyces peucetius. Classification (NCBI taxonomy): domain Bacteria; kingdom Bacillati; phylum Actinomycetota; class Actinomycetes; order Kitasatosporales; family Streptomycetaceae; genus Streptomyces; species Streptomyces peucetius. Next base: position 5,426,264 of record NZ_CP107567.1, on the reverse strand, counting down.
GTGCTTACCGTGCCCCGTGTCGGCCCGTGTCCACTGTGCTGCTGACTGTTCTTCTTCTGTTCTTCTCCGTCTTGCAACAACTGACTGCCGCATAGGCGGAGGGGTTGCTACTTGTAAGCGAACCGATACCGAATTCACCCCGGCGGGTGATACCGAACCGGTCGATAACGCCGGTCGCGATGTCAGTGCTTGTAGAAGCCCTGCCCGCTCTTGCGGCCGATGTCACCGGCGTCCACCATCCGGCGCATCAGCTCCGGCGGTGCGAACTTCTCGTCCTGGGACTCGGTGTAGATGTTGCTCGTGGCGTGAAGCAGGATGTCGACACCCGTCAGGTCGGCGGTGGCGAGCGGCCCCATGGCGTGCCCGAAGCCGAGCTTGCAGGCGATGTCGATGTCCTCGGCGGTGGCGACGCCCGATTCGTACAGCTTCGCGGCCTCGACGACGAGCGCCGAGATGAGGCGAGTGGTGACGAAGCCCGCGACGTCGCGGTTGACGACGATGCAGGTCTTGCCGACCGACTCGGCGAACTCCCGTGTGGTGGCGAGGGTTTCGTCGCTCGTCTTGTAGCCGCGCACCAGCTCGCACAGCTGCATCATCGGGACGGGCGAGAAGAAGTGGGCGCCCACCACGCGCTCCGGACGCTCCGTCACGGCCGCGATCTTGGTGATCGGGATGGCGGAGGTGTTGGAGGCGAGGACGGCGTCGTCCCGTACGAGCTTGTCGAGCGCACGGAAGATCTCGTGCTTGACCTCGAGCTTCTCGAAGACGGCCTCGACGACGATGTCGGCGTCGGCGACGGCGTCCAGGTCGGTCGTGGTGGTGATGCGCGCCAACGCGGCCTCGGCGGCGGCGGCTTCGAGCTTCCCCTTGGAGACGAACTTGTCGTAGGACGCCTTGATGCCGTCCTTGCCGCGGGTCAGAGCCTCGTCGGTCACATCACGCAGTACGACGTCCCAGCCCGCCTGGGCGGAGACCTGCGCGATTCCGGAACCCATGAGTCCGGCACCGATGACGGCGAGCTTCCTGGCCACTGCGGCACTCCTTAACGGCCTCGACGGCCTTAACGACTGTTTACATGTGCGCTCTCTGCCGGAGATTAGCGCCCGTGAGGCGCCCCTGTGACCGCTAAGAGATGCGCGTCACGTCCCACATGGCGGACATCACACCGGGACGGGCCACCGGGGCGCCGGGGCGGGCTGTCCGGGACGGGGAGGGCCGGCCCCCGCGGCACGGGCCGTGACGGCCGGCACAGGTGTCTCCGGCCGGGCCGGAGCGTAACTAGGCTGGCCACATGGTCAATCTGACGCGTATCTACACCCGTACCGGCGACCAGGGCACCACCGCCCTCGGCGACATGAGCCGCACCGCCAAGACCGACCTGCGGATCTCCGCGTACGCCGATGCCAACGAGGCCAACGCGGTCATCGGCACGGCGATCGCGCTGGGGCAGCTGGACGAGGAGGTCGTGAAGGTCCTCGTCCGCGTGCAGAACGACCTGTTCGACGTGGGCGCGGACCTCTCCACACCGGTCGTGAAGAACCCGGAGTACCCGCCCCTGCGGGTCGAGCAGAACTACATCGACAAGCTGGAGGCCGACTGCGACCGCTTCCTGGAGCAGCTGGAGAAGCTGCGGAGCTTCATCCTTCCAGGCGGCACCCCGGGCGCCGCGCTGCTGCACCAGGCGTGCACCGTCGTGCGGCGGGCGGAGCGGTCGACCTGGGCAGCCATGGAGGTGCACGGCGAGACGATGAACCCGCTGACCGCGACATACCTCAACCGCCTCTCCGACCTGCTGTTCATCCTGGCCAGGGTGGCGAACAAGGAGGTCGGGGACGTGCTGTGGGTGCCCGGCGGCGAGCGCTAGCCGCTAGGGACGCCCGACGCGGACCGGTTCGCGGTCCGACGTGCCGGCCGGGGCCTTCTTCGGCCAGATCGCGTAGCTGAGCGCGATCACGCCGTGGATGCCGGCCGCACGCCAGGCCCCGTACATCCAGCTCCGCAGCGACTCCGTCTGCCCCGCGTCGCCCACGTACCAGATCGCGATCTGGAGCAGTCCGGTCGCGACCGCCGCGGCCACCAGCGTGCCCAGCCAGATGCTGCCCTCGTGCCGGGCGCGGGCCATGCCGTGGCGCGGCGGCTTCTGCGGGGGCGGGCCGCCGGCCAGGCGGTGGGCGGCGTGGCCGTCGAGCCACTCGACGGTGCGGTGGCCGTGGCCGGCCGTGTAACCGATGTAGATCGCGGCCAGGCCGTGCTTCCAGCTCGGGTCCGCGCCGTTCTTGAGGTCGATCGCCGTGACCACCAGGAGCAGAACCTCCAGCAGCGGTTCGCACAGCAGCAGCGCGGCCCCTGTGCGGGGCATCTTCAGCAGGTAGCGGACGGCGAGGCCCGCTGCCAGCAGCACCCAGAAGCCGATCTCACAGATCACGATCAGCGTGACGATCACGACAGCTCTCCCTTCGTACGGTTCAAGCGTGTCGGCCGGCGGGCGCGGATTCGTCGTCGGCGGTGACGAACCGGGACTGCATCTTTCGATGTACTGCGGGCTCACCCCGCGCGCGGACGCCCGGCGGCAGCGGCGCCGTGTTTGATGGACGGGTGAGCTTCCCCCGCCCCCACCGTGACGACGTGCTGCTCGGGGTCACCGGTCTGCTCGGCGGTCTCCTGCTCTGGGCGCTCGGGCTCCACACCAACGGACTCCGGGCGCCGCTGCCGTCCTGGGTGACGCTGGTGCCGCTGGTGGTGGTGGCAGGGCTGGAGCCGCTGCGCCGGACCATGCCCCGCACGGCCCTGGCCGTCGGCACCGCCGCGATCGTGCTCGACCCGTTCACCCCCGGCAACATCGCGACCGTCCTGATGTTCGCCGACCTCGTGTACGCGGCGGTGGTGTACGGCACTCCGGCCTCCGCCCGCCGGATCCCCGTCACCACCGGCATGATCACCCTCGCGGTGACGATCGGGTTCCTGGCGTGGCTGCGGGAGCCCGTCGCCCTGCTGATCGGTGTCGTCACCGGGCTGGTCTCGTTCGGCCCCGCGACCACCGGGGCGATCGTGCGCAACCACCGGGAGGCGGCGAACGCCGCCCGGCTGCGGGCCGAGCAGACCGCGCTGCTCGCGGAGATGGACCGGACGCAGGCGATCGCGGCGGAGCGCGCCCGGATGGCCCGCGAGTTGCACGACCTGGTGGCGGGCCACCTGTCGGCGATCGCCATCCACTCGACGGCCGCGCTCTCCATCGACGACGCGTCGACCACGAAACAGGCGCTGACGGTGATCCGGGAGAACAGCGTCGAGGGGCTGGCCGAGATGCGCAGGCTGATCGGGCTGCTGCGCGAGCGCAGCGGCGACGTGGAGCCGGCCGCCGCGCCCACCCTGGCGGGCCTCGACGCCCTGGTGGCGCAGGCCGGTACCAACGGCGCGGCGAGCGGCCTGACGTTCGTGCTGCACGACGAACGGGACACGGGGACGCGGCTGCCCGCTCCGGTGGAGCTCGCGGCTTACCGCGTCGTGCAGGAGTCGCTGACCAACGCGATCAAGCACGCGGAGGCCGGCGACGTGCGTGTCGAGGTGTCCGGCGGGGCGGGCGGCGCGCTGCGGGTGACGGTGACCAGCCCGTTCGGGCGGCGGCCGGGGCCCCGGGCGCCGGGGTCGGGGGCCGGGCTGGTGGGCATGGAGGAACGGGTGGCGCTGCTGGACGGAAGGTTCGAGGCGGGCCCCGCCCCTGACCCGGCGGGCGGGCACGCGAAGATCTGGCGCGTGCGGGCGGTGCTGCCCGTGGCGGACGACGACAAGGAGCCTTCCGCATGACCGTGGAAGCGGATGCCGCGCAGGACACCCCCCGGATCCGGGTGCTGGTCGCGGAGGACCAGAGCGCGGTACGGGCGGGACTCGTACTGATCCTGCGCAGCGCCGCGGACATCGAGGTGGTCGCAGAGGCCGCGGACGGCGAGGAGGCGGTGCGCCTCGCCAGGGAGCTGCGCCCGGAGGTGGTCCTGATGGATGTGCAGATGCCCCGGCTGGACGGGGTGTCCGCGACCCGGCAGGTGGTCACGGAGGAGCTGGCCGACGTGCTGGTGCTGACGACCTTCGATCTGGACGAGTACGTCTTCGGGGCGCTGCGGGCGGGGGCGGCCGGCTTTCTGCTGAAGAACACCGACGCGGGCGATCTGCTGCGGGCGGTGCGGACGGTGGCACGCGGCGAGGGCTTGATCGCCCCGGCCGTCACCCGGCGGCTGATCGCGGAGTTCGCCGCACCCCGGACCGTACGGTCCGCGGGCGCTTCGGACCGCGCGGTGCTGGAGGTGCTGACGCGGCGGGAGCGGGAGGTCCTGTCGTGCCTCGGGGAGGGGCTGTCGAACGCGGAGATCGCGGGGCGGCTGTCGATGGCGGAGGCCACGGTCAAGACCCACGTCAGCAGGCTGCTGGGGAAGCTGGAGCTGCGGAGCAGGGTGCAAGCGGCGGTGCTGGCGCAGGAGTTGGGGGTCTGACGCCGCAACGGGCAACAGGGGCGACCTCCTTGGTCTGGACCTATTGACGATTGGTCCAGACCACCCTAATCTCCACCGAGCACGCCGCGACGAGCCACGCGGCATGCGCCAGTGCACGGACCACCCCTGACATGTCCGCACTCAACTCGAGGAGCATCCTTGAGCACTCAAGCGCCACAAACCCCCCGCACGAGACCGAGATTGCCAGCGAGAGCAACCGCCGGCCTGACCGCGTTGCTCCTCCCCTTCGCCGCGATGGTGGGCCTCGCCTCGCCCGCCGAGGCGGCCACCTCGGCCACCGCCGACTACGTCAAGACCTCCGACTGGGGCACCGGTTTCGAAGGCAAGTGGACGGTGAAGAACACCGGCACCACGACGATCAGCTCCTGGACCGTCGAGTGGGACTTCCCCTCCGGCACCAAGGTCACCTCCGCCTGGGACGCCACCGTCACCAACTCCGGCGACCACTGGACCGCCAAGAACGTCGGCTGGAACGGCACCCTGTCCCCGGGCGCCTCCGTCTCCTTCGGCTTCAACGGCAGCGGCTCCGGCTCGCCGTCCGGCTGCAAGCTCAACGGCGCCTCCTGCGACGGCGGCAGCGTTCCGGGCGACAACCCGCCCTCCGCCCCCGGCACCCCCACAGCCTCGGACGTCACCGACACCTCGGTGAAGCTCAGCTGGGGCGCGGCCACCGACGACAACGGCGTCAAGAACTACGACGTCCTGCGCGACGGCGCCAAGGTCGCCACGGTCACCGGCACCACGTACACCAACACGGGCCTGACCGCCGGCACCGACTACTCGTACACCGTCCAGGCCCGTGACACCGCCGACCAGACCGGACCGGTCAGCGGCGCCGTCGCGGTCCGTACGACCGGCGGCGGTGGCGACCCGGGCCCCGGCCCGGGCGACAAGGTCAAGCTGGGCTACTTCACCAACTGGGGCGTCTACGGGCGCAACTACCACGTGAAGAACCTGGTGACCTCCGGCTCGGCGGCGAAGATCACGCACATCAACTACGCCTTCGGCAACGTCAGCGGCGGCAAGTGCACCATCGGTGACGCCTACGCCGACTACGACAAGGCCTACACCGCGGACCAGAGCGTCGACGGCGTCGCCGACACCTGGGACCAGCCGCTGCGCGGCAACTTCAACCAGCTGCGCAAGCTCAAGGCGAAGTACCCGCACATCAAGGTGCTGTGGTCGTTCGGCGGCTGGACCTGGTCCGGCGGCTTCGGCCAGGCCGTGCAGAACCCGGCCGCCTTCGCCCAGTCCTGCTACGACCTCGTCGAGGACCCCCGCTGGGCCGATGTCTTCGACGGCATCGACCTGGACTGGGAGTACCCGAACGCCTGCGGTCTGAGCTGCGACACGTCCGGCCCGGCGGCCTTCAAGAACATGATGCAGGCCATGCGCGCCAAGTTCGGCACGAACAACCTGGTCACCGCGGCGGTCACCGCCGACGCCTCGTCCGGCGGCAAGATCGACGCGGCCGACTACGGCGGCGCCGCGCAGTACATCGACTGGTACAACGTGATGACGTACGACTTCTTCGGCGCCTGGGCCAAGAACGGTCCGACGGCCCCGCACTCCCCGCTCACCTCGTACTCGGGCATCCCGCAGGCCGGCTTCAACTCGGCCGAGGCGATCGCGAAGTTCAAGGCGAAGGGCGTACCGGCCAAGAAGCTGCTGCTCGGCATCGGCTTCTACGGGCGCGGGTGGACCGGTGTGACCCAGTCCGCCCCGGGCGGCACGGCGACCGGACCCGCTCAGGGGACGTACGAGGCGGGCATCGAGGACTACAAGGTCCTCAAGAACAGCTGCCCGGCCACCGGGACGATCGCGGGTACCGCGTACGCGCACTGCGGCACCAACTGGTGGAGCTACGACACCCCGGCGACCGTCACCTCCAAGATGCGCTGGGCGAACAACCAGGGACTGGGAGGCGCGTTCTTCTGGGAGTTCAGCGGTGACACGTCGAACGGAGAGCTGGTCGGCGCGATCAACAGCGGCCTCGGATAAGCCGGGGCCCCACTGACGACGAAGCCCGGGAGCGTCACCTCTCCCGGGCTTCGTCGTGCACGCTCATACGGTGGGACGCAAAATCACCCGACTCGGTGGAAACGTCACGCCACATTGACTCGTTGGCCGGGCGGTGCCGCCTCCAGCCAGGCGAGGAAACCGGTCAGCGCGTCCTCGCTCATCGCCAGCTCCAGACGCGTCCCGCGGTGCAGACAGGCCAGTACGACCGCGTCGGACAGCAGCGCCAGCTCCTCCTCGCCCTCGGGCGTACGGCGGGCCAGCACCTCGATCGCCGAGCGCTCCAGAACCCGGCGGGGACGGGGAGCGTACGAGAAGATCCGGAACCACTCGACCCGGTCACCGCTGTAGCGCGCGACGCCGTACACCCAGCCCTTGCCGGAAGCGTCCTGGCCCTCCCGGATGTTCCAGCGGAGGCTGCAGTCGAAGGTGCCGCCGGACCGCTGGATCAGTCTCCTGCGCAGTCCGAAGACGAACAGTCCGACCACCACAAGCGCGACAACGCAACCGCTCACAAGCAGAGCGAGGAACATCTCCACCGACCTCCTCGCATCGCCTAGTAACCGAATACCACGTGCACCCGCATCGCCTCAGCCGCGGCACGGCCCGGAGGAGATCCGGGCCGGCCGCGGCTGAGGGACAAACCTATCCGCGGAGTCGGCGCGACTAGCGCACCGCCACCGCACGCAGACGGACGTCGGCGCGCCGCTCGGCGGCGGCATCCGTGTCCGACTTGGCGCGCTCCAGCGCACGCTCGGCGCGCTGGACATCGATCTCGTCCGCCAGCTCGGCGATCTCCGCCAGCAGCGACAGCTTGTTGTCCGCGAAGGAGATGAATCCGCCGTGCACCGCGGCGACGACAGTTCCACCCTCACTCGTACGGATGTTCACCGGGCCCGACTCCAGCACACCGAGCAGCGGCTGGTGACCGGGCATGACGCCGATGTCGCCGGACGTGGTGCGCGCGACGACCAGGGTGGCCTCGCCGGACCAGACACTGCGGTCCGCGGCGACCAGCTCGACGTGCAGCTCAGCAGCCAAGGTTGGCTCCTCGGGTCACCACCCGGCGGTCATGCCGGGTGTTGGGTCATAAGTCTAATAGGGCTCGGGACACCGAAGCGTCCCGGCCCGCCCCCGGCACACGACCGGGGTCGGGGGATCGGTCCCCCAGGGGTGCAGCGAGATGCGTGCCGAAGGGGGCGGGACGTGCCCGCCCCCAACAGCTGAGTCGGCCGACTCAGGAGACGCCGAGCTCCTTGGCGTTGGCCTTGAGGTCCTCGATGCCACCGCACATGAAGAACGCCTGCTCGGGGAAGTGGTCGTACTCACCGTCGCAGATCGCGTTGAACGCGGCGATCGACTCGTCGAGCGGCACGTCCGAGCCGTCCACGCCGGTGAACTGCTTGGCGACGTGGGTGTTCTGGGACAGGAAGCGCTCCACGCGACGGGCACGGTGGACAACCAGCTTGTCCTCCTCGCCCAGCTCGTCGATACCGAGAATCGCGATGATGTCCTGGAGGTCCTTGTACTTCTGCAGGATCCCCTTGACGCGCGTGGCGGCGTCGTAGTGCTCCTGCGTGATGTAGCGCGGGTCCAGGATCCGGGACGTGGAGTCCAGCGGGTCCACGGCCGGGTAGATGCCCTTCTCGGAGATCGGACGGGAGAGAACCGTCGTCGCGTCGAGGTGGGCGAAGGTGGTGGCCGGGGCCGGGTCGGTCAGGTCGTCCGCGGGGACGTAGATCGCCTGCATCGAGGTGATCGAGTGACCACGCGTCGAGGTGATGCGCTCCTGCAGCAGACCCATCTCGTCGGCCAGGTTCGGCTGGTAACCCACCGCGGACGGCATACGGCCGAGCAGGGTGGACACCTCGGAGCCGGCCTGGGTGTACCGGAAGATGTTGTCGATGAAGAAGAGCACGTCCTGCTTCTGAACATCGCGGAAGTACTCCGCCATGGTCAGACCGGCCAGGGCGACACGGAGACGGGTGCCCGGGGGCTCGTCCATCTGACCGAAGACCAGGGCGGTCTTGTCGATGACGCCCGACTCCGACATCTCCTCGATGAGGTCGTTGCCCTCACGGGTACGCTCACCGACGCCCGCGAACACCGAAACACCCTCGTGGAGGTTGGCGACGCGGTAGATCATTTCCTGGATCAGCACGGTCTTGCCGACACCGGCACCACCGAACAGACCGATCTTTCCACCCTTGACGTACGGGGTGAGAAGGTCGATGACCTTGACGCCGGTCTCGAACATCTCGGTCTTGGACTCGAGCTGGTCGAAGCTCGGGGCCTTGCGGTGGATCGGCCAGCGCTCCGTGGCGTTGCCGTTCTCCTCGGGGACGTTCAGCACCTCACCGAGGGTGTTGAACACCTTGCCCTTGGTGAAGTCACCGACGGGAACGGTGATGCCGTTGCCCGTGTCGGTCACCGGGGCCTGGCGGACCAGACCGTCGGTGGGCTGCATCGAGATCGCGCGGACCACGCCGTCACCCAGGTGCTGGGCGACCTCGAGGGTCAGCGTCTTGAGCGCGCCGTCCTCGGCCGGGTCGGCGACCTGGACGGTCAGCGCGTTGTAGATCTCCGGCATCGCGTCGACGGGGAACTCCACGTCGACGACCGGGCCGATGACCCGGGCGACGCGGCCCGTGGCAGCGGCCGTCTCAACTGTCGTCGTCATTACTTGTCACTCCCCGCGGTCGCGTCGGCCAGGGCGCTGGCGCCACCGACGATCTCGCTGATTTCCTGGGTGATTTCGGCCTGGCGGGCCGCGTTGGCAAGCCGGCCGAGACTCTTGATGAGCTCTCCGGCGTTGTCGGTCGCCGACTTCATCGCGCGGCGGGTGGCGGCGTGCTTGGAGGCAGCCGCCTGGAGCAGCGCGTTGTAGATCCGGCTCTCGACGTAGCGCGGCAGAAGGGCGTCGAGGACGTCCTCGGCCGACGGCTCGAAGTCGAACAGCGGAAGGATCTCGCCCTTCTTCGCCGTCTCCTCCTCAGCCTGCTCGAGGCTGAGGGGCAGCAGCCGGTTCGCCACCGGCGTCTGCGTCAGCATCGAGACGAACTCGGTGAAGACGATGTGGAGCTCGTCCACACCACCCTCGGCCGTGTCCTTCTCGATCGCCGCGATCAGCGGGGCCGCGACCATCTTGGCGTCCGCGTACGTCGGGTTGTCGGTGAAGCCCGTCCACGACTCCGTGACCTTGCGCTCACGGAAGCCGTAGTACGACACGCCCTTGCGACCGACGATGTAGGCGTCGATCTCCTTGCCCTCGCCGCGGAGCCGCTCGGTGAGCTGCTCCGCCGCCTTGAGGGCGTTGGCGGAGTAGCCGCCGGCCAGACCGCGGTCGCTCGTGATGAGCAGGATCGCGGCCCGGGTCGGGTTCTCCGCCTCGGTGGTCAGGGCGTGGTTCGTCGTCGACCCCGTCGCCACCGCGGTCACCGCACGGGTGAGCTCGGTCGCGTACGGCGTGGAGGCCGCCACCTGGCGCTGCGCCTTGACGATGCGCGAGGCGGCGATCATCTCCATCGCCTTGGTGATCTTCTTGGTCGCGGTGACGGATTTGATGCGACGCTTGTAGACCCGGAGCTGGGCTCCCATGAGTCAGGTCCCTTCCGTCGTCTACTTGGCGGTGCTGACCGGAGCGTCCTCGCCCAGAAGCTTGCCGTCCGAGGTCTCGAACTGCTTCTTGAACGCGGCGATGGCGTCAGCGACGGACTGGAGGGTGTCGTCCGACATCTTGCCGCCCTCGGCGATGCTGGTCAGGAGGTCCTTGCGCTCACGGCGCAGGTACTCCAGCAGCTCGGCCTCGAAGCGACGGATGTCGGCGACCGGGACGTCGTCCATCTTGCCGGTGGTACCGGCCCAGACGGAGACGACCTGCTCCTCGACGGGCATCGGCTGGTACTGGCCCTGCTTCAGCAGCTCGACCATGCGCTTGCCGCGCTCCATCTGAGCCTTGGAGGCCGCGTCCAGGTCGGAACCGAAGGCGGCGAACGCCTCCAGCTCGCGGTACTGGGCGAGGTCCACGCGCAGACGGCCGGAGACCTGCTTCATGGCCTTGTGCTGGGCGGAACCACCCACACGGGAGACCGAGATACCGACGTTCAGAGCCGGACGCTGACCGGCGTTGAACAGGTCGGACTCCAGGAAGCACTGGCCGTCGGTGATGGAGATGACGTTGGTCGGGATGAACGCCGACACGTCGTTCGCCTTGGTCTCGACGATCGGCAGACCCGTCATCGAACCGGCGCCCATGTCGTCGGAGAGCTTGGCGCAGCGCTCCAGCAGACGCGAGTGCAGGTAGAAGACGTCACCCGGGTAGGCCTCACGGCCCGGCGGGCGGCGCAGCAGCAGGGACACGGCGCGGTAGGCGTCGGCCTGCTTCGAGAGGTCGTCGAAGATGATGAGGACGTGCTTGCCGTCGTACATCCAGTGCTGGCCGATGGCCGAGCCGGTGTACGGGGCGAGGTACTTGAAGCCTGCCGGGTCGGACGCCGGGGCGGCGACGATCGTCGTGTACTCGAGCGCGCCGGCCTCTTCCAGGGCGCCGCGCACGGACGCGATGGTCGAGCCCTTCTGGCCGATGGCGACGTAGATGCAGCGGACCTGCTTCTTCGGGTCGCCGGAACGCCAGTTGTCACGCTGGTTGATGATCGTGTCGACGGCCAGGGCGGTCTTGCCGGTCTGGCGGTCGCCGATGACCAGCTGACGCTGGCCACGGCCGATCGGCACCATGGCGTCGACGGCCTTGTAGCCGGTCTGCATCGGCTCGTGCACCGACTTACGGGCCATGACGCCCGGGGCCTGCAGCTCAAGGGCGCGGCGGCCCTCGGTCGCGATCTCGCCGAGTCCGTCGATCGGGTTGCCGAGCGGGTCGACGACACGGCCGAGGTAGCCCTCGCCGACACCGACCGAGAGGACCTCACCGGTGCGGGTGACCGGCTGACCCTCCTCGATACCGTTGAACTCGCCGAGGACGATCGCGCCGATCTCGCGCTCCTCGAGGTTGAGGGCGAGACCGAGGGTGCCGTCCTCGAACTTCAGCAGCTCGTTCGCCATGGCCGAGGGAAGACCCTCGACCTTCGCGATACCGTCGCCGGCCAGGCTGACCGTGCCGACCTCCTCGCGCGAGGCCGCGTCCGGCTGGTACGACTGGACATAGTTCTCCAGCGCGTCCCGGATCTCCTCCGGCCGGATCGTGAGCTCCGCCATCTGGGTTCCCTGCTCTCCTTGTTGGGCCCGAAGTTTCTTTGGGGGTCTGGGGGCCGACCCCCAGGAATCTTCTGCAATCTCTGCACGGCCCAACCGGGCCGCTGGTCTTGCTGTTCTGTTCGTGCGCTGCGCGCGTCAGCCGGCCATCCGGCGGGTCGCCTCGTCGAGACGCTCCGCGACGGTGCCGTTGATGATCTCGTCACCGACCCGCACCGAGACCCCGCCGAGGACCGTGGGGTCCACTTCGAGATTGAGGTGCATGTCACGGCCGTAGATCCGCGCCAGACCCGCGCCGAGGCGCTGCTTCTGCGCCTCGGTGAGCGGCACCGCCGAGGTGACGACGGCGACCATCCGGTCCCGCCGCTCCGCGGCGAGCTTGGACAGGGACTCGAGTCCCGACTCCAGGCTACGTCCCCGCGGGTGCGTGACGAGACGGACGACCAGACGCTCGGTGACCGCATCGGCCTTGCCGCCCAGCAGGCTGCTCAGCAGCTCGCCCTTGGCGGAGGCCGGGGCCGACCGGTTGGTCAGTGCCGACCGCAGTTCGGTGCTGGACGAAAGGATCCGGCCGAAGCGGAACAGCTCGTCCTCGACGTTGTCGAGCACACCGGTCCGCTGCGCGGCGGTGAGGTCTGCGGTGTTCGCCAGCTCCTCGAGCGAGTCGACCAGGTCGCGCGACTGCGACCAGCGGGACCGGACCATGCCCTTCAGCAGGTCGGCGGTCTCGCCGCCGACCTGACCTGCGAAGATGCGTCCGGCCAGCTCGGCCTTGGCCTCGGCGGCCTGCGCCGGGTCGGTGAGGACCCGACGCAGCGACACCTCACGGTCGAGCAGCGCGGTGACGGCAGCCAGCTCGCCGGCGAGCTTCGCCGCGTCGACCGACGTGTTGTCGGTCAGCGCGTCGAGGGACTCGTGCGCGGCGGCCAGCGCCTCGCGGCTGGCTCCGTTCATCGGGTTGCCTCGGCCTTCGAAGCGCCGTCCTCGAGCGAGTCGAGGAAGCGGTCGATGGTGCGGCTCTGGCGGGCGTGGTCCTCGAGGGACTCGCCGACCAGCTTGCCGGCCAGGTCGGTGGCGAGCTTGCCCACGTCCTGACGCAGCGCCGCGGCCGCGGCCTTGCGGTCGGCCTCGATCTGGGCGTGGCCGGCCGCGATGATCTCCTCACGCTGCCGCTGGCCTTCCGCCTTCATCTCCTGGATGATCGCGGTGCCCTGCTCGGTGGCTTCCTGGCGGAGACGCGCGGCCTCGTGACGGGCCTCGGCGAGCTGCGCCTTGTACTGCTCAAGGACGCTCTCGGCCTCGGTCTTGGCCGCATCGGCCTTCTCGATACCGCCTTCGATCGCCTCGCGACGCTCTTCCAGAACCTTGTTGATGTTCGGGAGGAGCTTCTTGGCGAGGAAGCCGAAGACGATGACAAAGGCGATCAGGCCGATGACGAGCTCGGGAATCGGCGGGATGAGCGGATTCTCCGCTCCCTCGGCCGCGAGCTGAACCATGGGGTTCACATCAGTGCCTTTCGTCTGTTTCTACTGGACTGGTCCGAGGATCAGGAGCCGTAGACGAACGGCATGACCAGGCCGATGAGGGCGAGCGCCTCACAGAAGGCGAAGCCGAGGATCTGGTTGGCGCGGATCAGACCGGCAGCCTCGGGCTGACGGGCAAGAGCCTGGGTGCCGTTTCCGAAGATGATGCCGACGCCGACGCCGGGGCCGATGGCCGCGAGGCCGTAGCCGATGGAGCCGAGGGCCTTGAGGTCACCGGTGACGGCGGCAAGAGTCTGGGACATGCCAGTTCTTCCTTCTCTTTCAAGAACCGGTGGGGGTTGGCCACCGGCAGTCTGCGGGGTACGGGGCGAGCGGAGCTCAGTGATGCTCGGCGAGCGCGCCCTGGATGTAGGTGCAGGTCAGGAGGACGAAGACGTACGCCTGAACCGCCTGGATGAAGAGCTCGAAAGCCGTCATGACGACGACCATCACGAACGAGACGCCGGCGTAGGCGAAACCGATGCCGTTCAGCAGGTACCAGCTGGCGATCGTGAAGAGCAGCAGCAGGGTGTGACCCGCGAACATGTTCGCGAAAAGACGGACCGCGTGAGTGAACGGACGGACCAGGAGGTTCGAGAACAGCTCGATCGTCGCGGCCAGGTAGGCAACCGGGCCGAGCGACTTGTCGAAGCCCGTGACGTTCTTCCAGAAGCCGACGAATCCGTGACGCTTGAACGTCAGGCTGACCCACAGGATGTAGACGATCAGTGCCAGGACCATCGGGTACGCGATGATCGACGTCACCGGGAACTGTGCCAGGGGGATGATCGACCAGAGGTTCATCACCCAGACGAAGAAGAACAGCGAGACCACGAGCGGAACGTACTTCTCGCCCTCACGCTTGCCGATCGTCTCGTAGACAATGCCACGGCGGATGAAGTCGTAGCCGGCTTCGGCGACCATCTGCAGCTTGCCCGGGACGACCTTCGGGTTGCGGAAAGCAGCCCAGAAGAACCCGACGATGATGACGGAGCCCAGAAGCGCCAGAAGCATCGTCTTGTTGAAGTACAGATTGCTGTCCCCGTCGCCCCAGAGCGGCTCGAACAGGAACGAGTGCAGGCCCGGTGCCGGAAAGCCACAACCGTCGAAGATGTGGCAGTCGGTCTCGAAGGCGAGCACCTGCGTCGGGTCAGCACTCACCGCGGGCTCCTTCAGCGTGGCGCATAGGTACGGCAACCTCGTTGTGTCGGCGCGGCACACAGCCGCGGGTCGGCACTGGACTGGTGTTTCGAATGGTGGGGCGGCAGTGGGGCATCAAGCCTCGCGAATAAGCAGGCGTCAGCTCAGATGCCCGCGCCCGCGATGCCGCAGTTGGCACCGGACGATAGCAGGATCCCGAACGCGCCTTTATACCGGCCCTACCCCTCACGACGACTGCCCCTTGTTTCCGGGCTTGCTGCCGGTCGAGGAGTCGGGTTCGACGTAAAGAATCTTGGCCTTCATGTGTGCGCGGGTCTGCGCACCGATCCAGACGAGGGTCAGCGCGACCAGCGTGATGGCGAAGGCCTTGGGGTGGAACAACGTCGTGTTCTTGAACATCGCAACAAAGATGAACAGCAACAGCAACTGGGCTGTGTAGAGCATCAGGCCCATCGCCTGGAACAGCTGCGGCAGCGACTTCGCCACGCGCTGCAGGACATAGAGCCCGATACCCATGAAGAGGATCACCACCAGCGTGGCCACGATCGCCCCGATCGCGCCCTTGCCACCCGCGACCACACCGCTGACGACGGCGGCAACAGCGCCGGCGGCTGCGGTGGGTACGGCGGCATGAACAAGGGTGCGTGCGTCGGTGGACGGCATGGCGGCATCTCCGCTAACTGGTGGGGGCAGGTGTCGTCATGGACGAGCGTAGGCCCGGTCCCGAGATGGGCCTCGGGGGCCAACGAACCGTCGCACTACGGTCCTTCGGCGCTGTCTCCGGGTCTCGTGAACGGTATCACAAACTATTTGATGAGGTCTTTACCCAGTGGTGTGCCAACACTCACACATGAGAGTGAACGCGCCCGTGTGTGCACGACAACAGACCGCTATGTCTGTTAATGGGACACTCTCAGCGCGTCGACCAGCCTCAGGGGTGGCGCCGAGGGCTGAGCCACGTTGACACCCGGACACACCTGGGCCCTGACGCACGCAGCGTCAGGGCCCAGGTTAGTGAAGTGTCAGCAGCCGATGTTCTTTATGCCGGTGCCCTTGGTCCACAGGGTCCCGCTGTAGCGGAACGACTGCTTCTTGTTGGCCCCGATCGCGAACTCCGGGTCCCGTCGCGCTGCCACGGTCACACTGAAGCACGCCTTTCGGGAGCACTTGTTCTCCACCTCGACCATCCGGTCGAAACGCTTGCTGTACCAGCGGACAACCTTGACGCAGTCCGCAGCCCGCGCAGTCACGGACTGCCGCTCAGCCGGAGCGGCAGCCACGGCGGTCGGCGCCAGCATGCCCATCGACCCGAAGATCGTTGCTGCGGCTATGGCTGTCGTTACTGTCTTGCGCATGAACTTCCCCCTCTGGAAACCAGAATGATGCACGGCCGGCTTGGTCTGAGCCCGCCGCTTCGACGTTCATCACCCTAGAACACATGGCGATTACGCACAGTTATCAGTAAGGGATCGTCAGGCGCGAACGGCTCATTAGGTACTGGCCTCCGCCGCCGTGCGACGAGGCCGCATCCCGACGAGGGCGAATCCGGCCCGTGCCGTAGGTTCACGCGCTCTGCCGGGCGTCAATTTGTGATCTACGTTACGGAACGTTCCAGTCAGCGGCTGGAGCCCGCGCGGTCCCTGACCGGGAAGCGGGAGCGCGATCCGACGGCCGTCGCGCCGTTGACACCGCTGACGCCCACCCCGACCGGCACGCGCGGCTCCTCGGTGCCGGACACCGCCGGCTCGGGCTGCTCGGCCGCGGCCGCCTGCCGGGCCCGGCGGCTGCGGCGATAGCGGGGCGGGACGAAGCTCTCCGCCCAGCCGGGGGCGCGGGGAGTGAAGCGCGGGAGGAGCAGGAGCACGAGGCCGACCGCGCTCAGACCGACGACCAGGAGCACGATCCAGATCACCGAGTGCACCGAGTACGCCACGACGCCGAAGGCGATCAGCGCCGACCAGAAGTACATGATCAGCACGGCCCGGCTGTGGGAGTGCCCGATCTCCAGGAGCCGGTGGTGCAGATGACCGCGGTCCGCGGCGAACGGCGACTGGCCCTTCCAGGTGCGGCGGACGATCGCCAGCAGCAGGTCCGCGACCGGGATGGCGATGATCGTGAGCGGCAGCAGCAGCGGGATGAAGACCGGCAGCGCCGCGTGCGTCGCCTCGCGGGCACCCCCCTCGTAGAGCCGCAGCGCGTCCATGTCGACCTGACCCGTCACCGAGATCGCCGCCGCGGCGAGCACCAGGCCGATGAGCATCGAACCCGAGTCGCCCATGAAGATCCGCGCGGGATGCATGTTGTGGGGCAGGAAGCCCAGACACATGCCCATCAGGATCGCGGTGAACAAGCTGGCCGGGGCCGCGGCCTCGATGCCGTAGCTGACCCAGATCCGGTACGCGTAGATGAAGAACGCCGCAGCGGCGATGCAGACCATGCCGGCCGCGAGACCGTCCAGGCCGTCGACGAAGTTGACCGCGTTGATGGTGATGACGACCAGGGCGACCGTGAGCAGGGTCCCCTGCCAGCTCGTCAGTGAGACGGTCCCGACACCCGGCACCGGGATCCACAGGATCGTCAGGCCCTGGACGACCATGACGCCGGCGGCGATCATCTGGCCGCCCAGCTTGATCAGGGCGTCGATCTCGAACTTGTCGTCCAGGACACCGATGATCCAGATCAGGGCGGCGCCGGAGAGCAGGGCCCTCGGTTCGTTCGACAACTCGAAGACGCTGTTCAGGTTCTCAAGATGGTCGGCGACCAGCAGACCGGCGCACAGACCGAAGAACATCGCGATCCCGCCGAGCCTCGGCGTCGGTTCGCGGTGCACGTCGCGGGCGCGGATCTCCGGCATCGCACCGCTCGCGATGGCGAACTTCCTCACCGGACCGGTGAGCAGATACGTCACCGCGGCCGTGACACATAGCGTCAGCAGGTAATCACGCACGGGCTGCCCCACAGGAATCGCTGGCCATCTCAGCCCCACACCTTAGCTGTGGTGGCCACATGATTGAGGACATCCGGCGGCCCGCGATGGTTGCACAGCTACGGCACAACTGTGCGGCTACCCGGGAAACGGCGGATGTCCCGCGACGAGCTCCTGCACCTTCTCACGGATGTCGCGCGCCGCTCGCCCGTCCCGCAGCGCCGCCGTGAACAGGGCCGCGATCCGGCCCATCTGCGGGCGGCCCATGCCCTGCGTGGTGACCGCGGCGGTACCCAGCCGGATGCCACGGCCGTCCCCGTACGGCAGCGCACAGGTGTCGAGCACGATGCCCGCCGCGGCGAGACGGCCGCGGGCCGCCTTTCCCTCGACGCCCAGCGGTGCCGGGTCCGCGCCGATGATGTGGGTGTCCGTGCCGTCCGTCAGCACCGCGAAACCCTCCTCGGCGAGCGCCGCCGCCAGCTCCCGCGCGTTGGCGACCACCTGGTGCGCGTAGGCGGTGAACGCCGGCGTCGCCGCCTCGCCGAAGGCGACGGCCTTCGCCGCGATCGTGTGCATCTGGGCGCCGCCCTGCGTGAACGGGAAGACGGCCCGGTCGATACGCTCCGCCAGCTCCGAGCCGCACAGGATCATCCCGCCGCGCGGCCCTCGCAGCACCTTGTGCGTCGTGGCGCACACCACATCCGCGTACGGCACCGGGTTCGGCGCGGCGCCGCCGGCGACCAGGCCGATCGGGTGCGCGGCGTCGGCGATCAGATAGGCCCCGACCTCGTCCGCGATGTCCCGGAACTGCTCGTAGTCCAAGTGGCGGGGGTACGAGATCGAGCCGCAGACGATCGCCTTCGGCCGGTGCCGGTGGGCCAGAAGGCGTACCTGGTCGTAGTCGATCAGCCCGGTCTCGGCGTCCACGCCGTAGGCGACGAAGTCGAACCAGCGGCCGGAGAAGTTCGCGGGCGAGCCGTGGGTGAGGTGCCCGCCGTACGGGAGCCCCATGGCGAGCACGGTGTCGCCGGGCCGCAGCAGGGCCGCGTACGCCGCGAGCACGGCCGAGGAGCCGGAGTGGGGCTGCACGTTGGCGTGGTCGGCGCCGAAGAGCGCGGTGGCACGCTCGATCGCGATGCGCTCGGCGGCATCGACGAGCTCGCAGCCGCCGTGGTGGCGGGCGCCGGGATAGCCCTCCGCGTACTTGTTGGCGAGCGGCGAGCCGAGGGCGGCGAGGACCGCGGGCGAGGTGAAGTTCTCCGCGGCGATGAGCTGGAGCGTGGTGGACTGACGCTGTGCCTCACCGAAGAGGATGTCCGCGATCTGGGGGTCCTGGCGGCGCAGCGCGTCGAGCGAGGCGGCGGGGGCGACGCGGTGGGCGGGCGCTTCACGTGTGACGGACATGACGGCTCCGGGTCCTCGGGCCTGTGCGGCCACTCCAATGTAGGACCGGGCGGGGTGGGGCGCGCGGTGTATGCGCGGACGGGGGCGTCGGAGCGGCGTTCCGGGACCGGGCCGTCGGGGGTGGATGACCGCGGCGGGGGGGCGGGCCGTCGGGGCGGAGGTGACCGCTGCGCGGGGCCGCTCCCCCACCCGCCCCTTCCCGAACCCGGGGCTCCGCCCCGGACCCCGCGCCTCAAACGCCGGCGAGGCTGGATTCCGCGGAGCGAAATCAGCCCGGCGGGCGTTTGAGGCCAGCGCGCGACGCGCGGTACGGGGGCTGGGGGCGCAGCCCCGCGCACCGCCCGAAGGGCGGGACGGGGGCCGGGGGCGGAGCACCCGGTTTCGGGAAGGGGCAGGGTGAGGGAAGAAGCCCTACCCCGACCGCACACCCGTCAGTGCCGTGACGACCGGGTCCAGCGCCTGGTGGATCTCGTCGCCGATCGAGCGGAAGAAGGTGATCGGCGCCCCGTACGGGTCGAAGACCTCGTCCGCGTCGGGGCTCGGCGCCAGGAGCCACCCGCGTAGAGCCGCCGCCGCCCGCACCAGCGCGCGCGCACGTTCGACGACGCCCTCCTCCCGGGGGTCGGGAAGGGTCGCCGGGTCTATGGCCCGCACGAGGCGGGTGAACTCCTTGAGCGTGAAGGTCCGCAGGCCCGCCGAGTGGCCCATGGAGATGACCTGCGCCCGGTGATCACGGGTCGCCGTGAGGACCAGGTCCGCGCGGATGACGTGCTCGTCGAGGAGCTCCCGCCCCACGAACCCGCTCGCGTCCGCGCCGAAGTCCGCGAGGACGATCTCGGCGTTGGCCTCCATCGGGGCGCCCTCGTGACCCCAGGTGCCGGCGCTCTCCACGATCAGGCCGCCCGTGAGGGGATCGCCGAGGCGGTCGCTCAGGGCATGGCGGGTCAGCCGCTCGGTGATGGGCGAGCGGCAGACGTTGCCGGTGCTGACGTGGAGGATGCGGAAGGTCGACGCCGTACTGCCCGTACTGCTGGTTTCCGCTATGCCACGCCCCTGCGGGGCGGTCAATTGGCCACCTCGAGGTCTGGTACCACCTTGCGCAGCTCGTCCGCGGAGAGGGCTCCCTCCCGCAGCAGGACCGGGACCTTGCCCGTGACGTCGACGATCGACGACGGCACGATGCCCGGCGTCGGACCGCCGTCGAGGTAGACGGAGACGGAGTCGCCGAGCATCTCCTGCGCGGCGTCGCAGTCCTCGGGCGAGGGGTGTCCCGTGAGGTTGGCGCTGGAGACGGCCATCGGGCCGACCTCGGTGAGGAGTTCGATCGCCACGGGGTGCAGCGGCATCCGGATGGCGACGGTGCCGCGGGTGTCACCGAGGTCCCACTGCAGCGACGGCTGGTGCTTGGCGACCAGCGTCAGCGCGCCGGGCCAGAAGGCGTCGACGAGCTCCCAGGCCTGCTCGGAGAAGTTGGTGACGAGCCCGTGCAGGGTGTTCGGGGAGCCGATGAGGACGGGGGTGGGCATGTTGCGGCCGCGCCCCTTGGCGTCGAGCAGATCGGCGACGGCCTCGGCGGTGAAGGCGTCGGCGCCGATCCCGTACACCGTGTCGGTGGGCAGCACGACGAGCTCGCCGCGGCGGACGGCCGACGCGGCCTCGCGCAGGCCGGTGGTGCGATCCGTAGCGTCGTTGCAGTCGTATCGCCGAGCCATCAGCGGGCCTCCTCGTACACGTGCTTCGTCAGGTGCTTGGTCATGGCATGGCCTTGCGGGCGGTGGCGAACCGCGGCCGCTTGTTCAGGTCGGGGTGGTCGGCGGCGTCGGCCCAGCCGGATTCCTCGTTGAAGATCCACGGCACCTGGCCGCCCTGGGTGTCGGCGTGCTCGATGACGACGAGACCGCCGGGCCTCAGCAGCCGGTGCGCGGTGCGTTCGAGCCCGCGGATGGTGTCCAGGCCGTCCTCGCCGGAGAACAGGGCCATCTGCGGGTCGTGGTCGCGGGCCTCGGGTGCGACGTACTCCCATTCGGTGAGCGGGATGTACGGCGGGTTGGAGATGACCAGGTCGACCTGGCCGTCGAGCTCGGGCAGCGCTGTCAGGGCGTCGCCCTGGTGGACGGCGACCCTGGAGCCCTCGGCGTTCTTCCGGGTCCACTTCAGGGCGTCCTCGGACAGCTCCACGGCGTGCACGCGCGAGCGCGGGACCTCCTGGGCCATGGCGAGCGCGATGGCGCCCGAGCCGGAGCACAGGTCCACGATGAGAGGCTCGACGACGTCCATGGCGCGGACGGCCTCTATCGCCCAGCCCACGACCGACTCGGTCTCGGGGCGTGGGACGAAGACGCCGGGGCCGACCTGCAGTTCCAGATAGCGGAAGAAGGCACGGCCGGTGATGTGCTGGAGCGGTTCGCGGGCCTCGCGGCGGGCGACGGCCTCCCAGTAGCGGGCGTCGAAGTCCGCGTCCTTGACGTTGTGGAGCTCTCCCCGCTTCACACCGTGCACGAACGCGGCGAGCTCCTCCGCGTCGAACCGCGGAGACGGCACGCCGGCGTCGGCCAGCCGCTGGGTGGCCTGGGCCACCTCGGCAAGCAGCAGGTTCACGCGCCTACCCTTCCTGTGACGCTCGTGCGGACCGTTGGCACTACCCGTCGCGCTCTACTGCGCGGCCGCGAGTTTGGCGGCGGAGTCCGCGTCGACGCACGCCTGGATCACTGCGTCCAGGTCTCCGTCGAGCACCTGGTCCAAGTTGTACGCCTTGAAACCGACCCGGTGGTCCGAGATCCGGTTTTCAGGGAAGTTGTACGTACGGATCTTCTCCGACCGGTCGACCGTGCGTACCTGGCTGCGGCGGGCGTCCGCGGCCTTGGACTCGGCCTCCTCCTGGGCCGCGGCGAGCAGCCTGGAGCGCAGGATACGCATGGCCTGCTCCTTGTTCTGGAGCTGGCTCTTCTCGTTCTGGCAGGAGGCGACGATACCGGTCGGGAGGTGGGTGATGCGGACCGCGGAGTCGGTGGTGTTGACGGACTGGCCGCCGGGGCCGGACGAGCGGTAGACGTCCACGCGCAGGTCGTTGGCGTGGATCTCGACGTCGATCTCCTCGGCCTCCGGCGTGACGAGCACACCGGCCGCGGAGGTGTGGATACGGCCCTGGGACTCGGTGGCGGGCACGCGCTGCACGCGGTGCACGCCGCCCTCGTACTTCAGCCGCGCCCAGACGCCCTGGCCGGGCTCGGTCGCGCCCTGGCCGCCCTTGGTCTTGACCGCGACCTGGACGTCCTTGTAGCCGCCGAGCTCGGACTCGGTCGCGTCGATGATCTCGGTCTTCCAGCCGACGCGCTCCGCGTAGCGCAGATACATCCGCAGCAGGTCGCCGGCGAACAGGGCGGACTCGTCGCCGCCCGCACCGGCCTTGACCTCGAGGATGACGTCCTTGTCGTCGCTGGGGTCGCGCGGGACGAGCAGCAGCCGCAGCTTCTCGGTGAGCTCCTCGCGCTCCTTCTCCAGCTCCTTCACCTCGGCGGCGAAGTCCGGGTCGTCGGCGGCGAATTCACGTGCCGTGACGATGTCGTCACCGGTCTGCTTCCAGGAGCGGTACGTGCCGACGATCGGGGTGAGCTCGGCGTAGCGCTTGTTGAGTTTGCGCGCGTTCGCCTGGTCGGCGTGGACCGACGGGTCGGCGAGCTTCTTCTCGAGATCGGCGTGCTCGCCGATCAGTTCCTCGACCGCCTCGAACATCTTCGGGCTCCTGGTTCATGCACGTAAGGGTGGCTGCGGTGGCTGCGCGCAGTGTGTGTGCGCAGAACGGACAAAGCGCCGGTCTCGGCCACCCGGGAGGGGGCGGCCGAAGACCGGCGCAGTGGCTCGCTACTTCTTGGCGGAGCCGGCAGCCTTGCCGAAGCGGGCCTCGAAGCGGGCCACACGGCCACCGGTGTCGAGGATCTTCTGCTTGCCCGTGTAGAACGGGTGGCACTCGGAGCAGACCTCGGCGCGGATGTTGCCGCTCTCGATCGTGCTACGGGTGGTGAACGACGCGCCGCAGGTGCAGCTGACCTGGGTCTCGACGTACTCGGGGTGGATGTCGCGCTTCAAGGTGTCTCCTAGTTTCGGGAGGGCGCCGGGTCGCACGGGCGGGATGCTCGTGCGTGAACCGGGGCCGACGTACCAGTCTGCCAGGACCGGCCGTATCTCCCAAAACCGGGGTAGGTGCGGAAGTATTCCTGGCGGCCGAAGCGGGTATTACGGGGCTTCTTCGCGGGCGGCGCCGGCGGCCCGGACGACGGTCGCGGCCTCGCCCTGGTCACCCGCGGAGTCCGCGACCGCGGACGCCGGGATCGGCCTGTCCTGCTTGAGCGCGGTCCACACCTGGCGGGCGCCGGTCTCGACGGGGACGACCCGGTTGGGGTCGGCCGGGTCGTACCGCACCGGCATGGTGATCATGTGGACGTCCTCGGCGCCCAGGGAGCTCAGGCCCCTGGCGAAACCCATCAGCTCGTTCACCGAGTCCAGCTCGGAGTCGGGCGTGATCGCCTTCGTGGCAGCGTCGGAGAGGTCGAGGAGCTTCTTCGGGCTGGTGAAGGCTCCGACGTCCTTGACCTGCTCGATGAACGCCTTCGTGAACGCCTGCTGGAGCTGGATGCGCCCGAGGTCGCTGCCGTCTCCGACGCTCTTGCGGGTGCGCACCAGGCCGAGCGCCTGCTCACCGTCGAGCCGGTGGGTGCCGGGCAGGAGGTTCAGATGGCTCTTGGCGTCGTGGATCGGCTGTGTGGTGGTGACGGAGACGCCGCCGAGCTCGTCGACGAGTTTCGTGAAGCCGGTGAAGTCGACCTCGATGTAGTGGTCCATGCGGATCCCCGACATCGCCTCGACGGTCTTCACCGCACAGGCGGGGCCGCCGACCTCGTACGCGGTGTTGAACATCGCCCGCTGCTCACCGGGGACGCCGCCGCCCTCACGGTCCGTGCACGCGGGCCGCTCGACGAGGGTGTCGCGCGGGATCGAGACGACACTGGCCGTCTTGTGGCCCTGGTAGACGTGGACGACCATCGCGGTGTCCGAGCGGGCGGCACCCTCGTCGGCGCCGTACGCGGAGTTCACGCCGGCCCGTGAGTCGGAGCCGAGGACGAGGATGTCCATGGAGCCGTTGTCGATGTTCTTCGGACGGTCCTCGCCGAGTGCCTGGTTGACGTCGACGCCGTGCAGGTTCCCGTTGAGCTTGAACCAGAGCAGGCCGAGGCCGGACCCGCCGACGACGACCAGCGCCGCCGCGACCCAGGCGGCGAAGGTCCATATCCGGCGGGCCTTCGCGGGCTCTCTGCGGCGCCTGCCGCGGCTCGAGGGTCCCCCCACGCCCCCTGGGCGCAGGGGGAGTATCCGGCCGCCGCCGCTGCTCTGCTCGCTCATGCTCTCCTCGGCTCTCGATACTCCCGCCACCCCCGCCGACGGTGCTCAGGCGCGGTGTGCCGGTAGGTGTTCAGACGTCGAAGCAGCGAGAAGCGTTGCACGGCCGGATGAGAAGTCCTTGAGAACGCGTCGGGCCCACCGCGCGACGCACGGTGGGCCCGACGGACCGTTCCCGGGCTCCGGCTCCCCCGTCCCACCAGCGTTATCAGCGAGTGGAGGCGGTGGCTCCGGAGCCTTGCGCCGGGCTTTCCGCGGGCCCGGCGGCTGTGGTGAAGCTCTCTCAGTCGTTGCCGTTGCCGGCGGACGGAGTCGTCTTCTGGATCTGCAGCAGGAACTCGCCGTTCGACTTCGTCTGCTTCATCTTGTCGAGCAGCAGCTCGATCGCCTGCTGCTGGTCCAGTGCGTGCAGCACACGGCGCAGCTTCCAGGTGACGGCCAGCTCGTCGCTGCCGAGCAGGATCTCTTCCTTACGGGTGCCGGACGCGTCGACGTCCACCGCCGGGAAGATGCGCTTGTCGGCGAGCTTCCGGTCGAGCTTGAGCTCCATGTTGCCGGTGCCCTTGAACTCCTCGAAGATCACCTCGTCCATGCGCGAACCGGTGTCGACCAGCGCGGTGGCCAGGATGGTCAGCGAGCCACCGTCCTCGATGTTGCGCGCGGCGCCGAAGAAGCGCTTCGGCGGGTAGAGCGCGGTCGAGTCGACACCACCGGACAGGATGCGCCCGGAGGCGGGGGCCGCCAGGTTGTAGGCACGGCCGAGGCGGGTGATCGAGTCCAGCAGGACGACCACGTCGTGACCCAGCTCGACGAGGCGCTTGGCGCGCTCGATGGCCAGCTCGGCGACCGTGGTGTGGTCCTCGGCGGGACGGTCGAAGGTCGAGGAGATGACCTCGCCCTTCACCGACCGCTGCATGTCGGTGACCTCTTCCGGACGCTCGTCGACGAGGACGACCATCAGGTGGCACTCGGGGTTGTTGTGGGTGATCGCGTTGGCGACCGCCTGCATGATCATGGTCTTGCCGGTCTTCGGCGGGGCCACGATCAGGCCTCGCTGGCCCTTGCCGATCGGCGACACGAGGTCGATGATCCGGGTCGTCAGCACGCCCGGGTCGGTCTCGAGGCGCAGCCGGTCCTGCGGGTACAGCGGGGTCAGCTTGTTGAACTCCGGGCGTCCGCGCCCGGATTCGGGTGCCATGCCGTTCTGGGAGTCCAGGCGGACCAGCGCGTTGAACTTCTCGCGGCGCTCGCCCTCCTTGGGCTGGCGCACGGCACCGGTGACGTGGTCGCCCTTGCGCAGGCCGTTCTTGCGGACCTGGGCGAGGGAGACGTACACGTCGTTCGGGCCGGGCAGGTAGCCGGAGGTCCGGATGAACGCGTAGTTGTCGAGGATGTCCAGGATGCCCGCGACGGGGATCAGGACGTCGTCCTCGGAGACCTGCGGCTCGCCGCTCGCGAAGTCGTCACGGCCACGACGGCCACGGCGGTCGCGGTAGCGGCCGCGACGGCCACGGCGGCCGCCGCCGTCCTCGTCGAAGTCGTCCTGCGGGCCGGTGTTCTGCTGACCGCCCTGACGCTGCTGGCGCTGTCCGCCCTGCTGCTGGTCGTCGCCCTTGCCGCGGCGGTCGCGCTGGCGCTCGCGGCGGTCACCGCGCTCGCCACGGTCGCCTCGGTCGCCGCGCTGGCCGCGGTCCTGGCGGTCGCGGCGGCCCTCGGCGCCGTCGACGGCGGCCTCGGCCTTGGACTCGGGCTGCGCCTCGGTCCTGGCGTCGGTCTTCACGTCCGTCTTGACATCGGTCTTGACGTCGACGGCGGTGTCGCCCCGGGCCTCGGTACGGGCCTCCGGGCTGCCCGCCTGCGCGGTGGCCCGACGACGGCGGCGCTCACCGGCCGGCTGGTCGTCGCTCGCCGGCTGTCCCGGGATGTCGATCTGCTGCTGCGCGACGGCCTTCTCGGCCTTGTCGGACTTGTCCGCCTTGTGCGGGGCCTGCGCCTTCTCGGCAGCCGGTGCAGCGGCTTCGTCACCCGTACGGGCCTTGGAGGTGGCACGGCGCCTCGGCTTGGCCGCGGCCTCGGTGCCCTCCTCGGCGCTCTTCGCCGGGGAGGTCCCTGCGGCCTGCGCCTCCTTGATGACCTCGATCAGCTGGCTCTTGCGCATACGCGCGGTGCCCCTGATGCCGAGGCCGGACGCGACCTGCTGCAGCTCGGCCAGGACCATGCCCTCGAGGCCGGTGCCGGAGCGGCGGCGCCGTGAGGTGGTGCCGGAGGCAGCACCTGCGGCGGGCGCGGCGTTGTCGACGTTGTTGTCGGCACTCACGCCCATCAGATCGGTGGTGTCGCTCACGAAGGGTCCTTCCCTGGAGCGGACGTCGGCCTTCTGGCTCGGCGACCGGTTGTGCTGTCCGGTTGTGGTCCTGGGTGTGGACCGTGCCGGAGCGGTGGTCCCGCCGGGAAATTGACGGCGGAGAGATACATGCATACGTGCAAGGCCCGGCCCGAGGTCCCCCTGCTCGGCCCACTCCTGGGAAAGCGAGGGGTGTCGTGCCGGTTCCGGAGCGTGCTCGAAACTGCTCAGGCAGGCTGCTCAGGCAGTTTGGGAGGCTCCCGGAAGAATGGTGGTCCCGATGGGGGACACAAAGCACCGCGTCGCATAGACGACGGCTGCTGACTTGAGGTTAACACTACCGGCTCCAACAAACATTCCCCCTCTCTCTCACCGGCAATCGTGGCGATCGTGTGTCCCTAGGGCGCGAGCGGCAGAACGCTCGCCCCCGCGGCGTCGAAGGCCAGCCGGTTGGCCGCCCAGCCCTCGCCCGCCAGCCGTGCGACCTTGTCGGCCGCACTGTCCTCGGCCAGCGCGAGCACCGTGGGGCCCGCGCCGGAGATGACTGCCGGTACGCCGTCGGCGCGCAGTCGGTTCACCAGGTCGACGCTCTGCGGCATCGCCGGGGCCCGGTACTCCTGGTGGAGACGGTCCTCCGTGGCGGGCAGCAGCAGTTCGGGACGCCTGGTCAGGGCCTCGACGAGGAGGGCGGCCCGGCCGGCGTTGGCGGCGGCGTCGACATGCGGGACGGTGCGCGGAAGCAGTCCGCGGGCCGTCTCGGTGAGCACCGGATTGCTGGGGACGAAAACCACCGGAACGACGGAATCGGCGGGATCCATCCTGATCGCGCGCGCCGCTCCCGATTCGGACCAGGCGAGGGTGAAACCGCCGAGGAGGCAGGCCGCGACGTTGTCGGGGTGCCCTTCGATCTCGGTGGCGAGCTCGAGCAGAGCCGCGTCGTCGAGCTTGGCGTCGCCGCCTATCGTCACGGCTCGCGCGGCGACGATGCCGGCGCAGATCGCGGCGGAGGAGGAGCCGAGCCCACGGCCGTGCGGGATGCGGTTGGCGCAGACGACCTCGAGGCCGCGCGGCTGACCGCCGAGCAGGTCGAAGGCCGTGCGCAGCGCCCGCACGAGCAGGTGGCTCTCGTCGCGGGGCAGGGTCGACGCGCCCTCACCGGCGATGTCGATGTGCAGACCGGAGTCCGCGACCCGGACGACCACGTCGTCGTACAGACCGAGCGACAGCCCGAGGGCATCGAAGCCCGGACCGAGGTTGGCGCTGGTTGCGGGGACGCGCACCCGGACGGCGGCGGCGCGGAACGCTGGACCGGCCATCGCTCGACGACTCTCCTTGGTTCTGAACTGCGGGATGTACAAGATGGGTTCGAGAGGCAGGAATACCCGTGGGCCTCGGCGGCGGAAACACCGCGATGGCAACGACACCGCGCATATGCGGCCGGGCCGGGTTCGGGTACAGCCTATCGAAGGAAAGTTCACCTGCGACATAGGGCGCACAGGAGGCGCACGATGCGTGTCGCGAGCCTCCCGTGCCTCTACGTGTGGCGTTGCCCGGGTTGCGTACTTTCCGGTAGCGGACCGGGCCGGTACGGCCGTTACGCCAGGCCGAGACGCTCCGCCGCCGCTGCCGCGTCGACCGGGACGGTGACCGGCTGGGGCGCTCCGGCGACCGCCCAGTCGGGGTCCTTGAGGCCGTTGCCCGTGACCGTGCACACGATCTTCTGTCCCGGGTCGACCTTGCCCTGCTCGACCGCCTTCAGCAGACCGGCGACGGACGCGGCCGAGGCCGGCTCGACGAAGACACCCTCCTGGGACGCCAACAGGCGGTAGGCGCGCAGGATCTCACGGTCCGTCACCTCGTCGATGAAGCCGCCGGACTCCTCACGCGCGGCCAGCGCCTGCGTCCAGGAGGCCGGGTTGCCGATCCGGATCGCGGTGGCGATCGTCGACGGGTCCTTCACGACCTCGCCGCGCACGATCGGCGCGGAGCCCGACGCCTGGAATCCCCACATACGAGGGGTCCGGGTGGACACGCCGTCCGCCGCGTACTCCTTGTACCCCTTCCAGTACGCCGTGATGTTGCCGGCGTTGCCGACCGGCAGCACATGGATGTCGGGTGCGTCGCCGAGCGCGTCGACGATCTCGAAGGATGCCGTCTTCTGGCCCTCGATGCGGTACGGATTGACCGAATTGACCAGCGCCACCGGGTAGTTCTCCGACAGGCCGCGGGCCAGATTGAGGCAGTCGTCGAAGTTGCCGTCGACCTGCAGGATCTTCGAGCCGTAGACCAGTGCCTGGCCCATCTTGCCGAGGGCGATCTTGCCCTGCGGCACGAGGACCGCGCAGACCATCCCGGCGCGTACCGCGTACGCGGCGGCGGACGCGGAGGTGTTGCCGGTGGAGGCGCAGATGACGGCCTGCGCGCCCTCCTCCTTGGCCTTGGTGATGGCCATGGTCATACCGCGGTCCTTGAAGGACCCGGTGGGGTTGGCGCCCTCGACCTTGAGGTGCACGTCGCAGCCCGTGCGCTCGGAGAGGACCTGCGCCGGGACGAGCGGCGTGCCACCCTCACGGAGCGTGACGACCGGCGTCGTGTCCGTGACCGGGAGACGATCCCGGTACTCCTCGATGATGCCGCGCCACTGGTGGGTGCCGTTGGTGGTCATGGGTCCCTTACTCCCCTTCAACACGCATGATGCTGGCGACACCGCGTACGGTGCCGAGCCCCCGCAGCGCCTCGACGGTCCCGGAAAGGGCGGCGTCGGGCGCGCGGTGGGTGACGACGACGAGAGACGCCTCGCCGTCCTTACCCTGCTGACGAACGGTGTCGATCGACACCCCGTGCTCGGCGAAGACCGTCGCGACCTGGGCGAGAACGCCCGGCTTGTCGGCCACGTCGAGGCTGATGTGGTACCGCGTCACCACGTCGCCCATGGGGCTCACGGGCAGCTGCGTGTACGCGGATTCACCGGGGCCCGTTGCCTCGGCGAGCTTGTTGCGGCACACGGCGACGAGGTCGCCGAGCACCGCGGACGCGGTCGGCGCACCGCCGGCGCCGGGGCCGTAGAACATCAGCTGCCCCGCGGCCTCGGCCTCGACGAAAACCGCGTTGTACGCCTCGCGGACGGAGGCGAGGGGGTGGCTGAGCGGGATCATCGCGGGGTGCACGCGGGCGGTCACCGACTGCCCGTCCGCCGCCCGCTCGCAGATGGCGAGCAGCTTGACGGTGCAGCCCATGCGGCGCGCGGACGCCATGTCGGCGGCGGTCACCTCGGTCAGGCCCTCGCGGTGGACGTCGTCGAGCCGTACGCGGGTGTGGAAGGCGATCCCCGCGAGGATGGCGGCCTTGGCGGCGGCGTCGAAGCCCTCGACGTCGGCGGTCGGGTCGGCCTCCGCGTATCCGAGGGCGGTGGCCTCGTCGAGCGCCTCGGAGTATCCGGCGCCCGAGCTGTCCATCCTGTCGAGGATGAAGTTGGTGGTGCCGTTGACGATGCCCAGCACACGGTTGACCTTGTCGCCGGCGAGCGACTCGCGCAGCGGCCTGATCAGCGGGATCGCACCGGCGACGGCGGCCTCGAAGTAGAGGTCGCGGCCGTGCTGCTCGGCGGCGGCGTACAGCGTCGCGCCGTCCTCCGCGAGCAGCGCCTTGTTGGCGGAGACGACGGACGCGCCGTGCTCGAACGCGGTGGTGATGAGGGTCCTTGCCGGCTCGATACCGCCGATGACCTCGATGACGACGTCGATGTCGCCGCGTTTCACCAGCGCGGTGGCGTCCGTGGTGATCAGCGCCGGGTCGATGCCCTCGCGCACCCTGGACGGGCGGCGCACGGCGACCCCGGCGAGCTCCACCGGGGCGCCGATCCGCGCGGCGAGGTCGTCGGCGTGCGTCGTCATGATGCGCGCCACCTCTGAGCCGACCACTCCACAGCCCAGCAGCGCCACCTTCAGCGGACGCGTACGCATCATCCGACCTCGCTTCTCATCACTTCTACGGTGTGGACCAGTCTCACTTACCGGACGCGAGTTTCTATACCTCGTCCGCCATACGAGACGTCTATCTCAACTATCCGACGTCGAGACGCAGGAGATCTTCCTCCGTCTCACGCCGGACGATCACCCGCGCCTCGCCGTCCGCGACGGCGACGACAGGCGGGCGAAGTGCGTGGTTGTAGTTGCTGGCCATGGAACGGCAGTACGCGCCGGTCGCCGGCACGGCGATCAGATCACCCGGCGCGAGGTCGGCCGGCAGGAACGCGTCCTTGACCACGATGTCGCCACTCTCACAGTGCTTGCCGACGACGCGGCTGAGCATGGGGGCGGCTTCGGAGGTCCGCGACACCAGGGCGACGCTGTACTCGGCGTCGTACAGCGCGGTGCGGATGTTGTCCGACATGCCGCCGTCGACACTCACATACGTCCGCAGCCCCTCGAGCGGCTTGACGGTGCCGACCTCGTACAGCGTGAAGGCCGTGGGCCCGACAATGGCCCGGCCCGGCTCGACGGAGATCCGCGGGGTGCGCAGGTCCGCCGCCTCGCACTCACGGGTGACGATTTCGGTGAGCGCCTTGGCGATCTCGTGCGGCTCGCGCGGGTCGTCCTCCGACGTGTACGCGATGCCGAGGCCGCCGCCGAGGTCGATCTCGGGCAGCTCGACGCCGTGCTCGTCCCTGATCTCGGCGAGCAGCCGCACGACACGGCGGGCGGAGACCTCGAAGCCGGCCATGTCGAAGATCTGCGAGCCGATGTGCGAGTGGACCCCGATCAGCTCCAGCCCGTCGAGCTGCAGCGCGCGGCGTACGGCCTCCGCCGCCTGCCCGCCTGCCAGCGCGATGCCGAACTTCTGGTCCTCGTGGGCGGTGGCGATGAACTCGTGCGTGTGCGCCTCGACACCGACGGTGACGCGGATCTGGACCTTCTGCCGCCTGCCCAGCTCCTGCGCGATGTGCGCGACGCGGACGATCTCCTGGAACGAGTCGAGCACGATCCGCCCGACACCGGCCTCGACCGCGCGCCGGATCTCCCCCACCGACTTGTTGTTGCCGTGGAAGGCGATGCGCTCGGCGGGCATCCCGGCGTCCAGGGCGGTGGTCAGCTCCCCGCCCGAACAGACGTCGAGGTTGAGCCCCTCCTCCTTCAGCCAGCGGACGACCGCGCGGGAGAGGAACGCCTTGCCGGCGTAGAACACGTCCGCGTCCTTGCCGAAGGCGTCGGCCCAGGCGCGGCAGCGGGCACGGAAGTCGGCCTCGTCGAGGAAGTACGCCGGGGTGCCGAACTCCTCGGCCAGCCGGGTCACTTCGATCCCGCCGACGGTGACGACACCGTCCGTGTTGCGGCCGACGGTGTCGGCCCACACCTTGGGGTCGAGGGCGTTCAGGTCGGCGGGCGGGGCCGTGTAGTGGCCCTCGGGGAGGACGTCGGCGTGACGGGGACCGGCGGGGTGTGCGGATCGGCTCATCGGAATCTGGTCTCTCTCACGTCTTACAGATGGTCGGGCGCGCTGATGCCGAGCAGGAACAGGCCACCGGCCAGCACCGTCCCGGCGGCTTCGGCGAGGGCGAGCCGGGCACGGTGGGCGGCCGAGGGTTTCTCGTCCCCGACGGGCAGCACGGAGTGCCGGACGCCGCTCGGGGACGAGCTCTGCGCCGGGCCCTGGAAGGAGAGGAGAGCGTCGGCGGTGACGTCCAGATGCCTGACCAGCCGGTCGGGGGCCCTCAGACGGGCGGCGTCGGCGACGACGGCGGGGTGGTCGGCGACGGCGGCGGTGAGCGCGCGGGCGTCCTCGGAGTCGACGCGCTCGTCGGGCGCGGCGCCGAATCCGAGCGCGGCGGCGTTGCGCCGGAGGGCACGGGCGCGGGCGTGGGCGTAGCGCACCCGGAACAGCGGATTGCGCTCGTGCTGCACCAGGAGCCCGTCCCCCGGCTTCGGCGCATCGTGCGCGGCGGCGGCGAGGAGCGCCCAGCGGGCGGCGTCGGCGCCGAGACGCTCATGAAGGGCCTGGTCGGCGGCGGGCAGGACCCGTACCGCCTCCCCCGGGCGGGCTTCGGCGCCCAGCCGCGCGAGGGTGTCGGCCCAGACACGGGCGCGCAACTCGTCGGGGTGCGGGAACGGCCCGCCGGGCTGCCGCGGGGCGCCGTAGCCCGGCCCTTCGCGCAGGACCTGCCGTACGAGCTGCTCCTGGGCGCCGCTGTGGAGGGTGAAGTTCAGGAACCCGGGTCCGGTTACCTCGACGCACGCGATGCCCGGCTCGTGCCTGATGCGCTCCTTGATCGCCTCGGCCACCTCCAGGGCGGGCCGCCCGGCCTGCGGCGCCAGCCGCAGCGCGAGCGCGGTCGCGTAGTCCCCGCGCCCGCCGGGCCGGGGCCGCTCGATCTTCACGCTGTCGGGGGTCCGGACGCGCAGCACGCCGTCCTCCACGGCACGGCACACGGCGTGCCGCACGGTACGGGAGAGCTCGGCGGGGGTCACGGGTCAAGCGTATGGGAGGAAGGGGGGCACTTCGCGAACCGGTTTCGCCATGCGGTCAGCCGTGCGGCCAGCCGTGAGGGGGCGGGCGCGGGTGGTGGTACGCGACCGCGCGGTCAGCCGGTCGCGCTCCCCGCCCGCCCGGCTCCATGCCGGCCGTCTACGGACGGCGGACCCTCCCCGGTCTCCCTGCGCATCAGCCGACGCACGATCCGGACCAGCTCGGCGGGCTCGAAGGGCTTGGCAAGAAAGGCATCCACGCCGGCGGCGACCCCGCGGTCCACCTCGTACTGCGTACAAGCGCTGATGATCGCGAGGGGGATGCGACTCGTCCGCGGATCGTCCCGCAGGAGGGCCGCGGTCCGCAGGCCGTCGAGCCGCGGCATGACGACATCGAGCGTGACGACGTCGGGCTGCACCTGACGCACGACATCCAGACACTCGGCACCATCGGCCGCGGTCACGACCTCGAAGCCCTCCAGCTCGAGGTTGACCCTGATCAGCTGCCGAATCACCCGGTTGTCATCGACAACGAGCACTCGGCCGGACGCGCCGGACACAACTCGAGAGTAGGTCCGCCGCCCCGGCTGCGTCCGGGTTTTCCCCACTTCCGACCCGTGCGGGCGAAGCGGGGGCACGCTGAGGCACTCCGGGGGCGCAGAGCTCCGGTGATCGTGTGCGCGGATTCGTGTGCGCGGTTTCCCGCGTCACCGGAGCCCGCGTACACGATCACGTACGGGGCCCTCGAAGCGCTGCGCGGGCGGCGCCCGGTGGCCCGAAATACCTGTTCACGAAGACCCTTCGGGAGCTGGTAGGGTTCTACCCGTCGCCACGCACCAGCGCGGCGCACGCCCCCGTAGCTCAGGGGATAGAGCAACGGCCTCCGGAGCCGTGTGCGCAGGTTCGAATCCTGCCGGGGGCACCCTTCATGAGGTGCCCAAAGACCCCGTCACCAGCGGAAACGCTGAGGCCGGGGTCTTCGCGTATGTGCAGCCGGAGCGGGCGTATGTCGGGGTCACTCCATCGACGAGCGGATGAAGTCCCGCCTGACCGTGACCGCCCTGGACAACGCCGTGGCCCGGCGTGAAAACGTCGACGGCTGCATTCTGCACAGCGATCGCGGATCGCAGGGCGGATTCAACTGGTCGTCGCAACACCTCGTACGCGTGGAGGTGTTGGATGGTGCGTCGTCAGCAGGCAGCGGACCGGGCGCTGCGTCCGAAGCTGAGGTCTCCGGGGCATCCGAAGTATCAGCGTCATGTCGAGGCGGCGTTCTGGACGGAGATCGCCAAGGGCCTTCTCGCTGAGGAGGCCGCCGCCGTCATCGGCGTGGCGCCGGCGGTCGCGACGGGCTGGTACCGCCAGTGTGGCGGCATGCGGCGTTGCTCTGGGCGCAGGGCAAGGGAGTGCGCGAGATCGCTCGAGACGTCGGTCGTAATCCAGGCACGATCTCCCGCGAGCTGCGACGCAACGCCGCCACAAGAAGTGGGAAGCTCGGCTACCGGGCGTCGGTGGCGCAGTGGAAATCAGATATGGCGGCCCGGTGTCCGAAGACAGCGAAGTTGGTCACCAATCCGAAGTTGCACGCCTACGTCCAGGAGAGGCTGTCCGGCCAGATCACCACATCTGGAGGCATGCCGATCGCGGGACCGGTGACGGGCTCGTGGACGGGGCGGAACAAGCCGCACCGCAAGGATGATGCGTGGGTTCAGGTATGGAGTCCAGAACAGATCGCGAACCGGATCAAGCGTGATTTCCCGGATGGTGAAACCATGCGCATCAGTCACGAGGCGATCTACCAGGCCCTCTCCATTCAGGGCCGCGGTGCGCTGAAACGCGAGCTCATCCTGTGTCTTCGGACCGGTCGCGCTCTGCGTGCGCCGCGGGCACCTTCACGAAGGAAGACCTGGGCGCACGTCACGCCAGAAGCGTTGATCAGCGAGAGGCCCGCCGAGCACGAGGACCGCGCTGTCCCGGGCCACTGGGAAGGGGATCTGATCACCGGGCTGGAGCGTTCCGCGATCGGCATCCCGTTGACCTGTAACGAGATCCAGCGACTGTTCAACCTGCTGATCGCTCCTGCCACATCCGTGACTGCCCTACTCGGCTGGTCGCACTGGCGGCGACGCCATCAAGCCCGCGCCCGGGCCAGCCATTACCGGAGACAGGCCGCTTGCCAGGGATGAGGACTCACGTCCCGTAGCCAAGATCCGTGCCGCCGCTCGCCTTGATGAGCCAGGACAAGGATCCGGTCTCGCACGGCCAGCCCGTGGTGGCGACCTCGACCCATCCACTGCCCGGTTCGCTCACTCCCGCATCCCACCACCACCAACTGCGATCGTCGCCCCGTCCCTCCTCAGTCGGATCGAAGTAGTAGAGCCAGTCCGAGAGCATCCATGGCCCCTGACACTCCGCCGCCTTCTGCTCGGAAGTCAGCCCGCGCCACCACCGCTCCCACGCCTCGACGTCGAAGGACGGGTCGGGAACACTTTCCGGCTCACAACGCTGCACGAACCACGCCGGCAACAACTCGGGCCAACACTCGAACGCAGGCCAGTTGCCTACCCGTTCGATCACGGCGGCCAGAACATCACGCGCACCGCCGATGACTCGTGCCGCGTCATCGGCGGTAAACCGGACCCGCACGAGAAACGCCCACTCCCGACGATCGCCAGCTCCCAGCCCCGTCCGAAGGCGCCGCAGCTCACCCTCCACGATCTCCACAACAACGAAGTGTGCAGCACTACCGAACCCGCAGCACCTCAAAAACGCCCCTACCGCAGACCACAAGATCACGATTTGCCGCTGGAGCACTAAAGACCCCCGTCACCAGCGGAAACACTGAGATCGGGGTCTTCGCGTGTGTGCAGCCGTGTGCGACTCGGGGTCGCTGAAACGCCCCCTGGGTTTCCCCGTGCAGGGACAGGGACCGGGACGGGCCGGAGGCCGGTACCACCACGTGGATCGGTGGTACCGGCCTCCGGGCCGCTCGGATCTCGAAGTTCGTCGCCACCTCCTAATGATGTTGTCAAGCCGGGACTGTGACCGGGAGTTCGCGTTGGAAACACCGTCCGTCACGGATCAGGGCCCACAGGACGTTGACCCGTCGGCGGGCCAGGGCGAGGACCGCCTGCGTATGCCGCTTGCCTTCGGAGCGTTTGCGTTCGTAGAAGCGGCGGGACGCGTCGCAGTTGCGGATGCTGATCAGCGCGGAGGTGTAGAAGACGCGCTGCAGGCCGCGGTGGTAACGCCGGGGGCGATGCAGGTTGCCGCTGACGTTGCCGGAGTCCCGGGGCACCGGAGCCACGCCTCCGAAGCTGGCCAGGCGGTCGGAGCTGCCGAAGCGGCTCATGTCGCCCGCGGTGGCGGCAAGGAACTCGGCGCCCAGGAGGGGGCCGATGCCGGGCATGCTGGAGATCACTTCGGCG
Source organism: Streptomyces peucetius (assembly GCF_025854275.1). NCBI lineage: Bacteria > Bacillati > Actinomycetota > Actinomycetes > Kitasatosporales > Streptomycetaceae > Streptomyces > Streptomyces peucetius. Next base: position 5,389,891 of record NZ_CP107567.1, on the reverse strand, counting down.
AGCTCGTGTTCGCGAAACCGGGCCGCAATGAGCTTGTCGATCTCGGCGATCTGCTCGTTGAGGCTCATCACCTCCTTCGCCAGGGTGTGGATCACCTGGGCGGTGATCTTCTCCCCGGGGACGGCGGTGTGCTGGCGCCCGGCAGCTTCGAGGGCGGCCTCGGCGAGGGCTTCGGCGCTGCGGACCTTGCGGTTCCTGAGCCAGGTCTCCAGTCGGCTGCGGCCGGTTCGGCGCAGGGCGGCCGGGGTCTGGTAGCCGGTCAGGAGGATCAGCGGGCCGACGTTGCCGAGATCCAGTACGCGTTCCAACGCCGGGAAAATGCTGGTGAGTTGGCCACGAAGGCGGTTGATCCGGCGGGTGCGGTCCGCGTTGAGGTCGGCGCGGCGGTCCGTGAGGATCCGCAGTTCGACGGCCCGTTCGTCGTCCGGCCGCAGGATCGTCAGGTCCCGTCGCATCCGGGCCTGGTCGGCGATGACGGTCGCGTCCTTGGCGTCAGTCTTGCCCACGCCCCGGTAGCCGGCGGATGCCCGGTTGACCGCCAGGCCGGGTATGTAGACGAGCTGCTGCCCGTGGTTGAGCAACACGTTGATCAGCAGAGTGGCCATGCCGTCGGCGACGTCGACCGCCCACACCACGTCCTCGTCGATCGCCAGCACATCGGCGAGCAGAGCCAGCAGCTCCGGCTCGTCGTTCAGCACCCGCCGCGACAGCAGCCGCTTGCCCTCGGCGTCAAGGACCACGCAGTGATGGTGCGTCTTGCCGATGTCCGTACCCGCCCAGATCTGGGCCACCTGTTCCTCCGGTCGTTCGATATGCGTTGTCCTCCCGGACGACCTCGCCAGCGTGGTCCTACTCAGCGATGCACCCGCAGGGGCTCGCAGCTCCTAATCAGCGGCCGAGTCGTCGTGAGACACCGGGCGGCCAGGTGGCGGGAACCATCGAGGGCAACCCCCTGAAAGCCACACCCGGTGTCTCTGGGCCTCTGGACCTTACGACGGCCCGTCCAACCCACGAACAACGTAGGACCCCCTGAACCTGTTGGTGGCGACGACCACTACAACTCAGTCCCCGCGTGGGGCCCTTTTGTGTGCAGCGTGCGAATTGCCTAGCCCGTGGCGTCCTGGCGCCTGCGGCGCATCCACCACACGAGGGTCGCGCCGGCCGCGGCGATCGCCGTGGCGATGCCGGAGATCAGCCCGATCGGGGTGTCGGAGCCGGTGTCGGCAAGGTTGCCGTCCGGGTCCGGCTTGTTCGCCGGCGGGGTCGGCTTGCCGTCGTCGCCCGGGGTGGACGGGTCCGGCGCCGGGGTCGACGGCGGGTCGGTCGGCTTCGGGTCGTCCGTCGGGGTCGGGGTCGGGGTGGGGTCCGGGGACGGGTCTCCGCCGCCGGCCTCGATGTTGCCGCTGCCGCCGAGGTAGAGGACGTCGGTGTCCAGGTAGGACACGTCATCCGACTGGAGAGACGTCTTCGTCGTGGTGTCCAGGGTCCGGTGTTCCACGTTGAACCGGGTCTGGCTGATGTTCCGCTTCGGCTGCTTGGAGAAGTCCACGCCGCCGACACCCTGGTTGAAGACCTTGCCGCCGTACTCGAGCTCGAACCACTCGATGCCCTCGCGCAGCGACTTCATGTACTTCTGGTACACGTCTTCGCGGGTCCACTTGTCGTGCGGGGCACGCAGCGGCCACGTGGTGACGTCGTTGGAGTTGATGATCTCGCGGAAGTCGGTCGGCGACTTGGCGTCCTGCTGGCGGATGTACTCGGCCGCGACACGTGCGGTGTAGACGGCGCGCAGGTCGGCGTAGCGCTTGTCGTTGTTGACCCGCTCCTCCATGAGGGCAACGATGTTGGCGCGGACGCTCGCTTCCATCGACTTCTTCTGCGCTTCGGTCAGGCCCTTGCACTCGGTGCTGCCCGGCGCTTCCCACTCGATGTCGAGCCACTCGGCGGACACCTTCAGGGGCGCGTCGAGGATGTAGATCCCGCCGTCCTGCTCGCGGACCTCGGCGGTCTTGGGCTCGGCCCAGAACCGGACGCCGGGGAAGCACGGAAGGCCGTTCTGGCGGGGGGCGGTGTCCCAGTACCGCTTGCCGCCGGCGTGCTTGTTCGGGTTGAGGGCTTCGGCGAAGTCCTCCTTCATCAGGTAGTCGGCCTCGAGCAGGACCCGTCCGGCGTCGGTCCTGCCGAACTTGGCGTCCATGATCTTGTCCGGCTGGTCCGGGTTGAGGTTGACCCAGAACTTGTCCGGGGTGAGCGCGAGCCAGGTGAACAGGGCGTCGGAAAAGAGCTGCATGCGCGCCTCGCCGCCGAAGCCGGGGTTCTCGTCGGGGTCGGGCATCTGGTCGGCACGCATGGAGTACTGCATACCCTTGCCCTTGCCCAAGCCGCCGACGTACCGCAGTTGCAGGGTGGTGAAGTCGACGCCGCCCGGGCCGCCGCGCGGGAGGGTTCCGCGGGGGTCGAGCCGGCGGGCGTCGGCCTGGATCCTCTTGGCCTCTTCCAGGGTCTTCCCGGAGCCGTTGATACGGTCGTTCAACGGGCCGCGCGTCCCGCACGAGGACGCGGCAGCGAGCTGCATCCTGCCCTGGCCCCCCTGGCAGCCCGGGGCGAACCACCGCTGGTAGTCGGAGTACTCCCGGATGGGCTTGGTCTGCGGGATGGGGTTGTAGAGCCGCTGGTTGCCGCGGACCTGGTTCGTCTGACCGGGGCGCAGCCGGTTGACGTACCGGTTCAGGTTGTCGATCTTCTTGCGCTGGGTCTGGCTGAACGGCTTCCCGCCGCTGAACCGGAACCTGTGGTCCGGCATGAACCGGGCGATCTTCCGGTCCTTCGCGAGCTGCTTGTTCGTCAGCTCCGAGTTCGACTTGAACTCGTTGAACTCCTTGGTCTTCTGGTTGTATGCGTCGTACCGGCGTGTCTCGACGACGTTGCCCTTTGCGTCGATGAGCTCGACGGTGACCTCGCACAGCCAGTCCGGCCCGATCAGACGGAAATCACGGACGAGCTGACGTTCGAACGCCGACCCCTTGTGATTGTTGGTCTGGTTGCGGATGAACCGGTGCTCGAACCAGTGCTCGAAGCTCAGGCCCTCCTTGTTGTGGAAGTACCGGGCGTAGATCTCGAACTTGCGGTCCTCCGGCTTACCGGTCCGGTCCGCGATCTTCTGCCACGCCTTGTAGTTCTTCTCCGTGTCGTTCGGGTCCTGCGACAGAGCCGTTTTCCTGTCGGCGGCCGTCGGCGGCTTCACCCCGTCGTACGCCTTGCCGGGCAGGTCGTAGTTGAAGTTCTTCGGGTTGCCCTGCCAGGCGGAGAAGTTCGAGCCGGTGGGGTCGTTGGGGAACCACGAGTTCCTCGGCGTGCTCTGGTACTGCTTGCCGAGGTTCATCACGTCGCAGCGCTTGGCGCCGGACTTGATCCTGGCCGCGACGGCGCGCGGCGCGGCGGTGGCGGTGTCGGTCTCGATGCCGGGCAGACCGGTCACGGTGACCGCCGAGGCGATCCCGACCGCGACCAGAACCCGGCCTGCCAGACGCCACCGCCCGGGTATGCGCAGTGCTCTGTTCAAGGCTGATCTTCCCTCACGTGTGGGGCCTGAGGGGACACGGGGCGGCGCGTGAGGCCCCCGTGACGTGTACGCGTCGCCCAATCGCACCCCAGACCCAACCGCCGACGGACCGGAGGCGGTTTTGGCCGTGTCGGCGTGTCAACGACACGGGTGAGGACGCAATTGGGGTCAGTCGCTGAAGTAGAGAGCTTCCATGTGGCTGGTGGCGTGCTCGCTGTGCCGCACCCGCAGTGAGGAGGCGTCCAGGTCGGCCCGGCCCCACGGGTCCGCGCCGGCGAGGCAGGCCGTGGCGAGGGCGCCCCAGTCGTTCTGGTTCGGTTCGTCGTCCAGGTCGAAGTACACGTCGAGGTCTTCGAGGACTTCCGTCGTGATCCCGAGGGCGGACATCACCGCCTGCGGGTCGCCGGTCACGACGAACGGTTCGTCACCGGGCCAGCCGCAGGCATGGAACATCGTGCCGTCCGGCAGCCACACGAGATCCTCGGTGTGCTCGGCGCCGCAGTGCACCTCCACCCTGCCCACGATCCGTGCGTCGGGGAAGCGCTCCCGCAGCCGAGTGGCCTCCGCCAGCAGCGGCATGTCGTTGCCGTCGTCCGCGAACGCCGGATCGGCGATCGACATGAGGTTCCCCCACACCCCCACCTGCACGACGTCGAGATCAGCTCTGGTGGCGACCGTGATCGTGTCGCTCTGCTTACGGGGGCCGAGGTCTTCGATCACGTCGTCGATCGTGCCCAGGGAGCGCGCGAACTCCGCGGCCCGCTCCCGGTCGTTGGCCGGCAGGTCGGCGGCGTCCACGGTGAACGGCGGGTGCAGGACGGTCAGTTCGTAGCGGGTGTCGCTGCCATGGGTCATACGGTCGGGCGGGAAGCTCCAGAAGTCGGTGTCAGACATGCCCGTCACCGTAACGGGTCCCTGATTTCAGCGGGTTGGTCGTGCTCTACCGGTCCCCCCGTACGCGAGTCCCCGCCCATCGGCTGATTTCAGGGGTCCCGGGCCACCCCTCCTGGTCCGCCCGATTTCGGCCTGGCGCCGCAGCTCTTGCGGCCTCACGGAGCACCGTGGCACTGTCATGGACGGCTCAATCAGCTCCCGCCAGGGGCTGTTGAGTCGCACGTCCACGGTCTGACCACCCGTGGCCGACAGCCGGCCGGAGAACCCGGACGGCGACACCCGTACGACCCGGATTGCCCGTAACCCGGACAACGAAAGGTCTGGTTCATCGCATGAGATCCCCCGCGCGACACCTTCGCGTGCTCATCCCCGCGGCCGCCCTGGCCGCCGGACTCCTCACCGCCACCGCTCCCGCGCACGGTGCGGACCGTCCCGACATCCGTCTGGCCCCCGCCGCCACCGCTGTCGACAACGGCTGGATCGTGGTCCTGAAGGACGGGGACAAGGCCACCGTGCGGCCGACCGCCGAGGCCCTCAGCAGCGCGTACGACGGTGAACTCACCCACGTGTACGGCTCCTCGGTGCGCGGCTTCTCGGTGAAGATGTCCGCCGCCCGGGCCCACCGCCTCGCCGCCGACCCCCGCGTCGCCTACGTCGAACAGGACGCCGAGGTCCGCGTCAACGCCACCCAGTCCGACGCCACCTGGGGACTGGACCGCATCGACCAGCGTGCGCTGCCGCTCGACGGCTCGTACACGTACGACACCACTGCCTCCGCCGTCCACGTCTACGTCATCGACACCGGTGTACGCGTCGGCCACAGCGAGTTCGGCGGACGCGCCAGCATCGGTACCGACACCGTCGGCGACGGCCGGAACGGCGACGACTGCAACGGTCACGGCACGCACGTGGCCGGGACGACCGCCGGTTCGACGTACGGCGTCGCCAAGGCCGCCGCGGTGGTCGGCGTGCGCGTCCTCGACTGCAACGGTTCGGGGACGTGGTCCGGCGTCATCGCCGGGGTCGACTGGGTGACGGCCAACGCCGTCAAGCCGGCCGTGGCCAACATGAGCCTCGGCGGCGGCGCCAGTGAAGCGGTGGACACCGCCGTGCGGAACTCCGTCGCCTCCGGGGTCAGCTACGCCGTCGCCGCCGGCAACGGCAACCAGGGCGGCAGGGCGCAGGACGCCTGCAAGTACTCGCCCGCCCGGGTACCCGAAGCCCTCACCGTCGGCGCCACCGACAAGGCGGACACGAAGTCCTCGTGGTCCAACTACGGCACCTGCGTCGACCTCTTCGCACCCGGCGTGGGCATCACCTCCGCCTGGAGCACCGGCGACACCGCGACCAACAGCATCAGCGGCACCTCCATGGCCTCCCCGCACGTCGCGGGCGCCGCCGCGCTGTACCTGGCGAATCACCCCTCGGCCACCCCGGCCCAGGTCAGTGACGCCGTGACCGCCAACGCCACCACCGGCGTCGTCCAGAACGCCGGCAACGGCTCACCGGACAAGCTCCTGTACTCGCTCTTCTGATCCAGCCGCGCAGTGAGCGGCCGCCCGGTGGTCTTCGACGCCGGGCGGCCGTTCGCGCGTCGCCCCTCCCGAGGACCGGTCTGTGCCGTCGTCCGCGGCGTGGTCGTCATCAGCGAGACGATGAACGGGTGTTGCGGGGCCTGAGGACCCGCTCCGCCAGGCAGCCGTGCCTCCCTCACTGCTCAAACTCATAGTGACCCTCCATGATGAAGATCAGGTACATGACGGCGCTCCCGCTCGGCGCCGTGATGCCGTTCGGCGCGGTCCCCGCCGCCACCGGTACCGAGCCCGCCGCGGCCGCCGACACCACGCCCCTCGTCACCACGGGCCCACCTTCAACGACCCCACGGACCCGGAACGGCAGAACGCGGTGTCCGGGCATCTCTCGCACCTGATCGACGGCGCCGTGCCGGGCTCGGACAACAAAGTCCCGCTGTACGTGCTGGGTTCGGACTGGCTCGCGGGGCGGCTCGTGTCCGCCCACGAGCGAGGCGTGAACGTGCAGGTGATCCTGGACGACAGGAGCCTCAAGCACTACGCGGGCTCGGGAGCGTACGCCAAACTCGCCGAGGGCCTGGCCCGGCGGACCGGGACGCCGGGGACGTCCTGGTTGCGGGTGTGCATGGAAAACACGGCCTGCCTGGCCAAGGACCCGAATCCGCAGGACGGCTTCCACAACGTCAACCACAACAAGTTCTCCCGCACCACGGGCAACGCGGCCGGTACGGTCCCCGTCGACGACGTCGTCGTCCAGACCTCGGCGAACCAGACCGCGTGGGACCGTCAGCGGGCGTGGAACGACGCGATGACCGTGGCGGAGAACCCCGCGCTGTATGCGGCGTACGCCGGTTACTTCGCCGACCTGGCCGCCGCCCAGGCAGACCCGGCCGAGCAGGTCTCGACTATGCCAAGTCGTACGAGGCGGGCAAGGCCAAGGCGTACTTCTTCCCCCGGTCCGAGTCGGACGTCATCCTCAACATCGTCCACACCGTCGACAACCCCGTCGACGGGCAGCCCGTGTGCCACGGCAATTCCCCCGGCTACGGCACGGCCGACGGCCGCACGGTGATCCGGGTCGCCATGCACCAGATCACCCGCGTCGAAGTGGCGAAGAAGCTCTGGGAACTCGACGACGCGGGCTGCTGCGTCGACATCGTTCACCGCCTCCTCGACAACAGCGGGACGGCCGTCGCGGACCAGCTCACCAGGTCGACCAGGTACGGCGGGATCACCATGCACCGGCTGAACGACGACCGCCTACCGCGAGAACTTCCGCCGGCAGCGCGCCGTCGCCGACCGGCAGAGCGCTCAGTAGCCGCCCACCCGACGGCCGCCGGTCGTGCCGGGGGCCGCCGCGGAGGTCAGGGGCCGGCCGAGGAGGTCGCCGACTTCGCCACGCACCTCAGCCGGCTGAACAGCGACATCAAGCGGCTCGACGGCCCCCTGGCCGCGCGGCTGACAGGGGGGCGGGGACGTCTGCGTGGACCGGGCCGACCGGGCGCCGGCCGCGAGGTGTTCCCGGCCTCCGACGGGGACCGGGGACCGGGGCGGTGTCACGCCCCGGCCCACACCCCTCGACGCCGTGCGATGTCGTACAGCCGGTCCGCCTCGTGGGCGGTGAGGGCGCCCGACAACGGGGCCAGGGCGGAGAGCTGGCGCTCGCGGTAGACGCGGATGCCAGTCTGGGTGGCCGCCACGTCGAGGGAGGCCGCGTCGACGAGGACGAGGACCGGCTGGACGGTGACCGGGAAGTCGGTGTGGCGCTCCAGGGCCTGCTGGACGAGGGCGGCCTCGGCGCGGCACTCGGTGATGTACGGGCGGGGATCGCCGTCGTCGACGGTGACCGTGTCGTCGGCGGCCCGTACGGACTGCTGCGGGTGGTACTCGGTGCGGATACTGAACACGCCGCCGGGACCGATCAGCAGGTGGTCGATGTCGCCACCGTCCGGGAGCGGGATCGAGTGCAGGACGCGCCAGCCGTGGCGGGTGAGGCGGCCGAGTTCGGCACCGGTTCTGCGCTCGCCGAGGAGTTCCTTCCGGCGTGCGGCGTCCATGGGCCGGCGGCGCTGGACCCGGGAGCTGAGCCGTTCGAGCAGGCCCGACTCACCGGGCCCGGCCTCCGGGGCCGTCGCACGGAGGGTCGCGCCGGGGCGCTGGGAGGCCAGGTCCGTCTCCGGGGTCAGCTCCGGCAGCCCGGCGGGTCGGAGCGGTGGAGCGGAACGGGCCGGCCGGGTGGACGGCGGCGCGGCGGACCGCGGCGGCGCGGGTGGTGCGGGTGGTACGGGACGCGGCTCGGCGGACGGGGCCGGCGGCATGCCGGACGGGCGCGGCTCGGCGGACGGGACCAGCGACTCGGCCGACGGGACCGGCGGCTTGACGGGCGGGGCCGACCGGGCCGGCGGGTCGGCGGACGGCGTGTCGAAGGCGCCCGGGTGGACGCGTACGTCGGGCTCCGCCGGGGTCAGGAGCTCCGGCGCCCGGCGGGCCAGCATGTCCGTCACGTCGTCGCGGTAGCGGGCGTGGACGACGGTGATGCCGCCGGTCCTGCGGTCCGCCCAGCCGATGGGTGTGCCGTCGGGCAGATTGACGTACAGCCGGTCGTGCCCGAAGTACTGCCATGCGGTGACCGTCAGTTCCTCGAGCATGCCCCTGCCTCCCTCGCGGTATTGTCCGGTGCCGCCGTCAGGCGGCACCGGCCCCCGTGCCTCACAGACTCACCCGCCGGCCCGCCCGGCAGAAGGGCGCAGAGCGGGCGCACTGGTCGACGGGCGTCCTCCCCGGGCAGGACCTGGGACTATGCCGTGGGTACGTGCCTTGGCGCGGCGGCCCGGGCGCGGCGGGGCGCACGGACGCCACGGCGGACAGGGGTGCCGGCGGGCTCTTGAGCGGCGCCCTCCCCTCCCCTACGGTCGGAACGATGGACCCTGCGAGCATCGGCCTACGCATCGGGGCGAGCGTGGTCACCCCCCTCGTCAAGCGGCTCTTCGTACGGGAGGGGGCAGGCGCCGGGCTCGTCGAACGGGGCGTCCGGCTGTCCGGGCTGGTGTCGTTCCGTGGTGAGAAACGGGCCCTCTCCGACGACGACCTCCGCAGGCTGACCGATGAACTGGTGCGCCGCGCCCGGCGGGAGGCCGGTCCGCGCGAAACCTTCCCCGAGGACGAGCACTCCGCCGTCGTGGACGCGGTCGTACGGACCCTGTACGGGCTGGGCGAGCTGGACATGGACGACGTCCAGGCCGTCGGCCTCGGTCCGGAGGAGTTCGCGCGGCGGCTGCGCCGCCATGTGCCCGACACCTGCCGGGAGTTGTCGGCGGACGCGGCGTGGTTCCACGACCGGCTGGTGGACACCGCGAGCGTGCACGTCCTGCACTTCTTCACGCAGCGGTCCACGTTCGTGGCCAGGACGGCGGTCGAGCAGAGCCGGCGGATCGAGGAGGTCGTACGGCTGCTGGAACGGCACCCGTCGCCCGACGGTGTCGACGCGCGGTTCGAGTCCGGGTACCTGGCGAGCCTGGTCCAGCTGTACAGCCAGGTGACCATCGTCGGCGTCGACTTCATCAACTCGCCGGGGCGCTGGCCGCTGGACGCGACGTACATCGGGCTCGGCGCGGAGATCGCCGACCAGGACCAGCCGGCCGGGCCGCTCGGCGGGTCGGGGCCGCGTCCGCCCGTACCCGTGCCCGTGGACCACGCGCTCGCCGGGCAGCCACGGGTGCTGGTGCGGGGCACCGCGGGGTCGGGGAAGACGACCCTGATGCAGTGGCTGGCGGTGTCCACCGCCGGTGACCGGCTGCCGGACGAGCTGGCGGCACTGCGGGGGCTGGTGCCGTTCGTGCTGCCGGTGCGCCGATTCTCCGACCAGGACGTGCCCGCTCCGGCCGAGTTCCTGTCCGCCGCGCACCACCCCATGGCGGGCTCCGAGCCCAGCGGCTGGGCGGTACGGGTGCTCGCCTCCGGGCGCGCGCTGCTGCTGATCGACGGCATCGACGAGGCGCCCGCCGAGCGGCGCGAGCTCGTCCGCGGGCAGATCGACGCGCTCCAGCGCACGTTTCCCGGCAACCGGTGGGTGGTGACGTCACGGCCGACGGCCGTACGCGAACGATGGCTGGCGGACCAGGGCTTCACGGAGCTGACGCTGTCGCCCATGACCCGGGACCAGGTGTCGCGGTTCATCCGCTCCTGGCACGCGGCGGCCGCCTCCGACCCGGGAACCGACCACTCCCGTCTCCCCCGCTACGAGCGGCGGCTGCTGCACTCGGTGCGGCTCATCAGGGAGCTGCGGGGCCTGGCGACCAATCCGCTGATGTGCAGCCTGATCTGCGCCCTGAACCGCGACCGCAGCGGCATCCTGCCGCGCGGCCGCAAAGCCCTGTACAAGGCGGCGCTGGCGATGCTGCTGGAGCGCCGCGACCCCGAGCGCGAGGTCGACGCGGACGGCATCGTCATCGACCGGGAGGCCAAGGAGCGGCTGCTGCAGAAGCTCGCGCACTGGATGCTCCTGAACGACCTGACCGAGGTGGACCGGACCACGGCGGTCAGCATCCTCGACCGCTATCTGCCGGCGATCCCCAGCGCCGGGCGGCAGGGCAGCGCGGAGGAGTTGTTCGAGCATCTTCTGCACCGGACGGGGCTGCTGCGGATGCCGACACCCGGGGTGGTGGACTTCGTCCACCGCACGTTCCAGGACTACCTGAGCGCCAAGGAGGCCGTGGAACGGCACGACATCCGTTTCCTGGTGAACAACGCACACCGTTCCGACTGGGACGAGGTGATCCGGATGGCGGTCTCGCTCGCCCGGCCGGACGAATGCGCGCAGATGATGGAGGAGCTGGTCTCCGCCCGGCCGGAGCTGACGGCGGCGGAGGCGAAGTACTGCAAGCTGCTGGCCTCCGCGTGCCTGGAGCACGCCACGGAGATGAGCCCCCAGACGCGGGAGATGGTGCGCCAGCGGACCCGGTTCATCGTCCAGCCGGACACTCTCGACAGTGCGCGGGGACTGGGCTGGATCGGGCCGATAGCCCTCGAACTGCTGCCGGACCCGGAGAAGGTGTCCGACGACCGGGCCCTGCTGCTGGCCGCGACAGCAGCCGGTGTCCGCGACGACGCGGCGATCGACTACCTGGTGCGGCTGCGGGACCGGCGCTCGCTCGCGGTACGGGCCGAACTGGCGGGCGCGTGGCGGCGGTTCGACACCGAGCGGTACGCGGACGAGGTGATCGCCCATCTGGACCCGGCGGGCCTGTACTTCACGGTGACCGGACCGGAGGAGATGGCGGAGCTTCGCCGGCTCGGCGGCCGTGAGCGCATCCAGGTGGCCGAGCTGCTGCCCGTCGAGCAGCTGGTCGAGGGCCTGGTGGCGGACCGCCTCACCCACCTGTACCTGCTGGTCCACGACGCCCGCCAGGACCTGACCCCGCTCCGGGCGTTCCCCCGCCTGACCACCCTGCGGCTGGGCCGGCACGTGGGCCCGGTCCGCGGGGTGCCGGAGGGCGTACGGGTGGAGCGCGACGGGGCGTGAGGCGGGGCCGGGTCTCGTGCCGCCGACCCACGGACGTGGCGGGACCCGGGAGTCGTATCCAGCTCCCGGGTCCCTGGGGATGCCACCCAATTGCGCACGCCAGCGGCGTTTAAAAGTACGGATCAGTCATCAGGCCGTCGTGTTCTTCCTTTGAACTACCGCGCCGCGTGAGAGGCGCAGGCGGGATTCGAACCAGCATCCGCCGGCGTTCGTCCGTACTCGGTCGATCTGGCGATCGGTGGCGATGCTGAAGCTGGAGCGAGAGTCTGAGTGTGATCGCGGCTGCCTCTGCCGTGTTGGGCCACCCCGGCCAGGATCCGTGCCGGGGGAAGGACTCGAACCTTCACTGTCACCGCGTCTTCAGGCTGAACCTCAGTTTCAGCTTGCGCCCATCACGCGGACCGGTCCTCATTTCCGGCCCGCGCCTGTTGCGCACCCCCGCGCTCGCACGGGGGCGATCGTGGGGCCGGTGCCCGAAGGCGCCGGCCGGGGTGCCGTCAGCCGAAGAGGTAGCCGAACACCGCGTCCCCGACGCGCTGGTCGGTGACCTCGGTGCCGTTGGCCTCCTCGCGGGCGAACTTCACCGCGTGCTGCAGCTTCTCGACCCGTCCGAGCAGCTCGTTCACCCGTCGCGCCGGAAGCGCGCCGGAGAACTTGACCGTGGTCCAGTAGCCGATCGGCACGTCCTCGTAGTACACCTCGACCTGCGCCGGGTGCTTGTCGGTCGCCTCGGCCTTGACGTGGTTGCGCGGCACCTTCTTCGTACGGATGGTCCGCACCGGGTCCGTCTTCCACCAGTCCGTCGACGGGTCCGGGGACCAGGACTCGGCGGCGTCCAGCACGGGCAGCTTCTTCACGAAGGTGTGCAGGTCGGTGAGCTGCTTCTCGAGGAAGAGCAGGTAGCTGACCGGCGCCTGCGGGACCACGGTCCGCCCGTCGACGACGACGTCCGCGCGGGCCGAGCAGTTGGCCCAGTCCTTGGTGGCGGTCACGTCGAACAGCCGGGTCAGCGACTCCGACATCTCGCGCAGCACGTCCTCGGCCATCACCTGCACCCGCGTGGACTCGGGCGGCAACTGCTCGCCCTCCTCGTCCTTCGGCTGGTAGGTGCGCGAGATCCCGGCCAGCAGCGCCACCTTCTGCACCCTCTGGTGGGCCGCGGTGATGTCCTGGTACGACTTGCTCTTGACGCCCTTTTCGACGGCGATGATCTGATTGAGCTTCGCCACTTCTCCCCCTTCGAACAGCACCGAACGTACCGGAGGAAGTGGCACCCGGTCCTGTGGTTTTCCGTGGGCCGCCGCCCGTGTCAGGCCAGCCGGCCGAGGCTGTCGAGCAGGTCGGCCCACTGGTCGTCGCGGCCGGTGGCGGAGAGAGCGGGGTAGCCCGGGCCGGCCATGTGGTGCAGGAAGAAGGAGTGCAGGTCGTCCGCGGCCTTCTCGAACGCGGAGGACTTCGGCCACTCGGTCCCCGTGTCGGGGAAGTACCAGATCTCTCCCGTGGCGCGGTGTACAAAGAGCGGCTCGTCCCCGACGACGCCGCAGCACAGCCATTCCTCACGGCTCAGCACGGCCGCCGCCGCTCCGGGGACCGGGTCGGCGTAGAACTGCATCGCCGGAACGTTCGCGGCCGAGAAGAGCGTGACGTCGCCGCAGGTGGCGCCGTCCGTGACAGCGAGGAACTCGCGGACGGCGGCGGGGAGTCGGGCTGCGTCCGGACCGCCGGCCGCGGCCGGCGCGGGCAGCAGGTTCATCATGGTCCACTCGCGGCGGGTGGCCAAGGCGGCGCGCAACTGCCCGATCACGTCGATCAGTTCCCGGTTCACCGGCACACCTGCCTTCCACACTCCCGGACGGGAGGCTCCGCCCCGGTCCCCGCCCCCTATTCTGGCGGCGTCAGTCTCCCCCGCGTCGCATCCCCGTGCGGAGTCCCCTGTGACCGTCACCGCCCGTCTCGTCGCCACCGTCGCCGCTCCGCTGCGGGCGGCGACGGCGGACGCACCCGAAGTGGCGCACCCGCCCGGTCGACGGCTGCTGGTCCAGCGCGGAGACGACGAAGTCGTCGTACGGGATCTCGATGCGGACGGGCCACCCGCGGAAGCACGTATCCCCGCTCCCTGGCCGCGGCGCTTCGGCGAGGTCGCGGTGTCGCCGGAGGGTGACCTGGCGGTGTTCGCCGGTGTGCACGCGGTGCGGGCCGTCGACGCCTCCGGGGCGACGCGCTGGGAGGTGCGGCACGGCTGCTGGGGCGGCGCGTGCTTCTCGGCGCACGAGTCGTTCGGCGAGTACGCCGACGACGAGGACCACCGGTATCCGGACAGCGGGTCGGCGGCGTTCTCCGCGGACGGCAGGCTCGTGTGGACGCACGTCCGCGGACCGTTGAGCGCCGGCGGGCAGGGTGAGGACGACCAGGAGCTGTGGCTGGTCCTCGACGCCGCCGACGGCAGGGTGCTGGGACAGGCGCAGACCCTGACCGTGGGCTCCGGTTCGCACCACACGCCGCACCCGGACCCGGCGCAGACGGGGCTGAGTGTCGGCGAGGGCGAGGAGGGGTCCCCCGCGCTCTGGGGGCGGTGGGACGGGCGGCGGCTGTCGGTCAGGAAGATCGACGACGAACTGCTGCTGCACGGGGTGAGTCCGTCCGGCGGGCTGCTGCTGGCCGGGGACATCGGGCAGTACACCCTGTACCTCCACTCGGCGGACGACGGCTCGGTCCTGCGGGAGCTCGACGCCGAGGGCACTGTGCCGCCGCACCCCGACGGCACCGGCGAGGGCCGCGTGCACTGGGACCACGAGGCTGCCTTCGTGGACGAGGACACCGTCGTCGCCGGCACCTCAGAGTGCGACGCGGCCCACGGCACGGCCCGCCACTGGCTCGTCGACGCGCGCACGATGTCGCTGCGCGGCCGGATCGCCTACCCCTTCGCCGTCGCCGGACCGGCCCGCTCGGCGGGTGGCGGCAGCTGGTACACGGTCTCCGGGGACGGGACATCGCTGTGCTTGTGGGACCTGCCGCCGGACGGGAGCTGAACCGTGGCGGCCGCGAGGCCGACGGCCCCGAGAGGGCGATGCGTGAGGAGTCGCGACCACTCTTCCTCGTCGGTGGGCAGTCACCGTTCGCCACGTCGAGGAGCAACACCCAGGACCCGGGGCCGGCGGGTCGTCCCCCGTCGGATCACAGCATCACCCGGGACGAGCGGTCCACGAGGTCGGCCAGCACCGGCAAGTACTCCTTGTCGCCGCCCAGTTCGCCGAGCAGACGGAGCGCGCTCTCGCGGAAGGCGTCGACGTCCCGGCGGAAGCGGTCGAGGTTGGTGGGCGCCCTGAGGAGGCCGGCCAGTTCGCGGCGCGCGGCGTGGGACGCCGGGGCAGCGGCGTGCAGCGACAGGAGGCGTTCGGCCGGCGCGGGAGAGCCGCCGTCGAGGGCGCAGGCGAAGAGGTAGGTCACCGTGCCGTTCCGCAGGTCCTCGTCGCGGCCGGTGAGCATGTCCTCCTGGTCGTTGAAGAGCTGCCACAGGACGCCGAACACATCGCCGAAGCCGCGCCACGTTTCGGTCCGGTCCGTGTCCGCCTCCGCCAGGGTCGCCGCCATCGCCATGATCATGCGGAAGGGTGCGCTCGACTTGCCGCGGTACGCGGCGAGGACGGACGCCCTGGTGGCGCCCGCGGCGTCCCCGCGCATGTCGGCCAGCTGGCCTTCGGCGGCAGCGGTCGCGCAGGACAGTGCCTCGGTCGTCAGGACGGCGCGTATCTCTTCCGGGACCCGCAGGGACCGCAGGATCGACAGCGGCAGCACGTGCCCCGTGACGACGGACGCGAGGAGGGCTTCGTTCGCGCCCATGGCACCGCCGGCCACGATCGACGTATTGCCGTCCGCCACGTCGTCGAGGTAGCAGGCCGAGGTCCACCAGAGGTCGTGCACGACGGCGAGCGGGACGGCAGGACCCGGCACACCGGTCTCCGCACCGTGCACGAGCAACGGCAGGACGGACAGGGGGTACGTGAACTTCTGGTTCCGTAAGAGACCGGTCACCGCGTTCCGCAGCTCCCCCGCTGCCGGGCCGAGCCTTTCGAGGGCGATCTCCGTCTCCGCTTCGATGTCAGCGGCGAACTTCTGGTGCAGGTCAAGGTACGACATGGATGCCATGCGCGGGCTCCGTCCCGGTGAGTACCGTCGGGTCCGGCCCACGTCGCGGTGTACGGCTGCGGGGGCGGTTGCGCTGCTCGCCCGGCCGCCGGCCGGCGCAGGCCATGTGGGCAGCAGGTACTGGGCGCTGCCCTTCGGGACGCTACCCCAACCATGCGGCGCTGGGAACGTGCACTCGCATCCGATACGGGCTGCCGCCGGCGGCTCGGGACCCACCCCGAAACCGTCCGTACGGGGTGGTGCGCTGCGGGGCTTCCCGGCGGAGAATGGGCGGTCGTCCCCCGATCCGCGACAGGGGAGAACATGTCACAGCGCAGTGACCTCCGGCGGCGCCGGGCCGCCCTGGAGGACGAGTGGTCCCGCTGGGTGCCCCGGCTGAGGGCCGCCCGACGGTCGCCGGGCGGCGGCGAGGCACTGCGGCCCGAGGTCACCGAGTCGTGGGTGCGTTCGCTGAGCAGCGTGGACCCCGGCCTGGACAGCGCCCCGGTCTCCGACGGGGGCACGGTGCACCACCGCTGGGCCCGCTCGCCGCTGCGCCGGCCGGTCGACGATCTCGGGGACGAACTGCTCAGCATCGCCGAGGACGCCGGTTTCGTGACGGCGGTGACCGACGAGTCCGGCACCATCCTGTGGACCTGCGGCGGGCAGACCATGAAGCGTCGCGCCGAGCGGGTCAACTTCGCACCCGGCGGGCGCTGGGACGAGCAGGCCATGGGCACCAACGCCCTGTCACTCGCCCTGCGCACGGACCGCCCCAGCACCGTCTTCTCCGCCGAACACCTGGTGACCGCGCTGCACGGCTGGGTCTGCTACTGCGCGCCGATCCACGACCCCGGCGGCCGGGTGCTCGGTGTCCTGGACCTGTCGACGACATGGGACCGTTCGCATCCGCTGGCCATGTCCACCGTGCGGACGCTCGTCTCGACGATCGAGGCACGGCTGCGGGCCGATGCCGGGGCCGCGGGCCCGCCCGGGGCGCCGGGCAGCGGCGTGCGACTGCGCTGCCTCGGGGCGCGGGAGGCGGTGCGGGACGGTGCTCCGCTGCCGTTGCGGCCACGCCAGCTGGAGATCCTGACGCTGCTCACGCTGGAGCCGGACGGCTTCTCGCCGGAGCGGCTGCGCGAGGCGCTGTACGGGGAGCGGCCGGTCACGGCCTCCACCTTCAAGGCGGAGATCTCGCACCTGCGACGCGCGCTGTCCGGTGGCATCGCCACGCGCAGGTACGCCCTCACCGCGCCCGTCTCGTGCGACGCCGTCGATCTGATGCGCGCGCTGGAGAGCGGTGACACCGCCGCCGCGCTGCGCCACTACCGCGGCCCGCTGCTCCACCGGTCGGAGGCGCCGGGGATCGTCGAGTGGCGGGCCCGGCTGGAGGTGGCCGTACGGGAGGCGGTCCTCGCCAGCACCCGCCCCGAGCACGCGCTCCGTTACGGCGAACGTGCCCCGTACGACGTGGCGGTGCACGAGCACGCGCTGCGTCTGCTGGGGGCGGGCGACGCGCGCCGGGCGCTGGCCGCCGGGCGGTTGAGCACGGCCCTGCACGACGACTGACGGCCCGCACGACGGCCGGCGGCCCGCACGACGACCGAAGGCCGGCGGACGACGGCCGGCTGCTGCCCAGCCGGTGGCGGTGCCCGCGCCGGACGCCAACCTCGCGCCAACCTCTCCGGCGCACAGTGTGAGCCGCCACGGCGGCACGACGCCGCCGCGGCACCTCACTCGCCATCCTCCGAGGAGAGCCACCATGGTGTACGCGCAGCCAGGATCAGAAGGCAGCATCGTCGACTTCGCCCGCCGGTACGACAACTTCATCGGTGGCGACTGGGTCGCCCCCGTGGAGGGCCGGTACTTCGAGAACCCGACTCCCGTGACCGGCAAGGTCTTCTGCGAGGTGGCCCGGTCGTCAGCGGCCGATGTCGAACTGGCCCTGGACGCCGCCCACGCCGCCGCGGACGCGTGGGGGCGGACGTCCGCCACCGAGCGGGCGAACATCCTGAACAGGATCGCGGACCGGATCGAGCAGAACCTCGAGAAGATCGCCGTGGCCGAGACCTGGGAGAACGGCAAGCCGGTGCGCGAGACGCTGGCCGCCGACATCCCGCTGGCCGTGGACCACTTCCGCTACTTCGCCGGTGTGGTCCGCGCCCAGGAAGGCAGCATCGCGGAGATCGACGCCGACACCGTCGCGTACCACTACCACGAGCCGTTGGGCGTGGTCGGCCAGATCATCCCGTGGAACTTCCCGATCCTGATGGCGGCGTGGAAGCTGGCGCCCGCGCTGGCGGCCGGCAACTGCGTCGTCATCAAGCCCGCCGAGCAGACCCCGGCCAGCCTGCTGCTGGTGGTCGAGCTGATCGCCGACCTGCTCCCCGCCGGCGTGCTGAACGTCGTGAACGGCTTCGGCGTCGAGGCCGGCAAGCCGCTCGCCTCCAGCCCGCGCGTCGCCAAGGTGGCGTTCACCGGCGAGACGACGACCGGGCGATTGATCATGCAGTACGCGAGCGAGAACATCATCCCCGTCACGCTGGAGCTGGGCGGCAAGAGCCCGAACATCTTCCTGCCCGACGTCACCGCCGCGGACGACGACTTCCTGGACAAGGCCGTCGAGGGGTTCGTGATGTTCGCGCTCAACCAGGGCGAGGTGTGCACCTGCCCGTCGCGTGCCCTGGTCCACTCCTCCATCTACGACGAGTTCATGGCGCGCTGCGTGGAGCGCACCCGGGCGATCGTCGGCGGCGACCCGCTCGACCCGGCGACCATGATCGGCGCACAGGCGAGCAACGACCAGTACGAGAAGATCCTCTCGTACATCGACATCGGTACGCAGGAGGGCGCCGAGATCCTCACCGGTGGCGGGCGGCGCTCGGTGCCGGGCCTGGACGGCGGCTTTTACATCGAGCCGACCATCTTCCGCGGCAGGAACGACATGCGGGTCTTCCAGGAGGAGATCTTCGGGCCGGTCGTCTCCGTGACGACGTACGACTCGGTCGACGAGGCCCTGAAGATCGCGAACGACACGCTGTACGGCCTGGGCGCGGGCGTGTGGACCCGCGACGGGAACACGGCGTACCGCCTGGGGCGGGAGATCAAGGCCGGCCGGGTGTGGACCAACTGCTACCACGCCTACCCGGCGCACGCGGCGTTCGGCGGCTACAAGAAGTCCGGGGTGGGCAGGGAGAACCACAAGATGATGCTCGACCACTACCAGCAGACGAAGAACCTGCTGGTCAGCTACTCCGCGAAGAAGCTCGGGTTCTTCTGATGGCCGAGCGGGCGGTCCGGGTGTCGCTGACGCCGGCAGCCGGGGAGCTCGTCGCCCAACTGGTCGCCGTGCACGGGCCGGTGATGTTCCACCAGTCGGGCGGCTGCTGCGACGGCAGCGCGCCGATGTGCTATCCGCGCGGCGAGTTCCGGGTCGGCGGCTCGGACGTCCTGCTGGGCAGGGTGGCCGGTGACACGCCGTTCTGGATGAGCGCGGACCAGTACGCGTACTGGCGGCACACCCGCCTCACCGTCGACGTGGTGGCCGGGCGCGGCAGCGGCTTCTCGCTGGAGGCGCCGGAGGGGGTGCGTTTCCTGCTCCGCTCCCGGGTCCTCACCGACGAGGAGCTGGACCGGATCGGCGCCGAACCGCCGCTCCCGACAGGCGCCGAGGTGACCGGCTGACCGCTTACCGCCGACCGCACTCTGCCGCTGCCGCGGTGGCGGCGGATTCACGGCACGGAGCCGGACCCGTTTCGCCGGGTCCGGCTCCCTCGCACAGCTCGCACGACCGCTCGGCGTCAGGCGTTGGGGCGCTTGCCGTGGTTCGCGCCCTTCTTCTTGCGGGCGCGGCGCTTGTTGCCTCGTTTGGACATGACGTGCATCTCCCTTGAAACGGGACTTTCCGGGCCTCGCCAGTCTAGGTTCGGCCCCCACGGCCCGCATCAGCTCGACCGTGGCCGCCGACCGGGGCGGCCCCGTACTCACGCCGAGGAGCGCTTCCTCGGGGCCGCCTTCTTCGACGCGGACTTCTTCGACGCCCCGCCGGACGAAGAGGAGCCCGAGGACGCCGACTTGGCCGTGGACTTCGACGCGGACTTCTTGGCCGCCGTGGACTTCGACGCGGACTTCTTGGCCGCCGTGGACGTCGACTTGGCCGTGGTCTTCTTGGCCGCGGTCTTCTTCGCCGCGGACGTCGACTTCTTGCCGCCCTGCTCCTTCGGAGCCGCCGCGGAACGCCGCCCCTTGATCGGCGTCACCCGCGCCTCGTCACCGGCGGGCTCCTCCGCCCCCTCGCCGCGCGCCTCCTGCGCCGCGCGCACACTGCTCTCCAGCGCCGCCATCAGGTCGATGACCTTGCCGCCCTCGCGCTCCGCCGGAGCCGGCTCGACGGCAGCGCCGCCGCCCTCGGCCTTCGCGGCGATCATGGCCTCGACCGCGTCGCGGTAGTCGTCGTGCAGCGACTCGAGGTCGACCTCACCGAGCGTGTCCATCAGAGCGTCGGCGAGGTCGAGTTCCGCGTCCCGCACGGTCACGTCGCTCTGCGGGGCCACGCCTTCCGGCTGCCTGATCTCGTCCGGCCACAGCAGCCCGTGCATGGCGATCACGTCGTCGACGACGCGGAGCATGCCGAGCCGCTCCCGTCCGCGCAGCGCGAACTTGGCGATGGCGACGCGGTTGCTGCGCTTGAGCGCCTCGCGCAGCAGGGTGTACGGCTTGGCGGCCGGCACGCCGTTCGCCGAGAGGTAGTAGGCCGCGTCCATCTGGAGCGGGTCGATCTCGGAGGCCGGCACGAAGGCGACGATCTCGATGGTCTTCGCGGTCGGCAGCGGGAGGGCGGCGAGGTCCTCCTCCGTGATCGGGATCATCGACCCGTCCGCGTCCTCGTACGCCTTGCCGATCTCGGCCTGCGTCACCTCCTTCTCCTCCAGCTCGCACACCTTGCGGTAGCGGATGCGCCCGCCGTCGGCGGCGTGGATCTGGCGGAACGAGACGGAGTGGTTCTCCGTGGCGTTGACCAGCTTGATCGGGATGCTGACCAGCCCGAAGGAGATCGCGCCGTTCCAGATGGATCGCACGTTTCATCCCTTTCATCCGAAATTCCGGAAATCGTGGGATTCTCATCGTATGACGCCGATCACAGAGGTGGAGGGGCGGCGCCTGGCGCTCACCAACCTGGAAAAGGTCATCCATCCCGCCACCGGGACCACCAAGGGCGAGATCGTGCACTACTACGCGGTCACGGCCGAGGCGATCCTGCCCCACCTCAGGGACCGCCCGGTCTCCTTCCTCCGATACCCGGACGGTCCCGACGGCCAGGTGTTCTTCACCAAGAACCCGCCGCCCGGCACTCCCGACTGGGTGCGCACGGCGCCGGTCCCCCGCTCGGAGGACCCGAAGGCGCGCCAGGTGGTGATCTGCGACCTGGCCTCACTCGTCTGGGCGGCCAACTTGGTGGTCGAGTTCCACACGCCGCAGTGGCGGGCCGACCGGCCCGCCGTCGCGGACCGCATGGTGTTCGACCTCGACCCGGGCGCGCCCGCCGGCATCGCCGAGTGCTGCGAGGTGGCCCTGTGGCTGCGCGACCGGCTCGCGCGCGACGGCCTCGACGCGTACGCCAAGACGTCCGGCTCCAAGGGGCTGCATCTGGCCGTGCCGCTGGAGCCCACCCCCTCCGAGCAGGTCTCGGCCTATGCGAAGTCGCTGGCCGTCGAGGGGGAGGCCGCCCTGCCGAAGCTGGTCCTGCACCGGATGGCCCGGGCTCTGCGGCCCGGCAAGGTCTTCGTCGACCACAGCCAGAACGCCGCCGCGAAGACCACCGCGACCCCGTACACCCTGCGGGCGCGCCCGGAGCCGGCCGTCTCCGCGCCGGTGACCTGGGAGGAGGTGGACGAGGGCCGCGCGGACGGGGCCGGGCTCGTCTTCCGGCTCTCCGACATCGCCCCCCGGCTCGAGCGGTACGGCGACCTGCTCGCCCCGCTCGACGACCGCGACAGAGCCGGGCACCTGCCGTGACGCTGCCCCGGCCGCCCCTGAAGGTGGCGCTCGCCGAGTCGGTGAACGCCCTGCCGAGCGGTACCAATCTGGCCTACGAGCCCAAGTTCGACGGGCACCGCATGGTGATCTTCCGCATCGGCGGCGAGGTGCTGCTGCAGGCCCGTTCGGGGCGGATCGTCACGGCCGCGTTCCCCGATCTCGCCGCCGCCGCCCGGCAGCTGCCGGACGACACCGTGCTCGACGGCGAGGTCGTGGTGTGGCGGGACGGGCGGACCGACTTCGCCGCCGTGCAGAAGCGGGCGGCCGCCACGCCCGGACGGGCTCCCGCGCTCGCCCGCGCCCTGCCCGCCTCGTACGCCGCCTTCGATCTGCTGGCGGAGGCCGGCGAGGACCTGCGGCCGCTGGCGTACGAGAAGCGGCGGGCGCGGCTGGTGGCGGTGACCGGGCCGCTGGGGCCGCCGCTGCAGCCCGTGCCGATGACGCTGGACCGGGCGGAGGCGGCGGGCTGGTACGAGAGCCTGCCGGCGATCGGTGTCGAGGGGCTGGTGGTCAAGCGGCTGGACCAGACCTACCGGGGCGGGGTGCGGTTGTGGCGCAAGCTCCGGCACACCCGCACGCACGACGCGGCCGTGGTCGGCTTCACCGGCGCTCCGGCCCGGCCCACCGCGCTGACCCTGGTGCTGCCCGACGACGACACGCCGGTGGTGTCCAGCCCGATGCCGCCCGGGCTGCGGGCGCAGGCGGCGGCCCTGCTGGCCGGGCGGGCCGGCGGCGCGAGCGGGACGGCGGTCGCGACCGGGATCGGCGAGGTCGCCTACCGGGTCGTCGAGCCGGGGGTGGTCGCGGAGGTGGAACTGGGCACCACGCGGCACACGGTGACGACGGTGGTGCGGCTGAGGGCACCCGAGGAACTCGACTAATCAAGTTTGACTAGTCTGCGTCCGGGCATTACCTTCCATGGCCGAGCGACCGGTCACGTATGACGACGAGGAGACAGAGTGACGTTTCTGCCCGACACCGGACACATCCCGAGCGCCGAGGAGCTGGCAAGCATCCAGGAGTGGTTCGCCGCCTACGACGCGCACAGCGCCGCACGCGACGTCGAGCGCATGGCGGACATGGCCGTCTTCCCGCTCAACCTGATCAGCGACGACACCGCCGGCGACGGTGTCTGCGCCCAGTGGGACCGCCGGCAGTTCGTGGAGACCATGACCCGGGTGATGGGCGACGGCGATGCCGACATCTCGTTCGAGTCGGTGCGGACGCCGGTGTTCCTGTCCGCCGCGATGGCCGTCGTCTTCACCGACTCCACCATGACCATGGAGGGTCAAACCCGGCAGCTGCGGTACGCGGACGTGCTGGTCAGGCGGAACGGGACGTGGGCGTTCCAGACGATGATGCAGGCCGGCTGGGGCGACGGCCTGCGGTAGGTCCGGCGCGCCGTGGCCCGGCCGTGGCGGAATCGGCCGGGCCTCGGCCGCCCGCTCAGGCCGCGAGCCAGGTGCGCCGGTCGCGGGCCGCCGCGTACAGGGACTCGATGTCCGCGGGCTTGAGCACGCCGCCGAGCCGGGCCAGCGCCGGCACCTCGTCGTCCCGCAGAACCTGGATGTCACCCGGCGCCGAGGCCGCGTCCAGCCGGGCCGCGCCGACGACGACCAGGACCGGCCGGACCACGACGGCCAGCACATGCGCGGCCCGGTCGGCCCGGCGGCGCGTCAGCGTCAGGTCGACGGCCGTGCCCCGGCCGCCCTGGACCAGCCGGTCGCCGACGCGCACCCGCGTCCGGTCGGCCGCGAACGCGTGCAGGGCGAGCACCCCGCCCGGACCGAAGGCCAGGTGGTCGATGTGGTCGGCGCCCGGCAGCGGCACGGCGTGCAGCACCCGCCATCCCGCGGGCTCCAGTCCGTCGAGCGCGTCGCCGAGCCGCTGCTGCGCGGCCAGGTCCGCACGCCGCGGGTCGCGCCGCAGCCGCAGCGCGGCCGGCGGACGGCGTTCGAGGTCCGTGCACAGCGCCTCGCCGGGCCGGTTGGGGGCCAGGTCGTCGTCGGGGGGCAGTGCGAGACGGGCGAGTTCGTCGCGGGTGGGCACGGGCGGCGGCCCCACGGTGAGCTCCCCGGCCGTGAAGGGGGCGAGCGCCTGGAGCACCGCGTCGCGGTGGGCGGCGGAGAACAGGGCGACCCGGCCCGTGTCGCGGTCGCACCAGGCGACGTCACGGCCGTCGGGAAGGCTCACACAGAGCCGGTCCCCGCCCCGGACGCGCACCGGCGTCACCCGCAGTCGCTGCATCGGCATCACCCCCCGCCCATGGGAACAGCCGCCGCCGACGGCGGCAACAGGCCTGGATTCAACAACCCCCGGACAACCCCGACCGATACCGGTCAGGATGTCGGGTCCTTGGGGCACACTTCCCCCAGACACAAGGGTCGAGACCCGAAGTTGCTTGGAGACCCAAGGTTTCTTGGGAGGGGGACAGTCGTGTTCGCGGGAATCGACGAGGTCGAGTGGGCCTCGCTGGAGCATGCCTACGGCCCGGCCGACGATGTGCCGGAGCTGCTGCGCGGACTCGCCTCCGCGGATCCGGCCGAGCGCGAGAACGCACTCGACGGAATGTACGGGGCCGTGCACCACCAGGGGGACGTGTACGACTCCACGCTGGCCTGCATCCCATTCCTGATGGAGCTGGTGGCCGATCCCGACGTGCGGGACCGGGGCTGCGTCGTCGAACTGCTGACCAGCATCGGCGGCATCGATCTGGACGGCGACGAACTGGATCCGGAGGACGAGGAGTTCGAGGACGCCGCGAACTACGCCATGGCCGCGTCGGCGGTCACGGCCGGCGCGGACGTCTTCCTCGGGCTGCTGGACGATCCTGACCGCGGGGTGCGGCTCGCGGCGCCGCACGCGCTGGCCACGCTGCACAGCGATCCGGTCCGGGTGCTGCGCCTGCTGCGCGGGCGGCTCGAGGCGGAGCAGGACACGGAGGTGCGGCTGGCGTGCGTGGAGGCCGCCGGCCGGATAGCGCTGCGCCACGAGAGCCTGCTGCCCGAGGTGGTGGATCTGCTCACCACCCTGTCCCGCGCGGCGTACGGCGCGGGGGTGCGGCTCGCGGCGCTCGCGCAGCTGGCCCGCTGCGCGCCCGGTGCGCTGCCGTCCGACGTCGTGCCGGGCGTGACGGGCCTGCTGCGGGAGCTGCGCACACAGCCGGTGGCATCGGCCCCGGCCGCCGAGGGGCTCCCCTCGGCGACGCTGCTCGGCCAGCTGCGGCAGGTGCGGTCCGCGGACACCGCGCCCCACCGCGCCCCGTGGACGGCGGACCTGCTGCGGACGCTCCACGACGGCCTCGGCGACCGGGTGGACGACCGGACAGCGCTGCTCGCGGACCAGCTGTGCAGCCCGGACCGGGCGCAGCGGGTCGAGGCGGTCCGGATGAGCAGCTCGCTGCTGCGGACGTGGCGGGGCGCGTACGGGGAACTGGTCGGCCTGCTCGGCGAGCAGCTCGCGGACCCCGAGCCGCGGCTCGCCATGGGCGCGGCGTACGCGCTCAAGGAGCTGTTCGGCCTCGCGCTGCCGGCGGCGGACGCCCTGGCGCAGCGGGTGGCCGCCGAGCCGTCCACCTGGGTGCTCAGATGGGAGAACGGGCCGCCGACGCTCTGCCCCGCGATCGTGGCGCTCGCGCGGGCGGGCGACGCAC
The DNA here is from genome assembly GCF_025854275.1 of Streptomyces peucetius. Classification (NCBI taxonomy): domain Bacteria; kingdom Bacillati; phylum Actinomycetota; class Actinomycetes; order Kitasatosporales; family Streptomycetaceae; genus Streptomyces; species Streptomyces peucetius. Next base: position 5,364,566 of record NZ_CP107567.1, on the reverse strand, counting down.
GCGTGGTGCCCGTACTGGCGGAGATCCTCGATCGGGCGGAGGCCCCGGGGGACCTGGGGCACTCGCTGGACGAGCTGGGAAGGGCCGCCGCGCCGCTCGCCCCGGCGCTGCGCGAGCGGCTGGCGGGTCTCGCGCTCGACGACCGGCTGGCCGACCGGGTCGGGCCGCTGCTGCACGGACTGTCCGTGCTGGGCCCGGGTGCCGCGGCGGCCGAGTCGGTGCCTGCCGTCCTGCGGGTGCTGCGGGGCGCGACGGGTGAGCGGCGCGAGGGGGTGGTCAGGTCCGCCGTGCGGACGCTCACGGCTTTCGGGCCCGCCGCCCGGGAGGCAGTGCCGCACCTGTGGGGGCTGCTGCGCGAGGCCGGATACGGGCAGGGCGCCGACCCCGCCGCGTACCTGTCCCCCGCCGGCGCCGCCTTACCGCCGGCGCTCGCCGCGCGGACCGCGGGCGCCCTGTGGGCGATCGAGGGCGACCGGGACGCGGTGCTGCCGGTGCTGTGCGCGGTGCTGAACACGCCCGAGCAGGCCGGCCGGCAGTCGGCGGCCTCGGTGCTCGGCACGATGGGCACGGCCGGAGCGGCCGCCGCGCCGCAGCTCGCGAGGCTGCTGCGGTCGATGGAGCCGTGGACGCGGGTGCGGGCGGCGGTCGCGCTGTGGCGGGTGAGCGAGGACCCCGAGCAGGCGTGGCCGGTGCTGCGCGCGGCCTGGGAGACGATGCCGCGGACCCGGATGTCGGCCGCGGCGTGCCTGGCGGATCTGTCCACGGCGGGCGCCGAGGGCGCCGAGCGGCTGGTCGACCGCGAGCTGCTGTCCGCCCGGCGCCACAACGGGAACGACAACGTGGCGGACAGTCGTGACATCGTGGAGGACGAGAGGCTGCTGGCCCTGTGCCGGCAGGCGGTCCATCGCGGGCCGTGACCGGCCGTCGGTCATCGGACGCACCATCGACGGGGAGGACCCGAGATCATGATCATTTTTGGCACCAAGGGGTACATCTACCAGCTGGCGATACTCACCCTGGTGTGCGGCCACTGCGGCAATCCGTCGGCGCACACGCTCAGGAAGCGGGTCACCAAGTTCACGCTGTTCTTCGTGCCGCTGTTCCCGTTCTCGACGAAGTACGCCACGCAGTGCACCTTCTGCGGCGCGGAGCAGCAGATCACCTCGGAGCAGGCGGAGCAGCTCCAGCTCCAGGGCGCGGGCGGCGGCCAGGACTTCCGGGGCGGGCAGCCGGGCGGTCACGTGCAGCAGCCCGGGCAGCACCCCTACCAGCGCTGAGGGCGGTTCCGTGCAGGCGGCGGGCCGGATGTGACGGCGCGTCTGTTCGACGTCGGCACACTATGACATAAAGGGACAAAGCAAGTCGCCGCTTGCTACGTTGCGTGGCATGACCGCAACGACGGCGGGGACTTCGCCGCACGAGCCGGGCCCCGGGCCGCGTCCGCCGAAGCGCCGGGGCGTCGAGCTGTCGCTCCTCGTCTGCGCCGTCCTGATCTGCGTCCACGGCTATGTCGCCGTCGGGCTCGCCAGGAACGGCGCCGTGCCGCCGGACGTCGCCGGCTACGGGGCGGGCCTCGGCGTCCTGGCGCTCCTCGCGCACCTGGCCGTCCGGCTGCGCGCGCCCTACGCCGACCCGCTGCTGCTGCCCATCGCGGTCCTGCTCAACGGACTGGGCCTGGTGCTGATCTACCGCCTCGACCTGGAGACCCCGCTGGACCGGGCCGCCCCCGCCCAGCTCGTCTGGTCCACCTTCGGCGTCGCCCTGTTCATCACCGCCGTCGTCCTCCTGCGCGACCACCGGGTCCTGGCCCGGTACGCCTACGTCAGCGTCACGGCCGCCCTCGCCCTGCTCTGCGCCCCGATCTTCTTCCCCGCCGTCAACGGCGCCAGGATCTGGATCCGGATCGGGCAACTGTCCTTCCAGCCAGGAGAGTTCGCCAAGGTCCTGCTGGCCGTCTTCTTCGCCGCGTACCTCGCCGTGAACCGGGGCGCCCTCTCGCACGCGAGCCGGCTGATCCGCAGGCTGCAACTGCCCACCGGACGGGTGCTCGGACCGGTCGTCGCGGTGTGGCTGGTCAGCGTCGGGGTGCTGGTGCTGGAACGGGACCTCGGCACCTCGCTCCTCTTCTTCGGGCTGTTCGTCGTCATGCTCTACGTGGCGACGGGCCGGATCGGCTGGATCGCCGTGGGACTGGTGCTGGCCTCCGCCGGGGCGTTCGCCGTCGGCTCGCTCGAACCGCACGTCCACAGCCGGGTCGAGGACTGGCTGAACCCGTACGCCGGCATCGAGGCCGGGCAGGGCCCCGGTCAGCTGGCGCAGTCCCTGTTCGCCTTCGCCGCCGGCGGGGTGCTGGGCACCGGTCTGGGGCTCGGCCACTCGGTCCTGATCGGCTTCGCCACCAAGTCGGACTTCATCCTCGCCACCGCCGGCGAGGAACTGGGTCTGGCGGGCCTGAGCGCGATCTTCCTGCTGTACGGACTGCTGGTGGCACGCGGGCTGAGCACCGCACTCGGCCTGCGCGACCCGTTCGGCAGTCTCCTCGCGGTCGGCCTCTCCTCGATCGTCGCGCTCCAGGTCTTCGTCATCGCGGGCGGCGTGACGGGGCTGATCCCGCTGACCGGCATGGCGATGCCGTTCCTCGCGCAGGGCGGCTCGTCCGTGGTCACCAACTGGGTCATCGTGGCGCTGCTGATCCGGCTCAGCCACTCGGCCCGCGCACCGCTGCCCGCGCCCGTGGAGACGGGCATTCTCACCCCGCAGGCGGTGCGCCGGTGACCCGCACCATCCGGCACGCCGCCGTCCTGTGCCTGCTGCTGCTGCTCGCGCTACTGGTCAACGCCGCCCGCGTACAGGTCGTCGAGGCCCCCGGGCTCGACGACCACCCGGCCAACCGCCGGGCGGACATCGCCCGTTACGCCCAGCCGCGCGGCGACATCCTCGTCGACGGGAAACCGGTCACCGGCTCCAAGGACACCGGCGAGCAGCTGCGCCACGAGCGGACGTACCGCGACGGCCCCCTGTACGCGCCGGTGACGGGCTACGCGTCGCAGACGTACGGCACCTCGTTCGTCGAGTACGCCCAGGACCCGGTCCTGAGCGGCACCGACCCGCTGCTGGCGCCGCTGCCCCTCTTCAACGACCTGACCCGAAGCCGCCCGCCCGGCGGAGACGTGGCGACCACCATCAGGGCGGCCGCGCAGGAGGCCGCCTACCGCGGCCTGGACGGCAGGCGCGGCGCGGTGGCGGCGGTCGAGCCGGCGACGGGCCGGATCCTCGCGCTGGTCAGCAGCCCCTCGTACGACCCCGGCCTGCTGTCGGGCACCGGGAGGAAGGTCTCCCGGGCATGGGCGGACCTGAACGGCGCCGAGGAGCAGCCGATGCTGAACCGGGCGATCCGCCAGACGTATCCGCCCGGCTCCGCGTTCAAAATCGTGACGGCCGCGGCGGCCCTGGAGGCGGGGGTCGTCCACGACGTGGACGACCCCACCCGCACCCCGGAGCCGTATCTGCTGCCGAACACCCGCACGCCGCTGCCCAACGCCACCGAGGGGTGCGAGAACGCCTCGCTCGCGTATGCCGTCCAGTGGTCCTGCAACAGCGTGATGGCGAACCTGGGGGCGCGGGTCGGCCTCGCGGACATGGTCGCCACGGTCCGCGGGTTCGGCTTCAACGACCCGGGGCTGCGGATCCCCGCGAGTGTCACGGCCTCCAACTTCGACACCGACATGTCCCCCGACCAGCTGGCCCTGTCCTCGATCGGGCAGTTCAACACGACGGCCACACCCCTGCAGATGGCGATGGTCGCGGCCGCCGTGGCGGGCGGGGGCGACATCCGGCACCCCTACCTGGTGGACCGGGTCACCAGGGCGAACGGCGACCTGGTCGCGCAGAACGGCCCGCGCGCCTACCGGGAGGCGATGACGCCGGTCACCGCGCAGCGGATGCGGGAACTGATGGTGCGGGCCGTCGAGGAGGGCACGGGGGAGAACGCGGTGATCAGGGGCGCCACGGTCGGCGGCAAGACCGGCACCGCCCAGCACGGCATCGACAACTCCGGACTTCCCTACGCCTGGTTCATCGGGTGGGCCCAGGCCCATGACGCGGCGCAGCCCGCCGTCGCCGTCGCCGTGGTCGTGGAGGACGCGGCAGTCCTGCGGGAGGACATCAGCGGCGGGGGCAGCGCGGCACCTGTCGCACGGGCCGTGATGGAGGCGGCACTGTGGACCTCGTGAGCATCGACGCGACACTGGAGGCCATCGAACGCCTCGACCCCGGCCTGAGCGCCTTCACCGACGTGTGGGGCGAGGAGGCGCTCGCCCAGGCGGGCCGCACCGACCCGGAACTTCCCCTCGCGGGACGGCCGTTCGCGGTGAAGGGACCTACCGGCATCCGCTCGTACGCGGCGCGGCGGCTGACCGCGGCGGGCGCGGTGGCGGTCGGCGCGACCTCGGTGCCGGGACCCGGCACGTACTGGCAGACCTGGGGCCTCGGCGCGCACGGGCCGACCCGCAACCCGTGGCGGGCGGACCGTACGCCGGGAGGGTCGTCCGCGGGGTCCGCGGCGGCGGTCGCGGCGGGCATGGTGGGTCTCGCCACCGGCAGCGACGGGGCGGGCTCGGTGCGGATCCCGGCGGCGTGGTGCGGCGTGTTCGGGCTGAAGACGACCAACGGGCTGCTGCCGTCGCCCGACCGTACGGGCCTGGCGTCGGCGGGCGTGCTGACGCCGTCGGCGGCCGGCGCCCGGGTCTATCTGCGTTGCGTCCTGGACGTCTGCGAGCCGGTGGCGCCGGAGCTTCCGCTGCGCGCGGTGTGGTCTCCCGACCTGGGCTTCGCGGACACGGACCCCGAGGTGGCGGCGGTCGCGCAGGCGGCGGTGGAACGGCTGGAGTCCGCCGGTGTCGTACGGACGGCGGACACCCGCCCGGTGCTGGCCGACCCCTTCGACGCGTGGTCGGCGGTACGGGGCGGCCGGCCGTCGCGGGGTGCGGCGGTGCGCGCGGAGAACGACCGGCGTCTGGACGCGCTGTTCGACGGCGCTGACGTCCTGCTCACGCCGGCCACCCCGAACCGCCCGCACGGTCACGACGGCCCCGGTCGCGATGTCTACTCGACGGCGCTGACCTGGGCGTTCAACCTGAGCGGCCACCCGGCGGCCAGCGTCCCCGCCGGTTTCACCAGCGACGGCTGCCCGGTCGGGCTCCAACTGGTGACGGCCCGTGGGACGGACGTCTCACTGGTCGAAATGGCGGTGACCGTGGAGGGGGGTCTGATTACTGTGCGTCCATGACCTCCTACGAGCTCGCCCAGGTGAACATAGGCCGCCTCAGGGCCCCGCTGGACTCGCCGCAGTTGAAGGACTTCAGCGACAACCTGGAGCCGGTCAACGCGGTGGCGGACGCGGCCGACGGTTTCGTCTGGCGCCTCCAGACGGAGACCGGTGACGCGACAGACCTGCGGATCTTCGGCGACGAGTGGTTGCTGGTCAACATGTCGGTGTGGCGGGACAGCAACGCTCTGACGGCGTTCATGTACCAGGGCACGCACCGCGAACTGCTGGCGCGCCGCTACGAGTTCTTCGAGCGGATGCAGGAGGTCATGACGACGATGTGGTGGGTCCCGGCCGGCCACCGCCCGACGGTCCCCGAGGCGGAGGAACGCCTCCTCCATGTACGCGAACACGGCCCGACGCAGTACGCGTTCACCCTCCGCAAGCCGTTCCCGGCGCCCCAGATGTGATCAGCGACGCCGGTTGACGGCGGTGAGGTCGATGTCGACGCGGAAGGGACGGACGGCTCCGGCCCGAGGCCGTCACGGCGGCAGCCCCGGGTCAGGACGCCTCTGCCGCGCCCTGGGCGACGGCCTCCGCCACCTCCGCCACCCGTTCCTGCTCCTCGGCCGCGAACCGCTCGCGGTCGAGCGCTTCCGCGATCTCCTCGTCCTGGGACATCAGCAGGTCGAGGCTGGCGTCACCCATCTCGAAGACACCCATGTCGAGGTAGGCCTTCTGCAGCCGCTCGCCCCAGAGGCCGATGTCCTTGACGCAGGGCACGATCCGGCTGAAGAGCAGTTTGCGGAAGAGGTGGAGGAACTCGGACTGCTCGGAGTACTCCTCCGCCTCCTTCTTCGAGACGCCGAAGTTCTCCAGGACCTCGACGCCGCGCAGCCGGTCGCGCATCAGATAGCAGCCCTCGATCACGAACTCCTCGCGTTCGCGCAGTTCCGCGTCGGTCAGCTGCTTGTAGTAGTCGCGCAGCGCCATCCGCCCGAAGGCCACGTGCCGGGCCTCGTCCTGCATGATGTACGCGAGGATCTGCTTGGGCAGCGGCTTGGTCGTGGTGTCGCGGATCATGCCGAAGGCGGCGAGCGCCAGGCCCTCGATGAGCACCTGCATGCCGAGGTAGGGCATGTCCCAGCGGGAGTCGCGCAGGGTGTCCCCGAGCAGGGACTGCAGGTTGTCGTTGACCGGGTAGAGCATCCCGATCTTCTCGTGCAGGAACCGGCCGTAGATCTCGGCGTGCCGCGCCTCGTCCATGGTCTGGGTCGCCGAGTAGAACTTGGCGTCGAGGTCGGGGACGGACTCGACGATGCGCGCCGCGCAGACCATGGCGCCCTGCTCGCCGTGGAGGAACTGGCTGAACTGCCAGGACGTGTAGTGCTTGCGCAGTTCACCCTTGTCCTGTTCGGTCATCTTCGCCCAGTGGCGGGTGCCGTACAGGGTGAGCGCCTCGTCGGGGGTGCCCAGCGGGTCGTACGGGTCGACCTCCAGGTCCCAGTCGATGCGCTTGGCGCCGTCCCACTGCTTGTCCTTGCCCTTCTGGTAGAGGGCGAGGAGGCGTTCGCGCCCCTCTTCGTACTCCCAGCTGAAGCGGGCCGAGCCGGTGGCGGGGATCTGCCAGATCGGCTCCGAGGGGGCTTTCGTGTAGCGGTCCTGACTCGACACCGGCGGCTCCTTCGCCTCGTATCCCTTACGCACAAGGACAGTTGGCAGGCTCACACGTTGGTAGACGAGGAGTCAACAAGTCGTGCACGGGGGATTGACGAGGTTACTGACAGGGAGTCTCATAACCACAGAAGCCGGTGACCCCCACTCGCGAGGTGCCCTCAGCCATGACGACAGTGACCGACCGCGACGTGCAGCTGCTCCGCGACGCCCTCGGCCCGCTACGGGACCGCGAACAGGTCGCCGCACGCCTGCTCGAGTCCTCGGCCAAGCACTCCTTCGACCCCGACAAGGAGCTCGACTGGGAGGCGCCCGTCGAGGAGGGCAAGTGGTTCTGGCCTCCGGAGCTGGTCTCCCTCTACGACACGCCGCTGTGGCGGAGGATGTCCGAGGAGCAGCGGATGGACCTCGCCCGGCACGAGGCCGCCTCGCTCGCCTCGCTCGGGATCTGGTTCGAGATCATCCTGATGCAGCTGCTGGTGCGCCACGTCTACGACAAGTCGGTGACCAGCAACCACGTCCGCTACGCGCTCACCGAGATCGCCGACGAGTGCCGGCACTCGATGATGTTCGCCCGGATGATCCAGAAGGGCGGGGCCCCGTCGTACCAGGTCCCGCGGGTCTACCACAACATGGCCCGGGTGCTGAAGACGGTCTCCACGACCCCCGGCTCGTTCGCCGCGACCCTCCTCGGCGAGGAGATCCTCGACTGGATGCAGCGTCTCACCTTCCCCGACGAGCGGGTGCAGACGCTGGTGCGCGGGGTCACCCGTATCCATGTCGTCGAGGAGGCCCGCCATGTGCGGTACGCCCGCGAGGAGCTGCGCCGCCAGATGGTGACCGCGCCGCGCTGGGAGCAGGAGTTCACCCGGCTCAGCTGCGGCGAGGCCGCCCGCGTCTTCAGCGTCTGCTTCGTCAATCCGCAGGTGTACGAGAACGTCGGCCTCGACCGCCGCGAGGCCGTCTCCCAGGTGCGGGCGAGCGGGCACCGCCGCGAGGTCATGCAGACGGGCGCCCGCAGGCTGACCGACTTCCTGGACGACATCGGCGTGCTGCGCGGGCCCGGCCGCAGGCTGTGGAAGAGTTCCGGCCTTCTCGCGTGATCGTATGAGGGGCGCCGCGCACCCTGCGGTTACGCTGCGGAGCATGACCGGTCCCGCTCCCGCCACCCGCGCCTACCGACGGCTCAGCGTCGAGGAGCGCCGCGAGCAGCTGCTCGAAGCGGCGCTCACCCTCTTCGCGCACCGGCCGCCGGAGGAGATCTCGCTCGACGACGTGGCGGAGGCGGCCGGGGTGTCGAGGCCGCTCGTCTACCGGTATTTCGCCGGCGGCAAGCAGCAGCTGTACGAGGCGGCCCTGCGGTCGGCCGCCGACCGGCTGGAGCAGTGCTTCGCCGAACCGCAGACCGGACCGCCGACCGAGCGGCTGACCCGGGTGCTGGACCGCTACCTCGTCTTCGTCGACGAGCACGACGCGGGCTTCAGCGCGCTGCTGCGCGGCGGGAGCGTCGCGGAGACCTCCCGTACGACCGCGATCGTCGACGAGGTGCGGCGGGCGGCGGCCGAGCAGATCCTCGTCCACCTCGGCGTGGACCGGCCCGGCCCGCGCCTCGGGATGATGGTCCGCACCTGGATCGCGTCGGTCGAGGCCGCGTCGCTGATCTGGCTGGACGAGGACAAGCAGCCGGCGGCGGACGAGCTGCGCGAATGGCTCGTCGACCATCTGGTCGCGCTGCTCACCGCGACGGCGGCGACGGACGAGGAGACGGCGGCCGTGGTCGCGGACCTGCTCGCGCAGGAGACGGCGGACGGCCCCGTCGGCACGCTGGTGCAAAGGCTCGGGCCCGTCGTCGGCGGCGCCGCGCACCTGCTGTGAGACTGGTCCGGTGAGAAGCGAGAACACCCCCTTCGAGGGCGGCCCGCTCGACGGCCGCGTGCTGCCCGTGCTGGTCGGCCCCACCGGCCACCCCCCGAAGTGGTACAAGGTCCCCGTCCCGAACGACGACGGCACCCCGCCCACCGTCCACGCCTACCGCCGCGTCCCCTCCGGCTACACCAGGCGCCTGGGGCTCCAGCGCGGCTGGAAGTACGAGTACGCCCCCGGCGGCGTGGAGCGCCGGGAGCTGAAGTGGCCCTGGTCGAAGCCGGGGGGCGGCGGCGCGGCGTAGGCACGAGCGCCGGGTCCCGGGGTGTCGGTGCGGGATGCCGGGGCGTCGTGGGCAAGCAGCCGCGCCGGGAGGACGGGGATCGTGCACTGCGGGAGTGACCGGGTTGCGCCGGGGCGCGCAGCCCCGGTCGCCGCCGGGACGCGTGACGCGCAGCCTCGGGTGCGGGCGGAGGAGCCGCCCGTACGGCCGGAGGTGATCGGGTGTCAGGCAGGTATGTGCTGCCTACCCTCTGCGTGGGGGCGGTGGTCGTCGCCGCGACGGCGACGACGCTGCCCGCGGCGGCGGAGGACCGGGAGCGTCACAAGGGGGCCGTCGACAAGGTGCTCGGCGAGCTCGGGGACGCCGTCATGGAGCGGTTCGCCGCCGAGGGGCCCGCAGCCGGCCCGCCACTACGGCTCGGGGAGCTCACCGCCGCGCCCGGCACCGCCGGTGTGCTGACCCGGCTGCGCGAGCTGTACCCTCAGGCGGAGGCGGCCGGTGAGACCTACCGGAGCACCGGGACCGCACGGCTGAACAAGGCGCTCGCCGAGGCGCGCGGCGCGCTCGCGCTGAGCCGCGCCGAGGCGGGCCGGATCGCACGCGAGCAGTACCAGGGCACGTCCCAGCTCTCCGCGTACCTGGAGCTGCTGCTCGCCCGCGAACCGCAACGTGCCCTGGACCAAGGGCATCTCATCGAACGCGTGGCCACCGGCCGTCTGGCGTCCATGGCCCGGCTGGAGGCCCGCGAGAAGCGGTCCCGGGAGCTGGCCGCCGCCGCACGCAAGGCCCTGGACCGGGAACTGGTGCTCGCCGCCAGGAAGAAGCAGGCCCGCGACCGGGCCGCGGCCCGGCTGCGGTCGGCCGAAGGGCTGCTCGCCTCGCTCTCGGCCGAGCAGCTCACCGCCCTCGCCACCGCGCAGGGCGCGGCCGCCGCCCCGCCCGGGGCCGTGGCGGACGGCGGCCCGGACGAGGCGGTCGTGGCGGACGGCGGCCCGGACGAGGCGGTCGTGGCGGACGAGGCGGGCGAAGCGGGCGGCAGCGGTCAGGCGCCGGACACGGACGCCAGGTAGGCGGAGGTCTTCTCCGGCTCGTAGAAGAAGTTCTCGAAGTCGGACGGGTCGTTGAAGCCGTTGGCGAACCGGTTCGCGACCGGCTGGAGCTGACCGGCCGCGCCGATCAGGTTGAGGACGTGCTCCGGCGGCACGCCGAGCATCGCGTTCGTCCACTTGGTGACGTGCTGCGCCGTCTCCCAGTACCGGTCGAACGTGCCCTGCATCCACTGCTCGTCGAACGGCCGGTCGCCGTGCTCGGTGATCGAGGCGAGGTACGAGGCCGCGCACTTGGAGGCCGAGTTGGAGCCCTGACCGGTGATCGGGTCGTTGGCGACGACGACGTCCGCGACACCGAGGACCAGCCCGCCCCCGGGCAGCCGGCCGATCGGGTTGCGCACCGTGGGCGCGTACCGTCCGGCGAGCGTGCCGCCCGCGTCGGTCAGCTCGACGTTGGTTGCCCGCGCGTACTCCCACGGCAGGAACTTCTCCATCAGCTCCAGTGTCAGGGCAAGGTGTTCCGCCGGTTCCTTGACGCCCTGGAAGGCGTCGAGCGGCCCGCCCGGGATGCCCTCCCAGAAGAGGATGTCGGCCCTGCCGGAGAGGGTGAGCGTCGGCATGACGAACATCTCGCCCACGCCCGGCACGAGGTTGCAGCGCACCGCGTCGTAGTCCGGGTGCTCGGGGCGGGGGCCGAGGCCGTGCACATATGCGACGGCGAGCGCGCGCTGCGGCTCCGAGTACGGGGAGCGGGACGCGTCCCGGCCGAACATCGAGACCAGCTCGCCCTTGCCGGCCGACACCAGCACGAGGTCGTAGGCGCGGGAGAAGTAGTCCAGGTCGGAGACGGCCGCGCCGTGGATGACGAGCTGCCCGCCGCGCTGCGCGAACGTCTCCATCCAGCCGGCCATCTTCACGCGCTGGTCGACGGACTGCGCGTAGCCGTCGAGCTTGCCGACCCAGTCGATCGCGCGACTCGAGTCGGGGGCGGCGACGGAGACACCGAGTCCCTCGATCTTCGGGGCCTGCGACTCCCAGAAGTTGATGCCGAGGTCCCGCTCGTGCTGCAGGGCCGTGTGGAACATGCACTGGGTGGACATGACCCGGCCGGACCGGATCTCGTCCGCCGTGCGGTTGGACATCAGGGTGACCTCGTAGCCCTTCGACTGGAGGCCGAGGGCGAGCTGGAGGCCTGACTGACCTGCTCCGACTATGAGTATCTTCCGCATGGCGGGGTTCTCCGTGGTTCTGCGTCGTGGTTCCGGGGTCGTGGTCCGGCGTCCTGCTGCCGGGTCCTGGTTCCGGCTTCCCGGTCGCGGCGTCCCGGTCCCGGAAGGTTATTCGGGGGTGGCTTCGAGGGCGTGGGCGACCAGCGCCAGCAGCGACTCGATCACCGTGATCCGGTGACGGGCATCCATGATCACCACCGGTACGTGCGGCGGCACCGTCAGGGCCTCCCGTACGTCCTCCGCCTCGTAGGCGGTCGACCCCTCGAAGTGGTTGACGGCGACGATGTACGGCAGCCCGCAGCTCTCGAAGTAGTCGAGCGCGGGGAAGCAGTCGGGCAGCCGTCGGGTGTCGGCGAGCACTATCGCGCCGATCGCCCCGCGCACCAGGTCGTCCCACATGAACCAGAACCGCTGCTGGCCCGGTGTGCCGAAGACGTACAGCACCAGGTCGTCGTCGAGCGTGATCCGGCCGAAGTCCATCGCCACGGTCGTGGTGACCTTGTCCGGCGTGGCGGTGAGGTCGTCGGTGTCCTCGCTCGCGCGGGTCATCAGCGCCTCTGTCTGCAGCGGCTTGATCTCGGAGACGGAGCCGACGAACGTCGTCTTGCCGACACCGAAACCGCCCGCGACGACTATCTTCGTCGCGGTGGGAGCCCGGGTGGTGTCCAACTGCCAGGGCTGGAGGGGCCCTTCCGGTTCGGTGCCGGGCGCGGCGGCCTGAGTGCGGTCGAGGAGCGTGTCAGAGGCGGCGGAGTCCACTCAGCACCCTTTCGAGCAGTGCGCGGTCGGGCTGGCCGGTGCCGTGACCGGTCCCGTACACGCGGATCTTTCCCTGGTCCGCCAGGTCGCTGAGCAGCACCCGGACGACGCCCAGCGGCATCTTGAGCAGCGCCGAGATCTCGGCGACGGTACGCATCCGGCGGCACAGCTCGACGATCGCCCGCAGCTCGGGCATGACGCGGGAGGTGAGGTTGCCGCCGGGCAGCTCCCGCCGCTCCACAGGCGCCTCCAGCGCGGCGACGAACGTCTCGACGAGCAGCACGTGCCCGAAGCGGGTACGGCCGCCGGTGAGGGAGTACGGGCGTACTCGGGCGGGGCGTTTGCCGTCACTGCGGACGGGTAGCTTGGGGACGGACATCACAGGCCCCTCTCCATCGATTTGCGCAGTTCACTGCGGACTTCGGGGGTGAGTACGTGTCCGGCGCGGCCCACGAAGAGGGCCATGTGGTAGGCGACCACGCTCATGTCGCAGTCGGGCGTGGCGTGCACTCCGAGGAGGGAGCCGTCGCTGATCGACATGACGAAGAGGCTGCCCTCGTCCATGGCGACCATCGTCTGTTTGACGCCTCCGCCGTCCATCAGGCCCGCGGCCCCGATCGTGAGACTGCCGATGCCGGAAACGATCGTCGCGAGGTCCGCGCCGGAGCCTTTCGGCCCCTCACGGGGCGTGACGGTGTCCTGGCCGGTGGCCTGGGCGGCGTTCTGCTCGGGGTCGGAGGAGAGCAGCAGCAGGCCGTCGGACGAGACGACGGCGACCGAGTGGACGCCTGGCACCTCCTCCACCAGATTGCCCAGCAACCACTGAAGGTTGCGGGCCTCGCTGCTCAGGCCGAACGTGCCGGTCGCAGTCAACTGCGTACCTCCTCGACTGTGTCCCCCGTTTCCGCTTCGGTGTGTGCGCTGTTGCCCGGCTCGGCGGTCGCGGTGGTCCCCGCGGTGTCCGTGGGCTCGGTGGCCTCCGTCAGCTCCGCGATCTCCGCCTCGGCGTCCCGGCGGCCGTCCTTCGCGCCCTGCTGGAAGCCGCCGAGCCGCCGGCGCAGGGCCTCCGCGTCGACGCTCCCGGTGCGCCCGGTCGGGGCGGTGGCGGGCGTGACGGACTTCGGGGTCCGCTTGGGCAGCCCCTTGTCGGTCACACGGTCCCAGACGGCCGGAGGCTCGGGTGCCTCCGGCTCGGGCGGCTCCGGGAGCCGCATGACGAACGTCTCCTGATCGACACCGGCCGTCCCCGGACCGCCGTCGGCCACCTGCTCGTGCGTGTCCGACTCCGCCGCGGCTGCGACGGCCCGTTCGGCGGCCTCGACGAACGGGTCGGACTCGGGAACGGTCTCCGCGAACGGGTCCGGGGCGGGGGACGCTTCCGCGAACGGGTCCCGCTCAGGGGCGACCGTGACGAACGGGTCCGGCTCGGAGACGGTCTCCGCGAACAGGTCGCGCTCGGGGGCGGCCTCGGCGCCCGGCGCGGGCGACGCTTCCGCGAACAGGTCGCGCTCAGGAGCCGCGTCCGCGAACAGGTCGCGCTCAGGAGCGGCCTCGGCGTCCGAGTCGGGGGCCGCGTCCGCGGACGGGTCCCGCTCGGCGGGCGCTTGCGCGAACAGGTCCGGCTCGAAGGTGGCCCCGGCGTCCAGACGGCCGGGGGTCGCGTCCGCGTGAGTGAGCGGCTCGTCGGGGGCCGGATCCGGCAGGTCGACCGGATCGGTGCCGGCCTCCGGGTCCGGTACGTCTGCCCCACCCGGCGCGGTGACGGGGTCCGCCGGAGCGGCGTCGTCGGCGACGGCCGCGTCCTGTGCGGCGGCCTCGGCCGGGACGGCGCGGCGGTCGCTGCTGGGGAGCGCGTTGGAGTTGGCCTCGGCCACCGAGCCCGGGAGGTTCAACGTCGGTGCCGCGCCCGGTACGGGCACCTGGCGGCCGCTCGCCGCGGGCGGCCCCGTCGGCAGCAGGGGCTTCGGCACGACGACCACCGCCGTGATCCCGCCCTGCTTGTGCTCGCGCAGCTGGATCCGTACGCCGTGGCGTGCCGCCAGCAGCGCGGCGACCCGCAGGCCGAGGCCCTCGCCCTCGCGGCCCGCCGGGGGCTCGGTCTCGTACGACTCCGGATTGTCGAGCCGTGCGTTGATCTCCGAGATGCGGCCCGCGGTCATGCCGATGCCCGCGTCCTGGACGGAGAGCATGACCTCCCCGCTCTCCAGCAGCCAGCCGGAGAGCTCGACCTGGGCGTCCGGCGGCGAGAACGACGTGGCGTTCTCGAGGAGTTCGGCGACCAGGTGGCTGAGGTCGTCCGCGGCGAAGCCGGCGACCTGGGCGTGCGGCGGCAGGGACTGGATGACGACCCGCTCGTAGCGCTCGATCTCGCTGACCGCCGCGCGCAGCACGTCGACGAGCGGGACCGGCGCGACGTGCCCGTGCCCGTGCTCGGTGCCGGCGAGGACCAGCAGGTTCTCGCTGTGTCTGCGCATGACCGTGGCCATGTGGTCGAGCTTGAAGAGTGTGGCGAGGCGCTCGGGGTCCTGCTCGCGCTCCTCCAGCCTCTCGATGACGCCCAGTTGCCGCTCGACGAGGCCGAGGGTGCGCAGCGAGAGGTTGACAAACGTGTGGTGGACGGTGTGGCGCAGCCGGTCCAGTTCGGTGCTGATCTCCTCGGTGCGCTCCCGCAGTTCCCGACGCGCCGCGGCGACTTCCGCCTCGAGCGCCTCGCGGGCGCCCGCGAGTTCGCCGTTCTCCGACTCCAGCCGCTCGGCCCGTGCCCCGAGGTCGCCGAGCCTGCCGTGCAGGGCGTTGAGGGACCGTACGACCTGGGCGAACTCGTCGTTACGGCCGGTGAAGCGGACCGGCTCCTCCGTCTGCGGGGCGGGCGCCTCGGCCAGCCTGGCCGCGCCGATGCGCAGGACGGCGAGCGGGCGGGTGAGCGTACGGGAGACGGCGGCGAGCACGCCGATGGTGACGACGACCAGTCCGCCGAGGAGGGCGATGCGGATCTCGAGCGCGGTGAGGTCGTCGTCGCGCAGCTGCTCGAAGCGTTCGGTCCGCTCCGTGGCGAGGGACGACTCCGCGCCCCGCATCTGTTCGATACGGGCGGTGAGCGCGGCCTCCAGCTTGGCGGGGTCGGTGCCGCGTTCCGCGTCGGAGAGCGTGGGCTGGTCGGTGAGGCGGGCCAGGTAGCTCTCCGCGGCCTTGACCTCGGGACCGGTGACGGTGGCGGCGAGTTTCTCGCGGGTGGTCTTGCCCGCGGCCTGGTCGAAGTCGGCGAGGGCGGCGAGTTCGCGTACCCGGGCCTGCTGCGCGGCGGCGGTGAGGGCGTTGCGGGTGCGGGCGTCGGCGCCGGAGTCCTCGCCGGGGCTCTCGACGGGGAGGCCGGTGACCGGGTCGTAGCCGATCACCGGGTCGGGCTGCGGCACGGCGAGCGCGGCGAGCAGCAGCCCGCGGGCGGCGGAGGCCTGCTCGACGGCGAGTCCGAGCTGGGAGGGTGCCCGGGTGGCCTCAGCGGCGCGGGGCGGTGTCCGGTCGGCGAGTTCACCGGCGAGGGCGTGCAGGGCGGAGATGACGGCGGTGTAGGCCTGGTGGGCCTCCATCGCGGTGCCCTTGCCGGTGAGCGCGGCGCGCCGGACGGAGGGCACGGACGCGAGCTGCTGGCGCAGCTCGGCACGTTCGGAGCCCAGGGCGTCGCGCATCTCGTCGGTCTGCCGGTCGACGCGGGCGCTGAGGCTGCCGGAGATCTTGCGGCGGTCCTTCTTCCCGCCTTCCTGGTCGTCGCGGCCGGCGGCGATGTACGCGGTGACCTCGTCGCGCTCGTCGGCGAGCGAGTGGGCGAGGGTGACGGCCTGCCGGTCGAGCGCGGCAAGGGTGACGAGCCGCTGGGACTCGGTCATGTCCGCGGAGCTCGCGAGGATGCCGGGGGCGCCGGCACCGACGACGAGGAGAACGGTGACGGCGACGCCTGCGACGAGCCGGTTGCGCACGCGACGGGGGCGACCCGCGGGCGACTGCGCCTGGGACGGCAGGGCCGCGGGCGACTGCGCGTCGGCGGTCTGCGAGGGCGGTGCGGCTGGGGTCTGCACGGCTGCGTCGGACATGCCTGTGCCGTGATCACGGGGGGCCGGGATCGGTCGGGGAGAGGCCGGGACCTGAGGGTCGCCCGAGGCTCCCGTGGACGGGGTTCCCGTAGGCCTGCCGCCGTTGCCCCGAGGCCGCTTCATCTGCACCGGTGCTCGCAATCTTGCTTGACTCGTCCACCCTTGAAGCAGAGATGACGACCGGTCACACGCGAGAGCCCCACCCCTGGTACGGCTTCCGACCATTCCAGTGCTTTTGGGAGGGAGGCGCGCATCGGCCGCTCCGCCACCCGAACGAGTGAACAATACTCTGGAGTTGGCGAACAACTTCCGCGCGCCGCCCACGGGGCCCTGCGGCGCGGGCGGGTTGGACCTTCGGGCGCCCCTTTGGCAAGATGCCCGCCCGCAGCTTCGCACAGCTGCTCATTCGGGGCGAAGCACCCGCCTGACCTGCCGGTACAGACCAACCACCGCTCGGTGAGACCCTTGTGAAGGTCTGATGCAGACTGGGCCCATGCGCATCGAGCTCGCCTCCTCGCCCGGTTCCCCCGCACGCCCCAACGAGGACTGGGTGTCCGTCTCCCTGCCCGCTTCGGGTCAGGGCGGCACACTGGTGGCGCTCGACGGCGTGACACCGCCGCGCGACGACGCGGGGTGTGTGCACGGCGTGCCGTGGTTCACCGCCCGGCTGGGCGGCGCCCTGGTCGAACTGTCCGGTTCGCGGCGCGAACTGACGCTTCGGGACGTTCTCGCGGAATCAATCCGGCGCACCGCGGACGCCCACCGCGAAACCTGTGACCTTTCTCACGTCCGCACGCCTCAGGCGACAGTGGTCCTGGTGCGCTGGGGCGGACCGGATCGGGACGTCGAGTACCTGGTGCTCTCCGACTCGACACTCCTGCTGGAGTCGCCCGAGGGCGCGGTCCGCCCGGTGCTGGACGACCGGCTGGACCGCCTGCCGCACGAGGCGTTGCGGACCCACGCCTCCGCGGACGCGCTGCGGAACGCGGAGGGTGGATTCTTCACGGCGGCTGCGGACCCGTCGGTGGCCCTGCGCGCGGTCGCGGGCAGCGTTCCGCGCGGCGGGGTGCGCTCGGTGGTCGCGCTCACGGACGGCGCCTCGCGATGGGTGGACATGTTCGCCGAGGGCGACTGGGCGGCGTGTGTGGCGCTGCTCCGCAAGGAGGGGGCGCAGGGGCTGATCGACCGGGTGCGGGAGCTGGAGGTGGCGGCGCAGGCGCGGGCGGCGGCGGTCCGGTGGAAGCTGCACGACGACGCGTCGGCGGTGTTCGCGGAGCTCTGACAGGGGGCGGGCGGCGGGGGGCCGCTGCGCGGGGCCGTCCCCTACCCGCCCCTTCCAGAAACCGGGGACTCCTCCCCCTAGCAGTAACCGAGACGTCCGATCCGTGAACCCCACATGGCCGTGCTCACGTGCCGCTCGTTCACGAGCCAGGCACGCTGGCCGACGGGACAGCCGCTGGCGGCCACGGGGTCGATGGTGACCGCCGAGTAGTCTCCCCACCGTTCGACGGTGGCCGACGACGGG
The DNA here is from genome assembly GCF_025854275.1 of Streptomyces peucetius. NCBI lineage: Bacteria > Bacillati > Actinomycetota > Actinomycetes > Kitasatosporales > Streptomycetaceae > Streptomyces > Streptomyces peucetius. Next base: position 5,346,830 of record NZ_CP107567.1, on the reverse strand, counting down.
TTGTAAGGACCGGTCGCCAGCGCGAAGGTCACCCCTCCGGTGACGGTCGTGGAATCGGTCGCCAACCGGCCGCTGCCCTTGACCGCTGCGTGGTGGAGGCCGGAGCCGACCGCGTCGGTCGACGACCAGGTGAAGAACATGCGTCCGATGGGGTTGGCCGCGGTGCCGCCGACCGGGGAGCCGACCACCGCGGGGTTGAAGTCGTCGGAGTCACCGGATTCAAAGACGAACCCGGACGCGGTCAGGGCGTTGGTGGTGGTGTTGACCTGGTACCACTTCGACGTCGGGCGCGAGCCGTCCGCGATGGTGTGAATGTTGAGGAGCTGGTTGCCGATCTGGGTGCTGGCGTTCTGGAAACGGGCGTCCTGCGCGTCGAGCCGGGCGGCGATTCCGGGCTGCCGCGCGTCCGGAGGAAGGGCGAACGCCGGCACCGGCACGTTCACCGGCCCGGCGATGCTCGCGTTGCTCCGCCCAAGGCCCGTGGCCCGGAACAGCCTCAGGGCCCCGGAGGGGCTGGCCGTCAGGAGGAAAGCGTTGGCGTTGTTGTCCTCAACGATCGGAGGGGCCACCGAACCCACCGCCCCGAGATTGAAGTACTGGAACGCGGTGGCGCGCCCGTTGTAGATGTCCGCCTTGGCGAGGCCCAGCGTACGCGTGCGGAGGTAGGCGGTGAGGGACGCGTTGAAGACGTTGCCCGTGATGATTACGGCGCCCTGGTCCAGGCCCAGCTGCGGGAAGTCGAAGAAGTCGCCTTGAATGCCCTCCGGGAGGTCGAACCTGTAGCGGTAGTACGAGCCGGTCGGGTCGGACGACGTGGACACGGCGACGAGGAGGTACTGGACCGAAGGGCTGCTCGGCTCGGGGAGCGCCTCGGCGACGATGACCCATCGATTCCACTTCTTGTCGTAGACGACCCGTGGATCGAAGATCAAGCTCGTCGTGTAGTTGAAGAAGCTGGCGAACGACACCGTCAGCACGTTGGTGCCGTTGGCCTTGTTGAAGACGCCGATGCCCCTGCCGTTGGTGACCTCCACGAAGTGGTTCAGGCCGACGGCGCCGTGCGTGTCCGGTGGGCGGACGCCAGTGCTGCCCTGGTTCAGGCCCTCGAAGCCGAACTGACTCGCAGGCGGCACCAGGTGAGTGGATGACCGTGAGCCGCCGAGGCTCGGGCGCTGCTGCGGAGGAAGCCCTCGGGGGGTGGCACGCAGCTCTTCGGTGTCGGTGGGGAGTGGCGCCGGGGGCTGACGTCGGTCCTCGGACTCTGCGTTTCCCCTGGGCGTCACGGCCTTCGCCGGTGGCAGTCGGATGTGGTCGGTCGCCACCACGGCGTCCCCGTGGTCCCGTGCCGCGGCGCTCGAAGGCGCCTCGGGGATGCCGAAGCCCAGCGTGAGTGCTGCCAGCACGAGTGGCAGGACTCGACGAACGCTTCGTCTGGTCGTCAAGATGACCCTCTTTTCCTGATGCACAGCCCTAAGGCTGATGTCGGAAATACCGGGCCATCATGGAGAGGGGGTGAAACCCGCAGTCGTACTGAAAGGTCGGGACACGCGAACATCACCTGCTTGCCGCGCACAACGGGCAGCGGCCTCCAGGGACGCCGACTCCGCCGCTCTGGCAGACCTACGGGATCGGGGCCTGCGGCCATCACCGAGCGTCAGACCGAGAATCCTAAGATCACCACAACCAACCGCAATTGACACGGAAAAAGTTGAAGATCCCTCCGGCGTACGCGCTGCGGTTATTGTGACCGTTCGCCGCACGATTCGTTGCGCTGCCTCCAGACCCTCACCCAAACGGTTTCGTTGGATCAGCGGGCCGACCACAAATCCAGCCCGCCCGGCGTTTGAGGGCACGGCCGAATCCGTACGGAGCCCGGGGCTTGCCCCGGTTTCGGGAAGGCGCGGGTAGGGGCACAGGCCCCGCGCAGCGGCCCTCCTCAGCCCTCCGCGCGGGCGTTGAGCTGATGCAGCAGCCTCGCCAGCTCCGCGACCTCGCCGCGGTCCCAGCCTGCCAGCTTGCTTCGGTACCGGTCACGGCGCGCGTCGCGCACATGGCGGAACCGGGCCACCCCTTCGTCCGTGAGCCGCACGAGGGACGCGCGGCCGTCGGCGGGGTCGGGCTCACGGGTGACGAGGCCGAGCTCCTCCAGGGCGCGCAGCTGGCGGCTCATGGTCGCCTTGCCGACGCCGAAGTAGCCGGCCAGTTCCGTCGCCCGCTGCTGTCCGGCCTCCTCCAGGCGTACGAACAGCCCGTAGGCGGCGGGTTCGAGCTCCGGGTGGACCTCGCGGGCCATCTCGCCGGAGGACGCCCTCGCGCGGCGCAGGAAGACGGTCAGCTCCCGCTCGAGCGCCAGGAATTCCTGGTCCGCCCCGCCGCCGCTCTCGCCCTTCGGGTCCGCTTCACCCGCCGTACTGCCTTCGTGCACGTCAGCACTCCTCGCGCGCTTTCTGGATCGTGAAAGTTTCTTCCGGCGGCCGGTATTGCCGCAGCTCGGCCAGTATTTCGCAGGCGTAGACCAACGGCGGCGGCCGACGCCTCTTCCTGCCTGCGGGTCTACGTGCGTAGCGTCCTGCATGGCATGTTCACACCAATCGATGCCCGCGACATGTCGACACCTCGTCAAACGACCCCCACCGAGGCTTCGGAGGCACGCCATGCCCGTGCACAGATCCGGAACGACGACCTGCCGCAGGCGTTTCGCCGCGGCCGCCACCCTCCTCGCCGTCCTGTCCCTCCTTCTCGCTCTCCCCGGCACCGCGACGGCCGACCCCAAGCCGGAGCGGGGCTCCGCCCACATGGGCATGGGGGTCGTCGCCCACGACGGTCAGGGCGGTCCCCCACGAGACACCCGCGCCGCCCAGACGGAAGGCGTCGACGTCTCCGGCCACCAGGGGAACGTCGACTGGGCGGCCCTGTGGAACAGCGGCGTCAAGTGGGCCTATGTGAAGGCCACCGAGGGCACGTACTACAAGAACACCTACTTCACGCAGCAGTACAACGGCTCCTACAACATCGGCATGACCCGCGGCTCGTACCACTTCGCCACCCCGAACACCACCACGGGCGCCGCGCAGGCGGACTACTTCGTCAACAACGGCGGTGGCTGGTCCCGCGACGGCAAAACCCTCCCGGGCGTGCTCGACATCGAATGGAACCCGTACGGCGCCGCCTGCTACGGCAAGTCGCAGTCCGCGATGGTCGCCTGGATCCGCGACTTCCTGAACCGCTACGAGTACCGCACCGGCCGCGACGCGGTCATCTACACGGCGACCAGCTGGTGGACCCGGTGCACCGGCAACTACGCCGGCTTCGGCTCCACCAACCCGCTGTGGGTCGCCCGCTACAACACCACGCCGGGCACCCTGCCTGCCGGCTGGCCCTACTACACGATGTGGCAGTACACCTCGTCCGGACCGATCGTCGGCGACCACAACAAGTTCAACGGCGCGTACGACCGCGTCGTGGCTCTCGCCAACGGCTGATCCCGCCCGGTGACGCCGCCACGGCCCGCCCCGTTCACGCCCAGTGAGCGGGGCGGGCCAGCCCGTCCGGGAGACGGGTGGCCGCGTCGCCCCTGGCCGCGCCCAGCTGCGGCTGGGTGAGGAAGATGCAGCCGGTCAGGTCCGCGCCGGAAAGGTCGGCGTCCCTGAGGTCGGCACCGATGAGGTCCGCCAGCCGCAGGTCGGCGCCCATCAGGTCGGCGGCGATCAGATACGCGCCGCGCAGCCCGGCGCCCCGCAGGTCGGCGTTCCTGAGGCGGGCACCCATCAGGTCCGCTCCCCTGCGGTCCTTCCGCCGGCCCTTCACCTGGGCCCGCACCAGTTCGCTCACCCGCAGCAGGAGGACGTTCACCTCCTGGCGGTGGGCGGCCACGTCCGTCTTCTCCAGGGCGTCGGGCGCGAGCCGGGTGAGGCCGGTGACGACGTCCCGCTGCCGGCGCAGCTCCGGGTGCACCTCGCGCGCGGCGCTCAGGGTCAGTGCCTCCTCGACGTACCAGAGCAGCTCGTGCAGCTGCCGGACCACGGGGAAGACGTCGAACATCTGCCGGGCCGTGGCCGGGGCGTCCCGCCAGCTCGTGCCGCCGAAGGTGATCTGCGAGACGTGCTGTCCGGCGCCGAAGCAGTCGTAGACCGTGCAGCCGGGGAAGCCGCTGTCACGGAGGCGGTCGTGGATGCCGCAGGTGAAGTCGGTGCGCAGGTTGGCGCACGGCGTGCCGGCGTCCTTGGTGACAGCGAAGTCGGCGGAGGCGGCGAAGGGCAGTGCGACACAGCACAGCCCGAAGCAGTTCGAGCAGTCGGCCCGCAGGGTGGTCATCCGTCCATTGTGCGGGAGGGCGGACACGGCCGGGCCCGGCGGTGGATCACCAGCGCCGGGCCCGTGCGCGTGCTGCGGAGCCGGTCAGGCCGCCGCCGTCACCGGAACCTCGGCCGAGGACAGCGCGAGCTCCAGCACCTGGCGGACATCCGTCACCGGGTGCACCTCCAGCTTCTCGAGAATCTCCGCCGGAACGTCGTCCAGGTCGGCCTCGTTCCGCTTCGGGATGACGACCGTGGTGATGCCGGCCCGGTGCGCCGCGAGCAGCTTCTGCTTCACGCCGCCGATGGGCAGCACCCGGCCGGTGAGCGACACCTCGCCGGTCATCGCGACGTCCGTGCGCACCTGGCGACCGGAGAGCAGCGACGCGAGGGCCGTGGTCATCGTGATGCCGGCGCTCGGCCCGTCCTTGGGCACCGCGCCCGCCGGGAAGTGGATGTGCACGCCCCGGTCCTTGAGATCGGCGACCGGCAGCTCCAGTTCGGCGCCGTGCGAGCGCAAAAAGCTCAGCGCGATCTGCGCGGACTCCTTCATCACGTCACCGAGCTGACCGGTCAGGGTCAGTCCGGACGCGCCGGTCTCCGGGTCGGCGAGCGACGCCTCCACGAAGAGCACGTCCCCGCCGGCGCCGGTCACGGCGAGCCCGGTGGCCACACCCGGCACGGCGGTGCGGCGCTCGGCCGGGTCCTGGGCGGACTCGGGCACGTGGTGCGGCCGGCCGATGAGCCCGCGCAGCTCCTCGTGCGTGATGGTGAACGGCAGCTCCCTGTCGCCCAGCTCGTGCTGCGCCGCGACCTTCCGCAGCAGCCTCGCGACGGACCGCTCCAGGTTCCGTACGCCGGCCTCGCGGGTGTACTCGCCGGCGAGCTTGCGCAGCGCCGAGTCGTCGAGGGTCACCTCGCCGGCCTCCAGGCCGGCCCGCTCCAGCTGACGCGGTACGAGGTGGTCGCGGGCGATGACGATCTTCTCGTCCTCCGTGTAGCCGTCGAGGCGCACCAGCTCCATCCGGTCGAGCAGCGCTTCCGGGATGGCTTCCAGCACGTTGGCGGTGGCGAGGAAGACGACGTCGCTGAGGTCGAGTTCGACCTCGAGGTAGTGGTCGCGGAAGGTGTGGTTCTGCGCGGGGTCCAGGACCTCGAGCAGCGCGGCGGCCGGGTCGCCCCGGAAGTCGGAGCCGACCTTGTCGATCTCGTCGAGGAGGACGACCGGGTTCATGGAGCCGGCCTCCTTGATCGCACGCACGATCCGGCCGGGCAGCGCACCGACGTACGTACGGCGGTGACCGCGGATCTCGGCCTCGTCCCGTACGCCGCCGAGCGCGACGCGCACGAACTTGCGGCCCATGGCGTGTGCGACGGACTCGCCGAGCGAAGTCTTGCCCACACCGGGCGGGCCGACGAGCGCGAGCACCGCGCCCCCGCGCCGCCCGCCGACCACGCCCAGCCCGCGGTCGGCGCGCCGCTTGCGCACCGCCAGGTACTCGGTGATCCGCTCCTTCACGTCCTGCAGGCCCGCGTGCTCGGCGTCCAGGACGGACTTGGCGCCCTGGATGTCGTAGGCGTCCTCCGTGCGCTCGTTCCACGGCAGTTCGAGCACCGTGTCCAGCCAGGTGCGGATCCAGGAGCCCTCGGGCGACTGGTCGCTCGCCCGCTCCAGCTTGTCGACCTCCTTGAGCGCGGCCTCGCGGACCTTTTCGGGCAGGTCGGCGGCCTCTACGCGGGCGCGGTAGTCGTCGGACTCGTCCTCGCCCTCCTGGCCGCCCAGTTCGCGCAGCTCCTTGCGTACGGCGTCGAGCTGACGGCGCAGCAGGTACTCCCGCTGCTGCTTGTCGACGCCTTCCTGGACGTCCTTGGCGATGGACTCGGCGACGTCCTGCTCGGCGAGGTGCTCGCGCAGTTGCTCGGTGGCGAGCTTGAGCCGGGCGACGGGGTCACCGGTCTCGAGCAGCTCGATCTTCTGGGCGGTCGTCAGGAACGGTGAGTAACCGGAGTTGTCGGCGAGCTGCGAGATGCCCTCGATCTGCTGCACACGGTCGACGACCTGCCAGGCGCCGCGCTTCTTCAGCCAGTCGGTGGCAAGGGCCTTGTACTCCTTGGCCAGTTCGGTCACCGCGCCGGGCAGGGGATCGGGCACGGTCTCCTCGACCACGGTGCCCTCCACCCACAGGGCCGCGCCGGGCCCGGTCGTACCGGCGCCGATGCGGACCCGGCCGACGCCTCGGATCAGCGCGCCGGGGTCGCCGTCGGAGAGCCGGCCGACCTGCTCGACGGTGCCGAGCACACCGGTCGCGGCGTAGGTGCCGTCGACCCGGGGAACGAGCAGCACCTTCGGCTTGTTGCCCGAGGGGCGGGCGGCGGCCTGGGCGGCCTCGACCGCAGCGCGTACGTCGGTGTCGGACAGGTCGAGCGGCACGACCATGCCGGGCAGCACGACCTCGTCGTCGAGCGGCAGCACGGGCAGAGTGAGCGGTGAGTTCGCCTTGATATCGGCAGCCATGATCTCCCCTTAGGCAGTCAAGTTGAGCTGTACCGACTCAATGCATATGAGCCCGCCAATGTTCCCCCGGGCGTGTTCGCTCTGAGCGATCACAGAAATCCGGTGGGCGACGCAGGGCCCGGCGGGCAGAGTGAGCCGATGGCAGACAAGGGACTGAACCCGGACGGGACCATCGCGCGTGAGGGTTCCCTCGACCGCGTGACCACGGCTTTCGCACCCGTGGTCGCCGCCGCCCGCACGGAGATCACCGGCCGGTTCGGCGACGGGCGGCTCGGTGGCGGACGACCCGGTGGCGGACGGCTGCACAGCGCGTACCTGTACGGCAGCATCCCGCGCGGCACGGCCGTGCCCGGCACCTCGGACCTCGACCTCATGCTGGTGCTGCACGAGGAGCCCGCCGCGCGGGACCGGGCGGACGCCGACGCGGCCGAGGCCGCGCTCGACGGGTCGTTCGACGCCATCGACGGCGCCGGCATCCTGCTCGTCGACACCCGGGCGGCACTGAGCGAACTCGAACGGTACGACCTGGGCTTCTTCATCTCCTGCCTGTGCACGCCGCTGCTGGGCGACGATCTCGCCGCCCGCCTTCCCGCCCAGCGCCCCACCTCGCTGCTGGCCCGTGAGACCAACGGCGACCTGGAGCTCACGCTGCCGCGCTGGCGGGAGGCACTGCGGAACGCCGGGACGGACGCCGGGCGGCGGACGCTGTGCCGCCGGATCGCGCGGCGCGTCGTGCGGTCCGGGTTCACCTTGGTGATGCCCCGCTGGGGCGGCTGGACCAGCGATCTGCACGAGTCGGCGGAGCTCTTCGCCGGCCACTACCCACAGCGTGCGGACCAGATGCGCATCGCCGCCGCCGTGGCCCGTGCCCCGACGTCGGACCCGGCCGTGATCCGCGTCCTCGTGGAGGACCTGGGCCCCTGGCTGGCCGCCGAGTACACGGCGGTGCACGGCCGGAAAGCGGCGCGGCCGTGAACCTGCGGTGCGCGGGCGCGGACGGACGGTGCGCGGCCGTGAACCTGCGCCGCCGGTCGCCCGTCACGCCGTCGGTTATTCGGTGGCCAGGGCGCGCCCGAGCAGTGTGTAATACGCTCCGCGTAATAGACACAGACCTACTCCACCTGTTACTTAGCGCTTCTGAGGAGCCTGTATGTCCTTCGAGTCGACCGCGGAGACCGTCCACGCCTGGGTCCAGGGCTGGGTCGTCTCCCGCGGCGCGGCGGACCCGGTGGCCCGGCCCTGGGGCTTCACCGTCGACGTCGGCCAGGTCAAGCACGCCACCCGCCACGTCCTGACCGCGGACGACGAGGCCACCGTCCGCAAGGTCGCCGCCGAGGTGGCCGCACCGACGGTGTGGCTGAAGGTCTTCGCCGATCCGGACTCCGTCGTCGAATGGGCCGGTCCCGACTGGGCCGTCGACGAGCCCGGCTGGCTGATGTCGACCACGCTGCGCCGCAACCCGACGGTGGTCCCCGCCGGCTACACCCTGCGGACCTGGACCCGCGGCGGCGTCGTCCGGGCCCTGGTCGTGGCGCCCGACGGCTCCTTCGCGGCGCGCGCCCAGATCGCGCCGACGGGACGCACGGCCGTCGTCGACCAGGTGGAGACCGCCCCCGAGCACCGCCGCAAGGGCCTCGGCCGGCTCGTGATGCACACCCTCCACAACGCCGCCCTCGACCACGGCGCCACCGTCGGCGTGCTGGGCGGCACCCCGGACGGCCGTGCGTTGTACGAGTCCCTGGGCTGGCACACGCACGCGCCGCTCGTGAGCCTCTTCCACGCCCCGCCCGGCTCCTGATCAGGCCGCCGGGGGGACACCGGCCGGGCGGCGGACCGCGGCCGATACTGCGGCAATGCCGCCGCCGTGGAAGTGCCGTGAACCGACGGCCGGGGCGGCGGCGATAGAGGTGACGTGAGACTGATGCGCCCCTCGGGGGGAGAGCGGGACGACGCGGCACTGCTGCGGGCCGTCGCGCGCGGGGACACAGAAGCCCTCGGCGTGCTGTACGACCGGCACGCCGGGTGGCTGCACATGCGCCTGACCCGCCGGTGCACCGACCCCGAGACCGTACGGGAAGTGCTCCAAGACACCTTTGTGACCGCCTGGCGTTCGGCCGCTTCCCACCGGGGCGGCGAGGCGGGCGGCTGGCTCTGGGTGATCGCCGCGCGCCGGCTGGTCGACGCGCAGCGGGTGCGAGCCAGGCAGGAGCGTGTCGTCCACGAACCGGCCGGGACGGCACCCTCGGCGGAGGAACGCGTCCTCGCGAACCTGGAGTACGGAGATGTGGGCTCCGCCCTCGACCGCATCGCGCCGGAGCTGCGCGAGGTTCTGCGGGCCACGGTGGTCGATGGCCTGACGACACGTGAGACCGCGCATCTGCTCGGCATACCGGAGGGCACGGTCAAGACCCGGGCCCTCAGGGCGCGCCGCGAGCTGCGCACCGCACTCGGCCGGCTGCCGTTGGGGGGCACCGCGTGAACAGCTGGCATGTGAGCCACGAGCTGGCGGCCCGGTACGCCGACGGCTCCGCGCCGGAGCCCGACGCCTGGTCGCTGGAGAAGCACGTCGAGTCGTGCACCGGCTGCGCGTCCCGTGTCTCCGCCATGGTCGCTGCGGGAGCCGCAGGACCACTGCTGGCTGAGCTGCGGTCCGGACTGCTGGCGACGACAGGCACGACGGCCCCGGTCCGCCGCCCGTTCCTGTCCGGCCTCCGGGCCGCCTCGGAGGCGGGGCCGCACGCCGCCGGACGCGCCCGCCCGGCAAACCCGACCGCCATCGGACGCGCCCGCCGGGCACGGGCCGTCGTCCGGCTGACGGGCACGTTCGGACACGGGCTGCACCGGGCGTGGACCGTCGCGCTGCTGCTGGTCGGGGCGGGGGCGCTCGGGCTCGGGTACGGCGCCGGCTTCGCCGGCGCCCGGCCCCTGCTGCTGCTCGTCGCGCCGCTGCTGCCACTCGCCGGGGTCGGTCTGTCGTACGGGCGGCACTCCGATCCGGCCCACGAGATCGCCGTGTCCACCCCGTCCGGCGGGCTGCGCCTCCTGCTGACCCGCACGGCCGCCGTGCTCGCGGCAGGTGTCCCCCTGCTCACTGCGGTCGGCGCGCTGCTGCCGTCCGGCGCCGGGGGACCCGGGGCGGCGGCGTGGCTGCTGCCCGGGCTGGCTCTGACCCTCGCGGCACTGGCGCTCGGTTCGTACGTCGGCTGCCGGACCGCGGCCGCGGTCCTGGGCGCCGGCTGGCTGGCCGTGGTGGTGCTTCCCGTACTGGCGGCGATGCCGCCCGAGATGGCCGACCGCCTCGGTCACATCGCGGGCGGACCGTCCGCGCAGGGTGCCTGGGGGGTCGCGGCGGCGCTGTGCGCGGGGCTCCTCACGCTGCGCCGTTACTCGTTCGACCGTCTGGAGAAGATGTGAGCATCACCGGGAGCACGGCACAGGTCACCGGTCTGACGGTCCGGCACCGCAGGACGGTGGCGTTGGACGCGGTCGACATCTCCTTCGGGAGCGGGGTGCACGGTCTGCTCGGGCCCAACGGCGCGGGCAAGACGTCGCTGATCCGGGTCCTGGCAACCGTCACCGCACCCGCCGCGGGCCGGGTGACGCTGCTGGGCCGCGATGTGTCGGGGCACGTCGAGCGGGCGGAGGTCCGGCGCAGGCTGGGCTATCTGCCGCAGGAGTTCGGCTACTACCCGGGCTTCACGGTGCGCGAGTTCGTCGCCTATGTGGCGTGGCTGAAGGAGATGCGGACGGCAGACGTCCCGGCGGCGGTGGAACGCGCGGTGCGGCGGGTCGGTCTCGGGGACCGGATCGACACGAAGGTGAAGACGCTGTCGGGCGGCATGGTGCGCCGGGTCGGTATCGCACAGGCGATCGTGAACGAACCGGAACTGCTGCTGCTCGACGAGCCAACCGCCGGTCTCGATCCGGAGCAGCGCGTCGAATTCAGAGCACTGCTCCGGGAACTGGGCGCCGCTGCCACCGTGATCGTCTCCACCCACCTGGTGGAGGACGTGGCGGCGGCCTGCTCGGAGGTGACCCTGATCGAGTCCGGCCGGCTCGCGTTCCACGGCTCCACCGCGGAACTGACCGTCCTCGGCAAGGACTCCGCCGACGACCACGGGGACAACCCCGTCGAACGCGGCTACACGGCCGCGCTGCGCGCCCACCGCGCCCATCCCTCGCTCCCGGTCGGGACGCGCCGATGACCACCACGGCCGCCGCACCCGCCGCCCCGGACAGCACGGCGGCGCTCCGCGCACCGCATCCGCTCCGCAGCGAGCTGCTGCGCGGCTCCGCGCCGTGGACGGGCACCGCCGTCGCCGTCACGCTCGGGATCTCCCTAGCCGCCAAGGCGGCGCAGTGGCAGGGAAGCTGGGGCGAGACCCAGACCCTGCTGCACGTCGTGGCCTCACTGCTGGGCGGCCCGCTCGCGGCGGCCGCCGGCTGCTGGCAGGGCGGCCGGGAACGGCGCAGGGGCACCGGCGAGCTGCGTGCCACGGCCGTGCGCGGGACGCTCGCCCAGTTCCTGACGGCAGCGGTGCCCACGGCGGTCTGGATCGTCGCCGGCTATGCCCTGGTGGCGGCCGGGGCGCTGGCCGCCACCTGGCCGTACACCTCGGCGGGCCGTCCGCTGCTCTCCTGGATGCTCGTGGACGCCGTCTTCCTGGCAGCCATGACTCTGCTGGGTCATGTGGTGGGGCGGCTGGTGGCATGGCGGGCAGCCGCACCGGCTCTCGCCGTCTGCTGCTACCCGCTGCTCGGCGTCCCGTCGTACGGAACCGGCGGAGCTCGTCACCTCAGCCCGGCATCGGCCTCCACCATGGGCGAGATGCTCCCCGTGTGGTGGCAGCCCATCGCCGCGATCGCCTGGATGGGCGGTCTGGCAGCCGCCGCGGTGCTCGCGTACGCCGGCCGTCACCGGTCCACCGCTCTGCTGCCGCTCACCGCCGCGGCGGTCGCGGCCGCCGTCGTCGTACAGAGCGGCGACGGCATGTGGCGCGACCACCCCCTCTCGCGGAAGCAGGTGTGCGACACCGCCGTACGGCCCCACATCTGTGTGAACGCCCTGTACGCCGGCCTTCTCTCGGAGGTCAGGAGCGCCCTCGGCGGTCTCCACGGCCGCCTGGCAGGGGTCGAGAACCTGCCCGTCCGCTTCGAGGACCTGCCTGCGGACCCGGGCCCTGGCGAGGCCGGTCTGCCGATGCTGACACCGCTCGGCTGGTCCGTCGTACGCGGGAAGCTGACCGATCCGGAACAGTACGCCTGGGAGGCGGCGGCCGCGATCACGGGCAGCCATGACGCCTGCGACGCGCGCCGCAGCGACGAGCGGGCCCTGCGCGTCGACACGGCGGTCACCGAATGGCTCGCCCCCGGCCGCGCGCGGACCGAGCAGGACTCCTTGCGGTGGGCCCTTGAGCGCGGCGACCAGGCCGAGGCCGCCGACATCTCCGCCGACCGCGCCGCGCGCGACCGCCTGGCCGCCATGCCGGACGACGCCCGGCGTGCCTGGCTGTCCCGGTACTTCGCGACCGCCGACAACTGCGACCCGAAGGACGTGCCTGCGCTGTGACCGCCCGTACGACACCGGTCGCCCCGCTCCCCCGCCCCACCGGCACGCTGCTGCCGGCCCGCGCGCACGGCGTCCCGCTCACCCTGGTGTCGCTCACGGGCGTCGCCCTGCTGGCGGCCTGGGCGGCGTACGGCCTGGACGTGTACCTCGATCCCCGGCGTCTCGTGCCGGTGGTCGCGCTCGCCCCGCTGATGGCCGCCGCCGTGATCGGCACCGGTCTCCACTCGTCCATGGAGGAACTCGAACGCACGGCGGTGCGCCCCTGGCGGCCACGCCGCCTCGCGCAGTCGGCCGGTCCGACGGCGGTCGCCGCGGCCCTGCTGGCGCTCGCGGTGGTCGCGCACGACAGCCGGTTCGGCGCCGCGGCCATGGTCCGCAACACGCTCGGCGCCGTCGGCATCACGACGGCCGCGGCCACCGTGACCGGCGCGCGGCTGAGCTGGCTTCCCGCGTTCGCCTACCTCAGTGCCGTCTATCTGGGCGCGCCCAGGACGCACAGTGGCGCCGCCCAGGTCTGGGCGTGGCCGATGCAGCCGGGCGACCGGCCCTGGGCGTGGGCGGCGGCGGTCGCGCTCTTCGCACTCGGTGTCGCCCTGCACGCCCGGCTCGGATGCGGCCGGGGGCCCGTCTGACCACGGCCGGGCCCCGCCGTACGAGTGGGCGGCCGGGCCGGCGGTTTGTTCCTGCACCGGGACCCGGCCAAGATGGCTCCGGTCCGTGTCGTGTCCAACAGCCGCCCCCGGAGGCCGATAGCCATGCCGTTCCCCGCCACCGACGCTCCCGTCACGCTGGACCGGCGCGAGGGGCCTTTCGGGGAGGTGGTGCTACGCAGCCGTGGCGACGGCGCGGAGAAGGTGTACGAGATCATCGCCAACGGGTGCTTCCTGATGGACACCTCCGACGGGCGGTCCGAGCGGCTTCTCGTCGACGCCGCATACCGGGCGATCGGCACGGGGAACGCCGCCCCGCGGGTCCTCATCGGCGGTCTGGGGGTCGGCTTCTCGCTCGCCCATGCCGCGGCCATGCCGTCGTGGCGGCGGATCGCCGTGGTGGAGCGCGAGCAGGCGATCATCGACTGGCACCACGACGGGCCGCTCGCCGCGATCTCCGGGCGGGCGCTCGGAGATCCCCGGTGCGTGATCCTCCACACGGACCTGGTGAGTCATCTCCATTCGACTGCGGACCGTTACGACGCGCTGTGCCTGGACATCGACAACGGGCCCGACTGGACCGTCACGGAGGACAACGGGGCGCTCTACTCCCCGGCCGGACTCGCCGCGTGCGCAGCCGCGTTGGAACCGGGCGGAGTGCTCGCCGTATGGTCCGCGAAGCCGTCCCCGGAATTCGAAGAGGCGTTGCGGAATGCCGGATTCACCGGGGTAAGAACCGAAGAGATCCACCTTGCCCGGGGCGTACCGGACGTCGTCCACCTCGCTGTTCGCCCTGCGTAGCCGGGACACAGCCGCTGCCTTTACGCTGCTGGACTACACACCGGATCCACCTTCGAAGCAGAACCACATGCAGCTCGCAGAGAACGCGTACAAGGGCGGGGCGATGGAGCAGACACACACCACGCAAGGCGGCGTCGCGGCCACTCCCGGGGCCCAGCGCCGGGTGCTGGTGGTCGAGGACGACGCCACGATCGTCGATGCCATCGCGGCACGGCTGCGGGCCGAGGGCTTTCTGGTGCAGACCGCACTCGACGGCCCGGCCGCCGTCGACGCGGCGGACGCCTGGCAGCCGGACCTGATGGTCCTCGACGTCATGCTGCCCGGCTTCGACGGTCTCGAGGTATGCCGCCGGGTCCAGGCACAGCGCCCCGTCCCGGTGCTGATGCTGACGGCGCGGGACGACGAGACGGACATGCTCGTCGGGCTCGGCGTCGGCGCTGACGACTACATGACCAAGCCGTTCTCGATGCGGGAGCTCGCGGCCAGGGTGCATGTCCTGCTGCGCCGTGTGGAGCGGGCGGCGCTCGCCGCGGTGACTCCCCGTAGCGGCATCCTCCGTCTCGGCGAACTGGAGATCGACCACGCGCAGCGCCGCGTACGGGTCCGGGCCGAGGACGTGCACCTGACACCGACGGAGTTCGACCTGCTGGTGTGCCTGGCGAACACGCCGCGCGCCGTCCTCTCGCGCGAGCAGCTGCTCGCGGAGGTGTGGGACTGGGCGGACGCCTCCGGCACGCGCACGGTGGACAGTCACATCAAGGCTCTGCGCCGCAAGATCGGCGCCGAGCGGATCCGTACCGTCCACGGTGTCGGATACGCCTTGGAGACGCCGGCGCCATGAGACGGCGGCGGCAGGGCGGCAGGCCGGGGAAGCGGCTGAGTACCGCGTCCATCACGATATCGATCAAGACCAAGCTCAGCACGCTCGTCGTGGTCTCGGTCCTCATCACCACCGGTCTGATGCTGATGGCGTTCCACAGCAAGACCGAGGTGCGTTTCATCACGGTCTTCACGATCATCGCGACCCTGCTGATCACCCAGTTCGTGGCGCACGGCCTGACGGCGCCGCTGGACGAGATGAACACCGTCGCCAAGGGCATCTCCCACGGCGACTACACCCGCCGGGTGCGCGGCGCCGACCGCCGCGACGAACTCGGGGACCTGGCCTCCACGATCAACCGCATGGCGGACGACCTGGAGGCCGTCGACCGGCACCGCAAGGAGCTGGTCGCCAACGTCTCGCACGAGCTGCGCACCCCGATCGCCGCGCTGCGCGCCGTGCTGGAGAACGTCGTCGACGGGGTGTCCGCCGCCGATCCGGAGACGATGCGCACGGCGCTGAAGCAGACCGAGCGCCTGGGGCGGCTGGTCGAGACGCTGCTCGACCTGTCCCGCCTCGACAACGGCGTGCTGCCGCTGCGGGCCTCGCGCTTCGAGGTGTGGCCCTATCTGTCCGGGGTGCTGAAGGAGGCCGGCCTGGTGTCCTCCCGGCGCGGCCTGGCGTCCGGGTCCGGTCATCACACCCGTACCGACGTCCATCTGCACCTGGACGTGTCGCCGCCGGAGCTGACGGCGCACGCGGACGCCGAACGGCTGCACCAGGTGGTGGCGAATCTGATCGACAACGCGGTGAAGCACTCCCCGCCGCACGGCCGGGTGACCGTACGGGCCAGGCGCGGGCCGTACCCGGAGTCGCTCGACCTGGAGGTGCTGGACGAAGGGCCGGGCATCCCCGAGCAGGAGCGGCACCGGGTCTTCGAGCGGTTCAACCGGGGCGGCGTCCCGTCCCCGCACGGGCCGGGCAGCGACGGTGGCACGGGACTGGGGCTGGCGATCGCGCGCTGGGCGGTCGATCTGCACGGCGGGCGCATCGGAGTGGCCGAATCCGCACAAGGCTGCCGCATCCGGGTCACTCTTCCGGGGGCCAGGTCGGCACGCGCTTGACGTAGGGTTCGAACCGGAAACGCAGATTCTCCGTGTAAGTGGTCGAGACACCGGGAAGCCGACCTGCCGAGCCACGGAAAACTGCCGGTCAAACCGCTGCGGAGTTCCGTCAGGGACGCGGGCCGAGGGCCTGTGCCCGCCGCCAGGCGTACCCCGGCGCGACCGAACCATGCTTGTTTCCCGCCATTCCCAGCACCGAAACGCGCTGTTCGGTGTGACTTGCGCGACGTTGACCGGCCCGGCCTGCACCTCCCGGCCAGGGAGGCGTAGCCTTTATTTCCGCTGTCCATCACCTTGTGAAGCGGAAGAGGGCGGTTCTCGCCGTGTCGTCTCAGTCCCCCAGTAACTCGAGTCTCTCGACCGACCAAACCGGTCAGGGTCAGAACCCTGCCACCGCGTTCGGCGCCAATGAGTGGCTCGTCGACGAGATCTACCAGCAGTACCTCCAGGATCCGAATTCGGTCGACCGTGCCTGGTGGGACTTCTTCGCCGACTACAAGCCGGGCGCGGCCGCCACCGCGGACGCCCCCGCCGCGGGAGCGAAGCAGACTCAGGGCGACGGGGCCGCTCCGGCTCCCGCCCCGGCCGCCGCACCGGCGCAGCCTGCCGCCCCCGCCGCCCCGGCCCCGGCCGCCGAGGCCCCGGCTCCGGCACCCGCCAAGGCGGCCCCGGCGCAGCCCGCCCCGGCCAAGCCCGCCGCCGCGCCGGCCCCGGCCGCCAAGGCCGATGCGCAGCCGGCCGACGGCCCCGAGTTCGTGACGCTGCGCGGCCCGGCCGCCGCGGTCGCGAAGAACATGAACGCCTCCCTGGAGCTGCCCACGGCCACGTCCGTGCGCGCCGTCCCGGTGAAGCTGCTCTTCGACAACCGCATCGTCATCAACAACCACCTCAAGCGCGCCCGTGGCGGGAAGATCTCCTTCACCCACCTCATCGGGTACGCGATGGTGCAGGCCATCAAGGCCATGCCGTCGATGAACTGGTCCTTCGCGGAGAAGGACGGCAAGCCGACCCTGGTCAAGCCCGACCACGTGAACTTCGGCCTGGCCATCGACCTGGTGAAGCCCAACGGCGACCGCCAGCTGGTCGTCGCGGGCATCAAGAAGGCCGAGACGCTGAACTTCTTCGAGTTCTGGCAGGCCTACGAGGACATCGTCCGCCGCGCCCGCAACAACAAGCTGACGATGGACGACTTCACCGGCGTCACCGTCTCGCTGACCAACCCCGGCGGCCTCGGCACCGTCCACTCCGTGCCGCGTCTGATGCCCGGGCAGTCGGTCATCATGGGCGTCGGCTCCATGGACTACCCGGCCGAGTTCCAGGGCACCTCGCAGGACACCCTGAACAAGCTGGGCATCTCCAAGGTGATGACCCTCACCTCGACGTACGACCACCGGGTCATCCAGGGCGCCGCGTCGGGCGAGTTCCTGCGGATCGTCGCGAACTTCCTCCTCGGCGAGGAGAACTTCTACGACGAGATCTTCGAGGCGCTGCGCATCCCCTACGAGCCGGTCCGCTGGCTCAAGGACATCGACGCCTCCCACGACGACGACGTCACCAAGGCCGCGCGGGTCTTCGAGCTGATCCACTCCTACCGGGTCCGCGGGCACGTGATGGCCGACACCGACCCGCTGGAGTACCGCCAGCGCAAGCACCCCGACCTGGACATCACCGAGCACGGCCTCACGCTCTGGGACCTGGAGCGCGAGTTCGCCGTCGGCGGTTTCGCCGGCAAGTCGATGATGAAGCTGCGCGACATCCTGGGCGTGCTGCGTGAGTCGTACTGCCGCACCACCGGCATCGAGTTCATGCACATCCAGGACCCGAAGCAGCGCAAGTGGCTCCAGGACCGGGTCGAGCGCGCCGCCACCAAGCCGGAGCGCGAGGAGCAGCTGCGCATCCTGCGCCGGCTGAACGCGGCGGAGGCGTTCGAGACCTTCCTGCAGACCAAGTACGTCGGCCAGAAGCGCTTCTCGCTGGAGGGCGGCGAGTCCGTCATCCCGCTGCTCGACGCGGTCATCGACTCGGCCGCCGAGTCGCGCCTCGACGAGGTCGTCATCGGCATGGCCCACCGCGGCCGGCTCAACGTCCTGGCGAACATCGTCGGCAAGTCGTACGCCCAGATCTTCCGCGAGTTCGAGGGCAACCTCGACCCGAAGTCGATGCACGGCTCCGGCGACGTGAAGTACCACCTGGGCGCCGAGGGCACCTTCACCGGCCTCGACGGCGAGCAGATCAAGGTCTCCCTGGTCGCCAACCCCTCCCACCTGGAGGCCGTCGACCCGGTCCTCGAGGGTGTCGCCCGCGCCAAGCAGGACGTCATCAACAAGGGCGGCACGGACTTCACGGTCCTGCCGATCGCCCTGCACGGTGACGCGGCCTTCGCCGGCCAGGGTGTCGTCGCCGAGACGCTGAACATGTCGCAGCTGCGCGGCTACCGCACCGGCGGCACGGTCCACGTCGTCATCAACAACCAGGTCGGCTTCACGGCGGCGCCGGAGTCCTCGCGTTCCTCGATGTACGCGACCGACGTGGCCCGCATGATCGAGGCGCCGATCTTCCATGTGAACGGCGACGACCCGGAGGCGTGCGTCCGCGTGGCGCGGCTCGCCTTCGAGTTCCGCCAGACGTTCAACAAGGACGTCGTGATCGACCTCATCTGCTACCGTCGCCGCGGTCACAACGAGGGCGACAACCCGCAGTTCACCAACCCGCAGATGGTGAGCCTGATCGACAAGAAGCGCTCGGTGCGCAAGCTCTACACCGAGTCGCTCATCGGTCGCGGCGACATCACGCTGGAAGAGGCCGAGCAGGCGCTCCAGGACTTCCAGGGCCAGCTGGAGAAGGTGTTCGCGGAGGTCCGCGAGGCCACCAGCCACCCGGCCCCGGCCCATGTCCCGGACGCCGAGCCCGAGTTCCCGGTCTCGGTGAACACGGCGGTCTCCCAGGAGGTCGTCAAGCGGATCGCCGAGTCCCAGGTCAACATCCCCGACCACATCACCGTGCACCCGCGTCTGATGCCGCAGATGCAGCGCCGCGCGGCCTCGGTGGAGGACGGCACCATCGACTGGGGCATGGGCGAGACCCTCGCCATCGGCTCCCTGCTGATGGAGGGCACCCCGGTCCGTCTCTCGGGCCAGGACACCCGCCGGGGCACGTTCGGCCAGCGCCACGCAGTGCTGGTGGATCAGGAGACCAACGAGGACTACACCCCGCTGCTCTACCTGTCCGAGGACCAGGCCCGCTACAACGTCTACGACTCGCTGCTCAGCGAGTACGCGGCGATGGGCTTCGAGTACGGCTACTCGCTGGCCCGCCCGAACGCGCTGGTCATGTGGGAGGCCCAGTTCGGTGACTTCGTCAACGGCGCGCAGACCGTCGTCGACGAGTTCATCTCCTCCGCCGAGCAGAAGTGGGGCCAGCACTCCGGCGTCACGCTGCTCCTGCCGCACGGCTACGAGGGCCAGGGCCCGGACCACTCGTCCGCGCGTCCCGAGCGCTTCCTCCAGATGTGCGCGCAGGACAACATGACGGTCGCGATGCCGACCCTGCCGTCGAACTACTTCCACCTGCTGCGCTGGCAGGTCCACAACCCGCACCACAAGCCGCTGATCGTCTTCACCCCGAAGTCGATGCTGCGTCTGAAGGCCGCGGCGTCCAAGGCGGAGGAGTTCACCACCGGCGGCTTCCGCCCGGTGATCGGCGACGAGTCGGTCGACCCGGCCGCGGTCCGCAAGGTCGTCTTCTGCGCCGGCAAGGTCTACTACGACCTGGAGGCCGAGCGTCAGAAGCGGGGCGTCACGGACACCGCGATCATCCGCCTCGAGCGCCTGTACCCGCTGCCGGGTGCGGAGCTCCAGGCCGAGATCGCCAAGTACCCGAGCGCCGAGAAGTACCTGTGGACGCAGGAGGAGCCGGCGAACCAGGGTGCCTGGCCGTTCATCGCGCTCAACCTGATCGACCACCTGGACCTGGCCGTCGGCGCGGACATCCCGCACGGCGAGCGCCTGCGGCGCATCTCGCGTCCGCACAGCTCGTCCCCGGCGGTGGGCTCCGCGAAGCGCCACCAGGCGGAGCAGCAGCAGCTGGTCAACGAGGTCTTCGACGCCTGAGGCGGCTGCGCCGCCGCATGACCGCAGTCTCTGGCCCGGCCCCGCGATCCGATCGCGGGGCCGGGCCATATTCTGTCCGTATGTACTTCACCGATCGCGGTATCGAGGAGCTGGAGAAGAGGCGCGGCGAGGAGGAGGTCACCTTCGAGTGGCTCGCCGAACAGCTCCGCACGTTCGTCGACCTCAACCCGGACTTCGAGGTCCCCGTGGAACGCCTCGCCACCTGGCTGGCCCGCCTCGACGACGAGGACGACGACTGATCCCTGCGGGGCCGGTCTCCGCGGGGCGCGGTGCTACGGCTCCACCGGACCGGGGGCGCGGCCCCCGGACGGCGCTACCGGGCCGGTGTCACGGCCGTGGCCGCTCCCGCGCCAACGGCACCAGCCCGTGCGCGATCAGCACCGCTCCAGCCGTCACCCATCCCCCGCTGCGTCGCCGCACTCCCCACGCCACCAGCGCCACCCCGGCCGCCAGTTGGGCCGCGCCGGCCGCGCGGTGCCAGGAGGGCCCCGGTGAGGTCCCACCGGCCGGCGCCTCGCGCGGGCCCCGGGTGGCGGGCACCTCCTCGACTGCCGCCGCGTGCGCGGCGGTACGCAGTGCTTCCGCCGAGGCACCGGGCACCAGGCCCGTGGGCAGGGCGAGGCCGGTGTGGGTGAGGACGGCGGTCAGTGCGATCAGCCTGGCCCGTGCGTCGGACTCGCGGTCCTCGGCCGTCAGCGGTTCCAGGGCCTGCAGATCGAGGACCGGGTCGAGCCCCAGCCGCGCCGCGAAGGTCCGCATCGCCTCGTCCTCGCCCACCGGAGTGCCGTCGGCCAGCCAGACGTATCCGACCGGGCGGCGGAAGCCGGAGGCCAGGGTGAGACCGGCGCCGTCGTCGTCCCACCACAGGGCGAGGACCGGCCGCCCGGCGCCGATCGAGAGCGCCGCGGCCCAGCCGCCCAGCACCGCGTCGACCGCTTCGCCGCCGTCCTGCCACGGCCCGCCCTCGGGGACGAGCAGACTCCAGCCGTCGCCTGCCGGGGCGAGCAGCATCCGTTCGCGGAGCAGATGGGCGGCCGGGGTCCGTACGGCCGCGAGGTCGGCCCGGCAGAGCAGCACGGCTCCTGCGGGTGTCGCGTTCATGCCCCTACGCTAGGGCAATTTGTCCCGTATCAGGCGGCAATGCCGCGCGTCGCCCGCCGACGAACGGACCGGCCCGACGGCACCTCACTTGACATCTCTAGGCCGCGATATATCGTGTTCATCAATAGACGCGATATGTTGCGTCGCGGGCGATCCGGGAGGTCAGCACCATGGCAGAGACGACGTGGGAAGTCTCCGAGAACCGGAAGCTCACCTTCGACGACCCGCTGACCACGCTCAGTGTCCGGATCGTAGGCGGAACGGTCAACGTCGTGGGCACGGAGGAGGATTCCACCCGTCTGGAGATCTCCGCGGTGGAGGGCCCGCCCCTGGTCGTCACCAGAAGCGGCTCGACGCTGACCGTCGCCTACGAGGACCTGCCCTGGAAGGGCCTCCTCAAGTGGCTCGGTCCCAAGGGACACCACCGCAGCGCCGTGGTGTCCGTGGCGGTGCCGGCGCAGACGGCCGTCGAGCTCGGTGCCGTCGGTGCCGGCGCGGTCGTCTCCGGCGTACGGGGCACGACCGTGGTGCGGGGCGTCAGCGGGGACACCACCCTCGTCGGCCTGTCGGGCGACGTCCGCGCGGAGACCGTCACCGGCAACGTCGAGGCCCAGTCGGTCACCGGCGACCTGCGGTACAACTCGGTCTCCGGCGACCTGACCGTGATCGACGGCGCGGGCGCCTCGGTGAAGGCGGAATCCGTCAGCGGTGACATGGTCGTCGATCTGGGCCCGGGCGGAAGACCGACGGACATCCGGCTGACCACGGTCTCCGGCGAGGTCGCCATCCGGCTCCCGCACCCGGCGGACGCGCGGGTCGACGCGAACACCGCCAGCGGCGCCCTGTCCAACGCCTTCGACGATCTGCGGGTCAGCGGCCAGTGGGGCACGAAGCGCATCACCGGAACCCTGGGAGCGGGCACCGGCACCCTCAAGGCGACCACCGTCTCCGGGGCCATCGCCCTGCTGCGCAGGCCCCCCGCGCAGGACGATCCGTACGAGGACCCGACCGCCGACCGCCCGAGTGGGAAGGTGCTCTGACATGCCTCCCGTCTTCGCCCACGGCCGGCTGCGCCTGTATCTGCTGAAGCTGCTCGACGAGGCGCCGCGCCACGGCTACGAGGTGATCCGCCTCCTCGAGGAACGCTTCCAGGGGCTGTACGCACCGAGCGCCGGCACCGTCTACCCGCGGCTGGCCAAACTGGAGGCCGAGGGCCTCGTCACCCACGCCACCGAGGGCGGCCGCAAGGTGTACTCGATCACCGACGCGGGCCGTGCGGAGCTGGCCGGCCGCAGCGGTGAGCTGGCCGACCTGGAGCTGGAGATCCGCGACTCCGTCTCCGAACTGGCCGCGGAGATCCGCGACGACGTCCGCGGTGCGGCGGGCCAGCTGCGCAGCGAGATGCGCGCGGCGGCGAGCCGGACCCGCAAGTCGTCCGGCACCGGTGGCCCGGGGCACGCCCCCGGGGACTTCGGCGACCTGGGCGACTTCACGGACAAGGAGTCGTGGCGCGCCGCGAAGGAGGAACTCAAGCGCGCCAAGCAGGAGTGGAAGGAGCAGACCCGCCGCGCGAAGGACGAGTCACGGCGGGCCCGCGAGGACGCCCGGCAGGCACGCCGCCAGGCACAGGAGGCGCAGGAGACCGCCCGCGCCGAGATGCAGCGCATCGCCCGGCAGGTACAGGAGCAGGTGCAGGACCACTTCACACGCGGCGACTGGCCGACCGGCGTGCGCGAGGGCCTGTCGGAGCTGACGACGCAGCTCGGCGGGCTGGCGCGGGGCACGGCCTGGCCGCCGTACGTGAAGCCGGACCCGGCGGACGCCGACCCGGACTGGGCGAAGGACGCCGTCGGCCCGGAGGGTTCCGCCGATCCGGCGCGTGACCTCGAACGGCTGCTGGACCGCTTCCGCGACGACGTGCGGGACGCGGCGCGGGACCACGGCGTGACGCCGGAGCAGCTGGGCGAGACGAGACGCCATCTGTCGACGGCGGCGGCGCACATCGTCGCCCTGCTGCGCGGCCCCAAGGCCTGACGGCGGGAACGGGCAGTCCGAGGGGACGGCGACCCCGGGGGCGCCGGGGTCTCACCGGCCCGGTGCCCCGCCGCGCCACCCGTCCCGCTCAGCCGGCCTTCGCCGTACCGCCGTCCGCCTGGCCGAACATGGCCCGCTCCAGCGCCGCGTAGGTCGCGCCGTGGTCGGCCAGGACCTCGGAGACGACGCCGGGCACGGCGGTCAGCGCCAGCAGGATGTGCTCCGCGCCGATGGACCTGTCGCGTCTTCCCAGCGCGATCCGCAGCGACTTCTCCAGCGTCTGCTTCGCCTCGCGGGTGAACGACCGGTGGCCCGACCACCAGCGGCGGCCCTTGCGGTCGCCCGCCAGAGCACCGGCTCCGTGGGTCTCCTCGACCCTGGCGACGATCTCCCCCACGTCGATCCCCAGACCGGCGAGGGCCTCCTCGTCGGCCTTGGACATGCCGCCGCGCCGCCGCGCCTCGGCGAGGGCGGCCTCCAGCGACGCCCGCCGGTCCGTGATCCCGAGGGCCCGGAAGGCGAACCCGGTCCGCGCTCCCTCCAGATCCAGCAGGGCGAGCAGCAGATGCTCGCTGGTGACGGTGGACGCGTCGGCCCGTTGCGCACAGGCCGTGGCGCCGGTCACCACCGCGCGGGCGTCGTCGGTGAACCGTTCGAACATCACAGCCTCCCGTGCTTCTTGTGGACCGCCTGGCGGCTGACGCCGAGTTCCGCCGCGATCTCCTGCCACGACCAGCCCTGGTTGCGGGCGCTTCTGACCTGTACGGCTTCGAGTTGTTCCAGCAGCCGGCGCAGTGCGGCGACCGCTCGCAGCCCGACGCGCGGGTCGCGGTCGCCCGCACGCTCGGCGAGATCCGTTGCTTCCGTCATGCCTGTCAACCTACATTGACACACTCTGCCTCTGTCAACCTTAATTGACAAGCGGCGCACCGGGGGCCCACCCGGACCGTGACGTGCTCGCCCGGGCGGGCGTGGACGCGGACCGTGGCCGTGCGGCCGGCCGGGACGGTGCGGACCTGCGGGTGGGCACGGCCGGACACCTCGATCCGCCAGCCGCCGGCGCCCGGCGGCACGGAGATCTCGCTGACCCCGCGCGAGGAGCGGTACTCCAGCCGGTACGTGCCGCTTCCGTCGTCGTACCCCTCGGCCGTCACCCGGCCCGCCACGGCCGGTGCGTACGGGGCCGCGGTCTGCTCCTTGTTGGTACGGAAGCGGCCGTCCGCGCCGACCGCGCAGTACCCACCGCCGTAGCACCAGACGTAGCCGGCCCAGCCGGAGCTGTAGCGGTTCAGGGAGGCGAGTGCCTCACGGTAGAAACGGCCCATGTTCGGCAGCGCGTTGTTCAGTGGGCCCCACTCGCCCACCACGACCGGCATCCGGTGCCGCGCCGGGTACTGGGTCACGGCACGCTCGTACGCCTCGATCCAGCCCGCGGCGGGATCGTAGTCGGCGCCCGCCTCCATGGCGGTGTTGTAGAAGTGCGGGGCGTAGACGGTCCTCGGGTCCTCGATCCGTCCCAGGCCGGTCGGCACCCCCTCACCGACGATCGGCGTCGGCTCGACGAACAGCCAGGTGTCCCGGTCCACCGAACGGACCGCGTCCGCGAGCCGGTTGTACATCGGCGTGAGCTGCTCGGCCTCGATGCGCCGGGCGGCCGTCGGAAGGTCCTCGCCGTCCCGGATCTCCCCCATGGGTTCGTTGATCAGGTCGTAGCCGATGACGGCGGGGTGGTGCTCGAAGCGGCCGGCCAGCACCCGCCACATCCGCGCCTGGGCGAGCCGCAGGTCCCGGTCCTCGTAGAGATGGGTGAACGCGCGCTGCACGGCCGGCTCGAAGTACTCGGCGAACCAGTCGTCGGGGTGCGGGGTGAACAACAGCCCGTCGGTCCGGGTCGCCCACTCGGGGATGCCCCGGTGTCCGAAGGCGGGCCCGAAGACGTCCTGGTGGGCATCGATGAGCACATGGATCCGGTACTCGGCCGCCCAGTCCAGCACCCGTTCGATCCTGCGCAGGTACCGCTCGCTGTACCGGCCGGGCTCCGGCTCCAGGTCGTCCCAGAAAACGAGCAGCCGGGCGAAGTTGAAGCCGTTCGCGCGCAGGTCGCGGAAGTGCCGCTCGGTGATGGCGGAGAGGGCGGCCTCGCCGCGGTGGGTCTTGTCCTCGACGTTCCAGCCGCGCAGGGTCAGGACGCGGCCCCGGTCGTCGGTCAGCCGGGGAATGCCGTCCGGTGCGCCGGCGACCGCGTCGCCGTGCGCCCGCACGGGTGCGGGGCCAAGCAGCAGGACGGCGCAGAAGAGGACGACGAGCAGACGGCGGTGCATGAGGACCTCCGGCACGGTCGTGGAGCAGTGCCGGAGATCCCATCAGTGGAACTGACGACCCATCAACAGTTCGTCAGGACAATCTTTCCGAACAGATCGCCGGACGCGATCTTCTCGAAGCCCTCCCTGGCCCGGTCCAGCGGCAGCACCTCGTCGATCACCGGCCGCACACCCGTGGCGGCGCAGAACGAGAGCAGGTCCTCCAGTTCGTCCTTCGAGCCCATCGTCGAGCCGACGACCTTCAGTTCGAGGAAGAAGATCCGGGTCAGCTCGGCGTGCGACGGACGGTCACCGCTGGTCGCGCCGGAGATGACCAGAGTCCCGCCCGGGCGCAGCGACTTGACCGAGTGCGACCAGGTCGCGGCCCCGACCGTCTCGATGACGGCGTCCACCCGCCGCGGCAGCCGTGCCCCCGGCTCGTACGCCTCCTGAGCGCCCAGCTCGACGGCGCGCTTGCGCTTGGCCTCGTCGCGGCTGGTGGCGAACATCCGCAGGCCGGCGGCCTTGCCGAGCACGATCGCGGCGGTGGCCACGCCGCCGCCCGCACCCTGGACGAGGACCGAATCACCGGGACGGACCCCGGCGTTGGTGAACAGCATCCGGTAGGCGGTGAGCCAGGCGGTCGGCAGGCACGCGGCCTGTTCGAAGCTGAGCTCCTTGGGCTTCGGCAGCACGTTCCACGCCGGCACGGCGACCTGCTCGGCGAAGGTGCCCTGGTAGCGCTCGGTGAGGATGGACCGGGGCTCGTCGGGGCCGACGCCGTGACCGCTCTGTCCGATGACGGAGTGCAGCACCACCTCGTTCCCGTCCTCGTCGACACCGGCGGCGTCGCAGCCGAGGATCATCGGCAGCTTGTCCTCGGCGAGACCGACACCGCGCAGCGACCAGAGGTCGTGGTGGTTGAGCGAGGCGGCTTTGACGGTGACGGTCGTCCAGCCCGGTCGTGCCTCCGGCGCCGGGCGTTCGCCCAGTTCGAGGCCGTTGAGCGGCTGGTCACGGTCGATACGGGCGGCGTAGGCGGCGAACATGACGTCGAGAGTAGGCCGGGCCGGTGCGTGGTGGAACCACGCACCGGTGTGACACGCGTCCCGCTACTCCCTCCGCCACTGGGCGGGCGAGTCCTTCGTCGCCGGGTCCTCGTACGAGCCGGTGCTGCCGCGGTCCACGTGGAAGCTCGTGAGCGTGGTGACGGGCGACGCCGCGTCCCGGCGGTCGGCGATGACCCGCATGTGGGCGCTGAAGCGCTCCGGGGTGACCTCGTAGACGTCGTAGCCGTAGCGGTTGCCCTCGAAGTACTTCAGATGCGGGTTGGCGGCGCCCATGAGCGGTCCGTTCGCCTCGTTCCAGTCCGCGCTGTACGCGCCCGAGGTGACCGAGTGCGCCGTGAACTCCGTACCGACCAGCGGGGACGACGGGTCGTCGAAGTCGGTCCTGATGTCGTCGACGAACGCGGAGTGCCAGTCGCCGGTGATGACGACGAGGTCCTCAAGGCCGCTCGCGTGCACATGGCCCAGCACCTCCTTCCGCTCGGCGAGGAAGCCGTCCCACTGGTCGGTGAACATGTACGGGCCGCCGGGCCTGCCGCGGAGCTGGCTGAGCATGATGGAGTTGGCCCAGACGTGCCAGGAGTCGGGCGCCCGGCCGATGCCCTCCTTGAGCCAGGACTTCTGCTCGGCCCCGAGGATCGTGCCGCCCTCGATGTTCTGCGCGGAGCGGTACGAACGCAGGTCCAGAACGGTCAGTTCCAGCAGGTCGCCCCAGCGGCGGACCCGGTGGATCTCCGGGTCGGGCAGCGCGAAGGCGCTGCTGTCGCGGTGGGGCATGTGCTCGTACCACGCCTGGTACGCGGCCGCCCGGCGCCGCATGAACGGCGCGCCGCCGCCGGTGCCCGAGTAGTCGTTGGCCACCTCGTGGTCGTCCCACGTCAGGAACCACGGA
Organism: Streptomyces peucetius; assembly: GCF_025854275.1. Taxonomy (NCBI): domain Bacteria; kingdom Bacillati; phylum Actinomycetota; class Actinomycetes; order Kitasatosporales; family Streptomycetaceae; genus Streptomyces; species Streptomyces peucetius. Next base: position 5,319,532 of record NZ_CP107567.1, on the reverse strand, counting down.
TGGGCGGCGTGCGCGGCGCGCAGGGACGCGTCGCCCTTGTAGAGCGCGTGCCGGCGGCGGTAGTCGGCGACGGTGAAGACGGCCGGGCCCTCGTGGTCGCGCACATGGTCGGCGGGTACGCCGCCGACCTGGCCGTGCTCGTAGATGTAGTCGCCGAGATGGACGACGAAGTCCACGTCCTCGCGGGCGATCCCGAGGTGGGCGGCGTAGAAACCGTCGTGGAAGGCCTGGCAGTTGGCGGCGGCGAACCGCACACCGGCCACCCGGCCGGCGGGCGCGGTCCGGGTACGGCCGACACGGCTGGTCCTGCCCAGCACCTTGAAGGCGTACCAGTAGCGGGTGCCCGGCCGCAGCCCGGAGACCGGCACGTGCACGCTGTGGCCGAGGGTCGCGGAGGCCGGCGTCGTACCGCGCGCCACGACACGGCGCAGCGACCGGTCCAGGGCGACGGTCCACTCGACCTCGACGACCTCGGGCAGAGCCTGTTCGGCGGCGAGCGGCTCGGGCGCGAGCCGGGTCCAGAGCAGGACGCTCGTCGGCTGCGGGTCGCCGGAGGCGACGCCGAGCGTGAACGGCGCGGGATCGTAGTCGGCGCCGAGTGCCTCCGCCGCCTCGCGCGCCTGCGCGGGGCTGAGCCCGGCGCTCAGCGGCCAGGCGACGTTCAGCGCACCGGCGGCCGCGGCGGCCCTGAGCAGAGTCCGTCGGTCGAGCCCGGTCATATGCGTCCCCCGGTGGTCGTGAGGCCGAGCGTCATCGCGTCGGCGTAGCCGTCGTTGGAGGTCCCGCCGCCGCTGCGGGTGAACACCAGCAGCAGACGTGCGGTACGGGAGCCGGGCGGTACGGCCGCGGACGCCGTCCGCTCCAGCAGCCCGGTGCGCCCACCGCGTTCGGCGGCCGTGACGGGCCCGAGCACACTGAGCGCCACCGGGTTCCCCGCCGCGTCCCGGAACTCGACGGAGAGCCGGGCTCCGTCCTCCTGCGTGGCGTATCCGCCGAGATGGGCGGTCAGCGTGTACCGCACCCGCCCGGCGTCGACGGCGCCCCGGCCGGTCTGCCCGGTCGCGGGGAGCGTGACGTCCTGTACGAGGGCCGTGCGGGGCGAGTTGCCGCCGCTGAAGAACCGCGATCCGCGGCGGGCCGGCCCGGGGTCGGCGGCGGTCGGATAGCCGCCGCCCACGTCGTACCCGACCAGTGCGGGAGCGCCCTGAGCGACCACCCAGCCGGTCACCCTGCCGACCGGCTCGGCGCTCCCTCCCGGGCCGCTCTCCGCATCACCGTTGACGACCAGATTCACAAGCGCCTCCTGGAGTACGTGGGTTGGCGCCGAGCAGCACACCAGCGCGAGATGAACCTGAGAAGTCCCCCGACGAAACGCCCGCCGTGTTCCGGCCACTCCTCCCCCTCCGGACCCCGCCCGGCACGAAGCGGATTCCGGCGGGTCGGGTCAGCGCTCCTCGCTCCGGTGGCGCCCTGGACGCCGGATCCGGGGCCTCGACGAGTTCTGACCGTTACGACCGCAGAACCCTCACGAGTTGGCGAGGACATGTCGACGGCCCTGCGCAGCCTCGTGACGGACCCGGGCGCAGCCCAACCGGGGGTCCCGTGCACAAGCCGACCGGGGCCCGGGCTTGCCTCACTGCGGCCCGGACACAGCCCGGAACGGGGCCCGGACACAGCCCGGAACGGGGCCCGACGCAGCCCAACCGGGGCCCCGGGCTGCCCCACGGCGGCCCGGGCGCAGCCCGGTGACGGGCCGGGGCGAGCCCGGCTGGGCCGGGGCTTGCCCCGGTTGAGGGGAGGGGAAGGGAGGGGAAGGGAGCGGCTTCGTGCAGCGGCACGCCCGTATGCGAACGGGCCGCGCCGCCCCCCGCACGGGGACGGCGCGGCCCGTCACGGAAACCGCAGGCGCAGCGAATCAGCGCCGGGCGACACCCTCGGCCCGCGCCGCCGCGGCGACCGCCGCGGTGACCGCCGGGGCGACCCGCTCGTCGAAGGGCGAGGGGATCACGTAGTCCGCGGAGAGCGCGTCGCCGACGACGTCCGCCAGCGCGTCCGCCGCCGCGATCTTCATGCCCTCGGTGATGCGGGAGGCCCGCACCTGGAGCGCACCCGCGAAGATGCCCGGGAAGGCGAGGACGTTGTTGATCTGGTTGGGGTAGTCCGAGCGCCCCGTGGCCACGACCGCCGCGTACTTGTGCGCGACGTCGGGATGGACCTCCGGGTTCGGGTTGGCCATGGCGAAGACGAACGCGTTCGGCGCCATCGACGCGACGGCGGCCTCCGGCACGGTGCCGCCGGAGACACCGATGAAGACGTCGGCGCCGGCGAGCGCGGTCTCCAGGGAGCCGGAAAGCCCCGCCCGGTTGGTGAGCTCGGCGAGCTCTCGCTTGACCGGGGTCAGATCGTCGCGGTCACGGCTGACGATGCCCTTGCGGTCGGCGACCGCCACGTCACCGAGACCGGCCTCCAGCAGGAACTTGGCGATGGCCACGCCGGCCGCGCCGGCACCGGAGATGACACCGCGCAGGTCGCCGAGCGTGCGCCCGGTCAGCTTCGCGGCGTTGCGCAGGGCGGCGAGGGTCACGACGGCGGTGCCGTGCTGGTCGTCGTGGAAGACGGGGATGTCGAGGCGCTCCTGGAGCTTGCGCTCGATCTCGAAGCACCGGGGTGCCGAGATGTCCTCGAGGTTCACTCCGCCGAAGGACGGCGCGAGGCGCACGACGGTCTCGACGATCTCGTCGGCGTCGGTCGTCGCGAGGGCGATCGGGACCGCGTCCACGCCGCCGAACTGCTTGAAGAGGATCGCCTTCCCCTCCATGACCGGGAGCGACGCCTCCGGTCCGATGTCACCGAGGCCGAGCACTGCCGTGCCGTCGGTCACGACGGCGACGACCTGCGACTTCCACGTGTAGTCGTGGACGAGCTCGGGCTTCTCGGCGATGGCGGTGCACACCTTGGCGACACCGGGTGTGTAAGCGAGGGACAGGTCGTCCTTGTTCCGCACCGGCACGGTGGCCTGGACGGCCATCTTGCCGCCGCGGTGCAGCGCGAACGCCGGATCGAAGGGCTCGTCGGCACTCTCCGTGTCGGCGCTGTCGCTGTGAGGATTGACGATCTCCGCTGCCATTTTTCGTTGACCCCTTAAGTATTCAAGGTTGAGGGTGGCCACTCCTGGTTGAGGAGGGGTGGGCGGGCACCGCGTCCGTCCCTGCACCAGGCGGTTGGCCCGCCCCGGCAGGGGGAGGTACGCACGCGCGGGCGCGCCGCACACGCGCCCTGAGCCCCGGATGAGGGGTGTAAGGATCCTTCTTACCGGAACGACCGCACCGCGGACGAGTCCATATGCGCCCGGTGACGCGACTCATAGCCGGAAACCCGGACAAGACCACCAGCTGCGGTGGTACCCGTCCAGAAGGCAAGACGGCCGAAGATCTTCCGGTCAGAAGGAGGCTTTCCAGCGAATGGTCCGGCCTTGATGTACCGGCCCGCTGGGGTTCGGGGGTCACCCGTTATCCGATTTTGACATGCGCGGCCCCCTGAATGGGCTCGTCCGAATGGCAAGATGCCGAAAACAGACAAGGTCGCGACACTCGAAGATGAGTACATACGACCTGGTAACACCCACCTTCACCCGCCGGAGGACCCCGATCATGACCGCAAGCACCACGCGCCGTACGACCGCCGTCAAGGCCCGGATTGCGGCGGTCAGCGCCATCGCGGTCGCCGGCGCCATGCTGCTGACCGCCTGTGGCGACCAGACGGACAGCGGATCCAAGGAGTCGGAGACCAAGGGCAACGCGTCCAGCGCGCCGCTCAACGACCAGCTCCCGCAGGACATCCGCGACAGGGGCGTCATCAAGGTCGGGTCGGACATCGCGTACGCGCCGATGGAGTTCATGGACGAGAACAACAAGCCGGCCGGTGTCGACATCGACATCGCCAAGGCGCTGGGCAAGGTCCTCGGCGTCGAGTTCCAGTTCGAGAACGCCACGTTCGACCAGCTCGTGCTGGGCATGAACAACGGCCGCACCGACATCGTCATGTCCTCGATGACGGACACCAAGGAGCGCCAGCAGGGTGCGACCGACGACGCCAAGGGCGGCGCCGACTTCGTGAACTACTTCCGGGCAGGCTCCGCCATCCTCGTCCAGAAGGGCAACCCCGAGAAGGTCACCACGCTGGACGACCTGTGCGGTCTGACGGTCGCCGCCCAGCGCGGCACGGCGAACGAGACGCTGCTGAACGAGACGCAGAAGAAGTGCGGCTCCAACAAGATCAAGCCCTTCATCTCCGACCAGGACAGCGACTCGATCACGCAGCTCCAGACGAAGCGTGCCGACGCGGTGATCACCGACTTCCCGGTCGCCCTCTACAACGAGCTGAACGCCGGCGGCGGCAAGCTCTTCGAGGTCGTGGGCCAGCAGATCGACGCCGCGCCGTACGGCATCGCGGTCAGCAAGAAGAACCCGGAACTGCGCGACGCGCTCAAGGCCGCCGTCCAGAAGATCATCGACGACGGCTCGTACGCCGAGGTGCTCAAGGAGTGGAAGGCCGAGAGCGGCGCCATCGAGAAGGCCACGATCAACGCCGGCAAGTGACGACCACTTTTCGCCACCGTCTCCCCCATGTAAGGCAGCAACCCTGTGACTGACCCCCTCGACAAGGCACCGGCCGACGTCCCACCGGACGGCGGCCAGGGCGACTCCCCCCGGAAGGACACCGCCGCCCATCCGGGACCGATCAAGGCGGTTCCCGTGCGCCACTACGGACGCTGGATCGGCGCCGTCGTGGTGCTCGGACTCCTGGCGCTGCTGGTGCGGGCGTTCGCGGACGCCCAGATCCAGTGGAGCGTGGTCGGTGAGCAGATCACCAACGGCACGTTCGCCTGGGGCGCCTGGGAGACCCTGAAGATCACCGTGTACTCGATGGTGATCGGTGTGGTCCTCGGCGCGATCCTCGCGGTGATGAGGCTCTCGCCGAACCCGGTGCTCTCCTCCGTGGCCTGGGGCTACATCTGGTTCTTCCGCGGCACTCCGGTGCTGGTGCAGATCCTGCTGTGGTTCAACCTCTCCCTGGTCTTCGCGTATCTCGACCTCGGTTTCATCTACAAGGACGAGATGAACCAGGTCATGACGCCGTTCGTGGCGGCGCTGCTGGCCCTCGGTCTGAACGAGGCCGCGTACATGGCCGAGATCTGCCGGGCCGGCATCCAGTCGGTCGACTCCGGTCAGACGGAGGCGGCGCACGCGCTCGGCATGAAGGGCGGCAAGACGATGCGCCGCATCGTGCTGCCGCAGGCCATGCGGGTGATCATTCCGCCCACCGGCAACGAGTTCATCAACATGCTCAAGACCTCCTCGCTGGCGTTCGCCATCGGTTACGGCGAGCTGTTCCTGCGCGGCCGTGAATTCGGCTCGCGGACGCTCGCCATCATGGAGGGCTACATCGTGATCTCGCTCTGGTACCTGGCGCTGACGACCGTGTTCAGCATCGGCCAGTACTACCTTGAGCGGTATTACGCCCGCGGTTCGAGCCGCTCGCTTCCCCCGACGCCGCTGCAGCGTCTGCGCAAGCAGCTGTCCTCGTTCCGTGTGCAGAGCAACGTCGGAGGCGTGAAGGTATGAAGTCCCAGACGGCGCAGCCGATGGTGAAGGCCGAGAACGTCCACAAGTCGTTCGGCCATGTGAAGGTGCTCAAGGGCATCGACCTCGAGGTCGCGCACCGCGAGGTGTTCTGCCTGGTCGGCCCGTCGGGTTCCGGCAAGTCGACCTTCCTGCGGTGCATCAACCACCTGGAGCAGATCAACGGCGGCCGCCTCTCGGTCGACGGGCAGCTGGTGGGCTACCGCGAGAAGGGCGACAAGCTCTACGAGCTGAAGGAGAAGGAGGTCGCGGCGCAGCGCAGAGACATCGGCATGGTCTTCCAGCGCTTCAACCTCTTCCCGCACATGACGGCTCTCGCGAACGTCATGGAGGCTCCGGTCCAGGTCAAGGGCGAGTCGAAGGCCGTCGCACGTGAGCGTGCGCTGCGGCTGCTGGACCGGGTGGGCCTGGCCGACAAGGCCGGGAACTACCCGACCCAGCTCTCCGGTGGCCAGCAGCAGCGTGTCGCCATCGCCCGTGCGCTGGCGATGGAGCCGAAGCTGATGCTCTTCGACGAGCCGACGTCGGCCCTCGACCCCGAGCTGGTGGGCGAGGTCCTGGACGTGATGCGCGGTCTCGCGGAGGACGGCATGACGATGATCGTCGTGACGCACGAGATGGGCTTCGCCCGTGAGGTCGGCGACGCGCTGGTCTTCATGGACGACGGCGTCGTCGTCGAGGCCGGCCACCCGCGTGACGTGCTCGGGAACCCGCAGCACGAGCGGACGAAGTCGTTCCTGTCGAAGGTGCTGTAGCGCGGCAGTGCGAGGGGGCGGCAAGGACCTCGGGTCCCTGCCGCCCCCTCGCGCATGCGCTACTTCAGCGCCAGTACCAGCGCGTCGCTCGGCGACGCCCACACCGCGCGGGCCTCGTCGAAGCCGGCCGCGCACAGCGTCTCGGCGTGCCACCGTGCGGAAGGGGTGTCGCCGTCGGCGTGCTCGCCGTAGATGCGGAACCGTTCCGCGGTGGGCTCCGCGAGCATCGGGTCCTTGGCGGCGAGCGCCCACCAGTCCGCCCAGTCGAGGGCGCCGGCCGTCCTGGCCCGCTCCATGCCCTCGTGCCGGTGCGCGCGCTCGGCGGCATTGATGCGGGGCGTGGATCCGTCCTTCATGTGGTCGGCGTTCATGAAGACGCCGCCGTCGCGCACGAGCGCGGCGACCTGCCCGTAGAGGGTGGCCAGCGGTCCGCTGTGCAACCAGTGCAGGGCGGTGGCGGTGAGCACCGCGTCGTACGTGGTGTGCGGCAGGGCCGCCGTCCAGTCCGGGTCCTTGAGGTCGGCGGTGACGAAGGTGGCGCGCTCGTCCCCGGCGAAGTAGCCCCGGGCAATGGTCAACAGCGCGGGATCGAGGTCCACCCCGGTGCTGGTCGCCTTCGGGAACCGCCTCAGGAGCCGGTCCGTGATACTTCCCGTACCGCACGCGAGGTCCAGCACCCTCGGCTCGGGGCCGACCGTCGCCTCGAGCATGTCCAGCATCACCCTGAACCGCTCCTCGCGGTCGGGCATGTACCACTCCTGCTGCCGGTCCCAGCTCTGCTGCCAGGCCGTCCAGTCGGCACCCGTCCCGGCACCCGCCTCAGCACCCGTCCCAGCGTCCGCCACGATGTCCGTCCCCGTCTCGGTCCCGCTCACCGGAATCCTCCCGTCCGTAATACCCTCGAAGCAAAAGCAGCCGTTACCTCACCTTAGAATGTCTGCGGTAAGGACTACAAGTGGAACTGGCCTATTACTCGGACTACGCCGTGCGCCTGGTCAACACCGAGGAGCCGGCTCGCAACAAGGACTCCCTCACCTCGGTCGAGTCGGTCCGCGAGCTCTTCGGCGAGTCGACCCAGGCCGCACGCCGCGTCGGCGACTCGGACGTCACCCGCTTCCGCTCCGTACGCGGCCGGCTGCGCGCGGTCTTCGCCGCGGCGGACGCGGGCGAGGAGACCCAGGCCGTCGACCTGCTGAACTCGCTCCTGCTGGAGTTCCCCGTCAGCCCGCAGATCTCCGGGCACGACTACCGCGACGAGGACGGCCGCCCCAAGTGGCACATGCACCTCGCCGACCACCCCTCCAACGCGACGGCGGGATACGCCGCGATCGCCGCGATGGGGCTCGCCTTCCACCTCACCGAGTACGGCGTCGACCGTCTCGGTCTGTGCGAGGCCGCCCCCTGCCGCAACGCCTACCTCGACACGTCGACCAACCGCTCCCGCCGCTACTGCTCCGACCGCTGCGCCACCCGCGCCAACGTCGCCGCCTACCGCGCCCGCAAGCGCCTGGAGAGCGAGCGGTCGGCGAGCACGGGACGCACCGCCGAAACCAGCCAGATCAGGACACCGAGTACGGACCGCTGATCCTGCCCGAGCGGGCGGAACCGGCTGCGCACCCGCCCGAGCAGCAGCTCGGGCGGCACCACGCCGAACACCCGGCTGTCGCCGTCCGCGCCGGGGTTGTCGCCGAGCACCCACCAGCCCTCGCCGCGCCGCTCGGCCAGCCGTTTGACGATCAGGAGGTCCTGCTGCAACGGGTGACGGAGCACCGCCACGTCGCCGGCACGGAACGGGGCGCGGTAGTCGACCAGCAACTGGTCACCGTGCACCAGCGTCGGCACCATGGAGGGCCCCGTCACTTCGGCGAACCCGAAACGCGCCCTCGGCTCGTGCCACTGCTCAGTCATCAGCCACCTCCGGCTCCCCACTGTATGTTCGGCCACCGGCCCGACACGGACCCCGGACTTTTGACCTAAGCCCAAGGGGGCACCCGCCGAAACGGGTGCCACACGGAGTAATGTCCCACCTGAGAAGACGATCACGAGGAAGGACAGCTCAATGCTCTCCCGCCTGTTTGCCCCCAAGGTGAAGGTCAGCGCCCACTGCGACCTGCCCTGCGGTGTGTACGACCCGGCCCAGGCCCGCATCGAGGCGGAGTCGGTCAAGGCCGTCCAGGAGAAGTACCAGGCCAACGAGGACCCGCACTTCCGCGCCCGCGCCACGGTCATCAAGGAGCAGCGCGCGGAGCTCGCCAAGCACCACGTCTCGGTGCTGTGGAGCGACTACTTCAAGCCCCCGCACTTCGAGAAGTACCCGGAGCTGCACCAGCTCATCAACGACACGCTGAAGGCGCTCTCGGCCGCCAAGGGTTCGACGGACCCGGCGACCGGCCAGAAGGCCCTCGACTACATCGCCCAGATCGACAAGATCTTCTGGGAGACCAAGAAGGCTTGACGACACGTCGGCTTCCCCGCACCCGGCCAGCGGGACTCCTCACCGGAGTCCGTGCGGGCCGGGTGCGGCCGTATGAGGCGTCAACCGGACACGTACCCCCCGGTTCCAGGGCGGTGGAGGAGGAGCCATCGAGCTTCAGGAACAGGCCCCGGCCGCGGGCCCGTCGCCCGGGGCCGCGCCGCCCGGTCCGGGGACGACGGCTGCTCGCGGGACGTGGACCGGGCCGGCCACCGCCTTCCTCGCCCCGGCCGCCCTGGCGCTGGCCCTCGGGCTGTGGGGCATCACACGGCAGGGCACGATGTGGCGCGACGAGTCCGTCACATACCAGGTCGCCCACCGCAGCCCGGCCGAGATCTGGGCGCTGATGGGCAACGCCGATGCGGTGCACGGGCTCTACTACTTCTTCATGCACGCCCTCTACTCCGTGTGGGAGGGCGGCCTCGTCACGCTCCGCCTGCCGTCCGTACTGGCCGTGGCCGCGGCCGCGGGGCTCGTGGGGCTGACGGCGTCCCGTGTCGCCGGGCGCCGGGCGGGCGTGGTGAGCGGGCTGGTGTTCGCGCTCACCCCGGAAGTGCAGATGTACGCGCAGGAGGGCCGCTCCTATGCGCTGGTCTGCGCCCTCGTCGCGCTCGCCACATATCTGCTCACCCGCGCGCTGACCGGATCGTCCGGGTGGCGCGGCCATGCCGCGTACGGGCTCGCCGTGCTCGCCGCCGGCCTGCTGCACGAGTTCGCCGTGCTCGCCCTCATGGCGCACGGCGTCACCGTACGGGCAGCCCGCACCGCCCGGCAGGTCAGGCGCTCCTGGGCGGTGGCGGCCGGAGCGGCAGCGGCCGGTACGGTCCCGCTCGTCGTGTTCAGCGCGGGGCAGTCCGGCCAGGTGTCCTGGATCAGCGGGCCCGGGCTCAGGGAGTGGCTGGAGATCGCGGGCGTGGCCTTCGTCGCCGTGCTGTGCGCCGGGTACCTCGCCTCCGGCGCGGGCGCCGGGCGCCAAGACCCGGGCGGCGGAGCTGGATTCGTGCCCCGGCTGGCACTGCCGCTGGCGCTCCTTCCGACGGCCGTGCTGCTGCTGGCCGCCGTCCATGAGCCCATGTACGTGGACCGGTACGTCCTGTTCACCGACGTCGGTCTCTCGCTGCTCGTCGGCACCGCGCTGAGCCGGGTGTTCACGCGGGTGTCCGCTCTCGCGCCGCTGCGCGGCCGGCTGCCGCGTGCCGCGGCGGTCGGCACGGTGGCGATCCCGGTGCTGCTCGCGCTGACCCCCGTGATGCTGCAGATGCGCACGCCGGACAGCCGCAAGGACGATGTGACGGCCGTCGCCGACGAGGTGGAGCGCCTCTCCGCCCCGGGTGACGGGGTCGTCTTCACACCCTCACGCCGGCGCGAGTGGAGGCTCTCCCACCCTGCCGAGTACGGCGGCCTCGTGGACCTCGCGCTGGGGACCGGTCCCAGGGCTTCGGCGTCGCTCCAGGGCGAGGAACTCCCCGCCGCGGAGATCCGCAGCCGCATGCTCGCCATGGACCGGATCGTCGTGCTGAGCGACCCTCCGGGCCGGCCGGAGGACGCGGTCGAACAGGAGGCGGTCAAACGTGAGGTGCTGCGTACCCGCTTCCGCGCATGCTCGCGGGCGCAGGTGAAGGGCGCTCAGGTGACGCTCTACGCCCGCCCCGGGAAGTGCCCGGCGACGCCGTAGCGGGGGCGTCTCGCCCACGGTCGCACCACCGGGTCACGCCACCGGCAGCGGGGCGGGTGCAGTCGTCTCCAGGAGCGGGCTGTTGTGGCGCAGCAGCCACTGCCGGTACCCGGCCGCCCGCATCGCCGCCTCGCGGTACGCGTCGGTCAGGTCCGCGTACACCGCCTCGTGCAGCTCGGCGGACGGCCCGGGTCTGGAGAACAGCAGCAGCCGTACGGCCAGGGGGTCACCGCTGAGCGGGCGGATGGCCATGTCGTCGTGCGGGAGGGACGTCGGCTGGCAGGGGGCGACCGCCTCACCGACGGCGATCAGGGTGGCCGCGGTGTGGTAGTCCCCGTGCAGTACGGGCGGATCGATGCCCGCGGCGCACAGCACCCGGCGCAGCGCGTCCCATTCGCCGTCCACCGTGGGATCGACCATCCAGCGGTCGTGGGCCAGTTCGGCGAGATCCACGACGGCCGCGGCGGCCGCCGGATGGTCACGCGCCATGGAGACGAACTGCGGCTCCCGCTCGACGAGTACGCGTAACGACAGCCCGTCGGGCACCAGCAGCGGACACCCCTCCACCTCGTGCACGAAGGCGACGTCGAGCTGGCCGACGGCGACCATCCGCAGCAACGCGTTGGCCGACACGTCCACATGGAGCGAGATGTCGGTTCCCGGGAGCCGCTGGCGCAGCCGGCGCAGCCAGCCCGCGAGCGCCCGGCTCGCGGTCGAGCCGATACGCAGCCGGTGACCGCCGTCGCCCGCCGCGGCGGCTTTCGCCTCCACGACGAGAGCCCTCATCTCCGCGACGAGCGGCCGGGCGCGGCTCAGTACGGCACGGCCGAGCGGTGTCGGCCGGCAGCCGGTGCGCTCCCGGGAGAAGAGCGCCGCGCCCAGGAAGTTCTCGATGCGGCGCAGTTGGGTGGTCAAGGACGGCTGGCTCACACCGAGCTGCCGGGCGGCTTTGTGCACGCTGCCGGTGTCGGCTATGGCGCACAGCGCGCGCAGGTGCCTCACCTCGAGCTCCATGCATGCGAGCGTAGAGCCGCACCAACTGCCACACCAGACACCCTAGTCGGGGCAGGACGGGCGGATCGGGACAGGCTGTGGCCCTGTGGGGGATGCGCTTGCGCTATCGCCGGCCGGCATCATCCGCCCTGGGACGGGCTCATCGAGACTCTGGGCTACCGAAGTTCGTTCAACGGACGAGTAGGAGCCCCCCATGCGTCACTCGAGAACGTTGATCTCCGCCGTACTCGGCCTCGGCCTCGCCGCGGCCCTCGGCACCGGGTCCGCCACCGCCGCCAACTCCCCTGCGGCCGCGGTGTCATCGCCCTGGCACGCGTCGCATTCCTCGTACGCCGCGTACGAAGGGTCCGCCGAGGACGCGAAGGCCACCCGGGCCTTCTTCGACGCCGTCGTGAAGTCGGTCGCCGAGAAGCGCGCCGCCAACCCGGGCGCGCAGGCCGTGACCGTCGTCTACAACGCGAGCAACGCGCCCACCTTCCGCACCCAGATAGCGCGCAGCACCCAGATCTGGAACAGCTCGGTCAGCAATGTCCGGCTGGTCGAGGGTTCGGGCGCCGACTTCGCCTACTACGAGGGCAACGACTCACGCGGCTCGTACGCCAGCACCGACGGGCACGGCCGCGGCTACATCTTCCTGGACTACCGGCAGAACCAGCAGTACAACTCCACCCGGGTCACGGCCCATGAGACCGGGCACGTGCTCGGTCTGCCGGACCACTACTCGGGTCCGTGCAGCGAGCTGATGTCGGGCGGCGGGCCCGGCACCTCCTGCCAGAACGCCTACCCGGACTCGCGGGAGCGGGCCCGGGTGAACCAGCTGTGGGCCTACGGGCTCGCGGCGGCCCTCGCCAAGGTCTCCTGACAGGGCCCGGCACAGCCAGGGGCGCCCCGCAGTGCACGGCGGGGCGCCTCGTCGCGTCCGGTCCTTCCGGGCCGGGTCAGGCCCCGGTCGGCTCGCGCTGTCCGAGCCGGGCGCCGGGCGGCAGTTGGCGGCCGACACGGGCGAGCGCGTCGTCGAAGTCGCCGTCCCCGACCCCCGCCTCGTACGCCGCACCGCCGAAGTGGAGTGTGAGGTTGAGGTCCGACCGGTCGAGGGGCGGGTCGCCCTGAGTGGGCTCACCCAGTGTCAGCAGACAGCTGAGAGTGGCCTGCTGGACCGTGCCGTCCGTGTGGACGGGCAGCGGCATGTCCCATTCCAGGACGCATGAGGCCAGGACGTGAGACGCCCCCACGGACGTGAGCGCGGCGAAGGTCGCCCCTTCGTACTCAACACCCCTGATACATGTGCGCAGTTGGCCGCCGCTCGCCGATATGGTGACCGATTCCGCGCCCTGCCGGTCGCGGTACCAGCCCGCCCAGGCTTCCGTAGACTCCGATGACATGCGCGGACTGTAGCGGTACGGCCGCGCCGGCTGCGCCCCAGGTGCCCCCTCAGGCGCCTCTCAGGACGTTTCCGCCTCCCGCCCGGGCGGGTCGTCCGATGTTTTCGAGGGACCACCGCGCCCTTCCGAGGGGTCGTCCCGCCCTTCCGAGGGATTGTGGGTCGGCTCCGGAGGCACATAGAGCGGGCAGTCCGGATTGCGGCAGGGGCCGGCTTCCCACAGCGGGACGTATGCCCCCAGCGTCTTGTGCCGCTTCGCCACCGCGACCACCGGCTGTCCGCATTCGGGGCACTTGTATGCGTGCCGCGGGTCATGACTGGTTCGGGACGACTCAGGTTCTTTACTGCTGCCCATACATCCAGAATATGCCGGTTCGGCCCCTCCGGCGGCGCGCCCCGCCCGTCAGCTTTTCCGGCTGTACTGCCTGACGACCACGCCGTTGTCGAAGGCGCGCACCGAGTCCAGCGAGAAGTCGGCGACCTGGAACGGCGCCGCGAACATGGGCATGCCGGACCCGAGCACGGCCGGGTAGGTCTTGATGAGGAGTTCGTCGACCTCATCGATGAGTTGCCCCGCGAGATTGGCGCCCCCGCAGAGATAGATGTCCAGACCCTCCTCCTTCTTGAGCTCCCGGACCGCGGCCACCACGTCGCCGGAGAGGAGGCGCACGTTCGGGTCGGGGGACTCCGTGATGCCGGCCGACACCACGTATTCGCGCAGGTGCGCATACGGGCTGGTGATGCCGGCCTTCAGCGCGAGGTCGTAGCTGCCGCGGCCCTGGACGATCGTGTCGTACCTGGTGGTCGGCACGTCGTCGACGCCGAAGGCGCGGCGGGCCGCGGTCGGCAGGGTGTCGGGGCACTCGTTCTTGAGGTACTCCAGGTAGTCGCCGGTCACGAGCTTGGTGAAGAAGTCCGCTTCACCGTCCGGCGCCCCGATGAAGCCGTCGATGGAGGCCGCCATGAAGTAGCTGAGCTTTCGCACTCTGATCCTCTGTCCGTCGGCACCTAAGGGGCGGCGACCGGCGGCCGGGGTTCACCCCGCCGCTGACCACTTCGGCCATAGTGCTTCGGGCGCAGTGATCACCGCAAGTGCTTTCTGCGGCGTCCACAGGGATCAACACATCTCCCGGGGACCGGGACCGGTCGATGAGGCGGCGGCTCGACCGGTCCCTTGGCCGACGGCTCGCTCAGCGGTTGCGGCGGGTGACGAAGTCGGCCAGTGACAGCAGATCACCCGCCGCCGTCAGGTCGGGTACCGCCCGGGACAGTTCGCCGACCGCCCGGGACATCCGGTCGCCCGCCTGCAGCTGGGCCCATTCCCGGCCGCCTGCCCGCTCCACGGCGTCGGCGGCACGGCGGACCGCCGAAGCGTTCATCGCGCCGCGGTACAGCTCGGCCAGCTCGGCGCCGGCCGCGGTGCCCGAGGCGAGCGCCGCGACCACCGGAAGGGACTTCTTGTGCGCGGCGAGATCCGCGCCGGCCGGCTTGCCCGTCCGCTCCGGGTCCCCCCAGATGCCGATGAGATCGTCGATGAGCTGGAAGGCCAGCCCGGCCTCCCGACCGAAGGCGTCCAGCGCCGCGGCTTCCTCCGCTCCCCCGCCCGCGTACAGCGCGCCGATCGCGCAGGCACAGCCGAGCAGCGCCCCGGTCTTGGCGGTCGCCATGGTGAGGCACTCCTCCAGAGTGACCTCGTGCGGTGGGCGTTCCTCGAAGGCGCAGTCGGCCTGCTGTCCCGCGCACAGTTCGATGACGCAGGCGCTCAGCCGTACCGACGCCGCCGCGGCGGCCGGGTGCGGGTCGCCCGCGAGCAGTCCGAGCGCGAGTGCCGACATCGCGTCCCCGGCGATGATGGCGTCGGGGACACCGAAGACGCTCCACGCGGTGGGGCGGTGCCTGCGGGTGGGGTCCTCGTCGATCACGTCGTCGTGCAGCAGGGTGAAGTTGTGCACGAGCTCCACGGCGGCGGCCGCCCGTACCGCCCGGTGCGGATCGCCGCCGAGCGCCCGGCAGGCGGCGAGCACCAGTGCCGGCCTGACGGCCTTGCCGACGGACCCGGTGTCCGCGGCGCCGTCGGCCCGCTCCCAGCCGAAGTGGTACATGGCGACCCGGCGCATGGAGGCGGGCAGCGACGCCACGGCGGAACGGAGTTCGGGGTCCACGGCGCTGCGGGTGCGCTCGAGGAGGTCGACGGCGTCACGGCCCTCGACGGTGTCCGGCATGGTCAACTGGGCGGTCCTTTCCCGATGGTGGCTTCGCTCCTCACGGGCGGGGACGCGGCGGTGCCGCGTCCCCGGAGGTCACGTCGTGGAGGGGCATGTCACCGCCAACGGCTCACCTCCACGTTCTCCAGGACGCCGAGCGCGTCCGGGACCAGCACCGCCGCCGAGTAGTAGGCGGTGACCAGGTACGAGATGATCGCCTGCTCGTCGATACCCATGAAGCGCACCGACAGGCTCGGCTCGATCTCGTCCGGGATGCCGCTCTGCTGCAGCCCGATGACGCCCTGCTCCTCCTCGCCCGTACGCATGCAGATGATCGAGGTGGTCCGGGCCTCGGACACCGGGATCTTGTTGCACGGGAAGATCGGCACCCCGCGCCAGGCGGGCACCTGGTGGCCGGCGACCTCCACGCTGTCGGGCACCAGTCCGCGCCTGTTGCACTCGCGTCCGAAGGCGGCGATGGCACGCGGGTGGGCGAGAAAGAGCTTCGAACCCCGGCGCCGCGAGAGCAGTTCGTCCATGTCGTCGGGGCTGGGCACACCGTCGTGCGGCTGGAGCCGCTGCCCGTAGTCGCAGTTGTTGAGCAGACCGAACTCGCGGTTGTTGACGAGCTCGTGCTCCTGTCGCTCGCGCAGTGCCTCGACGGTCAGCCGCAGCTGCTGTTCCGTCTGGTTCATCGGCTGGTTGTAGAGGTCCGCGACCCGGCTGTGCACTTTCAGCACCGTCTGGGCGACGCTCAGTTCGTACTCCCGCGGCGCCGCCTCGTAGTCCACGTAGGTGTGCGGCACGACGGCTTCGCCGACATGGCCGGCCGACAGGTCGATTTCCGCTTCGCCGTACTTGTTCGTCCGCTGCCGAGGCAGCGACACGAGGCTCGCCAGATGGGTGCGCAGCGACTCCGCCCGCTCCGCCAGGTTGAGCACGTCGGCCCTGGTGAGGACCAGCACGGTGCAGGCGGTCGCCGCCCGCGCGGTGTACTGCCAGACCGCGTCGCCGTCCAGCAGCGACTGGTCGCCGAAGTAGGAGCCGTCGGCGAGGACTTCGACGACCGCCTCGTCCCCGTACGGGCCCTCGCCGACCTTCTCCACCCTGCCGTGCGCGAGGAGGAAGATCCTGTCGGCCGCCTCCCCGCCGGCCGCCAGCACCTGCCCCGCTTCGAACTCGCGCTGCTCGCACCGCTGCGCGAGCTCCGTGAGCGCCGCCTCGTCGCCGAAGTTGCGCAGTGCGGGCAGCTCACCGAGCTCGGCGGGGATCACCGTGACACGGTCCCCGGTCTGGACGAATGTGACCCGCCCGTCGCCCACCGAGTAGCTGAGGCGGCGGTTCACCCGGTACGTGCCGCCCTGGACCTGCACCCACGGCAGCATCCGCAGCAGCCACCGAGAGGTGATCTCCTGCATCTGCGGCACGGACTTGGTGGTGGTTGCGAGATTCCGTGCGGCGGCGGTGCCGAGACTCTGCTGGGGCGACTGGTCGCGCACGTCCTCGCCTACGGAACCGACCGAACCAACCGTCATGGGACTCCCTCTCGATCATGTGCTGGCCTGCAGAAGAGAGCGTTTCACCGCGGTCTGTAAGTACGCCATTACACAAATGAGTGCGACTGAATCACCGCAGAACCGGGCAGTAGCCGGATCTGTTCGCACCGGCGGCCAGAATGTATCCATGCCGCAGACGACCCCCGATCCCGCCGCCACCCTGCGGCCGAGGCTGCCGTCACCGCTGGAGCAGGTCGAGGACAATCGTTTCTCCCGCTACGGGGTGCGGCTGCTCCTCAAGCGCGACGATCTGATCCATCCGGATCTGCCGGGCAACAAGTGGCGCAAGCTGGCCCCGAACCTGCGGGCCGCCGCCGGCCGGCCGGTGCTGACGTTCGGCGGCGCCTACTCCAACCATCTGCGCGCGACGGCCGCCGCGGGCCGGCTGCTCGGCTTCCGCACCATCGGCGTCGTGCGGGGCGACGAGCTCGCCAAGCGCCCCCTCAACCCCTCCCTGGCCCGGTGCGCCGCGGACGGCATGCGGCTGCTGTTCGTCGACCGCACGACCTACCGCACCAAGGACGACCCCGCGGTGCTGGCACGGATACGCGAACAGACGGGGGCGGACGACGTGTACGTGGTCCCCGAGGGCGGCAGCAACGCACTCGCCGCCACCGGCTGCGCGGAGCTCGGCCGCGAACTGCGCGGCCTGGCCGACGTGGTGGCCGTCGCCTGCGGGACGGGCGGCACCCTCGCGGGGCTGGCCGCGGGCCTCGACGACGGACAGCGTGCCGTGGGCTTCCCCGTACTGAGGGGCGGCTTCATGGCAGAGGCTGTGCGCTCCCTCCAGCACGCCGCCTTCGGCGGCCCCGTCGGCGACTGGTCCCTGGACGAGCGGTTCCACTTCGGCGGATACGCCCGTACGACCCCCGGACTCGAGCGGTTCGCGGCCGACTTCGAGGCCCGTCACAAGGTGCCCGTGGAGCGGGTGTACGTCGCCAAGCTGCTCCACGGGCTGGTGGGACTCGCCGCCGAGGGCGCCTTCGCGCCCGGTACGACCGTCGCGGCGGTCGTCACCGGCCAGGAGGACGGATCGGCCCTCGACCGCCGCGCGTGACCGCTCAGGCCGTCTCCTCGCGGTACGCGGCCGCCTCCTCCAGGTCGAGCCGGCGCAGCAGCGTACGCATCATCTCGTCGTCGATCTCCCGCCGGTCGCGCAGCTCGACGAAGACGTCCCGCTCGGTGGAGATCATCTCCCTGGCCAGCCGCCGGTACGTGTCGTCCGCGGACTCCCCCGTCACCGCGTTGACCGTGCCGAGGCGCTCCCAGACGGCGTTCCTGCGGCGTTCTAGCACTGCCCGCAGCCGGTCCGCCAGCGGCTCGGGCAGCGTGTTGCGTTCGTCGTCGAGCAGCTCGCGCAGCCGCTGTTCGGCCGCCGCGGACGCCTTGCTCTGGGCCTGCGCCTCGGCCAGCGTCTCCGCCTGGACGTCGCGTCCGGGAATCCTGAGCGCGCGGATCAGCGACGGCAGTGTCAGTCCCTGCACCACCAGCGTCCCGATGACCGTCGTGAAGGTGAGGAACAGGACCAGGTTGCGGGCCGGGAAGTCCTCGCCGCTCGCGGTCGTCAGCGGGATCGAGAAGGCGATGGCGAGGGACACGACTCCGCGCATACCGGCCCAGCCGACGATCAGGGGAGCGGTCCAGTTGGTGTCGGGCTCACGTTCCCTGATCCGCCGGGACACCATGGGCGGCAGGAACGTCGCCGGGTACACCCACACGAACCGCACCACGACCACGGCGGCGAACACCCCGGCCGCGTACAGGAGCGCTTCGGCGACGCCGTAGCCGCCGAGCCCCTCCACCACGAACGCCAGCTGCAGGCCGATCAGCGCGAAGACGGCGGACTCCAGGACGAACGCGACCATCTTCCAGACCGCTTCCTCCTGGAGCCGTGTCGCGAAGTCCACCTGCCAGGAGTGGTGGCCCAGGTACAGCGCGACGACGACCACCGCGAGCACCCCGGACGCGTGGACCTGCTCCGCGGCGGCGTAGGCGATGAACGGGATGAGCAACGACAGCGTGTTCTGCAGCAGCGCCTCCTTCAGACGGCGGCGCAGCCAGTGGATGGGAAGCATCAGCGCCAGGCCGACGCCCACACCGCCGAGCGAGGCGAGCGCGAACTCCTCGAGTCCGCCGCCCCAGCTCGCGCCGGCACCGACGGCGGCGGCCAGTGCCACCTTGTAGGCGGTGATCGCGGTGGCATCGTTCACCAAGGATTCACCTTGGAGGATCGTGGTGATCCGGCCGGGCAGACCGAGCCGGCGCGCGATGGCCGTGGCGGCGACGGCGTCCGGAGGCGCGATCACCGCGCCGAGCACCAGGGCGGTCGGCAGCGGCAGCTCGGGCACCAGCAGGTAGGCGAGACAGCCGACCGCGACCGTCGCGAACAGGACATAGCCCACCGACAGCAGCGCGACGGGCCGGATGTTGGCCCGCAGGTCGAGGTACGAGCTCTCCAGAGCGGCCATGTGCAGCAGCGGCGGCAGCACCAGCGGCAGCACGATGTGCGGGTCGAGGTGGTAGTCGGGTACGCCCGGTACGTACGAGGCGATCAGCCCGGCCGCCACCAGCAGCAGCGGCGCCGGCACCGGCGTCCTGCGGGCCGCCCCGGCCACCGCGGCGCTCACGGCGATCAGCCCCACCAGCGGCAATGCTTCCATCGCACCGACCCTCGCTCAGCTACGTCGTAGTCTGGCAATCATGAGCGAGTGTCCGCACGTGGCCGAACTGCCGCGCCCCGAACCACTGCCGCTGAGCGACACCTGCGTGGAGTGCCTGGCGGCCGGCAGCCACCCGGTCCAGCTGCGGTTGTGCCTGGTGTGCGGGCACGTCGGCTGCTGCGACTCATCGCCGAAACAGCACGCGAGCACGCATTTCCAGGAGACCGCGCACGCGGTGATGCGCAGTTTCGAGCCGGGACAGGTGTGGCGGTGGTGCTTCGTCGACGGTTCGATCGTCTGACGTCTGGGTACGTCAACCATCCCCCGGATCCGGATGAATTGGCAGACGCAGACCACTAGCCACTGTGTGTGCTCATCGATTTACATTGAGTGACAGTCATCACCATGGGGGCCCTGGCGACACGGCACCATGGATCGCGATAGCGTCGCCAGGCCAGACCTGGCTGCGTGATCGAACACGTAACGCACGGCCGCGGGCCAACGCCGCGGCCCGGATTGAGCTTGTGCCACCTTGGAGGTGAGGGTGTCCCATATCGCAGGCGAGCCCGGGACCCAGGACTTCGTGGAAGTCCGGCTGCCCGCTGCGGGTGCCTACCTGTCCGTGCTGCGAACGGCCACCGCCGGCCTCGCAGCGCGCTTGGACTTCACCCTCGACGAGATCGAGGACCTGCGGATCGCGGTGGACGAGGCGTGCGCGATCCTGCTCCAGCAGGCCGTCCCCGGATCTGTTCTGAGCTGTGTGTTCCGCCTCGTCGACGACTCACTGGAGGTGACGGTCTCCGCGCCCACCACCGACGGCCGGGCGCCGGAGCGCGACACGTTCGCCTGGACGGTGCTCTCCGCACTGGCCGGGAAGGTCGACTCGTCGGTCGCCGACGACCGTACGGTGGCCATCAGCCTGTACAAACAGCGCGGCGCGGGACCCGGGCCGGCGTGAGCAGCGGAAACGGGGACGGTTCGATGCGGGAGGACGAGGAGCGGAGCCCCAGGGCGCTGAGCACGTCGGCCGGCATCCCTGAGCAACAGGCGCGGCCGCACCCGGTGGTGGACGAACCTGAGGGCCGTACGGCCTCGGCAGAGCGGGCGGACCGTATGAGCGAACACCGGCAGCACCCGGACCCCCACGACCGCAGCGGCGCGCGGGCGATGTTCATCGCACTGCGCGCACTGCCCGACGGGTCGCCCGAGCGGGCGGAGCTGCGCAACCAGCTCGTCCGGATGCATCTGCCGCTGGTCGAGCACCTGGCGCGGCGCTTCCGCAACCGCGGGGAACCGCTGGACGACCTCACTCAGGTCGCGACGATCGGTCTG
The DNA here is from genome assembly GCF_025854275.1 of Streptomyces peucetius. Classification (NCBI taxonomy): domain Bacteria; kingdom Bacillati; phylum Actinomycetota; class Actinomycetes; order Kitasatosporales; family Streptomycetaceae; genus Streptomyces; species Streptomyces peucetius. The sequence goes on along the minus strand of NZ_CP107567.1, from coordinate 5,298,840 downwards.
ATCAAGTCGGTGGACCGGTTCGACCCGGACCGCGGTGTCGAGTTCTCGACGTACGCGACACCGACCGTGGTCGGCGAGATCAAGCGGCACTTCCGGGACAAGGGGTGGGCGGTCCGGGTGCCGCGCCGTCTGCAGGAGCTGCGGCTCTCGCTCACGACGGCGACCGCCGAGCTCTCCCAGCAGCACGGCCGCTCCCCGACCGTGCACGAGCTGGCGGAGCGCCTCGGCATCTCGGAGGAGGAGGTCCTTGAAGGCCTGGAGTCCGCGAACGCGTACTCCACGCTGTCCCTCGACGTCCCCGACACCGACGACGAGTCCCCCGCGGTGGCGGACACCCTGGGGGCGGAGGACGAGGCGCTGGAGGGCGTCGAGTACCGCGAGTCCCTCAAGCCGCTGCTGGAGGACCTGCCGCCGCGCGAGAAGCGCATTCTGCTGCTGCGGTTCTTCGGGAACATGACCCAGTCCCAGATCGCGCAGGAGGTCGGCATCTCCCAGATGCACGTCTCCCGCCTGCTGGCGCGGACGCTGGCACAGCTGCGCGAACGCCTGCTGGTCGAGGAGTAGCCCCGGGGCTCCTCCCCCTAGGCCTGGCGGCCTGGGGGGACCCCCACCGGACCCCCGCGCCTCGATCTCCCCTACGGCCTGGCGGCCGTGGGTGGGGGGTACCTCCCACGCCGCCAGGCGTAGGGGGAGTACCCCCAGCGCGGCTGACACAGTCGGCCCGGCCGGCGTTCGAGGCCGCCGCGCGAAGCGCGGTACCGGTCCTGGGGGTCCCCCCACGCCGCCAGGCGTAGGGGGAGGAGCCCGCCACGCAGCGGAGGCGCATATCGGTACAGCGGGAAGGGGCGGGGTGGGGAACAGGCCCCGCGCAGCGGCCCACCGCAACCCGAGCGGACCGGCCTGCCGCCCGCCCAAGGGCTACGCGCGGCCGCGAATACCCAGCGCTTCCGCCGTCGTCGGGTTGACCAGCAGCACCAGCCCCGTCACCGCGACCGCCGCCAGCACCACGCCCAGCGGAATCAGCGCGCCCGAGGCGCGCAGCAGCGTCCACGCGGGGATCAGCGCGATCAGCTGGGTGATGATCGCCGGCCCGCGGCTCCAGCCGCGTCGCCGCACCAGCCCACGCGCCGCCGCCAGCGGGATCACGCCGAGCGCCATCAGCGTCAGGCCGCCCATCTCCGCCTGGGAGGCGCTGTCGGAGCGCCCCAGCAGGCCCATCACAAGCATGTACACGCCACCCACCACCAGCGCCAGCCCCTCGGCGGCGCACACCGCGGCCGCCGCGGTCAGGCGCGAGGGGCGGTCGGGGCGGGGGGTCTGGTCGTCGCTGCTCACCCCTGCAGGGTAGCCGTCACGCCGAGCCTCCCCGGGCTTCCGGGCCGGACCCGGAAGCCCGCCCCCGCCCCGGAAGCCCGGACTGGGCCAGGTACCCCCCAGTAGGTACGCTGCATCGCATGCGCGCACTTCTCGTGGTCAATCCGGCAGCAACCACCACCAGTGCCCGCACGCGCGACGTACTGATCCACGCGCTCGCCAGCGAGATGAAACTCGAGGCGGTCACCACGGAGTACCGCGGCCACGCCCGCGACCTCGGCCGCCGCGCCGCCGAGTCCAGTGACATCGACCTCGTCGTCGCCCTCGGTGGCGACGGCACCGTCAACGAGGTCGTGAACGGGCTGCTCCACAACGGCCCCGACCCCGACCATCTCCCCCGCCTCGCCGTCGTCCCCGGCGGCTCGACGAACGTGTTCGCCCGCGCCCTCGGTCTGCCGAACGACGCCGTCGAAGCGACCGGCGCGATCCTGGACGCGCTGCGCGACCGGACCGAGCAGACGGTCGGCCTCGGTCTCGCGGCCGGCGTTCCCGGGACCGAGGACGAGGGTGTGCCGCCGCGCTGGTTCACCTTCTGCGCCGGGCTCGGCTTCGACGCCGGCGTGGTCGGCCGGGTCGAACAGCATCGCGAACGCGGCAAGCGCTCGACCCACTCGCTCTACGTCCGGCAGGTACTGCGCCAGTTCTTCGACGACCCGCACCGCCGGCACGGCACGATCACCCTGGAACGGCCCGGCGCGGACCCCGTGGCGGGCCTGGTGCTGTCCATAGTCTGCAACACCTCCCCCTGGACCTACCTGGGCAATCGCCCGGTGTACGCGTCCCCGAAGGCCTCCTTCGACACGGCTCTCGACGTGCTCGGACTGTCGAAGCTGTCGACCCCCGCCGTGGCCCGTTACGGGACCCAGCTGCTGACTTCCGGCCCGGAGCGCGGGCCGCGCGGAAAGCACGCACTCACACTTCATGACCAGACCGACTTCACCTTGCATTCAAAGGTGCCGCTGCCCTTCCAGATGGACGGTGACCACCTCGGGCTGCGTACCAGCGTGGCGTTCACAGGCGTACGCCGTGCACTGCGTGTGATTGTGTGACCAGAAGGACCGAAAGTCCTTTATCTCGAACGTATGGGCTGCGATCCACCCCATAGAAGTACGGCTGTGACCTAGTCGACACCGAGGAATCAAAAAAAACTTTCCGGAAGGGGTTGTATCCGCCGCCGAGGTTTGCGAATCTCTACATGGCGATCGGGACGGCCCGCAACATCGGCCCCACAGACCGCCGGAACCCCTTCCACGAATCCAGGACCCAGCGCCGGGCAACTGGCGATCGGCCCTTCCCTCGCGTAGGGATTCGTGAAAGCGTTCACATTCACAAGCAACCTGAACGTAATACCAAGGAGAGGTAGCAGCCATGGACTGGCGTCACAACGCCGTTTGCCGCGAGGAAGACCCCGAGCTGTTCTTCCCCATCGGCAACACCGGTCCTGCGCTGCTGCAGATCGAGGAAGCCAAGGCCGTCTGCCGTCGCTGCCCCGTCATGGAGCAGTGCCTGCAGTGGGCGCTCGAGTCCGGCCAGGACTCCGGCGTCTGGGGTGGCCTCAGCGAGGACGAGCGCCGCGCGATGAAGCGCCGCGCCGCCCGCAACCGGGCGCGTAACGCCAGCGCCTGACGCCACCCCGCTACCGGCCTCCGCCGGCGGCGCGTACAGCGAGTACGCACTCACCGCCTTCGAGCCGCAGCGCGCAGTACCCCCGATGCGCATCGCACATGCGAGCACGTGAGCTTCGAGCCCCGGACCGTTCCACACGGTCCGGGGCTCTTCGCTGTGCACCGGCCCGCACCCCGGCGCCGGAGGGGCACCGTCGGCGGGGGCACCGTCGGCGGGGTCAGCGCTTGTCGGGTACGGGGACGTCCAGCACGACCCGGGTGCCACGCCCGGGCTCGGGGACCGGAAGCATGTCGAAGGTGCCGCCCAGCTCCCCCTCGACCAGGGTCCGGACGATCTGCAGCCCCAGATTCCCGGCCCGCTGCGGGTCGAAGCCCTCCGGCAGACCCGCCCCGTCGTCCTGGACGGTGATCAGCAGCCGGGAGCCCTGGGCGCGGTTCTCGCCGCGGACCGCCGCGACCTCCACCGAGCCCTGCTCCCCCTGCGCGAAGCCGTGCTCCAGGGCGTTCTGCAGCACCTCGGTGAGCACCATGGACAGGGGTGTGGCGACCTCCGCGTCCAGGATGCCGAAGCGGCCCGTGCGCCGGCAGTCGACCTTTCCCGGTGAGATCTCCGCCACCATCGCGATCACCCGGTCCGCGATGTCGTCGAACTCCACACGCTCGTCCAGATTCTGGGACAGCGTCTCGTGCACGATCGCGATGGAACCGACGCGCCGCACCGCCTCGTTGAGGGCGTCACGGCCGCGTACGGAATCCATCCGGCGCGACTGGAGGCGCAACAGCGCGGCAACCGTCTGGAGGTTGTTCTTCACCCGGTGGTGGATCTCCCGGATGGTCGCGTCCTTGGTGATCAACTCGCGTTCGCGGCGGCGCAGTTCGGTCACGTCCCGCAGCAGCACCAGCGAGCCGATCCGGACGCCCTTGGGCTTGAGCGGGATCGCCCGCAGCTGGATGACGCCGCCGTTGCCCTCGACCTCCGTCTCGCGGGGGGCGTAGCCGCTGGCGATCTTGGCCAGGGCTTCGTCGACCGGACCGCGGGAGGGCGCGAGCTCGGCGGTGAGCTGGCCCAGGTGCTGGCCGACGAGGTCGGAGGCGAGGCCGAGCCGGTGGTACGCGGAGAGGCCGTTGGGGCTGGCGTACTGGACGATGCCGTCCGCGTCGAGGCGGATGAGACCGTCCCCGGCGCGCGGGGAGGAGTCCATCTCGACCTGCTCGTCGGGGAAGGGAAACGTTCCGGCAGCGATCATCTGCGCCAGGTCGGAGGCGGACTGGAGATAGGTGAGCTCGAGCCGTGACGGGGTCCGGACGGTGAGCAGATTGGTGTTGCGCGCGATGACGCCGAGAACGCGGCCCTCACGGCGTACGGGGATGGACTCGACCCGTACCGGCACCTCCTCGCGCCACTCGGGGTCGCCCTCGCGCACGATGCGGCCCTCGTCCAGTGCGGCGTCCAGCAGCGGGCGCCGGCCCCGCGGGACCAGGTGGCCGACCATGTCGTCCTGGTACGAGGTGGGGCCCGTGTTGGGACGCATCTGGGCGACGGAGACGTACCGCGTGCCGTCGCGGGTGGGGACCCACAGCACCAGGTCGGCGAAGGAGAGGTCGGAGAGCAGCTGCCACTCCGACACCAGCAGGTGGAGCCACTCGAGGTCGGACTCACTCAGAGCGGTGTGCTGGCGGACGAGATCGTTCATGGAGGGCACGTCAGCGAGGGTACCCGCGGGCCGCGGCGCCGTGACGGGACCCTCAACCCGTCAGGCACCGCAGCCCGGAGTTTCCCGGCCGAAGGGTGTGCGGTCCCGGTCGGCCGTACGGAGGTCTCGGCGCAGTCAGGGCAGAGAGCGCCGGTGACCTCGTTCCACCCTCCTGTGCGGGGAGGGCGGAGGCTTCAACAAATCCAATTGTGGACTAGACCATTCTGCCTGTCCATGCTTCGGAAGAGTTTAGTTCCGCCACCATACTTATGAATCGGCGAAGTATGAAGACGCGCCCGGTACCGGTCCGTGAACGACGGGCGGGCCCCTCATCACACCCGCCCGTCGCGATCACGGCCCCCGCCGTACGGCCCTGCCCCGCCGGGCCGTGGAGCCGAGCGGCCCTACCGGGTCTCGGTCACCTTCGCCGGCGCCCTCGGGGCATCCGGGTCCTGCCCCCCGGGCGATGGCCACCTCTTACGCCGGCAGCTGCAGCGGAAGGGTCTCCAGGACCGCTGCAGCGCCTTGGGCACACCGTCCGTCGGCAGCACGAAGCCTGCCGACGCCGCCTCGACCTGAGCCGCCGGTCCGACCACGAACAGGTCGGACATGCCGGTTGCCTCCAGGTGGCGCTCCAGGGTGCCGGGCGCCGGTCTTCCGGGCACCTGCCCGGCACCGCACGGTCCGCGTCGGCCGGACCGGCTCACATGCCGGTGACGACCTCGGCGGCGGCGCGTCCGCAGACGCGGGCCGCGCCATGGGTCGCGATGTGCAGGGCCCCCCTGGGCTCCGCACGGTTCAGGCCCATCTCGACGACGACCGTGTCGGGACGGGCCGCGAGGAGCGCCTCGAGGGCGTTCGCCATCCACGAGTGGCGGTGCACGTCGCGCAGCACGGCGACGATCCTACGGTCCGCCGCCGCCTCCAGCACATGTGACACCAAGTCGGATGTGTCGGAACCTTCCGTATAGGTGTCGGTCCGGGTGCCGGGCAGCAGGACGGCCAGTTCCGCGGCCACACCCCATGGCGTCTCGTCACCGACGGCGATGTTGGCGACCGCGGTGAAGGCGGCGACGTACGGGGGCTTCGTCACCGGCTCCCAGGGCTGTGCACCGGCGGTGACCCGCACCGCGCGACGCGCCGCGACCAGGCCGATCTCCGTGTCGGAGCCGGGCGCGGTCCCCTCCTGTGAAGCCGCGCCCGGCTCTGCCGCAGCCCCCCTGGCCCGGCGTGTCCAGTCGGCGAGGCCGCGCACCCGCGCCGCCGCGTCGGCCAGCCGCTCCTCGGGCAGGTCTCCACCGCGCACCGCATCGACCAGCGCGTCGCGCAGCCGCAGTACGGTCTCCTCGTCGGCCAGGCCGCCACCGACGCAGATCGCGTCGGCTCCGGCGGCGATCGCGAGGACCGAGCCGCGCTCGATGCCGTACGTGGAGGAGATGGCCTGCATCTCCATGCCGTCCGTGACGATCAGGCCCTGATAGCCCAGCTCTTCGCGCAGCAGACCGGTGAGGATCTGCGGGCTCAGCGTCGCGGGACGGTCGGGATCGAGCGCGGGCAGCAGAATATGCGCACTCATGACCGCTTTGGAACCCGCCGCGACGGCGGCGCGGAAAGGTACCAGCTCACGGGCGTGCAGTGTGTCCAGGTCCACATCGATGCGGGGCAGCGCGTGGTGCGAGTCCACGTTGGTGTCCCCGTGCCCGGGGAAATGCTTGGTGCAGGCGGCGACGCCGGCTGCCTGCAGGCCCTCGACGTAGGCGACGGTGTGCCGGGCGGCGAGCGCGGTGTCGGCGCCGAACGACCGCACACCGATGACCGGATTATCCGGATTGGAGTTGACGTCGGCGGAGGGTGCCCAGTTGAGGTCCACCCCGCACCGGGCGAGCCGGCGCCCCAGTTCGTTCGCCACGGCACGGGTGAGTTCCACGTCGTCCACCCGGCCCAGGGCGTAGTTGCCGGGGAACGAGGAGCCGTGGGCCACCTCGAGGCGGGTGACGTCGCCGCCCTCCTCGTCGATGGCGACGAGAACGTCGTCCCGTTCCGCGCGCAACCGGGCGGTGAGGGCGGCCAGCTGACGGGGTGAGGAGATGTTGCGGCCGAAGAGGCCGACGGCGGACAGCCCTTCACCGATCCGCCTCAGTACCCAGTCGGGGGCGGTGGTGCCGACGAAACCGGGCTGGAGGACGGTGAGTGCGTCGCGGGTCAGGGTGCCTGCCGCTCCGCGTACCAGAGTCGTCATGAGGTGGCGTTATCCCTTCACGGCGCCGGAGGTGAGACCTGCGGCCATCTTCTTCTGGATGATCATGAAGAAGACGACGACGGGCAGGGCGATGAGGGTGGAGGCGGCCATCAGCGCGCCGTAGTCCGTACCGCGCTCGGTGGTGAACGTCATCAGCCACACGTTGAGCGTGTACTTGGAGTTGTCGTTGATCAGGATGTACGCGAAGAGGTACTCGTTCCAGGCGTTGACCAGCGCGAAGATCGACGCGGCAGCCAGCCCCGGGGCGAGCAGCGGGAAGATCACCCGGCGGAAGGCGCCCATCCGTGTGCAGCCGTCGACCATCGCCGACTCCTCGAGTTCCACCGGGATGTTCACGACGAATCCCCGGATCATGACGATCGCGAAGGGCAGGGTGGACACCAGGTAGACGATGATCAGGCCCCAGTACTCGTCCAGCCCGCCGATGGCGTTGAGCTGGGCGTAGATGGGGATGAGCATCGCGGTCGGCGGCAGCATCTGGACCAGGATCAGCACCATCAGCAGCGCCTTGCGGCCGAAGAAGCGGAACCGGCCGATGGCGAGCGCCGCGAGCGTCGCGATGATCATTCCGCCGACGACGGCGGTGACCGACACGATGAGGCTGGACTGGACGGCGGTCGCGAAATTCTCCTGCTCCACCGCCCGGGCGAAGTTGTCGAAGGTGAGCGACGAGGGCCACAGCGTCTGGTCGTACGAGCGGATCTCGTGGTTGGGGCGCAGGGAACTGACGACGAGCCAGTACACCGGGAAGGCCATCAGCACGGTGGTGACCAGGCCGATGAGGTCGTAGTGCCAGCGGGTCCTCCTGCGGTCCGGCCGCAGGTCCTGCTTCGGCGCCTGCTTCGGCGCCTGCTTCAGGTCCTGGCGGTCGCCGGCCGGGGAGGGAACGGTGTAGGTGCTCATTCGACCTCTCCTGTCTTCATCAGCTGACGCAGGTAGTACACGGCCACACCGGACAGCAGCAGCACGGTGATCAGGGCGATCGCGGTGCCCTGGCTGAACGAGGTGGACTCGAAGGCCTTGGAGAAGGAGTAGAGGCCGAGGGTCTCGTACTCCGGTTCCGGCTTGTTGCCGCGCAGCAGCCAGATCTGTCCGAAGACGTTGAAGTCCCAGATCACCGAGAGGGTGGCGACCATGGTGAAGACCGGGCGGATGACGGGCCAGGTGACGAACCGGAACACGCCGGGCGCGTTCGCCCCGTCGAGGGACGCGGCCTCCTCCAGTTCCCTGGGCACCTGGGTGAGCGCCGCGTACAGCGTGATCACGACGAACGGGATGGCGCCCCAGATGACCAGCAGGGAGATGATCGCGAAGCCCTGCTTGGGGTCGAGGAACCAGTTGTGGCCGAGGAAGTCCTCACCGGCGACCTTGGCGATCAGGGTGTTGATGAGGCCGTAGTCGGAGTCGGAGAGCCAGCGGAAGATGGACGCGGCGACCATCAACGGCATCGACCAGGCGGCGACCAGAGCCGCCGTCAACACGAGGCGCACCCAGGTGGTCAGCCGGGTCATCAGCAGGGCGAGCAGCAGGCCGATGCCCATGGTCAGGGTCACGCAGACGGCCATGAAGACGACAGTGCGGCCGGTGACGGACCAGAACTCCGAGTCGCCGAGGATGTTGGTGAACTGCTCGAAGCCGACCCAGGGCGGCGACTGGCCCGTCCACAGCTCCTTCCGCCCCATGTCCTGGAAGGACATGATCACGGTCTTGGCCAGTGGGAAGGCGTAGACCGCGGCGATCGCGACCAGCGCGGGGAGTATCAGCAGATACGGAAGGAGCTCGCCCTTCTTCCGCTTCTTCGGACGGGAATCGGGACCCGCCTTGTCGGGCACGGGCGTGGCGCCCGTTCCTTCCGGGGCACGTGGTACGGGTACCGGCGGGCCGGCGGCCTGGGTGTCGGCGGCAGTCACGTGGCTGACCTTCCGTTTGTTCTTCTGCACCGAAAAGGGCGGGGCAAGGCCGCGTGCGCGGAGCCCCGCCACCGCCGGGAATGCCCGACGGGCCTCGGGGCGGCACCGCGCCCCGAGGCCCCCGCGGCTCAGGACTCCTGGTTGATCAGCTCGTTGATCTTCTCGTCGGCCGCCTTGGTGGCCTTCTCCACGGAGTCACCCTTGAGGATGGCCAGGAGCATGTTCTCCAGGACCTCCTCCTTCTCGATCGAGGTCCAGCCCGGGGCGATCGGGGTGAACCACGCGTCCGGCACCGCGCCCGCGATCGCCGCCGTCTCCGGCTTCGCCTTCAGCGGCTCCAGCTGCTTGGTGTTGTTCGGAAGGATGTTCTTGGAGGCGAGCACCTCCATGGACTTCTCGCTGGTGAAGAGGGAGATCCACTCCTGCGCGAGGTCCGTCACCTTGGACTTGCTGACCACGGCGAGGTCGGAGCCGCCGATGAAGGAGGGCAGCGCCTTGCCGTTCGGGCCGGGCATGCCGGCCGTCGCGATCTTGCCCTCGAGCTTCGGGTTGCCGTTGTTCTCGCCGTCGACGACGGAGCCGGACTCCCAGCCGTTGCCGTAGATGAGGGCGGCCTTCTCGTTGGCCATCACATTGGCGTGGTCCTGCTCGTCCTTGGTCTGGTCGGCCTTGTTGTACTTCTTGACCAGGTTGACGAAGTGCTCGATGCCCTTCTGCGCCTCGGGCGAGGACAGGGAGGCCTTCCACTCCTTCGAACCCTCGTCGTACTCGGCGATCTTGCCGTCGTAGGCGGCGACGTACGACATGGCGGCGTACCAGTAGCGGCCCGGCAGATAGAGCGGCGAGAAGCGCTTGTCCTTCTTGCCGTACTCGGCACCGACCTTGTCCATCGCCGCGAGGAGCTCGTCCTCGGTCGCGGGCAGCTTGTCGCTGCCCGTGCCCTTCTTGAGCATGTCGGTGTTGTAGATGGCGACACGGGCGCCGGCGTAGTAGGGCACGCAGAACTGCTTGCCCTCGAAGGAGCAGGTGTCCTTCAGGCCCTGGATCCAGGTGTCGGAGTTGTCGTACTTCTTCGGGTCGATCTCGGCGAGCGCCCCGTTGAGGATGTACTGCATCGTCTCGGTGTTGCCGAGTTCGACGACGTCCGGGAACTTGTCGCCGCCCAGTGCCGTGTCGAGCTTCTTGGCCTTGTCCGCCCACTGCTGGTACTGGACGTCGACCTTGACGCCCGGGTACTTCTTGTTGAACTGGGCGTTGACATCCTTGACCAGCTCGGGCCACGTGCTCTGGGCGTCGACCATCAGCCAGACGGTGAGGGTCTCCTTGCGGTCCTTGGGGTCCTTAGAGGCGTTGTCACCTCCGTCGGAACCACACGCCGCGACCGAAGCCATCATGGCCACCGCACCAATTGCTGCTACGAGCTTGCGCTTCACGCCACCCTCCTCAAAGGGATGCAAGAGTTGCCCCCCCACCACCCGGGAGTCGCGCTGCACTTGACGGACACGCGCCGAGATTCTGCCCTGGGGCCGGGACCTGATCTTTAATGGTTTAGACCAGTACCGGGAGCTTGGCCTAGACCTTTAGGGGTGTCAAGGGTGTATAAGAAGGGCTGTCGTGTCCGTTATCGGACCGACACCTGAGGGAGGGCGACGACCCGTGACCGGTCCGTGCCACCATGTGAGCCGCCAGGTCCTGCCCGGCCGATCAGGCCGGGTCAGCGAGCGGGCGTGCCAGGGCACGCGAGCCCGGCGGGATCGGCCGGACAGGGCTGGAGACGGAGGAGCCGGTGACGGCAGGAGCACAGCAGTCGGGAAGGCGGGCCATGACCACGGACGGGGGCGGCACCGAGGCCGAGGGCGGGGCACAGACCCGTACCGCGCGCGTACCCAAGTACTACCGGCTCAAGCGGCACTTGCTGGACATGACGGAGACCCTGCCGCCCGGCACACCCGTACCGCCGGAACGGACGCTCGCCGCGGAGTTCGACACCTCGCGCACCACGGTCCGCCAGGCGCTCCAGGAGCTGGTCGTGGAGGGCCGGCTCGAACGCATCCAGGGCAAGGGCACGTTCGTCGCCAAGCCCAAGGTCTCGCAGGCGCTCCAGCTCACCTCGTACACCGAGGACATGCGCGCACAGGGCCTGGAGCCCACGTCCCAGCTGCTGGACATCGGATACGTCACGGCCGACGACACCCTGGCCGGACTGCTCGATATCACGGCCGGCGGCCGGGTGCTGCGCATCGAACGGCTGCGGCTGGCCAGCGGCGAGCCGATGGCCATCGAGACCACGCACCTGTCCGCCAAGCGCTTCCCGGCACTGCGCCGCAGCCTGGTGAAGTACACCTCGCTCTACACGGCACTGGCCGAGGTGTACGACGTCCACCTCGCGGAGGCCGAGGAGACGATCGAGACCTCGCTCGCCACCCCGCGCGAGGCCGGGCTGCTCGGCACGGACGTGGGCCTGCCGATGCTGATGCTCTCCCGCCACTCGCTGGACGCCCGGGGCGAGCCCGTGGAGTGGGTCCGCTCGGTCTACCGCGGTGACCGGTACAAGTTCGTCGCCCGGCTCCAGCGCCCGGGCGACTGACCTCCGCCCACCCCAGCACACATGGCGCCGCAACGTGTTGCGGCGCCATGTCCCGTTTTGCGCCGCCCGACCGGCAGTCGTTGCCGTACCGATATACGGACGGGGGGTGACTGCGCGCGAACGGCTCGCCTAGATTTCGTGCCCATTACAAAGGTGACCAGTGAGGGGACGGAGCCGCATGTCAGCAGTACCCGATGCGCCCGACGCGCCACAAGCGCCCGAAGCGCCACAGCCGGTCGTCACACCGGTGCGCGTGATCATCGCCCTCTGCCTCTTCACGCCGTTCGTGGCGATGCTCTGGGTCGGCTCCTATGCGAAGGTCGACCCGACCTTCATCGGGATGCCGTTCTTCTACTGGTACCAGATGCTCTGGGTGCTGATCTCGACGATCCTGACGATGATCGCGTACAAGCTGTGGCAGCGTGACCAGCGCGCCCGCAAGGGGGGTGCGTCCCAATGAACGAGGGCGTCAACGGCGTAGCACTCGCCGTCTTCATTTTTTTCTTCGTGGCCGTCACGGTCATGGGCTTCCTGGCCGCGCGCTGGCGCAAGGCCGCCAACGAGAACAGCCTCGACGAATGGGGCCTCGGCGGCCGTTCGTTCGGCACCTGGGTGACCTGGTTCCTGCTCGGCGGCGACCTGTACACGGCGTACACCTTCGTCGCCGTGCCGGCGGCCATCTACGCGGCGGGCGCGGCCGGCTTCTTCGCCGTCCCGTACACGATCCTCGTCTACCCGCTGATCTTCACCTTCCTGCCGCGGCTCTGGTCGGTGTCGCACAAGCACGGGTACGTGACGACCTCGGACTTCGTCCGTGGCCGCTTCGGCTCCAAGGGCCTGTCCCTGGCGGTCGCGCTCACCGGCCTGCTCGCCACGATGCCGTACATCGCGCTCCAACTGGTCGGCATCCAGGCCGTGCTCGACGTCATGGGCGTCGGCGGCGGCGAGACCACCAACTGGTTCGTCAAGGACCTTCCGCTGCTGATCGCCTTCGGTGTGCTCGCGGCCTACACGTACTCCTCGGGTCTGCGGGCGCCGGCACTGATCGCCTTCGTCAAGGACACCCTGATCTACATCGTCATCGCGGTGGCGATCATCTACATCCCGATCAAGCTGGGTGGCTTCGACGCGATCTTCGCCAGCGCCAGTGAGAAGTTCTCGCAGGTCAACGAGGCGACGGGCAAGCCGACCGGGGCGCTCGTGCCCGGCGACGCCGGTCACTGGGGCTACGCCACCCTGGCGCTCGGCTCGGCACTCGCGCTCTTCATGTACCCGCACTCGATCACGGCGACGCTCTCCTCGCGCAGCCGTGAGGTGATCCGCCGCAACACCACGATCCTGCCGCTGTACTCGGTGATGCTGGGTCTGCTGGCGCTGCTCGGCTTCATGGCGATCGCGGCCGGAGTGAACGTCAAGAACGGCCAGCTGGCCATCCCGCAGCTGTTCGAGAACATGTTCCCCGCCTGGTTCGCGGGCGTCGCCTTCGCCGCCATCGGCATCGGCGCCCTGGTCCCGGCGGCCATCATGTCGATCGCCGCGGCGAACCTGTTCACCCGCAACATCTACAAGGACTTCATCAAACCCGACGCGACACCGGCGCAGGAGACCAAGGTCTCCAAGCTGGTCTCGCTGCTGGTGAAGGTCGGCGCCCTGGTCTTCGTCCTCACCATGGACAAGACGGTCGCCATCAACTTCCAGCTACTGGGCGGCATCTGGATCCTGCAGACCTTCCCGGCGCTGGTGGGCGGCCTGTTCACCCGCTGGTTCCACCGCTGGGCGCTCATCGGCGGCTGGGCGGTCGGCATGATCTACGGCACGGCCGCCGCGTACGGCGTCGCCAGCCCGACCCAGAAGCACTTCGGCGGCTCGTCGGACATGATCCCGGGCATCGGCGAGATCGGCTACATCGGTCTCACCGCGTTCGTGCTGAACGTCGTCGTGACCGTGGTCCTCACCTTCGTCCTGCGGGCGGCCAAGGCCCCCGACGGCATCGACGAGACCAGCCCGTCCGACTACACCGCCGACGCGGGCGACCCGGGCGTCAAGGTCGAGCTCCCGCCGGCCACGGCCGGCGCGCCCGGCGGTCACTGACCGATCGCGCGCCGAGGGCCGTCGCACCTCCCCCCGGGGAAATGCGGCGGCCCTTCGCCGTGCTCTGATGCACACTGCCGGGCATGGACATCACCATCAGGAGAATCCGCCCCGAGGAGTACACGGCGCTCGGCGAATTGACGTGCCGCGCGTACATCGACGGCGGGCTGCTGGACTTCGGCGAGGAGGACCCGTACGCCGACGTGCTCCGCGACGTCGCGAGCCGGGACGCGCAAGCAGAGGTGTACGTCGCCGTCGACGAGGCGGACACGCTGCTCGGCGGGGTCGCGTTCGTGCCGGACGGCGGCCCGTTCGCCGACATCGCGGTGCCCGGCGAGGCCGAGTTCCGGATGCTTGCCGTGGACGAGAAGGCACGCGGCCGCGGCACGGGCGAGGCGCTGGTGCGCACCTGCGCGGAACGGGCGAGGGCGACGCCCGGCTGCGTACGGCTGGTGCTGTCGACGCAACCCACGATGTACGCGGCGCACCGGGTCTACGGCCGGCTGGGCTTCGTACGCACCCCCGAACGGGACTGGTCCCCCATCCCGGCCGTCCCGCTGCTGACGTACGCGCTGGAGCTCTACTAGACCTCCCGACACAACATGTGGGGGGTGGCTCAGCCAACCGCCCCCACATGTATGCTCATCTCGCTGTCGCCGCAGGGGAATCCGGTGCGAATCCGGAACTGTCCCGCAACGGTGTGTTCAGGTGCGCTTCGCCGTGCCCGTTACGAGTCCGACGACCTGCCGACGGCGCATCCGGTTCGACCGATCCGGATGCCCAGACGTCCGGGCCTCGCGGATGGGCCGGTGGACGCCGTGCGCCGTGCTGTCCAGGTACGCGCCGCCACGGCCCCCGCCTCCCCGCCGGCCCAGAACCGAGCGAGGGAGAGCACCACATGACCATCGCGCCAGCCGATCCGGTTTCAGCGACCCGGCAGGAGGACGGCCCCGGGACCGCCCTGCTGCGGCTCCTGACGGACCTCACGGCCGACCTGGCCGACACCGACCCCGGCAGGGTCGCCGCCGCCGCGCTGCGCGGCCGGCACGCCGGGTCCGACGAGGCCGAACTGCGCTCCCTCGCCACCGACGCCGCCGCGGGCCTCATCTCCGAGGACCCCGCCTACTCCAGGCTGGCCGCGCGTCTGCTCACCCGCACGATCGCGGAGGAGGCCGCCGGGCAGGGCGCGGTGTCCTTCTCCGCCTCGGTCGCCGTCGGCCACCGCGAGGGTCTGATCGCCGACCGCACGGCCTCGTTCGTCGCGCTGCACACGGACCGGCTCGACGCGCTGATCGACCCCGAGGGGGACGACCGGTTCGGCTACTTCGGTCTGCGCACCCTTTACAGCCGCTACCTGCTGCGGCACCCGATCACCCGCGAAGTGATCGAGACGCCCCAGCACTTCATGCTGCGCGTCGCGTCCGGACTCGCCAAGGACGACACCACACACGCGGTGGACGAAGTGGCCGCACTGTACGGGCTGATGAGCCGACTCGACTACCTGCCCTCCTCCCCCACCCTCTTCAACTCCGGCACCCGCCACCCGCAGATGTCGTCCTGCTACCTGCTGGACTCTCCGCTCGACGAGCTCGACTCGATCTACGACCGCTACCACCAGGTCGCCCGCCTCTCCAAGCACGCGGGCGGCATCGGCCTCTCGTACTCCCGCGTCCGCGCCCGCGGTTCACTCATCCGGGGCACCAACGGGCACTCCAACGGCATCGTGCCGTTCCTGAAGACCCTCGAC
This sequence comes from Streptomyces peucetius, assembly GCF_025854275.1. Classification (NCBI taxonomy): domain Bacteria; kingdom Bacillati; phylum Actinomycetota; class Actinomycetes; order Kitasatosporales; family Streptomycetaceae; genus Streptomyces; species Streptomyces peucetius. The sequence continues at coordinate 5,283,552 of NZ_CP107567.1, read as the reverse complement.
GCCTCGGTCGCCGCCGTGAACCAGGGCGGCCGGCGCAAGGGCGCCGCCGCGATCTACCTGGAGACCTGGCACGCGGACATCGAGGAGTTCCTGGAGCTGCGCGACAATACCGGCGAGGACGCCCGCCGTACGCACAACCTGAACCTCGCGCACTGGGTCCCCGACGAGTTCATGCGCCGCGTCGAGGCGGACACCGACTGGTCGCTGTTCTCCCCGGTCGACGTCCCCGAGCTGGTCGACCTGTGGGGCGAGGAGTTCGACGCCGCCTACCGCCGGGCGGAGGCCGCCGGGCTGGCCCGCAAGTCCGTCCCTGCCCGCGAGCTGTACGGCCGGATGATGCGTACCCTCGCGCAGACCGGCAACGGCTGGATGACGTTCAAGGACGCCGCCAACCGCACCGCCAACCAGACCGCGGAGCCGGGCCGGGTCGTCCACTCCTCGAACCTGTGCACCGAGATCCTCGAGGTCACGAACGACGGCGAGACCGCCGTGTGCAACCTGGGCTCGGTCAACCTGGGCGCGTTCGTCGACGAGGAGGCCGACGGCGGGATCGACTGGGACCGGCTGGACGAGACCGTCCGCACGGCGGTGACCTTCCTCGACCGGGTCGTCGACATCAACTTCTACCCGACCGAGCAGGCCGGCCGGTCGAACGCCAGGTGGCGCCCGGTGGGCCTGGGCGCGATGGGCCTGCAGGACGTCTTCTTCAAGCTGCGGCTGCCCTTCGACTCGCCCGAGGCGAAGGCACTCTCCACGAGGATCGCCGAGCGGATCATGCTGGCGGCCTACGAGGCCTCCTGCGACCTCGCCGAACGCAACGGCCCGCTGCCGGCCTGGACCGAGACCCGCACGGCACGCGGCGTGCTGCACCCCGACCACTACGGCACCGCGCTCAACTGGCCCGAGCGCTGGGAGGCGCTGCGCGCCAGGGTCGCCGAGACCGGCATGCGCAACTCCCTGCTGCTCGCCATCGCGCCGACCGCCACCATCGCCTCGATCGCCGGCGTGTACGAGTGCATCGAGCCGCAGGTGTCCAACCTGTTCAAGCGCGAGACCCTCAGCGGCGAGTTCCTCCAGGTCAACTCCTACCTGGTGGACGAGCTGAAGAGGCTCGGGGTGTGGGACGCGCAGACCCGGGAGGCCCTGCGCGAGGCGAACGGCTCGGTGCAGGGCTTCGGCTGGGTCCCCGCCGACGTGCGCGCCCTGTACCGCACGGCCTGGGAGATCCCGCAGCGCGGTCTGATCGACATGGCCGCGGCCCGTACCCCGTTCCTGGACCAGAGCCAGTCGCTGAACCTGTTCCTCGAGACGCCGACCATCGGCAAGCTCAGCTCGATGTACGCGTACGCCTGGAAGCAGGGCCTGAAGACGACCTACTACCTGCGCTCGCGCCCGGCGACCCGCATCGCCCGCGCCGCGTCCGCGAGCGTGCCCGTGCCCGTGCAGGCGAGCCCCGAAGAGGCCGTCGCCTGCTCCCTGGAGAACCCCGAGTCCTGCGAGGCCTGTCAGTAATGTCGGAGAACAACGCCAAGAACCTGCTCGACCCGGGCTTCGAACTCACCCTCCGGCCCATGCGCTACCCGGACTTCTACGAGCGCTACCGGGACGCCATCAAGAACACCTGGCACGTGGAGGAGGTCGACCTCCACTCCGACGTCGCCGACCTGGCCAAGCTCACCCCCGGTGAGCAGCATCTGATCGGCCGGCTGGTCGCGTTCTTCGCGACGGGTGACTCGATCGTCGCGAACAACCTGGTGCTCACGCTCTACAAGCACATCAACTCCCCGGAGGCGCGGCTGTATCTGTCGCGTCAGCTGTTCGAGGAGGCGGTGCACGTCCAGTTCTATCTGACGCTGCTGGACACGTATCTGCCCGACCCGGACGACCGGGCCGCCGCGTTCGCCGCCGTGGAGAACATCCCGTCGATCCGCGAGAAGGCGCAGTTCTGCTTCCGCTGGATGGATTCGGTGGAGAAGATCGACCGGCTGGAGACCAGGGCCGACCGCCGCCGTTTCCTGCTGAACCTGATCTGCTTCGCGGCCTGCATCGAGGGCCTGTTCTTCTACGGGGCGTTCGCCTACGTCTACTGGTTCCGCTCGCGCGGACTGCTGCACGGGCTCGCGACCGGCACCAACTGGGTGTTCCGGGACGAGACGATGCACATGAACTTCGCCTTCGAGGTCGTGGACACCGTCCGCAAGGAGGAGCCGGACCTCTTCGACGACGAGCTTCGGCAGCAGGTCACCGACATGCTTGCGGGGGCCGTCGAGGCAGAGCTGCAGTTCGGCCGGGACCTGTGCGGTGACGGCCTGCCGGGCATGAACACGGAGTCGATGCGCGAGTACCTCCAGTGCGTCGCCGACCAGCGCCTCACCCGGCTCGGGTTCGGCCCGGTGTACGGCTCGGAGAACCCGTTCTCCTTCATGGAGCTGCAGGGCGTCCAGGAGCTGACGAACTTCTTCGAACGCCGTCCGTCCGCCTACCAGGTGGCCGTGGAGGGCTCGGTGGACCTGGACGAGGACTTCTGAGCCCGGTGCCCGTCACAGCGGTGGCCCGCACCTCGCCGTCCGAGGTGCGGGCCGCCGTGCCGGCTCAGATGCCGCAGCTGGAGGCTGACCAGTAGCGGCTGGACCGGTGGTCGACGTGGGTGTGGTCGTTGTGGCCCGGGTAGCCGGGGCCGAGGATGCCCCTGAATCCGTGGTAGCGGGCCTGCTTGGCCAGCGTGCACAGCGAGTGCGAGCCGGCGCCGAGGTCTGCCGCGTCCCCGTAGAGATGGCGGCTGCTGGAGGAGCCGCCGACCGCGCTGTTGCAGGAGTAGGAGCGGAAGCCGCTCGTCACCCGGATCGGCTCGTCACCGAGCGCGTGGCGCATGGCCTCCAGCTTCCACATGGTGCGCAGTGCGTTGGCCTTCGCGGTCGCGGCGCTCACCGCGCCGCCGGACCAGGTGGAGTTGCAGCGGTTGAGTTCGGCGTAGCTGAAGTGGGCGGGCGTGCAGTCACTGTCCTGGAGGGCGTAGATCTTGCTGAACGTGGCGGGGCCCGCCACGCCGTCCGCGCTCAGGCCGTAGGCCGACTGGAACCGCTTGACCGCGGCCGCGGTGGCGGGCCCGTACTCCCCGTCGACGGCGAGGACGCTGCCGTAGCCCGGATAGCCGGACACCCGGATCTGGAGCTGGCGGACATCGGACCCGGAGGAGCCCTGGGACAGAGTGCGGGACCAGGTGTAGCAGTCGTCGGCCTGGGCGGTTCCGGCGGTCGCCACGACCCCGGCCGTCGCGGCCACCATGAACATGACAATTGACGTGAGGAGTCGGGCCGTACGTCTCAGCATCGGGCCTCCATGATGTGAAAGCGGTGTACCGCTGAGAGTGGCGTGGCAGTCGACGCGCGTCAACATCCCCTGAGCAGCCGTCATTTGTCGGTCCAATGACGGCCCGGTGACGCACGGGGCCCCGCCCGGAAGGAGCGGGGCCCATGAGACGCCGGCCTCAGTCGTTGGGAACGACCTCGTAACGCGGGGTGCCCTCGGCCATCTGCTTCAGCGCGTCCTTGCGCTCACGCTTGGAGAGCCGGTCGATGTACAGATACCCGTACAGGTGGTCGGTCTCGTGCTGCAGGCAGCGGGCGAAGTAGCCCGTGCCACGCACCTTGATCGGGTTGCCCTGCGCGTCCTGGCCGCGCACCACCGCGTAGTCGGGGCGGGCCAGCGAGGCGTACGCCGTCGGCACGGACAGGCAGCCCTCGTTGGAGTCGTCGAGGACACGCTGCTCGGGCGGCAGCTCCTCCAGGACCGGGTTGCAGACGACACCAGTGTGCCGGACGCCCTCGTCGTCCGGGCAGTCGTAGACGAAGACCTTCAGGTCGACACCGATCTGGTTGGCGGCCAGGCCCACGCCCTCCGCCGTCTTCTGGCTGGCGAACATGTCGTCGATGAGTGCGGCGAGCTTGTCGTCGAATTCCGTGACGTCCTTGCACTCCTTGTGGAGCACGGGGTTGCCCACGACCGTGATCGGACGCGAGGTACCACGCTCGCGGTACGCCCGCTCACGCTCCTCGCAGTTCTCCGTGTCCACGACGAAACCGTCGTTGACCTGCTCGTCCGTCTCCTGCTGCTGCGACGCCATGTCAGCCTCTGCGCCCTTCTCAGTACCCGATCCCCGGCCCGATGCCCGGTCACTTACGCGTCCGTACAGCCTACGGGCAGGCGTCAGCAGACTTCCTCGAGATCCCGCCACTCACGGGAGTCCGGGCTGTCGGCCACCCAGCCGTCCAGCAGACCCCGCACCAGACCGGCGGGCGCCGCTATGCCGCACTCGCGCTCGGGCGACCAGAGGTCCCCGCCCGTACGGTGCCCCAGCGGTCCGGGATGGCCGGGCTCGCTGTGGTCGTGCGGGTCGAGGTGCTCACCCTCGCCCTCGGCGCTGGGCATGCTCCCCTCGGAACAGGCACGGCACAGCAGCCGCACCGACGACGACCAGTCCTCGGCCGCGAAACCGGCGTCCGCCGCGAGCCGCTCCAGGGCGTCCCGGTCGGCCTCGGTCGCCGCCTCCAGCAGCACCACCCAGGTCGGGACCGGAGACGGGGCCCAGAGCTCGATCTCGTCGAAGACCGGGAACGACGGTCCCGCGGTGGTGGTGCGCTCGCCGTTCGGGACGCCGTCGTGCAGCACGACCTCGCCCCAGCGGCGCCCGGACGACGGCAACGGGATGGACAGCACCTCCATCCGGGCCGGATCGAGCCTGCGGCCCCACACCACCTCGGCCTCGCCCTCCGGCGAGAGCCGCACGGCGGCACTGCCCAGGTCCATGCCGACCGGCTCGCCATTCGCCGCGGCCGCTCCCGGGACCTTCAGCCCGTACGCCTGCCAGGCACGGCGGGCCAGCGGCCAGTCCTGGAGAGCGGTGGCCGCGATACCGACGTTCCACCAGTCCGGGGCGCCGGTCTCCTTGTCCAGCAGAGCGACCGCCCGCAGCCCCGCGGCGCGGGCCTGCTCCCAGTCGTGCCGGAACTTGTGCAGCAGCGCCAGATTGAACCAGGACTCCGACAGCCAGGGCTCCAGGTCCACCGCCCGCGTCAGCAGCGCACCCGCGTCCTCGTACCGGCCGTCGCCGATCAGCGTGAACGCGCGGTCCGTGGCCTGCCGCCAAGAGGCGGAGGGCCGATGCCGTACCTTCCCGAAGATCCTCACGATTCCCGCCTGCCGGTCGCTCGGGTCACTGCCCGGACGCATGACTGTGTGACTGCTTCCTGCCTTCTTTCGCATCCAACCATGCCCGGTCGCAGGCTCGCTCATTACCCATGGGTTACCCCGATGGGACAAGGGTCAGACCGCTTCAGGCGAGCACTCTGCCGAGCACTCTGGCCAAGGATTCGACCACCTCGGGCTGGTAGTCGCGCCCCGTGCCCAGCCGCAGTTGCTCCAGCGCGGTCAGAGCTCCGCCCGCTCCGGCTCCGCTTCCCCCGGCCAGGTCGTCGTATGCGTTGACGGCACGGACGATCCTGGCGGCGAGCGGCTGGTCCCGATACGGGTCGGCCTGCTGCTCCACGACGGCGGCGACGGCCGCCGGGGCCCCTGTCTGCCGGACCACCGCTCCGCCGAGCAGCGCGATCCGGCGCTGCTCGGCGGCCGGGAGCGAGGAGGTGGCGCCCTCCGGCACGGGATCGACGAGGGACAGCTGGCCGATGTCGTGCATCAGCGCCGCGTGCTCCAGCAGGGTCAGCTCGGGGCCGGACAGCCCCATCTCGCGCCCGACCGCCGTGCTGAGCGCCGCCACCCGGCGGGCATGGCCGGGCCGGGTGTAGCCGGCGACCTCGGTCGCGCGGGCGAGTGAGGCGATCGTCTGCCCGTAGGTGGCCCGCACGGCCGCGTACCGCCGGAACGACAGCTGGGTCAGCAGCAGCGGCACGCAGAACACCGGGAGCGCCCACAGCCCGGCCACGGCCACGGCGAGGGCCATGACCGCGCCGGTCGCGCAGACGGCGGAGCCGATCCCCGGCAGCGCCCGCAGCTCGTCGCGCAGCAGCGGCCCGAAGGGGTGGCCGGTGCGGGCGCGCAGCAGGACGGCGGCCAGCACCGCGTCGCACAGGGCGGTCAGCACCAGCAGCACCAGCAGGAATAGGGCATGACCCGGCCCGTGCCCCAGCCGCAGCGCCAACTCGCCGGAGCCGTAGAGCGGTTGGAAGCACACCGCGGCGAAGCCGACGGTCAGCACCCGCCGCGCCACATGGCCGGGCCCCGCTCCCCGGCCCCGGGCGACGTGCGGTACGGCTCCGACGAGCGCACCGGCGACGACGACGGCCACGACCTGGAAGGCCCCGTGCCCGGTCGGCTCCCCGGCGCACTCGCCGAGCAGGGCGTACGCCAGAGCGCCCGCGGCGCCCAGCGGCGCGGGCTCCCTTCCCCCGGACCCCGCGAGCAGGGGAGGCTCCCCCGCCCCCGGCGCGGCCCCCCAGCGGGCGAGCTCGCCGACCGCGATGAACACTCCAAAGGCCAGCGCGTTCCCCGGCTCCGCCACACCGTGGGTCACCACCCACGCGAGTGCGGCCGCGGCCATGACGGCGGCGGCCCCGTGGACGGCGCGGACGGCGCCCGGGGGCCGGCGGGCCCGAAGGCCGTGCGCCGCCGCGGGCCGCTCACCCGGTCCGGATCTGATGCGAAGCCCCTGTCCCCGGCCCCTCCGGCATCCGTTGCGGACCCAGGGCCACCGCCGTCTCGTCCGAGGTCACCGACGTCTGCCAGCCGTGCCGTTCCAGCGCGCGCACCAGGGCGCGCACCATCCGGGGGTCGAACTGCGTGCCCGCGCACCGCCGCAGTTCGGCGAGCGCGACCGGTACCGGCCGGGCACGCCGGTAGGAGCGGGTGGACGTCATCGCGTCGAACGCGTCCGCCACCGCAACCACCCGGGCGTACTCGGGGATCTGGTGGCCGACCAGCCCGTACGGGTAACCGCTGCCGTCCATGCGTTCGTGGTGGTGCAGGATCGCGGCGCGGGCCTGGCCCAGGAAGCCGATGCCGCGCACCATCTCGTGCCCGTACTCGGGATGCAGCTCGATCACCCGCCGCTCCTGGGGCGTCAGCGGGCCCTCCTTGCGCAGCACCCTCGTCGGCACGCCGAGCTTGCCCACGTCGTGCAGGATCCCGGCGAACCGGACGACCTCGAGGCGCTCCTCCTCCATGCCCAGCTCCCGGGCGATCAGCGCGGAGGCCCGGCCGACGCGTTCGCTGTGCCCGCGCGTGTACCGGTCCTTGATGTCGACGGCCTGCACCAGCGCGCGGATCGTCGCCTGGTGGGCGGCCCGCTCGCGGTGGTACTGCGCGAAGATCCAGCAGGAGATGTACATCGGCAGCAGCACGAACAGGGCGGCCGGCGGCCCGTACGGGCTGACCCACAGCACCGCCATCATCAGCCCGACGAGTCCGTGCACGCAGTAGGGCACCGGAGAGGCGGAGAACCCCCGCCGTACTGTGCGCAGCGGGACCCTCCGCCACAGCGCGCCCCGTGCTGCGGGCATCCCATCCGCCATGACGCGGATGCCGCCGTCGAGGACGGTCAGCAGCACCCAGAAGGCGAGCGCCCCGCCCAGCGCCGGCACCAGCGCGTAGGGGAAGTCCGGCGCGCCGGGCGTCCGTTCACCGCCGAGCAGCAGATACGTGTGGGCGGCCGCCCACGTCCCGAGGGCGGACCGGGCCGCGCGCCAGGCCCGCCGGGCCCCGGCCGGCGGCCGGTCCACCCGTCCGAGCAGCGCTCCGGGCACCGGCACCAGCACGGCGGCGGCGGGCGGCAGCAGGAACGCGGCGGCCAGCAGCACGGGGAAGAACGTGCCCGCCCCCGCCGGGACCGGGTCACCGGGACGGCGGGCCGGGGCCGCGTCCCGTACCGCCGGGAGCAGAGGGAGGGCGGGGAGCTCGCAGCCGGCGTACAGGACCGTGAGCAGCAGGACGGTCGTCCAGGGCACCGCGGCGTCCGCGGCGCCCGGAGCGGGAGACAGGACGGCGACGACGGGGACGGCTGCTGCGGCGGCGCACAGGACAGCGGCGGCGATGCAGACGCGCGCCGCCGAAGGTATGGCCGTCACTTCCTCGCACCCCCTTCGCAACCCGCTCGAAGCAGCGCCACGCTAGCGAGTCGTGAAGCGGGAGGGGCGAATACGCCGCGCATTCGCACGTACGGGTGACGCGCCGGACGAACGCGGAAGGTGCGCCGCGGTGTCGCGGCGCACCCGGGGTTCCTGCCGGTGGCTCGGGCCCTACTCCTGGGCCGTCGCCACGTCCTTGTCGGGGACGGCCTGACCCGAACGAATCAGGTCGATGCGTCCCATGACCTTGGCCCGCAGGTCGCTGGGCACGTCGTCCTGCCCGCAGCACCGCTTGACCAGCTTCTTCACCGCCTGCTCGAGGCCGTACTTCTCCAGGCACGGGGAGCACTCCTCGAAGTGCACCTCGAACTTCGTGCAGTCACTGTCGGGCATCTCGTGGTCGAGGAACTCGTAGAGATGGTCCAGGACCTCTGAGCAGTCCGTCTCGTGCGGCTCTCCGCAGCTCATGAGCCCGAGCCTTTCGCGTCGTTCGACTCCCCCGCACCGGCCGGGACGAGCCCGCGCTCGCGGGCGTAGTCCTCCAGCATGCCGCGCAGTTGGCGGCGGCCGCGGTGCAGGCGGGACATCACCGTACCGATGGGTGTTCCCATGATGTCCGCGATCTCCTTGTACGCAAAGCCCTCTACGTCGGCCAGATACACCGCGATCCGGAACTCCTCCGGGATCGCCTGCAGGGCTTGCTTGACGTCGGAATCGGGCAGGTGGTCGAGGGCCTGCGACTCCGCGGAGCGCAGCCCGGTCGACATGTGGGACTCGGCGCGCGCGAGCTGCCAGTCCTCGATCTCCTCAGCCGCGCTGCGCTGCGGCTCACGCTGCTTCTTGCGGTAGGAGTTGATGAAGGTGTTGGTGAGGATCCGGTACATCCACGCCTTGAGGTTGGTGCCCTCCCGGAACTGGTGGAAGGACCCGTACGCCTTCGCGTACGTCTCCTGCACAAGATCCTCGGCATCGGCGGGATTGCGCGTCATGCGCAGCGCGGCCGAGTACATCTGGTCCAGGTAGCCCAGCGCGTCCCGCTCGAAGCGGGCGTTGCGCTCGGCAGCCGTCTCCTCGGACTTCTGCGCCTGACCGTCATCGGTCCCTGCGTCGGTCCCAGTGACCGGACCCACCTCCTCCAACGCTGTGCCGGGGCCGAATCCGGACCCGCTCGAATCGGAGAATAGTCGACCATGGTCCGCCGGGCCCTGCCGATTTGCCTCCCCCGCCGCAGGAACCGGCCCACGCTTGCCCTGCGACAGCACCGTCCAGTCCAGCCCGTCGGTGCGGTCGGCTGTCGGGCAGAAGGTCGTACCCATGCGGCGGACTCCCTACTCACGCTCTCTACTGACATCCGCCACAACAGCCGGGCCCCGCGTCTCATTCCCCGAGTGAGGTCACCCACCGCGTCACCGCGTCCGTGATGGTGACGAGAGTCTCCTCCTCGCTGGTGCCGGCCCGCTTCGGCACCGCGAACCCGTGATCCCCGTGCGCCACTTCCACCAGCTCGTAGGCCCCGCCGGGGAACTCCCCGGGCCTGCCGAACGGGTCGCTGCCGCCCTGCACGACGAGCGTCGGCACGCCGGTGCCGAGGAGTTCACCGGCCCGGGACTTCTCGGGCCGGCCGGGCGGATGCAGCGGGAAGCTCAGCGCGAGCACCCCGGCCGCACCGAGCTCGGAGGCGGTCCGGCAGGCCACGCGTGCGCCGGCGCTGCGGCCACCGGCCACGACGGGGAGCCCCTTCTTCGTGAGCGCCGGCCACAGGTCCCGCCAGGCCGCGTCCAGGGTCCGGGGCGCGGGGGCGACCTTCTTGCCCGCGACGCGCCAGGGCTGCTCCACAAGGGCGACGGTGACGCCGTGCGCGGGCAGCACCCGGGCGATCGCCTGCAGGTCCCGCGCCTCGACGCCGCCACCGGCGCCGTGGCCGAGGGCCAGCACGAGGCGGGCGCGCCTGCTGTCGAACCAGGTGACACGGGCGTCACCGCCGGCCGCGACCGGGACGGTCTCTTTCTGTTCCATCCGCCCATCCTCCCGCGCCACCGCGTCACCGGCCCCGTCAGAAGAGGGTCGCCTCCTCGGGCGCCGCCAGCTCCTCCAGCAGCTCCGGCCCGTTGTTCCGTACGTTGCTCACCGCCGTCGTCACCGCGTACGCCCGCATCAGTCCGCCCGGCGGCGGCTCCAGCAGCGACAGCAGATCGTCCGGGTCGGTCCGGGAGGGGTCCAGCCACGCGTCCCAGCGGTCCGGCGTCAGCATCAGCGGCATCCGGGGGTGGATGTCCGACAGCGACCGCGGTCCCTCGGCCGGTGCCACTCCCAGCGGCCCGGTCTCCGCCTCGGTCGTGATCACCGAGCAGGTCACCCACCACGCCTGCGGGTGGTCGTCCGGCAGGGTGCGGTCGCGCCAGAACTCGTACAGACCCGCCATCGCGAACACCGACCCGTCCGCGGGCGTCACGAAGTAGGGCTGCTTCCGCGGCCGCTTCTTCTTCCCCTCGACCTCGAGCTCCCGCTCACCCGCGCCGGTCACCCACTCGTAATAGCCGTCGGCGGGAAGAATGCAGCGCCGGGTGAGGAAGGGCCGGCGGAAGGACGGCTTCTCGTGCACCGTCTCCGCACGCGCGTTGATCATCCGGGCCCCGCCCTCCGGCGTCTTCGCCCACGACGGCACCAGCCCCCACTTCAGCGTGCGCAGCTGGCGAACCGGAGTGCTGTCGCCGGCGTCTTTCAGAGGACGCTCGAGAACCGCGTAGACCTCCTTCGTGGGTGCCACGTTCCAGTCGGGTGCCAGGGTCTCCTCCGGCTCCCATTTCTCGACCTCGAAGACCCCCACGAGGTCCTCGGGCCCACGACTCGCTGCATACCGTCCGCACATAAGTGCCACACTGCCACTTCCGTACGCCGTCCGAGGGAGCCGCCCGCGAAATGGTCATCACACAAGCAGCCGCGGCAAGCGCGTCGCTCACCGATCTGTGGGACCGGGTCTTCGGCACCCAGGCCGCCCCCGAGCCGTGGCTGGTCGCCGTCACCGGTCTCGTCGCACTCGCCGCCGTCATGCCGAACTTCCTCTGGCGGCTGACCCGTAACGCCGTGACGATCGCCCACGAGGGCGGCCACGGTCTCGTGGCCCTGCTCACGGGCCGGCAGCTGCAGAGCATACGGCTCCACTCGGACACCAGCGGTCTCACCGTCAGCCGGGGCAGGCCGACCGGCATCGGGATGATCCTCACCGCCGCCGCCGGCTACACCGCCGCTCCGCTGCTGGGCCTGGGCGGTGCCTGGCTCCTCGCCGCGCACCACATCACGCTGCTGCTGTGGCTGGCGACGGCGCTGCTGCTGGCGCTGCTGGTCATGGTCCGCAACGCCTACGGGGTACTGACGGTGACGGTCACCGGCGCGGCGTTCCTGCTGGTCTCGTGGCTGACGGAACCCGGCGTACAGTCCGTCTTCGCCTACACGGCCGTGTGGTTCATGCTGCTGGGCGGTGTACGGCCGGTCTTCGAGCTGCAGTCCAAGCGGCGGTACGGCGGTGCTCCCGACTCGGACGCCGACCAGCTCTCCAGGCTCACCCATGTGCCACCGGCGATCTGGCTGTTCTTCTTCCACGCCGTGTCGCTCTGCTCACTGATCGGCGGCGGCCGCTGGCTCCTGGGGCTCTGACCGGGGCGCCCGGTTTCGATCAAGATCTGGCCACGCCGGGAGCCACTAAAGTGTTGGCCATGACCGAAAGCGCCGTGCACCCCGCCCTCTGGCCCGCCCCCCTCGCGACCGGAGCCGTCGAAGCGACGGTCACCGTGCCCGGTTCCAAATCCGTCACGAACCGCGCGCTGGTCCTGGCGGCGCTCGCCTCGGAACCCGGCTGGCTGCGTCGCCCGCTGCGCTCCCGCGACACCCTGCTGATGTCCGCGGCCCTCCAGGCGATGGGCGTGGGTATCGAGGAGACGGTCTCCTCCAGCACCGCGGGCGGCTCGGCCGACGAGGCCGCCACCGGCTCGGGCGAGGCCTGGCGCGTCATCCCCTCGGGCCTGCACGGCCCGGCGACCGTCGACGTCGGCAACGCGGGCACGGTGATGCGCTTCCTGCCGCCGGTCGCTGCCCTCGCCGACGGCCCGATCCGCTTCGACGGCGACCCGCGGTCGTACGAGCGGCCCCTGAACGGCGTCATCGACGCGCTGCGCGCCCTCGGTGCCCGGATCGACGACGACGGCCGGGGCGCCCTGCCGATGACGGTGCACGGCGGTGGGGCCCTGGAGGGCGGTCCGGTGCGGATCGACGCCTCGTCGTCGTCCCAGTTCGTCTCCGCGCTGCTGCTGTCCGCGCCGCGCTTCAACCAGGGCGTCGAGGTACGGCACGTCGGCGGCCGGCTTCCTTCCATGCCCCACATCCGGATGACGGTCGACATGCTGCGGGCCGTGGGCGCGCAGGTCGACGAGCCGGAGACCGGCGGCGAGCCCGATGTGTGGCGGGTGTCGCACAGCGCGCTGCTCGGCCGCGACCTCACCATCGAGCCCGACCTGTCGAACGCCCAGCCGTTCCTGGCGGCGGCACTCGTGACCGGTGGCCGGGTGACCATCCCCGACTGGCCCGAGCGCACCACGCAGCCCGGTGACGCACTGCGCGAGATCTTCACCGAGATGGGTGGCTCCTGCGAGCTGACGACGACGCCGAACGGCACGGCGCTGGTCTTCACCGGCAGCGGCCGCATCCACGGCATCGACGTCGACCTCGGCGAGGTCGGTGAGCTGACCCCCGGCATCGCTGCGGTCGCGGCGCTGGCCGACTCCCCTTCGACGCTGCGCGGTGTGGCGCACCTGCGGCTGCACGAGACGGACCGGCTGGCGGCCCTCACCAAGGAGATCAACGAGCTCGGCGGCGACGTGACCGAGACCGAGGACGGCCTCCACATCCGCCCGCGCCCGTTGCACGGCGGCGTCTTCCGCACCTACGACGACCACCGGATGGCCACGGCCGGCTCGGTGATCGGTCTCGCGGTGAAGGACGTGCAGATCGAGAACGTGGCGACGACGGCCAAGACACTGCCCGACTTCCCGCAGATGTGGGCCGAAATGCTCGGGGCCTGACGTCATCATGCGCCGTTACGGCAAGCACACCGACGAGGACGACATCCGGTCGCGACCGAACCGCAAGGGCAACCGGCCGCGCACCAGCATCCGCCCCAAGCACGAGGACGCCTTGGAGGGCATGGTCCTCACCGTCGACCGCGGCCGGCTGACCTGCCTCGTCGGGGACCGGATCGTCATGGCGATGAAGGCCCGCGAGCTGGGCCGCAAGGCGGCCGTCGTCGGGGACCGGGTCGGCATCGTCGGCGATCTCTCCGGTGACAAGGACACCCTCGCGAGGATCGTCCGCATCGAGCCGCGGTCGTCCGTGCTGCGCCGTACGGCCGACGACGACGATCCGTACGAGCGGGTCGTCGTCGCCAACGCCGACCAGCTGGCCATCGTCACCGCGCTCGCCGATCCGGAGCCGCGCCCGCGCCTGATCGACCGTTGTCTGGTCGCCGCGTACGACGGCGGGCTCGAGCCGCTGCTGGTGCTGACGAAGTCGGATCTCGCCCCGCCGGACGAGCTGCTGGACATGTACGGCGCGCTCGGCGTCCCCCATGTGGTCACCACCCGCGAGGAGTTCGTCGACGGGCTCGCCGCGGACCGCGTCCGGGAGCATCTGGTCGGCCGTACGACCGCCTTCGTCGGGCACTCGGGTGTCGGCAAGACGACGCTGGTCAACGCCCTGGTCCCCAAGGAGAGGCGGCGCAGCACCGGTGTCGTCAACGCGGTCACCGGGCGCGGCCGGCACACCACCACCTCGGCCCTGGCGCTGCCGCTCGCGGACAAGCAGGGCGGCTGGGTGATCGACACGCCGGGCGTGCGCTCCTTCGGACTGCACCATGTCGACCCGTCGCGGGTCATCAACGCGTTCCCGGATCTGGTGCCGGGCACGGAGGGGTGTCCGCGGGCCTGCAGCCACGACGAGCAGGACTGCGCGCTGGACGCCTGGGTGGCCGACGGTCACGCCGATCCCGCACGGCTCTACTCGCTGCGGCGGCTGCTTGCCACCCGCGAACGACGCGAAGGTGACTGAGTCATCGGCGTTTGACGTCCGTGGCGCCTGGTAAGTGCATAATCGCACCAAGTCGGACCAGTTCCGGGACCAGGCAGTTCGTCGGCACTACGCGGGAGGCCCAAAACCAATGGCGTGGCTGCTGGTGGTGGTTGCGGGGCTGCTGGAAACGGGCTTCGCCGTCTGTCTCAAACTGTCGCACGGCTTCACACGGCTCTGGCCGACGGTCGCCTTCGCCGCGTTCGCGCTGGGCAGCTTCGGGCTGTTGACCCTCTCGCTGAAGAAGCTCGACGTGGGACCGGCGTACGCGGTGTGGACGGGGATCGGCGCCGCCGGCACCGCGATCTACGGAATGGTCTTCCTCGGCGACCTGGTCTCCACCTTGAAGATCGTCTCGATCACGCTGGTGATCGTCGGTGTCATCGGTCTCCAGCTCTCGGGCTCGTCGCAGTGACGTCGTCGCCCACCGCGGCCCGCACCAGCCTGCCGATGCTCTCACCGGCCGGCGCGACGACGTAGGAGAGCGCGAGCCGGACCGCGAGCTCGCAGCGTTGCGGAAGATCGGCCGTCTCCCCGGCCCGCTCCCCGGCACCGGCGCCCGCACCGGCCGCCGTCCCGTCCGGGCGCGGCCCGTTCCCCGGACGCCGCCCGCGCAGAGCGACCAGTGACCGCTCCCGCACCGCGGCGACGATCTCGGCCGGTACGGGCAGCTTCGCGTCGGCCCGGCGCTGCGCGGGCACCCTGGAGAGCACGGCCCCGCCGCGGACCGGTTCGGGCGCGGGCAGCCGTTCTCCCCAGCAGCCGGTGAGCAGGGCCCGCAGCAACGGTCTCGCCCGCGCCTCGCCGACGGTCCATTCGGCGACGGACGCGAGCCGGTCGGAGACGAGCCGGTCGGACGCGGGCGCCTCGGACGGCCCGTCGGCCGCCCCCGCGCTCTGACCCAGCAGCCGTTCCACGCCGCGCAGATACCGGTCGGCCTCGCGCCGCACGAGGGCGCGGGCCAGGCCGTCCTTGCTGCCGAACTCGTTGTAGAGGGTCTGGCGGGAGACACCCGCGGCGGCGGCGACGTCGACCATCCGCACCGCGGACCAGGGCAGTTCGCCCACGGCCGCGAGAGCGGCGTTCAGCAGTGACTCCCGCGCTGCGGGCATGGTGGTCGCCTCCCCGGCCGAGCAACTCCGGTCACAGGGTTGGCGGGCCTCGTTCCGCTGTCAAGGGATCCGGCAGACGCGCCGGACCGGCCGTCACCGGCCCCCGGCGGCCTCCCGGGAGGGAGCGTGTCTGCACCGATAGAGTGGCGACCATGCCCGACTACCACGATGATCTGCGCCTCGCCCATGTCCTCGCGGACGCCGCCGACGCCACCACCATGGAGCGGTTCAAGGCTCTGGACCTCAAGGTCGAGACCAAGCCCGACATGACTCCGGTGAGCGAGGCGGACAAGGCTGCGGAGGAGCTGATCCGGGGCCATCTGCAACGGGCACGGCCGCGTGACGCGATCCTCGGCGAGGAGTACGGCATCGAGGGCACGGGGCCGCGCCGCTGGGTCGTCGACCCCATCGACGGCACCAAGAACTACGTGCGCGGCGTGCCGGTCTGGGCGACGCTGATCTCGCTGATGGAGGCGGGGGAGGGCGGCTTCCAGCCGGTCGTGGGCGTGGTGTCCGCCCCGGCGCTCGGGCGGCGCTGGTGGGCGGCGAAGGGGGCGGGCGCGTACACGGGCCGCAGCCTGACCTCGGCGACCCGGCTGCACGTCTCGAAGGTGGAGCGCATCCAGGACGCCTCGTTCGCCTACTCGTCACTGACCGGCTGGGAGGCCCAGGGCCGTCTGGACGGGTTCATGGATCTGACGCGGGCGGTCTGGCGCACCCGGGGATACGGCGACTTCTGGCCGTACATGATGGTCGCGGAAGGCTCGGTGGACATCTGCGCCGAGCCGGAGCTTTCGTTGTGGGACATGGCGGCTCCCGCGATCGTGGTGCAGGAGGCGGGCGGCTCGTTCACCGGCCTCGACGGGCAGGACGGTCCGCACAGCGGCAATGCCGCGGCGTCGAACGGGCTCCTCCATCACGAGCTGCTGGGCTATCTCAACCAGCGTTACTGAACCTCACCGGCCGCCGCGACGCGGATCCGTCCCCCGAGGGCGCACGCCGGAGCGCTCGCCGGCACACGGCGGGCCCATGAGTCCGCGCACGCCCCCTTGCTGCCGTATCCAAGGACTGCAACTCTGAGAGTCCCCCCACTTGTGAACTTGTGAATCGGTTCTCGAACGGCCGATCACCAAGGAGGTGGCTCCATTCATGCTCGTCCGTGACGCCATGAGCACCGTGGTCCTCACCATCGGACCCGCACACACACTCCGCCAGGCGGCCCGGCTGATGGCCGCACGCCGCGTCGGCGCGGCCGTCGTCCTCGACTCCGACGCGAGCCTCGGCATCCTCACCGAACGCGACATCCTGAACTCGGTCGGCCTGGGGCAGGACCCCGACCTGGAGACCGCGGGCGCCCACACCACCACCGACGTCGTCTTCGCCGCGCCTTCCTGGACCCTGGACGAGGCGGCCGGAGCCATGGCACACGGCGGCTTCCGCCATCTGATCGTGATGGACGACGGCGGACCGGTCGGCGTCGTCTCCGTCCGCGACATCATCCGCTGCTGGGCACCGGCCAGGCGTCATGTGACGACCGTCGCCTGAACTCCGCGGCGCACAGCCGCCCGGATGCACGGCCGCCCGAATCCTTCGGGTACGCGGAAGGGGCCGGCCCCCTGGACAGAGATCCGGCCCCTTCTTCTACGGCAGGCGGTACCGATCAGCCGCGGAGGGCCTGGACCGCGGCCTCGAGCCGCTTGCCGAAGTCTCCGTCGGCCTGACGGAAGTTGCTGATCGCGCGCTCGGCGATGTCGTCGCGGGTGACACCGGAGAGGGCGCCCGCGAGGTTGTCGACGAGACGCTGCTTCTCGTCCTCTGACATCAGGCGGTAGAGGTTGCCCGCCTGGACGAAGTCGTCGTCCTCGGCGTGCCGGGGCGTGGTCTGCTCACCGGTCTCGCCGGTGACGGCGACCGGCTGCCACAGCGCGCGGTCCGTCTGGTGCGGGCCGCCGAAGCTGTTCGGCTCGTAGTTCTTCGCGCCCTTGTGACGGCCGTCGTACAGGAAACCGTCACGGGAGTGGGTGCGTGCCTCGGTGGCGTGCGGCCGGTTCACCGGCAGGTGGTCGGCGTTGATGCCGACGCGGTAGCGGTGGGCGTCGCCGTAGGCGAAGAGCCGGCCCTGGAGCATCTTGTCGGGGGACGGGCCGATGCCGGGCACGAAGTGGGCGGGGCTGAAGATCGACTGCTCGACCTCCGCGAAGATGTTCTCCGGGTTGCGGTTGAGCTCCAGCTTGCCGAACTCGATGACCGGGTAGTCGGCGTGCGGCCAGACCTTGGTCAGGTCGAACGGGTTGAAGCGGTAGGTCGCCGCCTCCGCCACCGGCATGATCTGCACACCGACGGTCCAGGACGGGAAGTCGCCGCGCTCGATGGCCTCGCGCAGGTCGCGCTGGTGCGAGTCGGGGTCCTTGCCGGCCAGTTCCTCGGCCTCCGCGGCGGTGAGGTTCTTGATGCCCTGGTCGGTCTTGAAGTGGTACTTGACCCAGAAGGCCTCACCGGCCTCGTTGTTCCACTGGTACGTGTGGGAGCCGAAGCCGTCCATGTGGCGGTAGGAGGCCGGGATGCCCCGGTCACCGAACAGCCAGGTCACCTGGTGGGTGGACTCCGGGCTCAGACCTCAGAAGTCGAAGACGTTGTCCGCCTCCTGCGAGCCCGTGTACGGGTCGCGCTTCTGGGTGTGGATGAAGTCGGGGAACTTGATGGCGTCCCGGATGAAGAACACCGGGGTGTTGTTGCCGACGAGGTCGTAGTTGCCCTCTTCGGTGTAGAACTTCAGCGCGAAGCCCCGCGGGTCACGGACGGCGTCGGCCGCACCGAGGTTGCCCGCGACGGTCGAGAAGCGCAGGAACGTCTCGGTCTGCTTGCCGACCTCGGAGAGGAACGTGGCCCGGGTGTACCGGGTCACGTCCGCGGTCACCGTGAAGGTGCCGTAGGCCCCGGCGCCGCGCGCGTGGACGACGCGCTCCGGGATGCGCTCGCGGTTGAAGTGCGCGAGCTTCTCGAGCAGGAGCTGGTCCTGGACAAGCACCGGCCCGCCGACGCCCGCGGTCTCGCTGTTCTGGTTGTCGGCGACCGGAGCCCCGGCCTCCGTGGTGAGCGGTCCCTGCGTCACGTGCGCCTCCTGCGTCATTTACTGCCCAGTGGTCTTTCGGCACTTCCTGCCCTTGGTCAGCGCCGATCCCGATCCTACAATGGACATTGTCTAAGTCAAGTGAGCATCCAAAACCACACCCGTTCGGGATTCATGTCCCGCGCTGTTAGGCTGGCCTCATGAGTGACCTTTTGGAGCGACTGCGCGGACGCGGCTGGCGCATGACCGCACAGCGGCGTGTGGTGGCCGAGGTCCTCGACGGCGAGCATGTCCATCTGACCGCCGACGAGGTGCACGCCCGCGCCGCGGAGAGGCTGCCGGAGATCTCCCGGGCGACCGTCTACAACACCCTGGGCGAACTGGTGAGCCTCGGCGAGGTCCTCGAGGTGTCGACCGACCGCCGCGCGAAGCGGTACGACCCGAACGCGCACCGCCCGCACCAGCACCTCGTCTGCGCCCGCTGCGGCGCCATCCGTGACGTGCACCCGGTGGGCAACCCACTGGCCGACCTGCCGGACACGGAGCGCTTCGGCTTCACGATCTCCGACGTCGAGGTGACCTACCGCGGCACCTGCCCGAACTGCGCGGCCGGCTAGATCCCGCCGTACGACCGCGAGAAGGCCCCCGACGCGATCGTCGGGGGCCTTCTCGTGGTCGTACGGACGGCGGACGCCGCACAGGCGTCCGCATGAAACGCCAGAGGGCCCGGTTCTTGGAAGATCCGGGCCCTCTGGTTTCAGTAGCGGGGACAGGATTTGAACCTGCGACCTCTGGGTTATGAGCCCAGCGAGCTACCGAGCTGCTCCACCCCGCGTCGATGAACACAACCTTACGGCACCCCGCCGACCAGCGCAAATCCCTATGCGGTGAGCTCCTGCAGCAGCGCCTCGCGCAGTCGTGCGGCCCGCGCCGCCACCTCCGCGGGACCGAGCTCGACGGCCCGCGCGCACCACCGCTGGCCCTCGGCCAGCTCGCCCCTGCGGGCGGCGAGCAGCGCGAGACGCAGCGCGGCCCTGCCGTGACCGGCCCTGGCCGCACGGGTCCACCACAGCGACGCCTCCCGCTCGCTTCCCTCGCGGGCGAGGAGCAGTCCCAGGTTGAACGCACCGCTGCGGCTGCCCGCCTCGGCCGCCTCCCGGTACCAGCGGGCGGCCTGCGCCATGTCACCGCGCGCGGCGGCCAGCATGCCCACCCGCACCTGGGCCCGGCGGTGACCCTGCTCGGCGGCCCGCTCGTACCACTCCTCGCACTCGCCCTTCTCCGCCACCGGCTCACCGAGCGCCGGCGGACCGGGCGGCGGCCGGCGGGAGTCCAGCACGGTGGCGAGCCGGAACGCCGCCTCCGCGCTGCCGCCGCCCGCGGCGCAGCGCAGGTGACGCTCCGCGCCCTGCTCGTCACCGTCCCGGAGCAGCGCGATGCCGACCTGGAGCGCCGCCTCGGTGTGCCCGGCCGCGGCAGCCCGCTCGTACCACGCCAGAGCCGTACGGTCGTCGTCGCGGCCGGCGTGCAGGATGCCGAGGTTGAAGGCCGCGTCGACGCTTCCGGCCTCGGCCGCCTTGGAGAACCAGGGCTCCGCACCCACCGGGTCACCGGCCTGCAGCAGCAGGACGGCCAGCGCGTTGGCGGCCTCCCGGTGCCCGGCGTAGGCGGCGCGGCGGTACCACTGCTCGGCCTGGGGCGTACGGTCCTGGGCGGCGCAGAGCAGTCCGAGGTTGTACGCGCCGTTGACGTCGCCCGCGTCCATGGCTGCGCGGTACCAGCGCTCCGCCGTCTGCTGCTCGCCGCGCGCGGCGTGCAGCGCGCCGAGGGCGTTGGCCGCGTTGCCGTCGCCGTCCTGGGCGGCACGCAGCCACCACACGGCGGCGCTCTCCTCGTCGCCGGCGTCGCGCAGCAGGAAGCCGAGCGCGCAGGCGGCGCGGGCCTCGCCCTCCTTGGCGGCGGTGAGGTACCACCGGCCCGCTTCCTTGAGTTCGCCGCGCTTCTCGAGGATCGCCCCGAGGTGCAGCGCGGCCCGCCGGTGACCGCGTGCGGCGGCCTGCCGGTACCACTGGGCGGCCTCGTCCAGCAGGGCCCGGCCCAGGGCGACGGGACCGCTGTCCGTGCCGCTCGCGGCGGGGCTATGTCCGCCGGCCCCGGCCGTACGGGCCCGCCGTCCGGCCCTGCCCGTGCCGCTCGTGTCGTTGGTGCCGTTCGCGCCGGCGGCCGCGTCGGGGGCCCGGTTCGCGGCTTCCGCGTCCGCGAGCGCGCGCAGCGCGGCGTCCGTCTGCCAGACGCCGCCGGGGCGCTCCGCGTCGCCCCGGCGGCCACCGGCCGCGGCTGGTGGCCGCGGGGCGGGGGCGTTCCGTGCAGCGCGCTTCGGGGCGGCGGCCTCGCCGTTGCGGGCCGTGCCGGCCGTCCGCGCGGCGGCTGCCCTGCGCTCCGGGGCGCCGGTGGGCCGCGCGGCGGCGGCGCCTCCGTCCGCGGGCGCGCCGCAGACCAGCCGGCCGAGCGCGTCACCCGTGCGGCACTCTTCCGCGGCCCGGCGCTCCAGGGTGCGGGCGAGCCGGTACGCCGCCTCGCGGTGGCCCTGCTCGGCCGCCGTGCGCAGCCAGCGCTCCGCCCCCGTGTCCCTGCGGTGCTCCAGCAGGTCGGCGAGGGCGTACGCGCCCAGGGCGTGGCCCTGCTCGGCGGACTGGCGCAGCCAGTACTCGGCGGCGGGCTCGTCGCCCCGCTCGCGGAAGTGGCGTCCCAGGGCGTGCGCGGCGGCGGCTGAGCCGGCGACGGCGGCGATCCGCCACCAGCCGGCCGCCTCGTCCGCGTAACCGCGCTGGTGGAGGAGCACGCCGAGGTTGTTGGCCGCCGCGCGGTCGCCGTCGGCGGTCGCACCCCGCAGATAGGGCTCCGCGCCGTCGAGGTCTCCACGGCGCAGCAGCAGCGCACCGAGGACGCTCATGGCCGCGGTGTCCCCGGCGTCCGCGGCGCTCCGGTGACGCGCCTCCGCGCCGGCGGTCTCCAGCGCGTCGGTGCTGTTGTCGGTCTCGGTGCTGTTGCCGGTGTTGGTGCTGTTGTCGGTGTCGTCGTTGCCGTGACGGTCGGCACCGACACCCGCGTCGATCGCGTCCGCCACATCCCTGGCCTGCGGCTGCACAAACCGCCCTGTCTCCAACAGAGTTGCCCTGTCCCCCATAAATTCCATCGTCGCACCACCCGCAACCCGCGTACACCTGGTATACCGCAGCCAGTGAGGTCACTTCAGCGTTTTGTCGACATGCCCACAGAGAGATAAGTCAAACACGAATGGGCCCAACTCGCGTGCCGCGGCACGCACTTCGGTGCCACAAAAAGAAGCGGGCAGCATGAAGAGGGCCCGGATCCTGGAAGGATCCGGGCCCTCTTCTTCAGTAGCGGGGACAGGATTTGAACCTGCGACCTCTGGGTTATGAGCCCAGCGAGCTACCGAGCTGCTCCACCCCGCGTCGTTGTGTTGCAACCGTACCACGACGCGGGATGGTGCCTGCTCAGTCCCCTGGCGACCCTTCGTCCGGCTTGGCGTCCGGCGTGGCCTCCGGTTTCGCGTCCGGCTTCGCGTCGGACCCTGAACCAGGCGCGGAGTCCGGCTGAGCCCTCTGCGCGTCGGCAGCCCGCTTCAGCGCGGCCTCCAGATCGGCCTGTGCCTTGCCGTAGGCGGCCCAGTCCGTCGGCTCCTTCTCCAGGGCGGCCCTGGCGTCGTCGTACGCCTTCTGGGCGTCCGCGATGGCGTCCTCGAGCGCGGCCTCCCCGGTGGCCGGGGGCTCCGTGGGCTCGGTCGGCGGCTCGGCCGGCTCCGTCGGAGGTGTCTCCTCGTCCGGCGCGCTCTCCGTCCCGAAGACCTGGCTGAGGGCTCCGGCGAGGTCGTCGGCGAAGCCGATCTTCTGCCCGTAGACCACAGCCACCTTGCTCAGCAGTGGGAACTCCGAGCCGCGGCCCTGCGCGTAGATGGGCTCCACGTACAGGAATCCGCTGTCGAGGGGAACGGTCAGCAGATTGCCGTACTTGATCGTGGAGTCCGCCCCCTTGAGGTCGCGGACGTAAGTGGCGATGGGACCATGGCGGTTGAGCCGGCTCTGCACCTGCTCGGGGCCGTCGACATTGTCGTCCGTCACCCGCAGCAGCTCGATCTTGCCGTAGTCCGCGCTCGTGGCATCGGCGTCCACCGCCATGAAGGCCCGGAGGTTGGGCCGTCCACTGGGGGTGAACGTCGTCGTCAGCGAGAACTGCTGCGCCTTGTCACCCGGCAGCTTCATCGACAGGTAGTACGGCGGAACCGCGTTGCTGTCCGACTTCGTCGGGTCGTTGGGCACCTGCCAGGCGTCACTCGCGTTGTAGAACTGGTCCGCGTCCGTGACGTGGTACAGGGAGAGCAGCTCACGCTGGACCTTGAACATGTCCTGCGGGTACCGCAGATGCGCCTGCAGCTCGTCCGGGATGTCGGCCTTGTCCTTCACTGTGCCCGGGAAGGCCTTCTTCCAGGTCTTCAGAACCGGGTCGTTCTCGTCCCACTCGTACAGCGTGACGGTGCCGTCGTAGGCGTCGACGGTGGCCTTCACCGAGTTACGGATGTAGTTGACCTGGTTCTGCTGCGCGACCACCGCGCGCTGCCGGTCGGTCAGCGAGTCGGCCGTGGTGTCGCCCAGCGTCGTCCGCGAGGCGTACGGGTATCCGTTCGTGGTGGTGTACGCGTCGATGACCCACTGGACCCGCTTGCCGATCACGGCCGGGTACGCGTCGCCGTCGATGGTCAGCCACGGGGCGACCGCCTCGACGCGCTGCTTGGGCGTGCGGTTGTAGAGGATCTTGGAGCCGTCGCCGATGGCTCCCGAGTACATGATCTGCGGCTCGCTGAAGGCGACGGCGTACGCGGCGCGGTTGAGCGGGCCCGAGACGTCGATGCCGCCCTTGCCCTTGTAGCTCGTGGTGACCTGGCCGCCGCCGTCCCGTTCGTAGTCCAGCTCCTTCTGGGGGCCGCCCACGATCGAGTACTGCGTGGTCTTCTCGCCGTAGTAGATCCGCTGCTCATAGTCGCCGAGCATGCCCTTGGTCGGCAGGCCGGACTCGGTGAACGCCGGCGAGCCGCTGGTGCCCTCGGCGGTCGCGGTGCCCTTGGCGGTGACGGCGCCGAAGCCGTGGGTGTAGGTGAAGTGGTCGTTGATCCAGTTGCGCTTGTCGACCCCGGCGAGGTTGAGCTCGCGCAGACCGATGACCGTGTCCTGGCCGTCGTACCGGTCGACGTCCAGCGTGGAGGGGAACTGGTAGTACTTCCGCTCCTGCTCCAGCTGCTGGAACGTCGGCGAGACGATGTTCGGGTCGTTGATGCGGTAGCTGGCGGCGGCGTCGGCGTTCTTCCGCTGCTGCTCCGGGTTCTTGACCTCGCCCCTGCCCGTGTAGTCCCCGGGCTTCACCCCGTCGATGCCGTAGGCCTTGCGCGTCGCCTCGATGTTCTTCTCGATGTACGGCGCTTCCTTGGCCTGCTCGTTGGGCTGGACCTGGAACTTCTGCACGATCGCCGGGTACAGGCCGCCGATCAGGATCGCCGACAGGACCATCAGACCGAAACCGATCACCGGCAGCTGCCAGGTGCGGCGCCACAGCGTCGCGAAGAACAGCAGCGCGCAGATGACGGCGATGCAGAACAGGATCGTCTTCGCCGGCAGATAGGCGTTGGCGTCGACGTAGCGCAGACCTGTCCAGTTGTCGGTCGTCTTGAAGTCGCTCGACTTCACGGCGAGGCCGTACCGGTCCAGCCAGTACGCCACGGCCTTCAGCGCGACGAAGAGGCCGAGCAGCACCGACAGGTGTCCGGTGGCCGCGGCGGTCGCGCGGGCGCCCGGGCTGGTGATGCGCAGCCCGCCGTACAGGTAGTGGGTCAGCGCGGCGGCGATCAGCGACAGCACGACGGCCGCGAAACCGAAGCCAAGCAGGAACCGGTACCAGGGCAGGTCGAACGCGAAGAACGACACGTCCATGTTGAACTGCGGGTCCTTCTCGCCGAAGGACACCCCGTTCACCCACATGAGCCAGGTCCGCCACTGCCCCGTGGCGGACGCTCCGGCGATCAGCCCGACGAGTGCGGTGATCGCGAGGAGCACCCACTTCTTGTAGGGGGCGATGCTCATCCGGTAGCGGTCGAGGCTCTGTTGCTCGAGCGACATCGCGCTGAGCGGCGGACGCAGCCGGTGCGCCAGCCAGATGTTCACGCCGACGGCAGTCGCCATCAGCAGACCGAAGACGGCAAACAGGCCGATCTTGGTCCACAGGGTTGTCGTGAACACCGAGGAGTAATCGACCGAGCGGTACCAGAGCCAGTCGGTCCAGAACCCGGAGAACATGACGAACACCATGGCCAGCACGGCCAGAGCACCCAGTGTCATGAGCAGGGTGCGGACACGCCGGGACGGCCGGCCCACTCTCATCCGTGGCCCTGTCGGGCCTCCGCCGCGGTCCGGCATCTGGAAAGCCAACGTGCGCCCCTTGAAGTTCGCGGTTGTGTGAATCGGGCCCCGCGATCGTAGAGCCCACTTATGCAACTTACTAAGGCTTTACCTAGTTCCCGCCGCGGGGCAGGAAGGAGGCAGGATATTGACCATGCCCAACGCTTCTTCTTCCGGCCCCCCGATGGCCGCGACCCCACTCACCCGCGCCGTGCTCGAGATCGACGAGTACGCGGCCACTCTCGGCTGGGACCAGCCGGCCCGGCTCTTCGCTCTGGTCGACACCGCTCAGCTGCGCTCCCAGGAGCCGGGGCTGGCCTCACAGCTCGGTCTCGACACCGGCGACCAGGCCGCCCCCCTCACCCCCGTGGAACAGGACGAGATCCCGGCCGGCACCCCGCTGGACGAGTTCCTCGGCACCATCGCGTGGCCCGACGCGGTCGCCGGCTGCGCCCTGACCGTGGAGCGGCTGATGCTGCCGCCCTCGGCGGAGTCCGACGTACCGGTCGGCCTCGACGACACCGCCCTCACCAAGTGGGTGGCCGAGCACCCGGACCGCCAGGAGGTCCGGATGACGGTGGCGGTCCTGCGCGACGGCACGCGTGAGTCGGCGCTGCGGCTGCGCGCCAAGGACTCTCCGAACGAGGTGCTCACCGGAGCGGGCCTGGTCCCGGGACTGGCCGAAGCCCTGTACGCGACCTTCGAGGCGTAACCCCGCCGCATGCCGACGCCGCGCCCCCGGTGGGGGCACGGCGTCGTCGTTCGCGGCGTGCGGCTCGCGGGCTCGCGGGCCTGCGGCTCAGGGGCTTGCGGTGTCAGCCCGCCGAGCAGCTCGGCAGTGCGGCGGTGTCACCCGCCTCGATCTTGGTCAGGGACGCCCGCGCGTCCTTGATGGTGTCCACCTTCACCAGCGTCAGCCCGTCCGGGGTGTCGGAGGCCGCGGCGGCGCAGTTGGCGCTGGGCGTGAGGAAGTACTCCGCACCCGCCTTGCGCGCTCCGACCAGCTTCATCTCGATGCCGCCGATCGGTCCGACCTTGCCGGCATCGTCGATGGTGCCCGTTCCGGCGACGAAGTTGCCGCCCGTCAGCTGCCCGGCCGTGAGCTTGTCGACGATGCCGAGAGCGAACATCAGACCGGCGCTCGGGCCTCCGACGTCGGCCAGATTGATGTCGACCTCGAACGGGAACGTGTGGTCGGTCCCGGCCTGGATCCCGACGATCGCCCGGCCGTCGTCCTCGGCCTTCACCGTCTCCACCGTGACCTTCTCGGTGTTCACCGGCTCCTTGCCCGCCTTCTCCGCGGCGGCGGCATCGTCGGCCGGCACGACGGTGAAGACGACCTTCTCCCCGGGCTTGTGCTTCACGACGAGCTTCGCGACGTCCTCCGGCTGCTTGACGGACGTGCCGTCGACGGCACGGATCACGTCTCCAGCGTGCAGCTTGTTCTGCGACGGCGAGCCCTTGACGACGGAGGAGACGACGACGCGCTGCTTGACGGGGATCTTCAGCTCCCGCAGAGCGGCGACCTTGGCGCTCTCCTGCGACTGGCTGAACTCCTCGGCGTTCTCCTGCGTCGACTCCTCTTCCGTCTTCCCGTTCGGGTAGAGCGTGTCGTGCGGCACGACGACGTAGTCGTGTGCGACCCAGCCGTAGACGGCTTCGAGGAGGTTCATCTGATAATCGGCACCGGTGACCCGGACCGTCGTCATGTTGAGATGCCCGGTCGTCGCGTAGGTCTTGCGGCCGGAGATGTCGAGCACCGGCTCACCGTCCGCGGACCCGAGGGTGTTCACCGTCGGCCCGGGGGACATCTTCGCGTACGGCACTGTGAGGAACACGCCTGCGCAGAGCAGCGCAATGAAGATGAGCGTGGAGGCGAGCATCGTCGCGGTGCGGCGTGGCATGGAACGACAGTACGGGACACGCCTGTGATGCCACCGTCGGGGCCGGTCCGTCCGGGGCCGCAGCTCGACGGCTGCGGGGCGGTCGGTCGTCGGTCAGGGACGTACGGCGTCGGTGCCGGAGACCCTGTCCATCGCGTCGCGGAAGCGGGCATAGCCGGCGAGCTCGGCGACATCGCCGCTCGTACGGTCTCTGGACGCCCAGCCCGCCCATATCGCAGCACCGACAGCAGCGAAAAGCGGAATCAGCAACCAGACCAGAACTGCCATCGCGACCTCCCTACCCCATGAGCGCAAGCATCGACTGATCAGCAGATTAGCCATCTGCCGCTTCAACGCTCACGGCAGGGGTGCTGTTACGCAAATCGGGCGGATGGGCACCGACCGGGTTTCAGGGCCCGTCGCATCGGCACGGCCCGTTCGTCCGGACCGGTCAGCAGGCCCCGACCCACTCCTCCGTACCGTCCGAGAAGCGCTGGTGCTTCCAGATCGGCACTTCGTGCTTGAGATCGTCGATCAGCTTCCGGCAGGCCTCGAACGCCTCGCCCCTGTGCGGGCACGACACGGCGACGACCACCGCGAGGTCACCGACTGCCAGGTCACCCACACGGTGGACGGCGGCCAGCGCCCGGACGGGGTAGTCCGCGGCGACCTTCTCGGCGATGCGGCGCATCTCCGCCTCCGCCGTGGGGTGGCAGGAGTAACCAAGGGTGTCGACATCGGCGCCACCGTCGTGGTTGCGCACGGTGCCGACGAACAGCGCCGTGCCGCCCGCGGCGTCGTCGCCGACCGCCGCGAAGACCTCGTCGAGGGACAGCGGCGTGTCCCGGATCGCCAGCAGACGGATCGGGTCCTTCGCCGCCTGCTCACCTGGATGGTCGTACGTGCGTGCCATGGCGTCCATCGTGCCGTACCGCACCGACAACGCGGAATAGCCCATTCGACCGTTCGGGGGCGATCCTCCTTGGAGCCTCGCACAAGCTCGGCGCCTCGCCGCAGCCCGTCGCCCGGCAGGCGACCCGGTCCCGCCCCTCAGATCCTCCGCCGCGCCTTGCGCGCCCGGCGCACCAGGGCGGCCGTGCCGAGCAGCGCGACGGTGGCGCCCGCGGCGCCCGCGGCTGTGGCGTCCTTGCGGCCGAGCCGGCGGCCGGCCACCGTGTGACGGCCCTCCACCTCCTCCAGGAGTGCGGCCAGCACCTCCTCGTTGGTCCACTGCGGACGCCAGCCCGCGTCGTGCAGCCGACTGACGCTCACCACCCAGGGGTGCATCGTGTACGCGAGGTCCCCAGCCGGCGAGGGCGTGAGCCCGATGCGATGGAGGCGGGCCGCGGCGCCCAGGGCCACCGCCGAAGGCAGCTCCATCCGCCGGATGCCGCTGAGCTCCTCGATCTCCTCCTGCTCGAGCCACCCGTCGCAGCCCACGGCCAGCTCGCCCTCGACCTTCTCGAGCGCGGCGTACTCCAGGGCGCTCACCAGGTCCTCGACGTGGCAGAACTGCCAGGTCGGGCGCGATCCGGCGACCACGAGCAGCCGGGGCGACTCGAAGTAGCGGGTGAGGGCGGTGTCCGTGCCGCCCACCAGGACGGCCGGCCTGAGCACCGTCACGTTGAGGCCCGGGTGCGCACGGGGCGCGCGACGGGCCAGTCTCTCGATCTCCAGCAGGTCGCCGACACCGGTGGCCTCCGCCGTCGCGCGCAGCTCTGCGTCCTCGGAGAGGGGGATGTCGTTCTCGGGCAGCGCCCCGTAGACCATGGCTGACGTGCACAGGACGACCCGGTGGACGCCGGCGGCGGCGGCCGCGGTCAGCACCGTCTGGGTGCCGCGGACGTTGTACGCGGTCCGCGCGGCGGGGTCGGACTCCAGGCCGAGGTCGAGCGCCAGATGCACCACGACGTCGACGCCGCGGAGCTTCTCCGCGATGGCCGGGTCGCGTACGTCGAGGATGTGCCACTGCGCCTCGGTCGCCTCGCCGCGGCGCTCGTCCAGGGCCACGACCTGCTTGACCTCGTCCGACTCGGCGAGGCGCCGGGTGAGCAGGTCGCCGACGCCGGTGGCGGCGCCGGTGACCGCGACGACGGGGCCACGGCCGGACGGCCCGCGGCCGGCGGCCGGGGTTGAGTGGTTTCGCGCTGCGCGAACCTGCGGATCTGGGGAACTCACCAGGCGTCTCCAGCGGTTGTCTTCAGTACGCAAGCGAACGACGCATACGCACCAGGTGGCGTCCATCCTGCCGCAGGCCCCGTGTCGGCGGAGCACCGAGCCCGTAAGCGGTTCGGATGTCTACGCTGGGTGGTGTTGTCGGGCAGCCGCCGCCGGCAGGAAGCCGGCGGCCCTACGAGCCGAGGAAACCCGTGAGTGACACCCCATTCGGATTCGGCCTTCCGCCGGAGGAGCCGGAGAACGGCGACGAGGGCAAGAAGAAGAATCGCGGCGAAGGTGGCCAGGGCTCCGGCGGGTCCCCGGCCGATCCCTTCGGATTCGGGAGCGGCGGGGACAACCCCTTCGCGGCCATGTTCGGCTCCCTGAACCCGAACGACCTGGGTGCGGCCTTCCAGCAGCTCGGCCAGATGCTGAGCTACGAGGGCGGCCCGGTCAACTGGGACATGGCGAAGCAGATCGCCCGCCAGACCGTCTCCCAGGGCACGCCGGACGGCACCAAGGACGCCAGCGTCGGCCCGGTCGAGCGGACCGCGGTCGAGGAGGCGGTGCGGCTGGCCGACCTGTGGCTGGACGGCGCCA
The DNA here is from genome assembly GCF_025854275.1 of Streptomyces peucetius. NCBI lineage: Bacteria > Bacillati > Actinomycetota > Actinomycetes > Kitasatosporales > Streptomycetaceae > Streptomyces > Streptomyces peucetius. Next base: position 5,254,074 of record NZ_CP107567.1, on the reverse strand, counting down.
CGTCGCTTCCCTCCGGCGCGAGCACCGCCGTGGCGTGGAGCCGCGCCGAGTGGGTCGAGGCGACGCTCCCGGCATGGCAGCAGCTCGTCGACCCGGTCGCGGAGCGCGTCGGCCTCGCCATGGGCGATGTGCTGCCCGAGGAGATGCAGGCCATGGCCGGTCCGCTGATCGGAATGATGCGGTCGATGGGCGGTGCGATGTTCGGTCAGCAGATCGGACAGGCCGTCGGTGTACTGGCCGGTGAAGTGGTCGGCTCGACCGACATCGGGCTGCCGCTCGGCCCGGCCGGCAAAGCCGCGCTCCTCCCGCTCAACATCGATGCGCTCGGCAAGGACCTCGGCGTTCCCAGGGAGGAGGTGCGGCTCTACTTGGCCCTGCGGGAGGCCGCCCACCAGCGGCTCTTCGCCCATGTGCCGTGGCTGCGCTCGCATCTGTTCGGTGCGGTCGAGGGGTACGCCCGCGGGATCAAGGTCGACACGACCAAGCTCGAGGACGTGGTCGGCCAGTTCGACCCGACGCATCCCGAGCAGCTGCAGGAAGCGCTCCAGCAGGGCATGTTCCAGCCGGAGGACACCCCTGAGCAGAAGGCGGCACTGGCCCGTCTGGAGACCGCACTCGCTCTGGTCGAGGGATGGGTGGACGCGGTGGTCCACGAGGCCGCCTCGTCCCGGCTGACGTCGGCGAGCGCCCTGCGCGAGACGCTGCGCAGGCGCCGGGCCTCGGGCGGCCCCGCCGAGCAGACGTTCGCGACGCTGATCGGCCTCCAGCTGCGTCCGCGCAGGCTGCGGGACGCCGCACGGCTGTGGGCGTCCCTCACGGACGCGCGCGGCATGGACGGGCGGGACGCCCTGTGGGAGCACCCGGACATGCTGCCGACGGCCACCGACCTCGACGACCCGGACGGCTTCGTCCACCGCGAGCAGCTGGACTTCTCCGAGCTGGACAAGATGCTCGGCGAGGCGGCCGGCGGCAAGGGCAGCACCAAGCTCGACAAGGACCGCCCCGAGGACTCCGGCCCTTCCGGGACTCCGGGCACGGACGAGGACGAGGACGACACCGGCAAGTGAGCCTTCACGACGACGCGGTCCTCGTGCTGAAGGGCTACGACGCCCACGGGGACCAGGCAGAGCTGCGCCGGACCTACCTGGACCATCTGGCGGCCCACCCGGACGGGACGTGGAAGTCCTGCCGGGCCGGGCATCTGACCGCCAGCGCCCTGGTGATCGACCCGGAGCGCGGGCAGGTGCTGCTGACGCTGCACCGGAAGCTCGGCATGTGGCTGCAGATGGGCGGCCACTGCGAGCAGGACGACACGAGCCTCGCCGGAGCCGCACTGCGTGAGGCGACGGAGGAGTCCGGCATGACCGGGCTCTCCCTGCTGCCCGGCGGGCCGGTCACCCTCGACCGGCACGCGATCCCGGCGCCGTGCCACTGGCACCTGGACGTGCAGTACGCGGCGCTCGCCCCGGCAGGCGCGACCTGGGCGATCAGCGACGAGTCGCTGGACCTGCGCTGGTTCCGGTACGACGAGGTGGCGGAGGTCGCCGACGCCTCCGTCATGCGGCTCATGGAGCGTACGAGGGCGCGTCTGTGACCGCCCACGGGTGAGGGGCGGTCGCCCGGCGACCGCCCCTCACCCGTGTGTACCCGTACGTGCTCCGCCGCTAGTTCCAGGCGTTGTTCTGGTTCTGGGCGTGGGAGCCGTGCTGGCCGACACCGAACTGGGCACGCACGCCCTGGCCGATGTCCGCGTTCTGCGGGGGCATGACCTCGCTGGGCTGGACCAGGGCGAAGCCCTGGCCGAGGAAGCTGAGCTCCCAGCCCTCTCCGGTGTTGCCGCGGCGGCGGCGCACGCCGGAGGAGTGCGTCTGCGCCTGCATCTGCACCCGCAGGCCCGTGGACCAGGCGACGATGGCGTCGGCGTCCGCGTTGACGTACTTGTCCGGGGTGACCTGCATCATCAGCGGCTGGCCCGAGGTCATCAGCGCGACCTTGCCCCGGCCCGAGATGTTGAGCTGGTACTTGCCGGAGCCGGAGATGCCGTACTGGCTGTCCACCGCGATGACCTCGGTGTGCAGCGTGGAGTCGAGCGCCAGGACGTAGGCGCTGTCGACGGTCATGCCCTCCTGGTCGACGTCCACCACGTGGATGTACTGCGCGAGGTTGGCGAAGTAGATCGTGCCCTGACCGGAGCAGCGCATCAGGTCGAGACCCTCACCGGTGTTGGCGCGGGCCCGGCGCTGGCTGCTCGTCTGGTACTCGCCGTCGAAGTCGACCAGTCCCTGGTACGCCACCATGGCGCCCTTGCGGGCGAGGACGTCGTCGTGTCCGGTCAGCGCGACCCGCAGCAACTGCGGGTTTTGCACGACGTACCGGTCCTGGCTCTGCTGTTCTGCGTAGCTGAAAAGCGGGCTCTGCATGATTGTTCTCGCTCCCCCTCAGTGCCGGATCCGCAGGCGGTCGGTACTGTCCTCGCTCGGCTGCACGACGACGATGCCCTGGCCCGAGAAGGCCATCTGGTACGCCTCGCCGCTCCCCCGCCCGATCAGCGAGGACGCCTTGAAGCTGCGCTTGCCCTTCACCTTCAGGTTCGGGGACCAGGCGACGAGGGCGTCGGGGTCGACGTACGTCTCGTCCTCGCCGCGGCCGCAGTCGACCATGATCGGGGTGCCGCGCGAGGTCAGGGCGACCCAGCCGGTGCCCGCGATCTCCACGTTCCACAGGCCCTGGCCGGCGAACTTGGCCAGTCCCTTGACCTTCTCCACGCCCCACTGCAGGTGCGCGTCGAAGGCCAGCACATTGGTCCCGTTGACAGAGATGGAGTCGTTGTTGAGGTTGATGACGACGATGTCCGCCCCGTAGTCGGCGAGGTAGAGCAGTCCGTCACCCGAGCACTTCATGATGGGCGCGCCCTCGCCGGTCACCCACTGGGCGGCGATCTGACGGACGGCGGGCGGGTTGGGCTCGTACTGGACGAAGCCCTCGTAGGCGACCATCGATCCGGTACGCGCGTACAGGTCCTGGCCGGTGGCCATGGCGACCTTGAGCATGGTGCGGCCGTGGTTTTCCATCCGGGCCACCACAGGGGTCGGGGCGAAGCCCGCGAGTTGCTGGTTCATTTCTTCGGGCTCCCTCAGACCTCGTACGGCTGGACGACGATGAAGTTGCCGGGGGCTCCCCGGAACTGCAGGTTCACGGTCTCTCCGCTGTGTCCCGGGTACGCGTTGCGGCGCAGCCGGACCTGGCTGGAGAGGATGACCTGCGAGGCCGCCGACCAGGCGACGACCGCGTTGCAGTCGGCGAACGTGGTGGGCGTGACCGGCAGGACCACGGGGATGCCGTGCGTCTTGACGACGACGGTGCCCGTGCCCTGGAACATCATCGTGAACAGCGCGCCGCCGGGGATGCCGTGGCCCTCGATGCGGCGGACCTCGTGCTGCAAGGACTCGTCGAAGGCGAGGACGTTCTCCGCGGAGACGCAGATCCCGTCGCCCTGCAGCTCGATGGAGTGCAGATGCGCGCCTTCCTCGGCGAGGAAGACCTGGCCGCGTCCGCTGCAACGCATCAACTGCATTTCCTGGCCGGTCGCGTTGCCGACGACGCGGCCCGCGAAGCCGGCGCCCTTGTAACCGAAGTCGACCTTGCCCTGGTACATGACCATGCTGCCCTGCCGGGCGAGCACCGGCGTGCCGCCCATGGTCAGGTCGACGCGCATGAGTTGCTGGTTCTGCGGGGTCCATCGCTGGCCCGTGGCCGTCTCGCGGTACGGCTGCAGGGCGGCCTGCAGACCGGCGCCGCCCTGCGGGGCGCCCTGGGGCACGCCGCCCTGGGGCATACCGGGAGGCTGCTGGCCGTACGGGGCGGGGGCCTGCTGACCGTACGGCGACGGCATGCCGGGCTGCGGCATCTGGCCCGGAGCCTGGCCGGGAATCTGGCCCGGCATCTGACCGGGCGGCTGACCGGGGACCTGGCCGAACTGCGGCTGCTGCGGCGGCTGACCGTAGGGGGACGGGGCGGGCGGCGGGACGGTGCCGGCCGGCGGGGTCATCGGCGCTGCCATGGTCGGCGCGGCATGCATCTGCGGATTCTGCGGCGCGGCCGGGGCCTGAGCGGCCGGAGCGTGGGGCGCCGGTGCCTGAGGCGCGGGAGCGCCGAAGGCGGGCGCGGGCTGCGGTGCCTGAGGGGCAGCGGGAGCCGCCGGGGCGCCGAAAGCCGGAGCCGGTGCGGATGCCTGTGGAGGCGGCGCGAACGTGGGGGCCGCACCCTGCGGCTCCTGCGCGGCCGGCTGCTCCTCGGCGACCTCGCCGCCGAAGTTCTTCAGCAGGGCCTCGAGACCGCCGTCGAATCCCTGGCCGACGGCAGCGAAGCGCCACACGTCCTTGAGGTAGAAGTCCCCCAGCATCACGGCGCGCTCGGTGGTGAACTCGGAGCCGGTGAAGGCGTACCGGACGACCTCTTCGCCACCGGCGACGATGCGAATGTATCCGGGGCCGATCTGCGACATCTGGCCGGCACCGTCGATCGTGGCGGTGAAGGAGAGCCTGTGGATGTTCGCCGGGATGCGGTCGAGCGTGACGCGGAACGACTCGGTGTCGCCGGACTGCGCGCCGAGCAGCTGAATGGACTCCTCGGGCGACTTCGGCTGATTGAAGAAGATGAAGTACCGGTCGTCGGAGAGCTGCTCGTTGGCATCGAGCCCGAAGCAGCTGATGTCGAAGGTCAGACCAGGAGCGGCGATCTGCACGCCTACGTACAGATCCGTCCCCGGAGTAAGATCACTGATCTTGGCCTTGTGGCCGCGTTGGAATTCCCTGGCCATGCGTTACGACCGTCCCCCATCCCGAATTGAATGCGTCGCGTCAGGCTAACCGCTGAGTCCGACATTGAGGCAAGCCGGTACACATTCGGTACAGGACCGTCGCTCCGTCACTCTCCGCGGGCGGGCGGCAGATGCGGCAACCGGTCGGCCGAGACGACGCCTTCCAGATAACCGCGGGCGCGCTCGGTGCGCGGGTAGGCCTCCATCAGCCGCCAGAACCGGGGTCCATGACCGGGAACGAGCAGATGGGCCAGCTCGTGGACGAGCACGTAGTCCACCACGTACTCCGGCATGCCCTGAAGACGGTGGGAGAGCCGGATGCTGCCCTCCGCCGGAGTGCACGAGCCCCAGCGGGTGTTCTGGTTCGTCACCCAGCGTACGGACGCCGGCCTGGCGCGCCCGTCGAAGTACTGGTCGGACAAACGTTCCGCACGCTCGGTGAGTTCGGCGTCACCGAGGACCCGTCTGCTCTCCTGGGCGGCGAGTTTGTCCAGCATGACGCCGACCCAGCGCCGTTCCTCCGCCTCCGACATACGGGCCGGAATGAGCACGATGGTCCGGTCGCCCTCCCGGTACGCGGACACCGTCCGACTGCGCCGGGCGCTGCGGCGGACCTCGACCGCGCTCGTTCCCGATCCGCGGGGCGGGTGACGTGGCGCGCTGCGCTGCTGGCCTCCCGCGGTGCGCGGTGAGGTCTCCCCAGCGAGGCGAGGGGGATCGACGGACACGCCCCGACGTTACCCGCTGTCCGTGGGAGAAGTCCCGCCCCGAGGATGCTCCCCACGTGATCCACTCCATGACTGCACCATTTGAACGACTAATACCCCGCACCTGTGGACAACTTTTCACGCGCATCTCCCCGGCACTGCATCCTGGCAACGGTTCGGACACGGCTCTCGGATAGCCGTGCCGAAGGGGAACCGTGCCAAAAGTCGACGGGGGAAGCGGATATGCATCCGATGATGAAGCCTGCTTTGCGGCGGGCATGGCGGGACCGGCAGTCGGTGCAGTTCGGGGTGACGCCCGCGCATGCGGTGACTGTGGGGCCCGTGGACACGGCGACCGGCGCCCTGATGGAGTTGCTGGACGGGACCCGCGGTCTGCCGCTGCTGCGCGAGGAGGCGCGGTCCATGGGCCTGCCGGAGGGCAGAGCGGAAGCACTCGTGCGCCGTCTGACGGCCGCGGGCCTGCTCGACGACCCCACGGCCGGCGGCCCGGCGGTCGCCGCGCTGCGCAAACGGGCCGCGGCCCACGACCGGTTGCGTCCGGACATCGCCTCGATGTCCGTGATCCATCCCGAACCGGGCGGGGCGGCAGGACGCGTGGCGGCCCGGCGTGCCATACGGGTCCAGGTGCGCGGAGCCGGGCGGGTGGGTGCGTCGGTCGCCGCGACGCTGTCGGCCGCCGGCGTGGGATGCGTCGAAGTGCTGGACGGCGGATACACCGAGCCCGGGGACGTGGCTCCCTGCGGACTGCCCGCCGAGGCCGTCGGGGACCGCAGGGATGCGGCAGCCCGGCGGCTGGTGCGGCGCGCCGCTCCGGCCGGTCCACTGCGTACCACCGGGCCGCGGGACCCGGCCGGTGGGGAGCCGGGGCTCAGCCTGGTGATCCTGGCGCCGCGCGACGGGCTGGCCGCGTACGCGCCCGCGCTCCAGGAAGCCGAGGACCGGATCGCGAGCGGCATCCCCCACCTCTATACGGGCGTTGTGGAGGCCACCGGAGTCGTCGGTCCCCTGGTGCTGCCCGGTTGTACGGCGTGCGGGGGCTGCATGGAGCGGGGGCGGGCGGATCTCGACCCGGGAAGGCCGCGGCTGCTTGCGCAGTGGCGCTCCGGCCGGCGCAGATCCGTGGCCGCCTGCGACGTCGCGCTGGCCACGGCGGTGTCGGGACTGGCTGCCTGCCACGCGCTGTCGTTCCTCGACGGCGGAGCACCGGCGAGCACCGGATCCAGGTGGGAGGTGTCGCTGCCGCAACTGTCCTGGCGGTCCGAACGGATCGTTCCCCACCTCGACTGCGTCTGCGGTGCCGCGGGAAAAACTGAGAGGGGGAACACCTCGGCGGTCACAGCGACGCACGCGACAATGAACGGGTAACCGCGGTCGGCGGACAACGCCGTCGGCAGACGCGGCAGGCTGTCTGGGATTTGGAGGGGCGCATGTCTGATCTTCCCCGGAAGGCGGTCACCCGGACTGCCAAGTTGGCAGCTCTGCCGCTGGGCTTCGCCGGCCGGGCCACCTGGGGGCTGGGAAAACGGATCGGTGGCAAGTCGGCCGAGATCGTGGCCCGCGAGCTCCAACAGCGCACGGCCGAGCAGCTGTTCCGCGTCCTGGGGGAGCTGAAAGGCGGTGCGATGAAGTTCGGGCAGGCGTTGTCGGTCTTCGAATCGGCGCTGCCCGAAGAGATCGCGGGACCGTATCGTGCCGCTCTGACCAAGCTCCAGGAGGCGGCGCCTCCGATGCCGACGCGGACGGTGCACGCGGCGCTGGAGGAACGCCTGGGCGAGGACTGGCGGGAGCTGTTCCTGAGCTTCGAGGACAAACCGGCGGCCGCCGCGTCGATCGGGCAGGTGCACCGTGCGGTGTGGCACGACGGGCGGGACGTCGCCGTGAAGGTGCAGTATCCGGGAGCGGGCGAGGCGCTGCTGTCCGACCTGGCCCAACTGAGCCGATTCGCCCGCCTCTTGGGGCCGCTCATCCCGGGCATGGACATCAAGCCGCTGCTCTCCGAGCTGCGCGACCGGGTGTCCGAGGAACTGGACTACGAACTGGAGGCCCAGGCCCAGCGCGAACACGCCGCGGTATTCGCCGACGACCCCGCCGTACTCGTCCCGGACGTGGTGCACCAGAGCGACGAGGTCCTGGTGACGGAGTGGATCGACGGCATACCGCTGGCCGACGTCATCTCCGGCGGCACCGCCGAGGAACGGGACCGCGCGGGCCAGCTGCTGGCCCACTTCCTCTTCTCCGGCCCCGCACGCACCGGGCTCCTCCACGCCGACCCCCACCCCGGCAACTTCCGGCTGCTGCCCGACGGCCAGGGGGACGGCTGGCGCCTGGGGGTACTGGACTTCGGGACCGTCGACCGGCTGCCGGGCGGGCTGCCCGACACCATCGGCGAATGTCTGCGGATGGCCCTCGAAGGCGACGCGGACGCGGTCTACGGGCTGCTGTGCGAGGAGGGCTTCGTCAAGGAGACCATCGATCTCGACCCGGACGCGGTACTGGACTACCTGCTGCCCATCATCGAACCGGCCGAGGCGGAGGAGTTCATTTTCACCCGCGGCTGGATCCGTACCCAGGCCGCCCGGATAGCCGACGTCAGGTCCCCCGCCCATCAGCTGGGCAAGCAGCTCAACCTTCCGCCGTCGTACCTGCTCATACACCGTGTGACGCTGAGCACGATCGGAGTGCTCTGCCAGCTGAACGCGACGGTGAGGCTCCGGGCCGAGCTCGAGGAGTGGCTGCCCGGATTCCTGGTGGAGGCGGAGGTCGCCGAGGCGGAGGGCGCCTGAGGCGCGGTCACCACCAGGTCGAGTCGAGCCTGCCCTCGATCGCCCTGAGGTTGGCACGGGCGCAGTCGTCGCAGAAGTAGCGCCGGGCGCCGTCCTCCACGGAGCAGGTCCAGGTCACCGGCACCTCCTCGGCGACTGTTCCGCAGCCGGCACAGACGATGCTGTCGCCGCCCGGCTGCTCGGGCTGAGGGGTCGGGTCCTGTTCCACCTCGCGACGATACCGCCGCCGGCCCGCCGCCCGGGCGGAACGCACCGCGGCGCCCGCCGGAATCCACGCCGGGGGCCTGCCGGACGCCGGAGCGCCCAGGCGTCAAGGCGCCCCGGGCAGAACGACCGCGGGGGCCGGTCCGTTGGGACCGGCCCCCGCGGGGAGTGCATCGCCGTCACTGCATGACGGCCATGGCCAGGGCGCGACGGGCGCGCATCGACACGCGCTCGGCGCGACGCTGCATGCGTCGGGCGGCGACCAGGCGCGCGGCCTGGCGTTCCGCCTCGGCTTCACGCAGGCGCTCGTGCATATGCGCACGCGCCAGGGCTTCTGGGATGAGTTGCATTTCGCGGGTCCTGTTCTGACGCGAGGCGTTCGCGCCGATGGTGGTGACGGCTCGGGTGGCGGAGCCCTGCGGCTCGCTCGGGGAAGAGGTCATCGGGGCCTGCTTCTTGGGGTCGTGCGTGACGGGTCGATCGATGGTTCCGATGGCGTTCATGCCGCAACCGGGTTCTTGCGCGGGCGACCACGCGGCCGCTTGCGGGCGACGACCACACCCTGGACGAAGAGCTCTCCGCCCCAGACGCCCCACGGCTCACGCCGCTCCTTGGCGCCCGCGAGGCAGGCTTCCATCAGCGGGCAGGTGCGGCAGAGGGACTTGGCGTACTCGACGTCGGCCGGCGACTCGGCGAAGAAGACCTCCGGGTCGTAGGAACGGCACGGGACGGGTACGCCGAGCTTCTCGATGGCGTCGTCGAGCGCGGTGAGCGCGGTGAGGGGAGTCAAGTTCGAATCCTCGGTAGGAGCGGGCGGGGTGATGGTCTCGGAAGGCGGTACGGACGGGGCGTGCGCTTCGAGTTGCACGGTGTGTATTTCCTCGTCTGGTCGTTCCGGCCGGTCGGCCGGGTGGCAGTTGGTACCGGGTGCTTCTGGTCCCGAGGCCCCTTCACGCTGTTCTCCCGCTGGGGAAAACAGAAGGGCCGCGGATCCCGGGTGGGGTTCCGCGGCCCTGAAGGCGCCGGCCTGATGCCGTATCAGGCTGGATCACTCCAGGGTTCGAGCCCGCGGAAGGCCCACTTCGTGTGGTGCTGCGTCGTCTGCTGCTCCGTGTCGGCACTGGCCGCCGCAAAGGCATAGGCCTGAGCCTCTGCCGCTGCTACTCCTGCTTCCAGTGCCTTGGTCGGTCGCTCATTGCGCTCGCGGACGGGCATGCCGCCCAGACCGGACACGGGCAGTGCGGCGGGAATGCCGGACATACCGGTGCCGTGGAATGCGGACGAGAAGCCGAGCGAGCAGGCGGAGACGACCGAGCGATCGGTCATTTTGGCGGTGCTGACGAAGCTGTTGTTGATGCTGATCACTGGAATCGCCTCCTCTCGGCGTCTCGGGGACCGGACGGACCGGTCACGCTATTCGGGATAAGTACAGCACGAAGACAGGGCTTCGGAGAAGCCGCCGTTTCCGTGGTTAAGAACCTATGGGGCTGGCCGGGGCGCACGCAAACTATTTTCTCGACGAGTTTGTATCAGTCCTCCTCGTCGCCCCCGCCGGGCTCCTCACCTGCGCAAATGGCCAGGACGTCGACCCCGAAGCGATCCAGCTTGCGTCCCCCGACCCCGGAGATCCGGGCCAACTCGCTCTCGTCTCCGGGCACGGCCTCCGCGATCGCCATCAGCGTCTTGTCGGTGAAGACGCAGTACGCGGGCTGGCCCAGCTCCTTGGCCTGGACGGAACGCCACTCACGCAGCCGCTCGTACAGCGCCTCGTCCATGTCCGAGGGACAGTCCTCGCAGCGCATCAGCTTCATCTCGCCGGCGTCCGTGAGTGTCTTGCCGCAGACCCGGCAGAGCACCGGGCCGCGCCGCTTGCGGCGCCCGCCGCCGCGCTCGACACCGCCCGCGCCGCCCGCCGTTCGCGGTCCGGCAGCGGCAGAGCCCGGCCGGAGGCCGTTCAGGAAGCGGGTCGGACGGCGTGAGGCACGGCCGCCCGGGGCACGCGAGAGGGCCCAGGAGAGGGAGAGATGCAACCGCGCACGGGTGACTCCCACATAGAGGAGCCGGCGCTCCTCCTCCACCTGCTCGTCCGTCTTGGCGTAGGTGATCGGCATCATGCCTTCGGTGAGCCCGACGAGGAACACCGCGTCCCATTCGAGGCCCTTCGCCGAGTGCAGAGAGGCGAGTGTGACGCCCTGGACTGTGGGCGCGTGCTGCGCGGCGGCCCTCTCGTCCAGTTCGGTCACCAGATCGGCAAGGGTGGCCTGCGGCCTGGCCCGTACGAAGTCCTCGGCGAGGCGGACCAGCGCGGCCAGTGACTCCCAGCGGTCGCGCACCGCGCCGGATCCGGCGGGCGGCTCGGTCGTCCATCCCTTGGTGGACAGCACCGCCCGCACCTGGGCGGGCAGATCCTCCAGGTCGTCGAGCAGGGCGTCGTTGCCCCCGGCACGGGCGGCGCCGCGCAGGGCGATCCCGGCCTCGCGCACCTCCTGGCGCTCGAAGAAACGCTCGGCCCCGCGCAGCTGGTACGGGACGCCCGCGTCGGCCAGCGCCTGCTCGTAGACCTCGGACTGGGCGTTGATCCGGTACAGCACGGCGATCTCGCCGGCCGGGACGCCGGCGGTGATCAGGTCACGGATCCGGCGGGCGGTGCCCTCGGCCTCGGCCGGCTCGTCCGCGTACTCCACATACGCGGGCTCGGGGCCCGGCCCGCGCTGGGAGACCAGCTCCAGACGGTGCTCGGCCGCCCTGCCGCGGGCCTGACCGAGCAGGCCGTTGGCCAGGTGGACGACCTGGGGGGTCGAGCGGTAGTCGCGGACCAGCTTGACCACCGTCGCGCCGGGGTGGCGGGTGCGGAAGTTCAGCAGGTGGTCGGGGGTGGCGCCGGTGAAGGAGTAGATCGTCTGGCTGGCGTCCCCGACGACGCAGAGACTGTCCCGCTCCCCCAGCCACAGATCCAGCAGGCGCTGCTGGAGAGGGCTGACGTCCTGGTACTCGTCGACGACGAAGTGCTGGTACTGGCGGCGGACGTGGTCGGCGATGTCGTGCCGGTCCTGGAGGATGCCGACGGTGAGCAGCAGCACGTCCTCGAAGTCGATCACCGAGCGGTCGCGCTTGAGCTGCTCGTACATCGCGTAGACCTGGCTGATCTCCGCCGGGTCGCGGGGGGCGTCGCGCAGCGACTTCGCGACCACCGCCGGGTAGTCGCCGGGCACGGTCTGGGTGACCTTGGCCCACTCGATCTCGCCCGTGACGTCCCGCAGCTCGTTGCGGTCGAGGCGGATGCGGCAGCGCGCCGCGGCCTCCGCGACCAGCTGGATCTTGCGCTCGAGCAGCCGGGGCAGGTCGCCGCCGACCGCCTTGGGCCAGAAGTACTGCAGCTGACGCAGCGCGGCGGAGTGGAACGTACGCGCCTGGACGCCGCCCGCGCCCAGCTGGCGCAGCCGGCCTCTCATCTCTCCGGCGGCACGGTTGGTGAAAGTGACGGCCAGCACACTGGCGGGCTGGAGTATGCCCGCACGCACGCCGTACGCGATGCGGTGGGTGATCGCGCGCGTCTTGCCCGTGCCGGCTCCTGCCAGCACGCACACGGGTCCCTGCAGGGCGGTCGCCACTTCGCGCTGCTCGGGGTCGAGCCCGTCGAGCACGGCGTCCGCCGATTCGGGGACCTGCGGGAAAAGGGAGGAGTGCGTTGCTGCTGTCACCCCGCCATGCTGCCAGGTCGCCCGGGGCCGGTGCGGCGGTTGTCCACAGGGGTGCGTCATTCGTCGTACGGATCCGCCCGTGACCGTAGCGACGGTCACAGCGCGGTCACCGCAGGGTCGGGAATCGTCACCGGGTCACGTACGTTCTAGCCGGAGGTGATGACTCACCCCCGCCCCCTGACCTAGGAGCAGAAGACGATGCAGGGCACTGTGACGATGTACAGCACCACCTGGTGCGGATACTGCCGTCGGCTGAAGAGCCAGATGGACCGCGAGGGCATCGCGTACACCGAGATCAACATCGAGCAGGACCCTGAGTCGGCGGCCTTCGTCGAGAAGGCGAACGGCGGCAACCAGACGGTGCCGACCGTGCTCTTCCCGGACGGATCGACGCTGACCAACCCGTCGCTCGCCCAGGTCAAGCAGAAGGTCGGCGTCTAGTCCACGACCACCGCGGGCCGCCGGTCCCCGGCCGGCTGTTCCACGGCCGGCCGGTCCACGGCCGAAGGCCGCCGTACGCAGGCGGCCTCCGGTCAGAGGACGTCGCCGGGCTTCGGCAGCGGCTTGCCGTACCAGAGTTCGATGAGGCGGGCCGCGATCGAGATCCCGTAGGGAGGCAGCACCTCCCCGGACTCGAACGCGGCCCGCAGGTCTTCCCGGGAGAACCAGCGCGCCTCGTGGATCTCCTCGCCGTCGACCTCGATCCGCGACGAGGTGGCGCTGGCCATGAAGCCCAGCATCAGGCTCGACGGAAAGGGCCACGGCTGGCTGGCGACGTACTCGACCTCGCCGACGTCGACGCCCACTTCCTCGCGGACCTCCCGGCGGACCGACTGCTCGATCGACTCACCAGGCTCGACGAAGCCGGCGAGCGTCGAGAAGCGGCCCTCCGGCCAGTGCACCTGGCGGCCGAGGAGAGCACGGTCCTCGTCGTCGGTGACGAGCATGATCACGGCAGGGTCGGTCCGGGGGTAGTGCTCGGCGCCGCACGCCTGGCAGCGGCGGATGTGGCCCGCCGCGGCGATGACGGTGCGCTCGCCGCAGCGGGAGCAGAAGCGGTGGAGGCGCTGCCAGTTCTCCAGGGCGACCGCGTGCACCAGCAGCCCCGCGTCGCGCGGGGACAGCAGCAGTCCGGCCTCGCGCAGCCCGGCGGGTCTGGCCGACTGGTCCATACGGCCCGGCAGGGCGTCCTTCTGGAGCGCGAAGTAGCGCACCCCGTCCTCGTCGGTGCCGAGGAAATAGCGGTGGGTCTCCGTGACTGGTGCTTCAAAGGCCGGCGTCATGACCAGTTCGGTCCGGCCGTCGGTGGTGTCGTCGACCAGCGCCTGGCCGCCGGAGACGACGAAGACGCGGGTGGTGGGGTGACTCCACGCCGCCGCGAGCCATGCCTCGTCGAGGCGGTTGTGTGCCTCGCGGTCGATGCCGCTGGGCGCGGTGAGGCCGATCGGGCGCTCTGCGGCGTCGGCGTAGCTGTTGGTGCTCACGGTTCTTCCAACTCCCCCGGACGGGACGGTGAATGTGTTCAGCGAAGGGCTTCGGCCATGTCGCCCCACAGATGGGCGGCCGTCTCCGCGCCCTTGAGGAGCAGATCCAGCTCGACCTTCTCGTTCGGTGCGTGCCAGCCGTCGGACGGTACGGAGATGCCCAGGAAGAGCACGGGCGCCGCGAGCACGTCCTGGAGGTCGGCCGCGGGCCCTGAGCCGCCCTCGCGGGTGAAGCGGATCTTGTGGCCGTCGAAGGCCCGGCCCATGGCCCGCACGACCGACCGGAGCGCCGGGTGGTCGAGCGGTGTCAGGCACGGGCGGGTGGCGGCCCCGAAGACGATCTCGTGGCGGATGCCCGCGGGGACCCGCGCGGCGACCCAGTCGGTGACAGCCCGCTCGATCTTGTCCGGCTCCTGCCCGGCGACCAGCCGGAACGACAGCTTGAGGTGCGCCGACGACGGAATGATCGTCTTGCCGCCGGGGCCCTGGTAGCCGCCGCCGATGCCGTTCAGCTCGGCCGTCGGGCGGGCCCAGATGCGCTCCAGCGTGGAGTAGCCGTTCTCCCCGAGGGTTCCGTGGGACTGCGCGGTGCGCAGCCAGGTGTCCTCGTCGAAGGGAAGCTCGGCGAAGAGCTCGCGCTCGGCGTCGGTGAGAGGCGCGATGCCCTCGTAGAAGCCGGGGACGGTGACCTGCTCGTTCTCGTCGTGCAGCGCGGCGACCAGACGGGCGGCGACGGTCGCCGGGTTGGGCACGGCGCCACCGAACGATCCGGAATGGATGTCCTGGTCGGGGCCGTGGAGCGTGATCTCACAGTCGGCGAGGCCGCGCATGCCGGTGCAGACCGTGGGTGTGGTCTCCGACCACATGCCCGTGTCGGACACGATCACGGCGTCGGCGGCGAGGCGCTCGGCCTGTTCCTCGACGAGGGCACGGAAGTGCGTGGACCCCGATTCCTCCTCGCCCTCGATCAGCAGCTTCAGATGGACGGCGGGGGCCGTGCGGCCGGTGGCCGCGAGGTGGGCGCGCACGCCGAGCGTGTGGAAGAACACCTGGCCCTTGTCGTCGGCGGCGCCGCGGCCGTACATCCGGCCGTCGGTCAGCTGCGGCTCGAAGGGGTCGGTGTGCCAGCCGTCCTCGCGGGCGGCGGGCTGCACGTCGTGGTGGCCGTAGACGAGCACGGTGGGCGCCTCCGGATCGCCGGACGGCCACTCGGCGAACACCGCGGGGGCGCCCGGAGTGGGCCAGATCTCGGCGACCGGGAACCCGGTCTCGGTCAGCTTGGCCGCGAGCCACTCGGCGCTGCGCCGTACGTCTCCGTCGTGCTCGGGCTGTGCCGACACCGACGGGATGCGCAGCCACTCGGCGAGGTCGTCGAGGAAGGCTGCGCGGTGCTGCTGTACGTACATACGGACGGCGTTGTCCGGGGTCTCGCTCATGCTCCGAGCCTAACGGGCGACGCCGCCGGAGCGGTCGGCCGTCCCGCCCAGCAGGACGCGCTCCAGCCCGGCGCGGTCGGGAAGGCCCTCGGGGCGCACGACCTCGCCGGTCCGGACGAACACGAACGTGGCGGTCACGGCGTCGAGCGGTATCCCGTGCCGCTCGGCCCACGCGAGGCGGTAGACGGCGAGCTGGAGGGGGTCCGCGACGCCGCCCCGTGCCGTCTTCCAGTCGACGATCTCGTACGTGTCCTCCCCCGTGCGGTACACGGCGTCGATACGGCCCCGGACGACGCGCCCGGCCAGCGTGAACTGGAACGGCACCTCGACGCCGTGCGGAGTGCGCCGGGCGTACGGCGTGCGCTCGAAGGCCTCCTTGAGCGCGGCCAGGTCCTGTTCGTCCGCGATGTCGTGCTCGTGGGTGCCGCCGATGTCGTCGGCGCCGCCGGGGAGCTCGTCCGGCCCGAGCATGGGCAGCGGAAGTTCCTCGAAACGCGACTCCACCCAGGCGTGGAACCGGGTGCCTCTGCGGGCCGCGGGTTGCGGCGGGCGGGGCATGGGGCGGGCGAGCTCCTGGGCGAAGCCGTCGGGGTCGGCGGCGAGGCGGAGCAGCTGGGAGGCGGAGAGGGACGGCGGCACGAGGACGTCGCGGACGGTGGCGCGGTTGCGGCGGAGTTCGCCGACGAGGGCGTCGAGGTCGCGGTCCCAGGAGGCGATGGCGCGGCTCTCCTCGGGCGTGAGACCTGCCTCTGCTCCCGGCGGCGTGGCGGAACCTCCGCGTCCTGGGGCCGGGGGCAGGTCCGTGCGTCCCCGGGTGGCCTGGTGGGGGACGGTGGTCCCCGGGTAGTCGTCGAAGGGCGGTGCGGCGTCCTCCTCGGGCGGGGCCTCCGTCGGCCAGTCCCACTCGTCGGGCTCGGCCGGCCCCGGCTCGTGGGGGACGGCCGGCTCGTGGGGAGAGGCCGGCTCGTCGCGGTCGTCGGGCTCGTGGGGAGAGGCCGGCTCGTCGAGGGCGGGCGGCTGGTCGAGGGCGGACGGCGTGGCCGCCAGTGCTTCGAGGTGCGCCAGGACCGTGTCCGCCGCGGCACGGCGGCGGGACAGGGACACCGGGTCCAGCGGCAACGGCCACGCGTGGTCCGCGGTGGCCGCGCCGAGCGCCGGGTTCTCGGCGTCCTCCTCCGGTTCCTCCGCCCAGACCTCGATCTCGCCGTGCCCCTGCTCGCAGTGGTCGTACAGCGCCTGGAGGAACGCCGACGGACCGCGCCGCCGCTTCTGGCTGGGGCCCCACCAGTGCGCGGAACCGAGGAGGAGGGAGCGCGGACGGGTGAAGGTCACGTACCCGAGGCGGAGTTCCTCCGTGTGCTGGTGGTCCGCCATTGCCTCCTTGAAGGCCTTCAGTCCCCGCGCGTCCCACGACCCGACGTCGGGGAGCGTGTCCGCGTCTCCCCGCAGGGCGTGCGGGAGGACCCTGGACCGGGAGGTCCACGCGTCCCGCGCCTGGTCGTTCGGGAAGTGCTTGGCGACCAGCCCGGGGACGGCGACGACATCCCACTCCAGGCCCTTGGACTTGTGCGCCGTGAGCACCTTGACCGTGTTCTCCCCGCCGGGGAGGGCGTTGTCGAGGCCCTTCTCGTACTGGGCGGCGGTGCGCAGGAAGCCCAGGAAGGCCAGCAGCGTCGCCTCCCCGTCCAGCGCGGCGAAACCGGCGGCGACGTCGAGGAAGTTGGCGAGGGTCTCGCGGCGGCGCGCCGCCAGGGCGTGCGGCGAGGCGGAGAGTTCGACCTCGAGGCCGGTGGTGGAGAGCACCCGGTGCAGGACGTCCATCAGCGGGTCGGCGAGCGAGCGCCGGAGGTCGCGCAGCTCTGCCGCGAGACGCGCGAAGCGGATCCGTGCCTCGGAGGAGAAGACCAGGCCGTCGTCCTCGCCGCCGGCCGCGTCGAGGAAGGTGTCGAGGGCGTCGGCGAGCGAGACGATCTCGGCGGGGTCGGTGCCCTCCACCGCCGCGGCGAGGCGCTGGTCGGGGTCGTTGTCCGCGCCGGCGCGGTGCACGAGCAGCCGTGCCCGGCGGCCGAGGAGAGCCAGGTCGCGCGGCCCGATGCGCCACCGGGGACCGGTGAGGAGACGGACCAGTGAGGCGTTGGCCCCCGGGTCCTGCAGCACCTCGCACACCGCGACCAGGTCGGCGACCTCCGGCAGATGCAGCAGCCCGGACAGGCCGACGACCTCCACGGGGACGTCGCGGGCGACCAGGGCGCCCTGGATCTCGGGGAAGTCGCCCGCGGTACGGCACAGGACCGCGATCTCCCCGGGTGCCTTGCCGGTGCGCACCAGTTGGGCGATCGAGTCGGCGAGCCACTCGATCTCGTCGGCGTGTGTCGGCAGCAGCGCGCATCGCACGATGCCGTCCCGCTCGGCCCCGGGGGCGGGCCGCAGCGCTTCGACCCCCTCGTGCATGGCGCGCAGCGGGGTGGCGAGGCCGTTGGCGAGATGCAGGAGCCGGCCGCCGCTGCGGCGGTTCTCGCTGAGCGAGTAGCGGGTGGCGGGGCTGCCGTCGGCGTGGGGGAAGTGGACCGGGAAGTCGTCGAGGTTGGCGACGGACGCTCCGCGCCAGCCGTAGATCGCCTGGCAGGGGTCGCCGACCGCGGTGACCGGGTGGCCCGTGCCCTTCCCGAACAGACCCGAGAGCAGGAGCCGCTGGGCCACGGACGTGTCCTGGTACTCGTCGAGCAGCACCACCCGGAACTCGTCCCGCAGGATGGCGCCCACCTCCGGCCGGGTGAGCGCCAGCTCGGCGGAGAGGGCGATCTGGTCCCCGAAGTCGAGAAGGTCGCGCTCCCGTTTGGCGGCGCGGTACCGGATCGTCAGGTCGAGCAGTTCGCGGCGGGCGGCCGCGGCCTCCGGGACCTTGCGGAGGTCGGCGTTGCTCAGCCGCGCCCCCTCCAGCGTGCGGAGCAGCTCGGAGTCGTACGCCGCCAGCCGCTCGGGGGGCACCAGGTGCTCGGCGAGCTCCGCGTCGAGCGCGAGCAGGTCGCTGACGAGGGACGGGAAGGAGCGGGTGAGCGCCGGATACGGGCCAGGGGCCTCCCGCAGCACACGGGCGGCGAGCTGGTACCGGGTGGCGTCGGCGAGGAGCCGGGCGGTCGGCTCGAGTCCGATGCGCAGGCCGTGGTCGGCGAGCAGCTGTCCCGCGAAGGCGTGGTACGTGGAGATGCGCGGCTCTCCCGGAGGGTTGTCCGGGTCGATGACGTCAGGGTCCGTCACCCCGGCGCGGACGAGGGCGGTGCGGACACGCTCGGCGAGCTCGCCCGCAGCCTTGTTCGTGAACGTGAGGCCGAGGACCTGCTCCGGAGCCACCTGCCCGGTGCCCACGAGCCAGACCACCCGGGCCGCCATGACCGTCGTCTTCCCCGAACCGGCCCCGGCCACGATGACCTGCGGTGCGGGCGGCGCGGTGATGCAGGCCGTCTGCTCCGGGGTGAAGGGGATGCCGAGGAGCTCCTTGAGCTGCTCGGGGTCGGTGATACGTGCGGTCACCTCGTAGAGGCTAACGGGGACCACTGACATTGATGCTGATACTCAGGTTCCGGTGATCGTGGCCCAGCCACTGACTGACGCCCTGCTGGGCTGTCCCCGTGCTGTTCTGTCCGGCCGCCGGAACCTGTTCTCATGGCTCCGGCCGGGCGGCCAACGCAGCTCTCTACCGCATCGCCCTGGTCCGCATGTCCAGCGATCCCCGCACCCGCGACTACGTGACACGGCAGACCGCCGCCGGCCGAACGAAGAAGGAGATCATCCGGCTGCTGAAACGGGCCATCGCCCGGGAGATGTTCCGCTGCCTGACCACCACGGTCGCCGTCCCCTCGATCGCCGATCTGCGTCCCCTACGGCAATCGAAGAACATCACCCTCACCACAGCAGCCCGCCACTTCGGGGTCTGGCCCGCCACGATCTCCACCCTCGAACGAGGAACCCGCCGGGACGACGACCTCGCCAGCACCTACCGCGACTGGCTCACCGCCGCTTGACAGCCAATAGGAGTCGACCGTTCACCTGCGGTGACGCCCCGCGGGCGTGAAAATCGGTACAGGGGCTGTCCGCCGACGCCGCTTGATGTCTGGGCTGTGAGCCCGCATAGGAGTCTGGTGAGGGAGCCGTCCGAGGGGCCGCACACTGTCGCCTTGAGCACGCCGATCAGCTTCTCCGTTCCCCCTCAGGCTCCCCGGGCAGCCTCTGCCCGAACCAGTACAACAGGGGGCACGGCATGGAGGAATTGAGAGAAGACCACGACGACGGCACGGTCGCGCGGGTTGCGTCGATCGACATCGCCAAGGCATCCGGGATGGTCTGCCTGCGCGTCCCGCACGACACTATCGAGGGCCGGCGTGTCCAGCAGGTCTGGACGGTCGCCTCGACCACCAACGCGATCCTGGAGCTCGGCGACCGGCTGGTCTGCCAGGGCGTCGAGCGGGTCGTCATGGAAGCGACGGGCTCGTACTGGCGCCCGTTCTTCTACCTGCTGGAGGCCCGCGGCCTGGACTGCTGGCTCGTCAACGCGCGCGACGTGAAGAACGTCCCCGGGCGCCCGAAGACCGACAAGCTGGACGCGGTCTGGCTGGCCAAGCTCGCCGAACGCGGCATGGTCCGCGCCTCGTTCGTCCCGCCCAAGCCCGTCCGGCAGTTGCGGGACGTCACCCGCACCCGCACCGTGTTCGTCCAGGAACGCACCCGCCACAAGCACCGGGTGGACAAAGCCCTCCAGGACGCGCAGATCAAACTGTCCGACGTCGTCTCGGACCTGTTCGGCATGTCAGGGCGGGCCATGCTCGATGCCCTGGTCGCCGGCCAACGCAACCCCCGCGCCCTCGCCGACCTCGCCAAAGGCAACCTGGTAAAGAAGAAGGCGGCCCTCGCCGAGGCCCTGACCGGACAGTTCGAGGACCACCACGCCCGGCTGCTGGGGGTGCTGCTGGGCACCGTCGACCATCTCACCGCACAGATCCAGGAACTCGACCGGCTCATCGCCCACACGCTGGAGAACATCACCACCCCACACGACGACCCGGAAGTGGGACCGTCCGCCGGTGGTGTGAACGCCCGCGCCCTGGCCGAGAAGCTGGATGCCGTCCCCGGGATCGGGCCGGCCACCGCACAGATCATCCTCGCCGAGATCGGCGCGGACATGAGCCGCTTCCCCACTCCCGAACATCTGGTGTCCTGGGCGAAGTTATGCCCTCGCACGATCCAGTCCGGCGCGAAGAGCACCGCAGGCCCGGCCGGGCAGGGCAACCCCTGGCTCAAGGGCGCCCTCGGCGAGGCTGCCAACGCCGCCGCCCGCACCGACACCTTCCTCGGCGCCCGCTACCGCCGCATCGTCAAACGCCGCGGACACGCCAAGGCCCTGGTCGCCGTCGCCCGCTCGATACTCGTCATCACCTGGCACCTGATCAATGACCCGGACGCCTCCTACCAGGAGCTCGGCGCCGACTGGCACCAACGCCATCTCAATCCCGCCCGCAAGACCCGCGACCTCGTCCGCCAGCTCCAGGCCCTCGGCCACCAGGTCACCCTCCAACCCGTATCCGCCTGAGAGAGCCCGCCCCGACATCCGGTCCGCAAGCGGCCCGGATGCTGCCGCCTGCCCTCCCGAACCTCGATTTTCCGATCAGCATCAGCGGTGGTCCCCATGTCTCCCGATATGCCCGGAAGCCGCCTAGGAAGCGGTCTCGCTGTCCGCGGAGGTCCCGGCGCCCGATCCGGTGTCGGTACCGGTGTCACCCGGCTCTGTGTCACCGCCGGACTCGACATCGCCCCCGGACTCGGCGTCGGCGCCCGTTCCGGAGTCGCTGCCGGTGTCTGGGTCAACGTCCGCCCCGGTCCCGTACCCGGCATCGTTCCCGGAGTCCGTTTCGGAATCGGTTTCGGAGTCGGTCCCGGAGCCTGTCCCCCCGTCCGTACCGGCCCCGAGGCCGATGTCCGGCCCGGTGCCGGACTCCCCGTCCGTGCCGCTCCGGTCGCCCGACTGTTCCCCGGTGTGCGTCTCGCCCGCCTCGAACCCGAGGCCGTCGCGCCCGGTCAGGCTGTCCAGGTCGACGACCTCGTCCGCCGGCGGTGCCTCGACCTGGACCGGCTTGCCGTAGCCGGAGAGGACGATCGTGCCGGTCTCGTCGCCACCCGCCCTGACGATCTTGAGGACATGGGGCTTGCCCTCCTTGGCGACATGGACGGTCGTGGTCGTGCCCTGCTGCCTCTTCACGAGGGTCACCGTCGGTACGCCGTCGACCTTCGCGTCCGGGCCCTTCGTCATCCGCTTCCGGTCCGCCTCGTCCACGTCCATCCGGGCGAACATCGCCTTGAGGTCGCAGAGGCGGTCCATGTCCTTGATGCTCCCCGCGGGCATCTTGATCCAGCGGCCCGTCATGAGCTCCACGACGGCGTCGTTGCCGGACCCGTCGGGCGAGGCGGAGGAACGCTCCTGCAACGAGGCACTCCAGAACTGCCTGTCGCCCTTCAGGTACATCGTCTCGGCCACCTGGCGCAGCTCGGCCCTGCCTCCCTTGACGCCGAGCCGGCCGGTGCAGTTCTGGGCGGAGTCCAGGGCGAGGTCGACGGAGAACGGCTCACCGTCCTTCTCGATCCGGCCCGCCATGGTCAGCGATCCGGCGGCCTTCGTGGCCTCGACCGCCCTGTCGGCGATCTGCCCGGCGTTCAGACCCTCCAGCGAACCGCCGCTCGTCGCGGCCACCGGATCGTTCCGGTCCCCGGAGGCCCCCTTGGCCTTGATGTCGCCGTCCTGGGAGCAACCCGCCAGCACGACGATGGCACTCGCGCAGGCCATCGCCGTGGCCAGGGACTTCCGCTTGGCCGTCATGTTGTCTCTCCTCGCAGATCCGCATGGTCCCCGGCCGTCGGCCGTCGGCGACCGGGCCGGACTCCATTGGATCGGGGCGAATGTGACGCCGCGTGACAAACACACCGGCCGTTCGGCTCATTCGACTATTTGGCGGCCCTCCGGCTGCGCGCTGCAGGAGGCGCGGAAGGTGCAGTGCGCACAGTGCTGGCCGGTGGAGGGAGTGAAGCGCTCGTCGAGCACGCGGCCGGCCGCGGTGGCGAGCAGGTCGCCCACCCACTCGCCCGCGAGCGCCTCCTGGGCCTGCACCTTGGGCAGGGCCTCGCCGCCCTCCTTCTTGGCGGCCGGCTGACGCAGCTGCACGAGCTCGGCGCCGCCCGGCTCGGGCCGGCCGCCGAAGACCTCGTCGACCGCGCCCTCGCGGACGGCGATCTGGTAGACGGCGAGCTGCGGATGGCGGGCGACCTCGTCCTTCGTGGGCGCCTGCTTGCCCGTCTTGAAGTCGACGACGTACGCGCGGCCCTGCTCGTCCTTCTCCACGCGGTCCATGGACCCCCGGATACGCACCTCGAACTCGCCCGCGGCCAGGGTCACGTCGAAGTCGTGCTCCGTCGCGGCGGAGGTGCGCCCGCCGCGGTCCGTGACGTGCCAGCGCAGAAAACGTTCGAGCGCGACCCGCGCGTGCTCCTTCTCCTGCTGCGACTTCCACGGGGCGTCGAAGACCAGCGCGTCCCACACCGAGTCGAGACGCTCCATGAGGACGGCGAGATCGGCGGGGGTACGGCCGGAGGCGACCTCGTCGGCGAGTACGTGCACGACGTTGCCGAAGCCCTGGGCGGCGGTCGCCGGCGCGTCCGCCTTCACCTCACGGCCGAGGAACCACTGGAGAGCGCAGCTGTTCGCCAGCTGGTCCAGCGCGCTGCCCGAGAGGGTGACCGGCCGGTCCCGGTCCCGCAGCGGTTTCGCGCTGTGCGTGGCGTCGTACAGGCCCCACCAGCGGTAGGGGTGGGCGGCCGGCACGAGCGGCCGGCCCTCCTCGTCCGTCAGGGCGGCGAGGCGGGCGAGCCGGCGGGCGGCGGCCTCCCGCAACGCGGGCGAGGCCGCCGGGTCGACGGTGGTCGCACGGAGCTCCGCGACGAGCGGGGCGACGGCGAGTGGACGGCGCGGACGGCCCGTGACGTCGCGCGGCTCCACGCCGAGCTCGGCCAGGAAACGGGACGGCTGATCGCCGTCGTCCGCCGGGGCCTTGACCGCCGTGACGACAAGCCGGTCGCGGGCGCGGGTGGCCGCCACGTAGAAGAGCCGGCGCTCCTCGGCCAGCAGCGCACCGGGGGTGAGCGGCTCCGCGAGACCGTCCCGGCCGATGCGGTCGGCCTCCAGGAGGGAGCCTCTGCGACGGAGGTCGGGCCACAGGCCCTCCTGCACCCCCGCGACGACGACCAGGCTCCACTCCAGGCCCTTGGAACGGTGGGCCGTCATCAGCCGTACGGCGTCCGGCCGGGCCTCGCGCCCGGAGAGCGTGTCGGCGGCGATGTCCTGGGCCTCGAGCTCCTCGATGAAGTTGAGGGCGCCACGGCCGCCGGTGCGTTCCTCGGCACGGGCGGCGGTCTCGAAGAGGGCGCAGACGGCGTCCAGGTCCCGGTCCGCGTTACGGCCGGCCGCACCGCCGCGGAACGCGGCACGTTCCAGGCGGCCGGGCCAGGGGGTGCCGTCCCACAGCAGCCACAAGGCCTCCTCGGCCGTGCCGCCGCCCTCGAGCAGCTCACGCGCCTTGCGCAGCAGCGCACCGAGCCGCTGGGCGCCGCGCGCGTACGCGGGGTCGTGCGCGACGAGACGCTCGGGCTCCGCGAGGGCGCGGGCGAGCAGCCGGTCGGACGGCGGCGGCAGCGGGTTGCCCCCGGCCCGCTCCTCGTCCCGGAGGGCCCGGCCGAGGCGGCGGAGGTCGGCGGTGTCCATGCCGCCCAGCGGGGAGGTGAGAAGGGTGATCGCGGTCTCGGTGTCTATCCAGACCTCGTCCGCGTCAGGACTGCCGGCCGCATCGGCCGCATCACCACCGGACGGCGCCTCCGTGACGCCGGGCGCCGGGACCGCCCGGCGCTCGGTCTCCCCAGCCCCGTCGCACGACGGGGTCGCCGCGTCCGCCACGACGTCCGCTGTCGCGACAACATCGTCCGCGTCCGCCGCACCTGCCACGCCGTCAGCGCTCGCGGCTCCCGCCACAGCGTCCGCAGCCCTCGCTCCTGCCACACCGTTCGCGCCCGCCGAATCGGCCCCACCGGGCAGCGCCGCGCGGGGCTCCGCGCCCGCCGAACCAGTCCCGCCGGGCAGCACCGCGCCGGCCTCCGCGGCCGGTCCCGCCAGGCCGCCGCCGGGCCCCGCCCCCGCCGCGCGCCCCGACGCGGCCGTCGCCACCGTGCGCAGGGCGGTCAGCAGCGGCGCCACCGCCGGTTCGTGGCGGAGGGCGACGTCGTCGCCGTCGACCTCGAGGGGGACGCCCGCCGACGTCAGGGCGCGCCGGATCGACGGAATCGTGCGGCCGCCGGCGCGGACGAGGACCGCCATCTCGTGCCACGGGACGCCCTCCTCGAGGTGGGCGCGGCGCAGGATGTCCGCGACGTTGTCGAGTTCCGCCGAGGCCGTGGGACAGGTGTACGCCTCGATGCGGCCGCCCTCGCGGGCGGCCGACAGTTCGCGGTGGGCGCGCACCTTGTCGGACGGCAGCCGCGTCAACGGCATCCGGCGGGTCAGCAGACGGGTCGCCTCCAGCAGCACGTCCCCGCTGCGCCGGGAGGTGGTGAGCACCGCGACGTCCGCGGGCCTGCCGCCGGCCCGCGGGAAGGCGTCGGGGAAGTCGAGGATGCCGTTCACGTCCGCGCCGCGGAACGCGTAGATCGACTGGTCCGGGTCGCCGAAGGCGACCAGAGTCCGGCCGCCGCCCGCGAGCGCCCTCAGCAGCCTCACCTGGGCCGGGTCGGTGTCCTGGTACTCGTCCACGAACACCGCGTCGTACGACGGGAGGGGCGCCTCCTCGGCCAGCAGCACCGCCCGGTGCACCAGCTCCGCGTAGTCGATCACGCCCTGGAGGTCGAGGACGTCCAGGTACTCGGCGAGGAACGACGCGGCGGCCGCCCAGTCGGGCCGCCCGGTGCGGGCCGCGAAGCGGGCGAGGGAGTCGGGGCCGAGGCCCAGCTCCCGGCTCCGGGCGAGCACGGCCCGCACCTCGTCGGCGAAGCCGCGGGTGGTCAGGCAGGCCCGCAGTTCGTCGGGCCATCGCACGCCGCCGGGCAGGCCGATCTGGCCGGCCAGCAGGTCGCGGACGGCGACGTCCTGCTCGGGGCCGGACAGCAGCCGCAACGGCTCCGAGAACAGATCGGCGTCCTGGTTGGCGCGGACCAGCGCGTAACAGAAGGAGTGGAACGTCGTCGCCTGCGGGCCGCGTGTGCCGCCCAGCCGCAGCGCCATCCGGTCGCGCAGCTCCACCGCCGCCTTGCGGCTGAAGGTGAGGACGAGGATGCGTGACGGGTCCACGCCTTGGGCGATGCGCGCGGCGACGGCCTCGACGAGCGTGGTCGTCTTGCCCGTGCCCGGCCCGGCGAGGACCAGCAGCGGCCCTTCTCCATGGTCAACCACAGCGCGCTGAGCTGCGTCCAGGAGAGGGGGAACCACCGGACCCGGAGGGGTCCGCACCAGCCGGTAAGCGCCCGGTGTCCCCTCCCTGCGGCCTGGCGGGCGCGGAGGAACCCCCTGCCGTACCTGCTGTGGGTACGGCGTACGCCCGGTGGTGGAGGAGGAGCTCACGTGGATCGCCGGTCCTGGGTCTGCTGGTGGTGAGACTGCGCTGCGTGCCGCGCGCCGAAGACGCTACGCCAGCCGTCCGTGTGCGGGCGGCGGGGTCGTCCCGTCCCTCGGACGGTCTTCGCACTCCCCGTACGGTCGCCGCTTGGCGGAAGCTGTCATATGTGAGCTTCGTCGCTGTGCGCCGCCCCGACGCCGTCCCACCGTGCGCGTCTCATGTCGAGACGCGGCAGATGGCCCTGTGCGGCGCGGGACGCTCCGCGCAGCGGAGTCCCTTCCTCGCGGTACCGCTCCAGGGCGCGCAGCTCGTGGCCCGGGAGCAGGACCCCGTCGGAGCGCACGACCCGCCACCAGGGCACGCCGCCGCCGTACAGCGCCATGACCCGGCCGACCTGGCGGGGCCCCGCCTCTCCGAGCCACTCCGCGACGTCGCCGTAGGTCATGACCCGGCCCGGCGGGATCAGCTCGGCGACCTCCAGAACCCGCTCGGCGTACTCAGGCAGCTCGTCCATCCGACCCATCCTGCCGTACGGCACCGACAGTGCCGTGGTCCCGAGCGCCCCGGCGGCCGGAGGGCGAATCGGCACAGGGGCGGCAAAGAGGTGTACCGTACGCGCCTCGAACCCCCGCATTGCACCCTGATGCCCCCCTCTGTCGGCCGGTCGTGCCACCATCATGCGGGCGGTGACTGGTGATACGAGATCAAGAAGAGACCGAGACGGCGAAGGATCAGGGCGTGAAGCCTTCGAAGGCAGCAGGCACCCCTGGCTCGGAGCCGCACCCGGAAACACCGGCCCCGGGCGGGGAGACG
Organism: Streptomyces peucetius; assembly: GCF_025854275.1. Classification (NCBI taxonomy): domain Bacteria; kingdom Bacillati; phylum Actinomycetota; class Actinomycetes; order Kitasatosporales; family Streptomycetaceae; genus Streptomyces; species Streptomyces peucetius. The sequence goes on along the minus strand of NZ_CP107567.1, from coordinate 5,227,469 downwards.
GAAGTCGCCCACGCGGACCGGCTCTCCGGGGACGAGCCGCTGCTCGCCGCTCGTGTGCACCGCCCGTCGGACCTGATGCGGCTGCTGATCGGCATCCTCGCGATCGCGGTCGTCCTGGCCGTCGCGGCGTTCGCCCAGGGCACCACGACGGGCCTCGAACAGGACATCAACAAGGGCACCGGCCAGGCCCCCGACCTGCTGGTCAAGATCGCCGGACTGGCGTCCAGCATCGCCGTCCTCCTGGTCCCCGTCGCTTTCGCCATCGAACGGCTGGTCAAACGTGACGGGCTGCGGATCGCGGACGGCGTGCTCGCCGCGGTCCTCGCCCACGGGGTCACCCTGGCCACCGACCTGTGGGTGTCCAAGAGCGCCCCGGGGTCTCTCCAGGACGCCCTGACCCAGCAGCAGACCAGTGGCGAGCTGACCGATCCGGTGCACGGATATCTCGCGCCGGTCATCGCGTACATGACGGCCGTGGGCATGGCCCGCAGACCACGCTGGCGCGTCGTGCTGTGGATGGTGCTGATGCTCGACGCCTTCGCGATGCTGGTGGCCGGCTACACCACCCCCTTCTCCGTGCTGCTGACGGTGCTGCTCGGCTGGACCGTCGCGTACGGCACCCTGTACGCCGTCGGCTCGCCGAACGTCCGGCCCACCGGCCAGAACCTGCTCGCCGGTCTGCGCCACGTCGGCTTCCGCCCGGTGACCGCCATGCGCGCCGAGGACGACGTCCCGGAGAACGCGGACCAGGACCGCGGCCGCCGCTATCTGGTGTCCCTCGAGGACGGCCCGCCGCTCGACGTCACCGTCGTCGACCGCGAACAGCAGGCGCAGGGCTTCTTCTACCGGGTGTGGCGCCGGCTGACGCTGCGTTCCATCACCACCCGCCGCTCCATCCAGTCGCTGCGCCAGGCGCTGGAGCAGGAGGCGCTGCTGGCGTACGCCGCGATCGCCGCAGGCGCCAACGCCCCCAAGCTGATCGCCACCTCCGAGCTCGGCCCCGACGCCGTGATGCTCGTGTACGAGCACTCCGGCGGCCGTTCCCTCGACTCCCTGAGCGACGCCGAGATCACCGACGACGTGGTGCGCGGCGCCTGGCGGCAGGTGAAGGCGCTCCAGTCGCGCCGCATCGCGCACCGCCGGCTGGCCGGTGACGCGATCCTGGTGGGCCCGGGCGGCCATGTGATCCTCACGGACCTGCGCGGCGGCGAGATCGCCGCCGGCGACATGGTGCTGCGGATGGACATCGCCCAGCTGCTGACCACCCTCGGGCTGCGGGTGGGCGCCGGCCGCGCGGTGACCGCGGCGGTCGACGTGCTCGGCCCGGACAAGGTCGCCGACTGTCTGCCGCTGCTCCAGCCGATCGCGCTGAGCCGCTCGACCAGGGCAACCCTGCGCCAGCAGGCGCGCGAGCGGGCGCACCGTGAGCGCGAGGCGGTGCTGGAGGCGTCGGAGTCCGCGAAGCGCGCCCGTACCGGGGAGCCGGCGGCCGACGACCGCAAGGCGGCCAGAAAGGTGGAGCGCGCGGAGAAGCAGGCCGACAAGCGGGCCATGGACGAGGCGATGGAGGAGGTGCGCGAGGAGGATCTGCTCTCCCAGATCCGTCGGCAGGTGCTGCTGATCAGGCCGCAGGCGCCGGTCGAGCCGGTCCGTCTGGAGCGGATCAGGCCCCGCACGCTCGTCAGTTTCATCGCGGGCGCCGTCGCTGCCTACTTCCTGCTGTCGCAGATCGCCGGGATCGACTTCGGCACCGTGTTCGCCAACGCGCACTGGGGCTGGGTGGCTGCCGCCGCCCTGTTCTCCGCGCTCAGCTACTTCGCCGCCGCGATGAGCCTGCTGGGGTTCGTCCCGGAGCGGGTCGGGTTCCTGCGGACCGTGATGGCGCAGGTCGCCGGATCGTTCGTCAAGATCGTCGCACCGGCGGCGGTCGGCGGTGTCGCCCTGAACACCCGGTTCCTGCAGCGCTCGGGGGTCCGGCCGGGCCTGGCGGTCGCGAGTGTCGGCGCGTCGCAGCTCTTCGGTCTCGGTGCCCACATCCTGCTGCTGCTGTCGTTCGGTTATCTCACCGGTACGGAGAAGACGGCGTCGCTCACCCCGTCCAGGACCGTGATCGCCGGTCTGCTGACGGTGGCCGTGCTGGTGCTGGTGGTGACGGCGATCCCGTTCCTGCGGAAGTTCGTCTCCACCCGGCTGAGGTCCCTGTTCGCCGGGGTGGTGCCGCGGATGCTCGACGTGCTGCAGCGGCCGCTGAAGCTGCTCACCGGCATCGGCGGGATGCTGCTGCTGACGGCGGTGTTCGTGCTGTGCCTGGACGCGTCGGTCCGGGCCTTCGACGGCGGCAACCAGCCGGTGAGCTACGCCAGCATCGCCGTGGTGTTCCTCGCGGGCAACGCACTGGGTTCCGCCGCGCCGACACCCGGCGGTGTCGGCGCCGTCGAGGGTGCGCTGCTGGGCGGTCTGGTGCTGGTGGGCGTACCGAAGGAGGTCGCCGCACCGGCGGTGCTGCTGTACCGGACGATGACTCTGTGGCTGCCGGTCATGCCGGGCTGGTTCGCGTTCACGCACCTCACCCGCAAGGGCTCCCTCTGACACCTCTGAAGGAACGTCCCGCCCCGGGCCTCACCCGTACGGCGCAGCGCACGGGCCGGACACCCGCATGGGGGCCGGGGGTCGTCCAGCCCGTGCGGGGCCCGGCGAGGCGGCGCACGATGGCTGCATGCCGAAGTTCTCCACCGCGGCGCGCACGGCGGCCGCCGCCACAGTGACAGCCGTACTGCTGGCCGCGGCCGGCTGCTCCGACGGGGGGAACGGCGACGAGGACCGGCCGCAGGACCTCGCCGCCCAGCAGCTGGAGTGGCGCCCGTGCCCCGCCCCCTCGGAAGCGCAGGGCGGCGGGCCGTCGCCGTCGCCGCTGCCCGGCGGCACGGGGTGGGAGTGCTCGTTCATGGACGTCCCGCTCGACTACGGCAAGCCCGACGGCGAGACCATCGAGCTGGCGCTGATCCGGGCACCGGCGCGTGACCAGGAGAACCGCATCGGCTCTCTCGTCTTCAACTTCGGCGGACCGGGCGCCTCCGGCGTGCACACGCTGCCGTCTCTCGCCACCGAGTACGACGATCTGCGGGGCCGCTACGACCTGGTGAGCTTCGATCCGCGCGGCGTGGGCCGTAGCGTGCCCGTGGAGTGCCTCGACGACAGGGAGCTCGACCAGCTGGCCACCGAGGACCCGACGCCGGACGACCCCGCCGAGGAGAAGGAGTTCCTGGAGGGGATCGAGAGGTTCACCGACGCCTGCGAGGAGAACTCGGGCGACGAACTGCCGTACGTGGGCACCATCAACGCCGCTCGGGACCTGGATCTGATGCGCCAGGTTCTCGGCGACGAGAGGCTGTACTACTTCGGCATCTCGTACGGCACCGAACTGGGCGGCGTCTACGCCCACCTGTATCCGAAGAACGTCGGGCGGGCCGTGTTCGACGCCGTCGTCGACCCGACGCTGACCACCGTCCAGGGCGCTCTGGGCCAGGTCAGGGGCTTCCAGCTGGCTCTCACCAACTTCGCGGAGGACTGCCTGGACCGCGGCGACGACTGCCGGCTTCCCGGTTCGTCGGTGCAGGAGATCGAGGACTGGATCATCGGCTTCCTCGCCCGGCTCGACAAGAAGCCGATCCAGGGCATCGGAGAGCGGATGCTCACGGAGGGCCAGGCGGCGAACGGCATCATCCAGGCCCTGTACTCGCAGGAGTACTGGAAGTTGCTGGAACAGGCCCTCGACGAGGCCGACGGCGGCAACGGGGGCCTGCTGATGGCTTTCTCCGACGCGCTGAACGGCCGCTCCGAGAACGGGACGTACAGCAACATGCAGGCGGCGGGGACAGCGATCGGCTGTGTCGACACCAAGGCCCGCTACACGGTGGACGAGGCCGAGGCCATGGTGCCCGAGTTCCGCAAGGCCTCCCCGGTCTTCGGCGAGTACCTCGCCTGGGGGCAGGCGAGCTGCACCGACTGGCCGGTGCCCGGCACCTGGGTGCACCCGGACGTCTCCGCGCCCGGCGCGGCGCCCATCGTGCTGGTCGGCAACACCGGCGACCCGGCGACGCCCTACAAGGGCACGCAGGCGATGGCGCGGGCCCTGGGCGAGGGAGTGGCGGTCACGGTCACGTACGAGGGCGAGGGCCACGGCTCGTACAGCAGCAGCGCGTGCGTCCGGAAGGCCGTGAACACCTACCTGCTGGACGGCAGGCCGCCGTCCGACGGCACGGTGTGCAGGTAGTCGCACCGGGCGACCTAGGATGTCGAACCTGTCTTCGAAAGCCATGGGGGGCGTCATGAGACATCGGGTACGGGCAGGGGCGCTGGCCGCCGCCGCGCTGCTGGCGGCGGGCACCGTCGCCGGGTGCGACAACGCCGAGGACGCGGCGGCCGACGGCAGGAGCGCGCCGTCCGTCTCCGCCGCGCAGCCGTCACCCGGTGGTGAACCGCAGGGGACGGTTCCCGCGGCACTGACCGGCCAGAAGCTGGACTGGAAGGGCTGCGAGGCGCCGGTCGAGGCCCTCGGCAGCAACGCGGAGAAGCCCGGCAAGCAGTGGCAGTGCGCCACGCTCGAGGCGCCCCTCGACTACAAGGACCCGGACGGCGGGACGATCGGCATCGCGCTGATCCGCGCGAAGGCCCTGCAGCCGGAGCGGCGGATCGGTTCGCTGCTGTTCAACTTCGGCGGTCCCGGCGGCTCCGGAGTGGCCACCCTTCCCTACGCCGCCGAGGACTACGGGAACCTGAACAAGCGCTACGACCTGGTCGGCTTCGATCCGCGCGGCGTGGCGCGGAGCTCGGGGGTCACCTGCCGCGACGACGCCGAGACGGAGAAGTCGCTGGCGGTCGACCCGACACCGGACGACGCGGCGGAGGAGAAGGCGTATCTGGCCGACGCGGCGGACTTCGGCGCGGACTGCGCCGAGCGTTCGGGCAAGCTGCTGCCGCACGTCGGCACCCTCGATGCCGCCCGCGACATGGACCTGATGCGCCAGGTCCTCGGCGACAGGAAGCTCCACTATGTCGGCTTCTCCTACGGAACCGAGCTCGGCGGGGTCTACGCCCACCTCTTCCCGCGGAACGTCGGGCGGCTCGTCCTGGACGCCGTCGTCGACTCGACCGCCGACGAGGTGGCGCACGCACGCAACCAGGTCCTCGGCTTCCAGCGGGCACTGGAGAACTACTTCAAGAGCCGCGGGGTGGGAGCCGAGGAGGGCACGGCGCGCGTCGTGAAGCTCCTGAAGGAGCTGGACCGGCAGCCGCTGCCCACGCAGGACGGCAGGAAGCTGACCGAGGGCCTGGCGACGATCGGGATCATCACCCCGCTCTACTCCCACGACGACTGGAAGTACCTGACCATCGGCCTGGAGGCCGCGGAGCGGGGTGACGGCAGCGTGCTGCTGGCCCTGGCGGACTCCTACCACCAGCGTGACAGTGAAGGGCACTACCCCGGCCAGAACGAGTCGCATGCCGCGATCACCTGCGCGGACACCGCGGTCGAGAAGCCCACGGCCGGGGAGCAGGCACGCCACGTCGCGGACTTCAGCCGGATCTCCCCCGTGTTCGGCCCGGCCCTCGCCTGGGGGCTGTCCGCCGGGTGCGCCGACTGGCCGGTCAAGGGTGCGGCCACGACCCCGGACGTCTCCGCGAAGGGCGCGGCGCCGATCCTGGTGATCGGCACGACGGGCGACCCGGCGACGCCGTACGAGGGCGCCCGGAAGACGGCCGACGAGCTGGGCAAGGGCGTGGGGGTGCTGGTGACCAACAAGGGCGAGGGCCACGGCGCGTACGGCAACGGGACCTGTGTGACCGAGGTCGTGAACGCCTATCTGCTGGAGGGCACGGTGCCGGAGGACGGCACGACCTGCTCCTCCTGAAACACCTCCTGAAATCCGGAAGGGCCCCGTACCGCTTGCGGCAGTACGGGGCCCTTCCGAATTTCGCGCGATCAGCAGATCGGCTCCTCGATCAGTAGATCGGCTTCTCCGGCTCGATCTGGTTGACCCAGCCGATGACGCCGCCACCGACGTGCACGGCGTCGGCGAAGCCCGCCGACTTCAGCACGGCGAGGACTTCCGCACTGCGGACACCCGTCTTGCAATGCAGGACGATCTTCTTGTCCTGCGGGAGGTCCTGCAGCGCGGTACCCATGAGGAACTCGTTCTTCGGGACCAGCCGCGCACCCGGAATCGAGACGATCTCGTACTCGTTGACCTCGCGGACATCGATGATGTCGATGTTCTCGCCGTCGTCGATCCACTCCTTGAGCTGCTTCGGAGTGATCGTCGCACCGGCCGCCGCCTCCTGGGCCTCCTCGGAGACAACACCGCAGAAGGCCTCGTAGTCGATGAGCTCGGTGACGGTCGGGTTCTCGCCGCAGACCGCGCAGTCCGGGTCCTTGCGGACCTTGACCTGGCGGTACTGCATCTCGAGGGCGTCGTAGATCATCAGCCGGCCGACCAGCGGCTCACCGATGCCGGCGAGCAGTTTGATGGCCTCGTTGACCTGGATCGAACCGATCGAGGCGCAGAGCACGCCCAGCACGCCGCCCTCGGCGCAGCTCGGGACCATGCCCGGCGGCGGGGGCTCCGGGTAGAGGCAGCGGTAGCAGGGACCGTGCTCGGACCAGAAGACGGACGCCTGGCCGTCGAAGCGGTAGATCGAACCCCAGACGTACGGCTTGTTCAGCAGCACGCACGCGTCGTTGACCAGGTAACGCGTCGCGAAGTTGTCCGTGCCGTCGACGATCAGGTCGTACTGGCTGAAGATCTCCATCACGTTGTCGGCCTCGAGCCGCTCTTCGTGGAGGATCACGTTCACGTACGGGTTGATGCCCTTGACGCTGTCGCGGGCGGACTCGGCCTTGGAGCGGCCGATGTCGGACTGGCTGTGGATGATCTGACGCTGCAGGTTCGACTCGTCGACCTCGTCGAACTCCACGATGCCGAGCGTGCCGACACCGGCGGCCGCCAGGTACATCAGGGCCGGCGAACCGAGGCCGCCCGCGCCCACGGCGAGCACACGAGCGTTCTTCAGCCGCTTCTGCCCGTCCATCCCGACATCCGGGATGATCAGGTGGCGGGAGTACCTGCGGACCTCGTCTACGGTGAGCTCGGCAGCCGGCTCGACCAGGGGTGGCAGCGACACGGGGGCTCCGTTGGTCGGTATGTCAGTACGGTTGTTCTCTCCGTAACACTGCCACGGCCCTTCTCATTCCGAGACACCACGTCCGATCCGCGAGACGATTTCGTCCCAGTAACCGGGCAGTGTCTCGAATGGACCGATCTGACCTTTTCCGTCACGGTGTCCGCCCCGGTCGGTGAAGAAGATCGTTCCCGCTCCCTGCCAGCGCGCGATGCGGGTGGCTTCTTCCAGGTGCGTGCGCGGAACGCCGTGCACGAAGTGCACGAATCGTTCCGGCGGGTACTCAGCGGTCCACTCCGCCACCTGTGACCAGCGGTATTCCGCCCAGGGGCCGGAGAAGGTGACGAGCTGGTCCGCCGCCTCCGCATAGCCCGGATACGGGTGTGAACCATGCCCGAGCACCAGGTGCCCGCCGTCCAGAACCGCGTCCAGCGTGGCCGTCGTCCGCCGCACCTGGGCCAGGTCGGCCCGCTCCGTGGGACAGCGGTCCAGCAGGAAGCCGTCGGCTTTGTACCAGTCGACGAAGTGCTGGGCGTCACGGACGAGATCACCGAAGGCACGGGACCCGTGGGCCATGTCGAGGTGCCCCAGGACACGCACCCCCGCGTTGCGCAGCAGGCCGGCGGCCTCCAGGCAGTGCGGGTCGGGCAGTTCGCCCGGTCCTTTCGCGACATTGAGCACGACCCAGTGCAGCGGCGTCCCCGGCCGGGTCAGCTCGGCCCATTCGACCGGGGCGAGCAGCGGATGGGCGTACCCGGGGACGCCGAAGCCGAGCCTCTCCGCGCCCGTGGCGGAGAGCTGTGTGTCCGTGGTGGTCAGATGCGGCATGCCGCCTCCATCCAGATGTCGGCGAGGGACTCCTCGAGGTTGATACGGGGCCGCCAGCCGAGCCGGTCGCGCGCGGTGCGCACATCGGCCTGCTGCCAGCTCCCGCACCCGTCCGGGTACGGGGAAGGTGTGGCGGCGAGATGCTCGACGATCGACTCGGAGCGCGGGCTGCCGATGACCGGGCGGCCCGGCGGCGCGTCCAGTTCGTGCAGCGCCCCCGCGTAACCGGCGACCCTGGCGAGGGTGGCCGCCGCGTCCCTCAGCTTCACCGCCCGCCCGGTGCCGATGTTGACCACGCCCTGCGCCGCGGAGAGCGAGGCGGCGTGCACGGCGCGCGCCACGTCGCGCACGTCGACGAAGTCGCGCTGCACGCCGAGTCCGCTGAGCTTGAGCTCGCCGTCGCCGGACTGCATGGCCCGCCGCATGGCCTCCGCGAGCCGACCGAGCGGGGAGCCGGCCGGGGTGCCGGGGCCGACGGGTGAGAACACGCGCAGGACCACGGCGTCCAGGCCGGAACCGAGCACCAGCTCGGTGGCGGCCAGCTTGCTCACCCCGTACGGGCCGCCGGGGCGCGGGACCGCGTCCTCCGCCGTCGACGAGCCCTGTTGCGAGGGCCCGTACTCGGACGCACAGCCGATCTGGACCAGCCGGGCGCCGCAGCCGCTGCGGCGCAGCGCCTCGCAGACGGTCGCGACGGCCACCGTGTTGTGCCTGGTCAGTTCGCGGGCGCCGCCGCGGGTGGCACCCGCGCAGTTGATGACGACACCGGGGTGGACCGCCCCCAGGAAGCGGGTGAGCGCTCCCGGGCTGCCGCCGGAGAGGTCGAAGCGGACATCGGCGTCGTCGCCGCGGCCCAGGGCCGTGAGGTGCACGGCCGGATCGGCGAGCAGCCGGTCGGCGACGAAACGGCCGAGGAATCCATTGGCACCGAGCAGGAGCACCCTCATCGCGCGGCTCCTCGGGGCCGACGGGCCGGAGCTGGGTGTTGCGGGGTCATTCGCTTTCTCCTTAAGGATGTTGCTGTCGATGCCATGGCGACCGGTACTCCGAGGTGTCGGCTCCGCGGAGTACGGCGGATGGTCCGGCGGCATTCAGGGGACAAGGTCAAGGGGTGTGGGCCGAGGCCCGGGACAGGGCCGCCACGGCGTGGGCGAGCAGTCCGGCGGCGGCGACGCCGCAGGCGAGTGCCGGCACGGCCGCCGTGCCCCACGCGCCGACGACCGCTTCGACGGGGCGCGCGAGGGCACCGAAACCGGGCAGGCGTCCCGCCAGCAGCAGGGCGGGTGCGGCGGCCTCGACGGCGCAGGCGGCCGCCAGGGCGGTCGCGGCGGAGTCGGGGAAGCCGTGGACGATGAGCAGACGGGCGAGGAAGAGGAGCATGCCGAGGGCGGCGGTGGGCACCGGAGAGCCGCCGGGGAGAACGAGCCCGGTGAGCGCGAGCAGGACGGTGAGGGCTCCCATGTGGAGCACGACGACGGCGAGCAGCAGCGGCCGTGCCCCGGCCGCGAACTCGTCGAGCCCTCGGCACCGTTCGAGCCGGCGCCGGGCGAGCACGGAGAACAGGTGGGCCGAGCAGGCTGCCGGGGCGACGGCCAGCGCGAGCCCGGCCAGCGGTGCGTGGTCCATGGGCCACGCACCGTCCGGGCCCCCGCCGATCACCTCGTGCAGGAGTCCCTGGCCGAAGGCGGCGAACGCGAGCAGGCACAGCGTCCACATCAGTACGGAGGGGACGGTGCGGCCCTTCGCCCGGAGCGGTCCGCGGCGCAGGCACAGCGCCACCGTGACGGCGACCGCCACGGCCCCGGCCGTGCCCGTGAGGAGCCTCGGGGTGCCCTCGGCGGCCTCCATGCCCGCCACGGCGAGAGCGCACACGGCTCCGGGGAGGAGCGCGCGCAGGATCCAGGGGGCGGATCCGGCCCGGCCGGCGCGCGAATCGGCGGCGCGCGCCGGCCGGACGGGAACGGGGGTGTGCTCCGTACCACGGGGCACACGCGCGTACATCTCCTCGGCGAGGGCGAACACGTCCCGGTGGCGGAAGCGTGCCGCGGTGCGGTCCGTGACTCCGTGCGCCTCGAGACCGGCGGCGATCTCCAGTGGGTCGACCGCCCGCTCGCACAGCTCACGATGGCGGTGCATGAGCACCTTGACGGGGTCGCCGACGCCCCGCCGCGCCGCCGGCGCCGCATCCCGGGGCACGGCCGTGCTCCGGGTCGCGCCCTCGCCCCGGCCCTCGGCCGCGTCCTCGCCGCAACGGCTGCCCGGCCGGGCGGGAGCCGCTGCCGCCGGGCCCGTCCGGTCCTCACCGGCGTCGGACCGGCCCGTCCGGTCCCGGTCGCGGCCGCCGTCACGGCCGGCTGCCGATGCGACGGCACCGGCCGGCGCCTCCGGACCCGGCGGCCCCTCGGCCGGGCCGGCCGGGTCCCGCTGTTCCGCGTGGAGGTCGGTGAGGACCGCCAGGGCACGCGCCGCGCCGGGGGCGGCCCCGGCGCCCGTGCCCGCGGCGGCGGCGATGCCCGCGGCGGTCCCGACACCCGCGTAGGAGGCGGTGGCGGTGCTCGCGGCGGGGGCAGCCGCAGTGCCGACGCCCGCACCGGGGGCGGCCGCGGTGCCGGTGCTCGCGGAGGGGACCTCGCGGGCCGTGCTCTCGGTGGCTCGGGGGGCCGTCATGGGCGGGCCTCCTCAGGCGTTTCCCGGGGTGCTCCGGTCGTGACGAGACGCGGCTCCTCCGCCCAGCTGGGGGTGTGGGGGCCCGCCGCCGTGCCGGTCCAGCGGCCCGGCACATGTGATTCGGCGGGGTGCGCGAAGGGCCGCGGCTCGCCGTCCGTGTCGAAGGCCTCCCGCTGCACCGGGGAGTGCGAGATGAGTTCGAGGTAGATGTCGCGGAATGCCGTCAGGTTCTGTTCCACGGTGAAGAGTTCGAGCGCGCGGGCGCGGGCCGCCGCGCCCAGCCGCTCACGGCGCGCCGGATCGCGCAGCAGCGCGACGCAGGCGTCGGCGAGCGCCCGGGGATTGCGCGGGGGCACGACCAGCCCGGTGCCCCCGATGACCTCCACGACCGCGCCGACGTCCGTGGACACCGTCGCGCGGCCGCAGAACATCGCCTCGACCAGGCTGACGGGAAAGCCCTCCACGACGCTGGAGAGGACGACCACTCCCCCGGCCGCGTACGCGTCGACGAGCTCCGGCGCTCCGGGCCCGCCGATCTCCTCGAAGGAGACCGGGTTGTCGCCGACGGCGTGCGCGCCGTCGGCCTCGTCGGGGAAGAGCTGCGCGGCGAGCGCCTTGCAGTGGGCCAGGCAGGCGATCGCCTCCGGGCTCTGCGCGGGGGCGCCGAACAGCCGCAGCCGGGCCGCCGGCTCCTCCTTGCGGATCTCCGCGAAGGCGTGCAGCAGGCCGATGACGTCCTTGGACGGCTCGATGCGGCCGACCCAGACGAGGGTGTGCGGGTCACCGGCCCCGGCGCTGTCACCGACGGCCGCGAAACGGTCCGCCGCCATCCCGGGGTAGACGGTGCGCAGCTTCTCCCGGTCGGCCCCGCACTTCTCCTGCCAGCGCCGCGCGTGGGTGTTGCCGGGCGTGATGACGGCCGCCTGCCGGTAGACCTCGCCGGCCAGCTGCCGGTGGAAGGCGGCGAGGAGGGCTCGTACCGGCGTGCTCAAGCCGGCGGCGCCGGCCGCCTCGAGATAGTGGGCGCGCAGCCGGACGCCGTACTCGGTGACCAGCAGCGGGACTCCGCAGAAGCGTTTGGCCAACAGGCCGGGCAGCGCCGCCGGTCCACCGGATGCCGCGTGGCACAGGTCGACCGCGCCGAGGCCGTCCTCGTCGTACCAGTCGAGGAGCAGCGGGCGCAGCGCGCGCTCCAGACGGTCGGCGAACAGGAGGAGGTCGACCACGGTCGCGCCGTGCACCGTACGGCGTGTGCCGGGCGCACGGCAGGCGGTCTCGAGGATGCGCACGGCGGTCTCCGACCGGAGTGCGGCGTACAGCCCGCCGTGTTCGCGGGCGAGTTCGGCCAGGCCGTACAGCCCGTCGACGAAGCCGTCGCCGTCGGCGCACACCGCGGCGACGAGGTCCTTGAAGTGGCCGGCGAAGCGCCGGCGTTCGCGCCGTCCGTGGGTCCGGCCGTCGTCCGCCGGTGCCCACAGCGCGGCGGTGCGCACCCTGCGCACCTGCGGGGGAAGCCGGATGCAGCCCTGTTCCTCCTGCTGGGCACTGCGGCTGAGGGCGTACAGGTCGAACTCGTGCTGACCGAGTCCGCGCACCAACCGGTCGCACCAGAGCCTGGATTCACCGGTCGCATACGGATAGCTACCCTCCGTGAGCAGTCCGATCCGCACGAATGCACCCCCGATCTCTCCCTTGTGGCGGCCGCCGTTGATTTCCGGCGACTCACAGCGGAACGACGTTAAGCGGACATGCCGGTGGCGCCACCGGAAGGGGTGAATGCACGTAACTTTCGCACCCGGGTAGCGTTCCGTCGCGCTACGGTGCAGACGAGTTACGGAGCGTAACGCAGGGGCCAGTCCCGCGCGACCCTCATTCGCCGGGGTGCACCCAGGGGTTGGCTCGGCACTTGATGCCGCCGATCTCCAGCGTCTTCGTCTGCTGCTGCATCACGGGTGCGAGCGCGCCGGGGGTGCTGCAGTTGACGTGGTTGTACCCCAGCCGGTGGCCGATCTCGTGGTTGATGAGCATCTGCCGGTAGGCGAGCATTCCGTCGTCGCCGTAGGTCTCCGCGCCCTGCGCCCACCGGAAGGCGTTGATCATCACCCGCTCGGTCGAGGCGGAGTCGCAGGAGACATTGTCGACGGTGGTGTCGAGCCCGGACTTCGCGCACCAGACCGCGGTCGTCCCCGGGCTGGCCAGTGTGATGACGAACTCGGGCTCACCGGAGGAGATCCGCTCGAAGGTCATCGCCCCGCCGTGGGCCCAGCTCCGGTCGTCGTTCAGCGTCTCCTGAACCGCCCTGGCGAAGAGTCCGGCGTCCATGCCGAGCCCCTTCTCGACGTCCACGCGGTAGCGGATCTTGCGGCCCTTGCCGGGCGCCTTGTCGAAGCCGGGCACGGCCGCGAAGTCGCCGGAGGCCGTCAGCTCGGGGTCGATCGGGAACTGCCGGGCCATCAGCTGCCGGTAGCTCGGGGCGGCGGCAGGGGGCTCTGCGGCCTGGGGCGGCGTGGGCCTGCCCTCCGAGCGGGCCGGGCGCTCGTCTGCCGGGCGTTCCCCGGAGGACTGGCCGCCGATCGTCCCCGACCGGTCGGCCGCGACCTGCCCGGCCACCACGACGGCGAGCACGGTGGTCACCGCAGCGGCCGCGATCCCCGTGAACGTACGGCCTTTGCCGCCCTTGGCCGGCGGCTCGTCCTCCGGGGCGCCCTCCGTGTCCGCGAGGGCGTCGGAGTCGCTGTCGTCCTGGATTTCGGGTGGCCGCCCGTGCCCCGTGTCCCAGTCCGTGCGCGGGGCGAACGGGTCGGACGAGTTCGGATCGGTACGCGGTGCGCGGGGCGACGGCGTCTGGTCGAATGCCTCGAGGTACTCCCGCCGCGGGCCCGGCACCCGCCCGGGCGCCGGGCCCGGGCGCGGCGGCTGCGGACGCTGTCCGCCCTGGGTCCAGTCGCCCCAGCCGCCTCCGGCCTCGTGGTGCTCCGGGTGGCCGCCCCGGGTCTGCGGCGCCCCGTAGTACCCGGACGGCTGCTGTTCGGGCCAGGGGCCGCCGTCCGGTTCCGCCGCGCGCCTGCGCCGGCCGTTCCCGGGCACGGCGGTCACGGCCTCGCGTTCGCCGGGGGGCGGTCCGCCCTCCGCGCCGGTGCGCGCGTCCTTGGGTACGTGGCCCTTGCGGCTGTGTCGTCCCACGCCCCGGATCAGCTCCTACCGCAGTCGTCGAGCAGCTCCCGGAAGGCCTGGGCGACCGTCTCCGGGTACTCCATCATCGCAACGTGCCCGGCGTCCGGGAGCGTCAGCAGCCGGGAGCCCCGGAACGCCACTGCCGCCTTGCGCGCCATACGGTACGAGACGAGCTGGTCCTTGCGCCCGTAGACAAGGAGGGTCGGTGCGAGCACCCGCTCCGCCTGCCGCCACAGCCCCTGCTGCCCGCCGAGCGTGTACGCGTCGACGATTCCGCGCGCCGACCTGGCCATCGCGTCCCAGAAGTACGGCAGGCTCATGCGCCGCTCCATCTCCTCGATGGCATGGCGCAGGGCTTCGTCCGTCACCCGTGAGGGGTCTCCGTAACAGAGGGCCAGCACTCCCCGGGTGCGCTGTTCCGGACTCCAGTCCTTGGTCATCCGCGCGAAGAGACCGGCGACGCCCGGGAGCGCAAGCAGCCCGGTCGGCACCGCGGCGCGCTGCACGCGCAGTTCGGGGAGGGCGGGCGAGACGAGGGTCAGGGTGCGCACGAGGTCGGGCCTGACGGCCGCGACGCGGGTGCACACGGAGCCGCCCAGGGAGTTGCCCAGCAGATGAACGGGCCCCCGCCCGCCGGAGTCGAGGAAACGGATCACCGCTCTGGCATGGCCGGTGACCGAGTAGTCGCCGTCGTCCGGCGGCGGCGAGTCGCCGAAGCCGGGCAGGTCGAGCGCCTCGCCGTCCACGGCGTCGTCGAGCTGCGCCATCAGTGCCGACCAGTTCTGCGAGGAACCGCCCAGTCCGTGCACGTACAGAGCGGGCGGCAGCCCGGTGCGGGCCGGAGGTCTCGACCGGACGGTCAGGGTGAGTCCGGGCAGGGCGACGGAGCGGAGCTCCTCCCCCTCGGCGACGCGCACGGTCGCGACCTTGGGAGCCACCGCGGCGCTGAGGGCGCGGGCTCCCGGCAGCTCGGTCGAAGACATGCGGCAATGTTACGAGACGATCACGCGGCTTCCCGTGTGTTCGGCGTCACACATTCCCGGTGCCGGGCGGGGCACCCGGATGGGGCACGGAATCACCACGTAGCGCCATGAATCAGTACCTCCTAGGCTCATAGGAAAGGGCGCTCTCCATCGAAAGCGGTGCCGCATGTCAGTCGACCCGACCGATCCCGAGACCTTCGAGGAAGACGACGAACAGAACACCGGAACGCGTGACGAAGAGGTCCCCGAGGCCGACGCCGCCGAGCAGCACACCGAGGTGCGCGCCGAGCGCGACGACCCGGTGGACCGCGTCGACCCGGCCGCCGCCAACGAGGCGGACATCGTCGAACAGACGCGCGTGGTCAAACTCGACGAGGACGACTACCGGTGACCTGCCGCCCGATGCCCCGATATGTCCAGGGTCGATTCGCGAACCGGCAGCTTCCGAGACTGTCCGGTCCGTGAAATCCTGCGTCCGCGCGACGCACAGCCGGGTTACCCAAAAGTACGATGGCGTGCGCGGCGCGCAGCGCACGCGGGAGACCGCGACGGTCCAGGCAAATGCTTGTTCAGACAGGCGCCTGTTCAAACTGTGCTTGTTCGAACTGTGCTTGTTCTTACATTGGGAGGCGGCGTGACAGCCATCGAGCAGACAGAGGCGGCGCGCCCGCGGGGCACACGCCTGCCACGCCGAGCCCGCAGAAACCAGCTCCTGGGCGCCGCGCAGGAGGTCTTCGTGGCCCAGGGCTACCACTCCGCGGCGATGGACGACATCGCCGAGCGGGCCGGAGTCAGCAAGCCCGTCCTCTACCAGCACTTCCCCGGGAAGCTGGAGCTGTACCTGGCGCTGCTGGACCAGCACTGCGAGTCGCTGCTCCAGGCGGTCCGCGGCGCACTGGCCTCCACCACGGACAACAAGCTCCGCGTCGCCGCCACGATGGACGCCTACTTCGCGTACGTCGAGGACGAGGGCGGAGCCTTCCGGCTGGTCTTCGAGTCGGACCTGACCAACGAGCCCGCCGTCCGCGAGCGCGTGGACCGGGTGTCGCTGCAGTGCGCGGAGGCCATCTCCGACGTGATCGCGGAGGACACGGGCCTGTCCAAGGACGAGTCGATGCTGCTGGCCGTGGGCCTCGGCGGGGTCTCGCAGGTCGTCGCCAGGTACTGGCTCTCCAGCGGCTCCGGCATCCCCCGCGACACCGCGGTGCAGTTGCTCACCTCGCTGGCCTGGCGCGGTATCGCGGGCTTCCCGCTGCACGGCAGCGAGCAGCAGCACTGAGACGGGCCCCGCGCGCCGGCGGCTCGGGCGCGGGGGCTGTTCGCTCCTGGCGTTTCCCGGCGGGTCATGCCCCGTGCCGACTCCGGGCTAGTGTGTGCTGCGTACGGCGCGGCTGACCGCGCAACGCACTGACCGTTCGGAGGGACATAGCCGTGGAGGTCAAGATCGGCGTGCAGCACGCGCCCCGGGAGATCGTTCTGGAGAGCGGGCAGTCCGCCGAGGAGGTCGAGCGCGCGGTGGGCGACGCGCTGGCCGGCAAGGCGCAGCTGCTCAGCCTCACGGACGAGAAGGGCCGCAAGGTCCTGGTGCCGTCCGACCGGCTCGCCTACGTCGAGATCGGCGAGACGACGGTGCGGCGCGTGGGTTTCGGCGCACTGTAGCCGCGACGACGGCGCGCGCCGGGCACGATCCGGACAAACGCGTGAAGCACGGCGAAGAGGGCCCGGCGGACGACCGCCGGGCCCTCAGCTGCTCAGCACTGCTGAGAACCGTTCCCACAAGGGTTGCGTTCCGTGTACGCCGGGTAATACGGGCTACGACCGATGCTGCCCGTGTCCGGCGTCCGCGAGGTGATCAGCAGTGCTCTTGGAATCGCTCGGCTCAGTTCTGCTCGGGCTCGCCCTCTCCTGGGCGGCGGTCCGGCACTTCGCCGATCGGCTTCCCTCCCGCGGGGCGGTGTTCACCACCGGCGCGCTGGGCGCGCTCTTCGGCGCGTATGTGACGCATGTGGCCCTGGGGCCCGGGCACACGCTGGCGACGCTGCTGGGGTCCATGACCATCGGGGCGGTGCTGCTCTCACTGCTGATCCGCCCGTCCACACGCAGACTGCGCCGCGCGTTCCCTTTCTGAGCCCGAACGACGACCGCCCGCCTCAGCGGCGGGCGGAGCACCGGCCCCGTCCCGCCACCGCCCGAGCGGCACCGCGGACCGGAAGCACGCGGGCTCCCCGAGCGGAGCCGCGGCCCGGGGCCGGGAAACCCGGGCCGCCGGGAGCGGAGCCCGGTGGCGGGGCCGCCGCCCGGAAGACGCTCCTGACGCCGCTCCACGCCGCTCTCGGCCGCGCTACACCGCTTCCGGCCGCGCTACGCCGCCAGACCCAGCGCGGCCATGCGCTTGGTGTGCGCCTTGGTGATCCGGGAGAACATCTCGCCGACCGCCGCCAGGTCGAAGCCGTCCGCCACACCGCCCACGAGCATCGTGGACAGCGCGTCGCGCTCGGCCACCACCCGCTGCGCCTGGGACAGCGCCTCGCCCATCAGCCGCCGCGCCCAGAGGGCGAGCCGGCCGCCGACCCGCGGATCCGCCTCGATGGCGGCGCGGACCTTCTCCACGGCGAAGTTCCCGTGACCGGTGTCGTCGAGAACCGCGAGCACCAGGGCGCGGGTGTCGCTGTCCAGGCGGGCGGCCACCTCGCGGTAGAAGTCACTGGCGATCGAGTCGCCGACATAGGCCTTGACCAGGCCCTCCAGCCAGTCGGACGGGGCAGTCTGCCGGTGGAAGTCGTCCAGGGCCTGCGCGAACGGCTCCATCGCGGCCGTCGGCTCCGCGTCGATGGCGGTCAGCCGGTCCCGCAACCGCTCGAAGTGGTGGAACTCCGCGGAGGCCATCTTCGCCAGCTCCGCCTTGTCGGCCAGCGACGGCGCCAGCTTGGCGTCCTCCGCGAGCCTCTCGAATGCCGCCAGCTCGCCGTACGCGAGCGCCCCGAGCAGGTCCACGACGGCGGCACGGTACTGCGGTTCCGCGGAAGCCGCAGCCCAGTCCTGGGCGGCGATCCCGGTGTGTCCGGCGGATTCAGTGGCGTTGTCAGGCGTCTCCATGAACGGCACAATAGCCCGCCCGTCGCAGGGGGGAAGGGCCTGGTCAGCCATGCCCGGAACGCAGTTCTCGTGAATTCACCCAACACACATGCGCGAATCCGGGGTACAGTGGTAATGCGCCTGCTGAGCGTCGGAGTATCTCTGCGCCTTCAGTGGGCCGTCTGATGAATGAGGATGCCCGGTCGGTGCCACGATCGGCTCCGACCCGACCGCCCTCCCCGCGGATCGTGCGCACAGCTGCGTACGACCGCAGACGAGGGGCCCCCTCAGCGGTACGAGCGCTCGAGCGACGGCAGTGGTCCCGCGCCCATCCGGCCGACCCACGGCCGGTCAGATACCGGGTGCGGTACGACCCCCGCGTTCGCCTCGCGCCGCGTCTCACAGAAGAGGCAACACCCTGACTACGCAGACTTTCCGGGATCTCGGGATCCTGCCCGAGACCGCCGAAGCCCTCGAGGCCGTCGGCATCGTTTCCCCCTTTCCCATCCAGGAGATGACGCTCCCCGTCGCGCTCTCCGGCTCCGACGTCATCGGCCAGGCCAAGACCGGCACCGGCAAGACCCTCGGTTTCGGCCTGCCGCTTCTCGAGCGCGTCACCGTCCCCGCGGACGTCGAGGCGGGCCGGGCGAAGCCCGAGCAGCTGACCGACGCCCCCCAGGCCCTGGTGGTCGTTCCCACCCGTGAACTGTGCACCCAGGTCACCAACGACCTGCTGACGGCCGGCAAGGTCCGTAACGTCCGCGTGCTCGCCATCTACGGCGGCCGGGCCTACGAGCCGCAGGTCGAGGCCCTCAAGAAGGGCGTCGACGTCATCGTCGGCACGCCCGGGCGCCTGCTGGACCTGGCCGGTCAGAAGAAGCTGAACCTCTCGCACGTGCGTGCGCTCGTCCTGGACGAGGCCGACGAGATGCTCGACCTGGGCTTCCTGCCCGACGTCGAGAAGATCATCCAGCAGCTGCCGGCCAAGCGCCAGACCATGCTGTTCTCGGCGACCATGCCGGGCGCGGTCATCGGACTCGCCCGCCGCTACATGTCGCAGCCCACGCACATCAGCGCCACCTCGCCCGACGACGAGGGCGCGACCGTGCGCAACACCACCCAGCGCGTCTACCGCGCGCACTCCATGGACAAGCCGGAGATGGTCTCCCGCATCCTGCAGGCCGAGGGCCGCGGACTGGCGATGATCTTCTGCCGCACCAAGCGGACCGCGGCGGACATCGCCGACCAGCTCGCACGCCGCGGCTTCGCCTCCGGAGCCGTCCACGGCGACCTGGGCCAGGGCGCCCGCGAGCAGGCGCTGCGAGCGTTCCGCAACGGCAAGGTGGACGTGCTCGTGTGCACGGACGTCGCCGCGCGCGGTATCGACGTCGAGGGCGTCACCCACGTCATCAACTACCAGACGCCCGAGGACGAGAAGACCTACCTCCACCGCATCGGCCGCACCGGCCGCGCGGGGGCGAAGGGCACCGCGATCACCCTGGTCGACTGGGACGACATCCCGCGCTGGCAGCTGATCAACAAGGCGCTCGACCTCAAGTTCCCCGACCCGGTCGAGACGTACTCCACCTCCCCGCACCTGTTCGAGGAGCTGGGCATCCCGGCCGGCACCAAGGGTGTCCTGCCGCGTGCCGAGCGGACCCGCGCGGGACTCGGGGCGGAAGAGGTCGAGGACCTGGGCGAGACGGGCGGCCGCGACCGCCGGTCCGCGTCGGCGGCGCCGGCCGCCGTCGAGGAACGTCCGGCCCGTACGCGCACGCCGCGTCAGCGCCGCCGCACCCGCGGCGGAGAGACGGTCGTGCCGGAGCAGAGCAGCACTGACACGCCGACGGCCGAGGCGCGCACGCCGCGTCGCCGCCGCCGGACCCGTGTGGGGGCGCAGGCGTCGCCGGAGGCGACGGCAGCCGTGGAGACGGCCGGCACGGAGGCCGTGGCTGTGGCCGTCGAGACGGCCGAGGCCGCGACGGTGACCCAGCCCCGCCGGCGCCGCACGCGCGGTGCGGCGGCAGCCGAGGCGGTCGTGGCGGACGTGGAGTCGACCGTTGTGACGGAGCCCGAGCCGGAGGCGAAGCCCCGCCGCCGGACCCGTGCGACCTCAGCCGCCGACACGGCCGAAGCCACCGAGACCGCAACCGAGACCAAGCCGCGGCGCACCCGCACGCGCAAGGCCACCGAAGCCGTCGAAACCGCCGAAGGCACCGACACCGCCGACGCCGACACCAAGCCCCGCCGCCGCACCCGGGCAGCCGCAGCCGCCGACACGGCCGAAGCCACCGACACCGCAACCGACACCAAGCCGCGCCGCACCCGCACGCGCAAGGTCGCGGAGCCGAAGGCGGAGCCGGTCGCCGAGGCGCCGGCGGAGGCCGAGGCCAAGCCGCGGCGGACGCGCGCGCGCAAGGCCGTGGCGCAGTTGGAGAGCTGACGGCCCCGCACGACTCCGATGGCCCGGCCCCGTTCGCGGGGCCGGGCCATCCGGTGTCTCCGCCCACCGGCTCAAGCCCGTCCCCCGCACCCCGCGCCGGGCGAGGCGGCTTTCCTCCGGATGCCCGGGCGGGCGCCACGGAGTGGGCGCGTCCCGCCGCGTACGGTCCCGCGTTAGCCTCGTGCGCATGAGCCGGCCTCCCACCTTCGTCCCGCCGCCCTGCGCCGTCCCGCGGGCGCTGTCGACCTCGCGCGGCGTGTTCGCCGTGCTCGACGCGCGTCCGGCGTCAGGAGACGACCGCGGTACCGCGCTGCTGCTGCCCGGATACACGGGCAGCAAGGAGGACTTCATCGCGATGCTCGAGCCGCTGGTCGCGGCCGGCTACCGCGCGGTCGCGGTCGACGGCCGGGGGCAGTACGAGACCGCCGGCCCCGCGGATCAAGCGGCCTACGCGCAGGACGGGTTGGCCGAGGACGTGCTGGCACAGGCCGCGGCCCTCGGCGGTGACGGCGGGCCGCTGCACCTGGTGGGGCATTCGCTCGGCGGTCAGATCGCCCGCGCCGCCGTCCTCCTTAACGCCTCACCGTTCGCGACGCTGACGCTGATGTCCTCGGGCCCCGCGCAGATCAGTGCCGCCCAGCAGCAGCGGGTGAAGCTGCTGAGCGACGCGCTCACCGTGATGCCGATGGACCAGGTGTGGCAGGCGATCCTGGCCTTCGACGCGCCAGAGGACGCGGCGGAGGAGGCCACGGAAGGCCGCGAGGACCTGCGGCAGCGGTGGCTGCGCCACAATCCGGCGCAACTCATGGCCACCGGCCGTCAGCTGACGACGGAACCGGACCGGGTCGCGGAGCTCGCCGCCGTACGGCCGCTGCCCAAGCATGTGCTGTCGGGCGAGCGCGACGACACCTGGCCCGTGCCGCTGCTGGACGACATGGCCCGGCGGCTGGACGCGCACCGGACGGTGGTCCGCGGCGCGGAGCACTCGCCGAACACGGACCGCCCACTGGAGACGGCCACCGCACTCGCGCGCTTCTGGGATCAGTACTGACTCTGCAGGTGCTGCCAGAACCCGTCCCGCAGCGCCCGGCGGAGCACCGCGTACCCGCGCAGTGAGCGCTGGAGCCGCCGTTCCGCCTCGATGAGCAGATCCTGGTCGACGGGACCGGGCAGGTAGGGGTGGCCGGG
Organism: Streptomyces peucetius; assembly: GCF_025854275.1. Taxonomy (NCBI): domain Bacteria; kingdom Bacillati; phylum Actinomycetota; class Actinomycetes; order Kitasatosporales; family Streptomycetaceae; genus Streptomyces; species Streptomyces peucetius. The sequence goes on along the minus strand of NZ_CP107567.1, from coordinate 5,205,935 downwards.
CAGCAGTTCGGCCAGCTCGGCGCGCCCCCGCTCGGCCAGCCATGTCGCGGCGATCTGCGCGCCGAGGAAACGCACCTCGTCGCGCGACGGCGGCGGGGCGCCCTCGTTCTCGTAGGTCGTGACGGGCCTGCGGGTGATGTAGGGGCGGCAGAAGTCGAGGTCGAAGGTGCGCTGGCTGTCGACCTCCCACAGCAGCGGCTCTGCCTGGTTGCGTCCTTCCGCGGCCTCGATGCCCCAGAGGTGGACCCGGGCGCCGTAGCCCTGGGCGGCTTCGACCGCGGAGACGAGGTCCTCGTCGCCGCCGACGAGCGCCGCGTCGCTGATGGCGCGGTGCCTGGCGAGGGACTCCAGGTCGCTGCGGATCAGGGAGTCGACGCCCTTCTGCTGGTTGTTGGCGTTCAGGTTGCCGAGCCGGACCTTGACGTCGGGCAGTTCGGCGACGGACTGCTGTTCGGGGGTGTGGATACGGCGCCGGGCGCCGTCGTACCAGTACACCCGCAGCAGCCTGCTGTCGGCGAAGATCGTGCGCGCCTTGTCGATGAACGCCTCGATCAGGCCCTCCGCGTCGAGGTCGAAGGAGCGCCGGTCCTCGGTGCCCGCGACCAGCAGTCCGGCCGCGGCGTAGACGTAACCGGCGTCGACGAAGATGGCATGGGTGGAAGGGGTCTTCGCGACCTCGGCGAGCATCCGCTGCAGGAGCTGGTTGGTGCGCTCCAGGCGGGTCGCGATGTCGCTGATCTCGGCGTCGTTCATACGTGGCTCATTGTCCGTGTCCGAAGCACTACTCGCCAGTACTTAGGCATCCGAAAAATTTCCTTAGCGTAGGGAATGTTTGCAAGATGCATCTCGTTGTAGACGTAGTACAGGGACGGGGACACCCGTCTGCCCATCAGTTCTCCAGCAGGAGGATCACGACGAAGGGAGAAGCCTTGCGCTTCGAGATCATGCGACTGGACGACGTCGACGGCACCGCCGTGGACAGCACGGTCGTGGATGCCGCCTCCGTCAACCGGATCGTGCAGCAGGCCGCCTACACCGGCCAGCGCATCTACATCCGACCCGCCGACACCACCACTGCTTCATAACGCTTGTGAAGTCTCCGGAGCACGACGCCCCCGTACGGACGATCCGTACGGGGGCGCATTGCATGGGCGCCCGGGTCACGCGCCCTGGATCACCTGCGTGACGCCGTTGATGATCTGCTGCACGGCGATCGCGGAGAGCATCATGCCCGCGAGCCGGGTGACCAGCACCACGCCGCCGTCCTTGATCAGGCGGATGATCACCAGCGAGTAGCGCATCGTCAGCCAGAGCACGACGTGCATCGCCACGATGGCCGCCCACACCGAGGCCTGTTCACCGGCCCCGTCCGCGTGCTGCACGGCGAGGATCACCGAGACGATCGCACCGGGGCCGGCCAGCAGCGGCATGCCCAGCGGCACCAGCGCCACATTGACGTCCTTGGTCTGCTTGGGCTCGTCGGTCTTGCCCGTGAGCAGGTCGAGGGCGATCAGCAGCAGGAGCAGCCCCCCGGCGATCATCAGCGCCGGAACGGAGACATGCAGATAGTCGAGGATCTGCTGGCCGAGGATGCCGAAGACGGTGATCACACCGAAGGCGACCGCCACGGCCTGCCAGGCCATCCGCCGCTGCACCTTGGTGGCGCGCCCGGACGTGAGGGCGAGGAAGATCGGCGTGATCCCGGGGGGATCCATGATGACAAAAAGGGTCAGGAAGAGAGAGCCGAAAACGGCAGTGTCGAACACAGTGAGGGCCTTGCGGGAAGAGGGTCGTACGAGGTGGACGGGCGAGGGTTACGGGCGGACTCCGCCCGTGCCCGGCACTGGGAACGCGCCGGTGGCGCGGCGGGTGATCTCGCCGTAGATCTCCGGGTCGGTGGTGTACTCGCCGAGCCGGCAGGTCTTGCGGCTGCCGTGGTAGTCGCTCGAACCGGTCGTCAGCAGCCCGAGTTCCGCCGCGAGGCCGCGCAGCCGGGCGCGCGCCGGCCCGTCGTGGTCCATGTGATCGGCCTCGATGCCGTCGAGGCCGCAGGCGGCGAGCTCGGCGACGGCGGCCTCCGGCACCACCTGGCCGCGCTTGGCGGCGAGGGGATGGGCGAGGACGGTGACCCCGCCGGCGGCCTTGACCAGGCGGACGGCGGTGAAGGGATCGAGTTCGTGCTTCTCGACGTACGCCCGGCCGCCGTCGGCGAGCCACTCAGGGGTGAACGCGTCGGAGACGGAGGGCACCACGCCGAGTTCGACGAGAGCCTCGGCGATGTGGGGCCGTCCGACGGAGCCGTCCCCGGCGATACGGGCGACCTGCGCCCACTCGACCGGCACGCCGAGCTCCTGGAGCTTGCCGACCATCGCCCGGGCGCGCGGCACCCGGTCGTCGCGTACGAGCTCACGCTCACGCAGCAGCTCGGGCTCTTGTGCGTCGAAGAGGTACGCGAGCATGTGGACACCGACGCCTTCGAGGCGGCAGGAGAGCTCGGCCCCCGTGACGAGAGTCACGCCGGCCGGGACGGCGGCGGCCGCCTCCGCGTGGCCGCGGGTGGTGTCGTGGTCGGTGAGCGCGACGACGTCCAGGCCGGCCGCGGCCGCGTTCCGTACGAGCTCCGCCGGGGTGTCCGTGCCGTCCGAAGCCGTGGAGTGGGTGTGCAGATCGATGCGCACGACGCGTGGCTCCGGGGCTCGGCGGGCGGAAAAGGGGACACCCCAGGATAACCGCCGCGGAAGCACCCCCCGGCCGCCCGGCAGCGGCGACGGAAGGCGGCAGGGCCCCCGCTACGACAGGAGCCGCGGCGACAGCGCCCCACACGGCAGCAGTTCGACCTCCGCCCCCGCGTCCCGCAGGTCGGTGAGGACGAGCTCGTCGTACATCAGCAGCCCGGACTGCTCCGGCCAGACGACGGCCCACAGCCACAGCCCGCGGGCCTCGCCCGCGAACACCGCACGGTCGTCGGGCGCGCCGCTGACATGCCACAGCGGGGTGGGCCGGCCGGCCGCGAGCACCTTGGCCTGCGGCGGCTTGGCGACCTCGATGTGCGGCCCGGGGTCGGGTCCGTCGATTCCGGCATAGCGGGAGCCGAGCCCGACGCCCAGCTCCTCCGCGATCAGCAGCAATTCCCCGATGCCGCCGAGCGGCCCCGGCCCCGAACACGCCACCGCCGTGGCGCGGCCGCCACTGCGGTCGTCGCCCGCGTAGGCAACGCCCGTGAACAGCCAGCCGACCGGCAGTGGCCAGGGCATCCACACCGGGACCCGAGCGCGGTGCACCACGACACCGAGGGCTTCGACACTGGGCGGGATCACCGGCTGGAGAGGGTGCACGGCACCGTGCACACCGCACTGCCAGGAATCGGCGAAGAGACCGGGCGCCCTCACCCGGCCACCGCACTTCGGGCAACTGGGTTCGCCCCTCATAAGGCCCAACGGTCCTCTCCGGCCGACGCCGCGTCAAGGACGATCACCCGTCCGGAGCGTGCCTCCGGCCCGCGAAGAGTAGATGACGATCGCACTTGTTAGCGCGTCTAACTTCTTTGGCCGGGTGCGAACCGCCAGGGACGGCTGCCGCACGGGCGACCGCCGCCGGTGCGGGACCCGCGAGGCGGGCCGGGCGTTCCCCGCTCGGCCGCAGGGCCGGCGGAGCTGAAGCCCCGTCACACGGGCGAGGGCGGTGTCGCCGCCTTCGCCAACTGGCCGGGACCGGGCTCGACTTCAGTCCAGCGGCACGGACCTGCGCAGCGGATCACGCAGATCCGTGCCGTGCGTCAGCCACCGTTCCTGAAGCTCCGCCGCACCGTGCACCCTCTTCCACGCCGCCTCGTTCGACGTCATGGGCAGCACCGGCAGGAAGCGCACCGGGTCCATGGGACCGTCCAGTTCCAGATCCTCGACCAGACCGCCGGGTTCCGCGACCAGCACCGAGCTGAAGGGCGCCGAGGGCCACAGCGCCTCCCCCACGTCGAGCGAGGCGCCCGGCGCCACGATCACACCCTCGACCTGCGGCGAAGCCGCGAGCACGGCAAGCGGGCGCAGCACCTTGTCGGTGTCCGCGAGCCCGGCCCGCACGGTGAGCACCAGTTCGGCGCGGGGGCCCTTCACCCGGTCGGCGAGGGTCGCGGTGGGGTCGGTCATCGGATGCGCGGACATGCCGAGAGTGGCGTATCGCACGATGTCCCTGCCGCCGTCCCGGTCCTGGAAGCGCAACACCTCGATACGGTCGGTACCGAGGAAGGTCACCGCGGCGCGCGCGTCCGGTTCGCCGAGGGCGCTGCGCAGTCGGGCGTCGACGAGAGCGAGAACATCTTCCATGTGGCGAGCATAGGTCGCGTAAGAAACGGGCAAACACAGGGATTGACCCGTAGTCGGCTGATAGTCTTGGCCGCTGGTCGGGACGGCGCGCAGAAGCGACGCCTTCGAGTCCCGACGACACGTCGTCCCTCATGGGGGACCGGCCGGAGGAGGTGAGGCTGCGGTGGATCGAAGTCGATCGTGCAGTACCAGCAGCTCTTCCGCACGGCACCCTTCCTCTCGCCGGTCCTGACCCGACGAGCCGGATTCGGTGAGCTGAGGCCTTTTCCCGCACGGGGCCCCACGGCATTTCGCATGACGGAAGAGCGCGAGCACTTCGTTTTTGCCTGTCTGTAGCGAACGCCGTCACCGCGCCCCCGCGGTGCCGCCCGCTTTGCGGACGTATGTCTCACGTCCCCATTCCGGGCTGTGCCACGCCACCGCCGACGGCCTCTCCGTGAAGGAGCCAGCCATGTCGATGATCCGTGACCTGCGCGCCGCGGTCCGCCCCTCGCTGCGCAAGAGCAGCACCCCCTACAGCGGCTACGACACGACCCGTGACCCCTCGGCGTCCAGTGCGGTCGTCGACTGCGCCGTCTACCGCGACGGCCGTCGCCTCGAGAGCACCGCCTGTCTCACGCCGCACGAGGCGATGCTGCGGGTGCGTGAGGGCGGCGGGTTCGCCTGGATCGGACTGCACGAGCCGACGGAGGCCGAATTCGCGGGCATCGCCGCCGAGTTCGGGCTGCACCCGCTGGCCGTCGAGGACGCGGTCCACGCCCACCAGCGGCCGAAGCTGGAGCGCTACGACGACACGCTGTTCACGGTCTTCAAGACCATCCACTACGTGGAGCACGCCGAGCTGACCGCGACCAGCGAGGTCGTCGAGACCGGCGAGGTGATGTGCTTCACCGGCCGGGACTTCGTCATCACGGTGCGGCACGGCGGCAAGGGCTCGCTGCGCGCGCTGCGGCACAGCCTCCAGAAGGACGCCGAACTGCTCGCCAAGGGCCCCTCCGCGGTGCTGCACGCCATCGCGGACCATGTCGTCGACGGCTACATCGCGGTGGCGGAGGCCGTGCAGGACGACATCGACGAGGTCGAGATCGAGGTCTTCTCCGCACCCGCCAAGGGCAGCACGCGCGGCGGCGACGCCGGACGCATCTACCAACTCAAGCGCGAGGTGCTGGAGTTCAAGCGGGCCGTCTCCCCGCTGCTGCGGCCGATGCAGCTGCTGAGCGAGCGGCCGATGCGGCTGGTGGACCCCGACATCCAGAAGTACTTCCGTGACGTCGCCGACCACCTCGCCCGGGTGCAGGAGGAGGTCATCGGCTTCGACGAGCTGCTGAACTCCATCCTCCAAGCCAACCTGGCCCAGGCGACGGTCGCGCAGAACGAGGACATGCGCAAGATCACGTCCTGGGCGGCGATCATCGCCGTGCCCACGGCGGTCTGCGGGATCTACGGCATGAATTTCGAGCACATGCCGGAGCTCCAGTGGAAGTACGGCTATCCGCTGGTGCTCACCGGCATCGCGGTGGTCTGTTTCGCGATCCACCGCACCCTCAAGCGCAACGGCTGGCTGTAGGGCGGCACGGGCCGTCCCGCAGCGGGGCGTACCGCACCGGGCCGTCCCGGGCGCTGCGGCCGGAGCAGGAGCACCTGCCGCAGCGGGGCGGCACGGCCGGCCGCCGGGTCGATAGGCTGCGCGCATGACATCGCATCTGCTCCGCCGGGCGCTCGTCGAGGAGGCCACCAAGAAGTCCGGCCTCATCTGGGTGCGCGGCGACGGCCCCGCACGCGCCCTGTGGCACGTGTGGCACGAGGGTGCCGCGCACATCGTCGGCGACGGGCCCGGTGAGCAGCCGCTGCCGGGGCTCGCGGACGGCGGCGACGCCGAAGTCACCGTGCGCAGCAAGGACAAGGGCGGTCGACTGGTGGCGTGGTCGGCGCGCGTCAGTGAGCTCGCGCCGCACTCCGAGGCGTGGGAGGCGGCCGTCGGCGAGCTCAAGGGCAAGCGGCTGAACGCACCGGACGCCGAGCGGATGACGGAGCGCTGGGCGCGCGAGTGCCGGGTGCTGCGGCTCGAGCCGCGCGACGCGGTCACGGATCTGCCCGACGGCTCCCTGGCGGCCGCGCCGCTGCCGACCTCGGCGACGACCCGACGGCCCGTCCCGGCGGCGCTGCCGAGGCTGCTGCTGAAGCGCCGCAAGCGGCGCGGCTGACCCGGGGCCCCACCCGCCGCGCTTCGGCAGGAAGCCCGGCTCGGCCTGCTTCGGCATGCGCCCACAGGGGTTCAGGGGTTCACGAGCCCGGCTCCGATGTCCGGCAGTCGTTCAGGAGTCCGTCCGGGACGTCTTCGGCAGCTGCTTCCCGTAGTCGACCGTCTCGCCCGCCGCGGGCTCGGCCAGCGGGAAGTCCTTGTCCCAGTCCCCCAGTGTGAGCACGCCCGCGCCTCCGGCCCGCTTGAACTGGAGCGGATACGGCTTGCCCTCCAGCGACACGTCGAGGACACCGCCACGGCCGCCCTCACCCGCCGTCACCTTGATGGTGCGGATGCCGCCGACCCGGGTCCGGTCGCCCTTGCTGAGCTCGCCCTGCATCCCGAGCAGCCCGTCGAGGAGCACGTCCATGTCGGTGAAGCCGCGGAACTGCTTGTACGAGGGGTCCCCCTTCGGGACCTTCACATACTTGTCGGCGAGCTTCTTCGCCGCGTTCAGGTCGGACTTGGTCGGCTCCTTCCCGCCGTCCCCGTCCGCGTGGCTCCAGAAGCCGGCGTCGGCCTTCAGGAAGAGGGTGTCACCGATCCTCAGCAGCTCGAAGGCGTTCTCCTTGGAGGTGAGGGAGCCGGTGCCGCCGTCCTGCTTGAGCCGCATGTTCAGTTTGTAGGTGCCGCCCTTGCTGACGAGCGTGCCCGACAGGCGTACCGAGGTCGCGGCGTCGGCCGCCGCCCGTGCCTTGGTCTCGATCTCCTTGGCGGAGAGCTTCCCGATCCCGTTGGTCCCCGCGTCCGGGTCTTCTGCGCACGCCGTGAGAGCCACGGCCAGCCCGGCACAGAGCACCGCCGAGAGCGCGGCCCGGCGCACTCGGCCGGCCGGAAGGAGGGGAGTCACGAGCGCTCTGCCTCTCATCTTGGGGGATGGCAGACCGCAGCGTACCCGTGCGGGGTGCACCGTTACGCAGGCAGCCGTACGGACGTCAGCCGGGGGCGGCCCGGATCGGTACCGGCTAGCCTGAACCCGTCAAAGCCAGTGTTTCCGGGCATAAGAGAGGGGCGTGAATGGCGGCGGCAGCTCCGCGGGTCTTCGTCTCGCACCTCGCGGGCGTGCCCGTCTTCGACCCCAACGGAGATCAGGTCGGTCGCGTACGCGATCTGGTGGCGATGCTGCGCGTCGGGCGCCGTCCGCCGCGGCTCCTGGGTCTGGTCGTCGAGGTCCACAACCGCCGGCGGATCTTTCTCCCGATGACCCGGGTCACCGGCGTCGAGTCGGGACAGGTCATCACGACCGGCGTGCTCAACGTGCGCCGCTTCGAGCAGCGGCCGACCGAGCGGCTGGTGATCGGCGAGCTGCTCGACCGCCGGGTCCGCCTGGTGGACAGCGGCGAGGAGGTCACCGTCGTCGATGTGGCGATCCGGCAGCTGCCCGCCCGGCGCGACTGGGAGATCGACAAGGTCTTCGTACGCAAGGGCAAGGCCGGCGCGCTGCGCCGCAGGGGGGAGACGCTGACACTGGAGTGGTCCGCGGTCACCGGCTTCTCGCTCGAGGAGCACGGTCAGGGCGCCGAGAGCCTGCTCGCCACCTTCGAGCAGCTGCGGCCGGCCGACCTCGCCAATGTGCTGCACCATCTCTCGCCGAAGCGGCGTGCCGAGGTGGCGGCCGCCCTCGACGACGACCGGCTCGCCGACGTTCTCGAGGAGCTCCCGGACGACGACCAGGTGGAGATCCTCGGCAAGCTCAAGGAGGAGCGGGCCGCCGACGTCCTGGAGGCGATGGACCCGGACGACGCGGCCGACCTGCTGTCGGAGCTGCCGGAGGACGACAAGGAACGGCTGCTGGCCCTGATGCGTCCCGACGAGGCGGCGGACGTGAGGCGGCTGCTGTCGTACGAGGAGCGCACGGCGGGCGGGCTGATGACGACCGAGCCGATCGTGCTGCGCCCCGACTCCACGGTGGCCGACGCGCTCGCCCGGGTGCGCCAGGAGGACCTGTCCCCCGCGCTGGCCGCGCAGGTGTACGTGTGCCGGCCGCCCGACGAGACGCCCACCGGCAAGTACCTGGGCACGGTGCACTTCCAGCGGCTGCTGCGAGATCCGCCGTTCACCCTGGTCAGCTCGATCGTGGACAGCGATCTGCCGCCGCTGTCGCCGGATGCTCCGCTGCGGTCGGTCACCCAGCACCTCGCCGCGTACAACATGGTGGCGGCGCCCGTCGTCGACGACAGCGGGGCGCTGCTCGGGGCCGTGACCGTCGACGACGTGCTGGACCATCTGCTGCCGGACGACTGGCGCGAGACGGAGTTCGAGGAGCCCTCCCATGGTTAGCGGGCGGGACCACGGCCTGCCCGAACGGGGCGAGCGGGACCGCATGCCGGCCGGTGCCAGCGCCGCGCCGCGGACCCGGGTGCGGCTCGATCTGCCGCGTCCGCCGCGCCGCAGCCTGCTGCCCGAATACGACCCGGAGGCCTTCGGACGGTTCTCGGAGCAGATCGCGCGATTCCTGGGCACGGGCCGGTTCCTCGTCTGGATGACGCTGACGATCATCACGTGGGTGGTGTGGAACGTCAGCGCGCCGGCGCAGCTGCGCTTCGACGAGTACCCGTTCATCTTCCTGACCTTCGCGCTGTCGCTCCAGGCCTCGTACGCGGCGCCGCTGATCCTGCTGGCGCAGAACCGGCAGGACGACCGGGACCGGGTCAATCTCGAGCAGGACCGCAAGCAGAACGAGCGGTCGATCGCGGACACGGAGTATCTGACCCGTGAGATCGCGGCGCTTCGGATGGGTCTCGGCGAGGTCGCGACCCGGGACTGGATCCGCTCGGAACTGGAGGATCTCGTGAGGGAGCTGGAGGAGCAGCGGGTCTCCGTCCCGTACGAGCAGTCCGGCCGGAGTGACGAAGACGACCGCTGACGGGCTTTCCGGAGCCGGGAGGCGGCGCCGTACCATTCCCGTATGGCTACGGAAGACGCGGTGCTTGAGGCACTGGCGACGGTGAACGACCCCGAGATCAACCGACCGATCACCGAACTGGGCATGGTCAAGTCGGTCGACATCGGGGACGACGGCACGGTCGCCGTCACGGTGTACCTCACCGTCTCCGGCTGTCCCATGCGCGAGACGATCACCAGGAACGTGTCGGAGGCGGTCTCGCGCGTCGACGGCGTCTCACACGTCGACGTCACGCTGGACGTGATGAGCGACGAGCAGCGCAAGGACCTCGCCGCGTCGCTGCGGGGCACCACGGCGGAGCGCGAGGTGCCGTTCGCCAAGCCGGGTTCGCTGACGCGGGTGTACGCGGTGGCGTCCGGCAAGGGCGGTGTCGGCAAGTCGTCGGTGACCGTCAACCTGGCGGCGGCCATGGCCGCCGACGGTCTCAAGGTCGGCGTCGTCGACGCGGACATCTACGGCCACAGCGTGCCGCGCATGCTGGGTGCGGACGGGCGTCCCACCCAGGTCGAGAACATGATCATGCCGCCGTCGGCGAACGGCGTGAAGGTGATCTCCATCGGCATGTTCACCCCGGGCAACGCGCCGGTCGTGTGGCGCGGGCCGATGCTCCACCGGGCGCTTCAGCAGTTCCTCGCCGACGTGTACTGGGGCGACCTGGACGTCCTGCTGCTCGACCTGCCGCCCGGCACCGGCGACATCGCGATCTCCGTCGCCCAGCTCGTCCCGAACGCGGAGATCCTCGTCGTCACCACCCCGCAGCAGGCCGCGGCCGAGGTCGCCGAGCGCGCCGGCGCCATCGCGGTGCAGACGCACCAGAAGATCGTGGGCGTCGTCGAGAACATGTCGGGCCTGCCCTGCCCGCACTGCGACGAGATGGTCGACGTCTTCGGCACCGGCGGCGGCCGGAGTGTCGCGGAGGGCCTGACGAAGACCACCGGCGCGACGGTCCCGGTGCTGGGCTCCATCCCGATCGACGTACGGCTCCGTGAGGGCGGCGACGAGGGCAAGCCGGTCGTCCTGACGGATCCGGACTCCCCGGCGGGCTCGGCGCTGCGCGCGATCGCCGACAAGCTCGGTGGCCGCCAGCGGGGCCTGTCCGGCATGTCCCTGGGCATCACGCCCCGCAACAAGTTCTGACGGGGGCTCTCCCCCCGCGCCGGAAGGGCGCCGCTCGAGCAGAGCGGCGCCCTTCTCACTGTGCGTATGCGGCGGGGTTGGGAACCACGGCGAAGCCCAGGCCGTAGGCGCTCATTCCGCGCCCGTACGCCCCGATGTGCACGCCCGACCCGGTCGTGCCGGCCAGCACCCAGCCGAACTCGGACTCGCGGTAGTGGAAGGGCGTCAACACCCCGTCGACCGGCAGCGAGAGGACCGACCACGCGGGGCCGTCCAGATCGTCGGCCAGTTCGAACGCGGTCTCCGTCTGCTGGTCCAGCCAGTCGTCGCGCAGCGCGTGGTCGAGCTTCTCCGGCCAGGTGTGGGCCAGGAGGCCCGAACCGGCGAGCCATGCCGCCGAGGAGACCGTGGTGGCGTCCAGTACGCCGGTGCCGTCACCGCTGCGTCGGACGGGGCTGGCCGCGACGGTGACCACGACGGCGAAACGCTCCTTCTCGGTGCCGGCCGACTCCGACCGTATGGTCGGCTCGTCGCCGTGGCCGATGGCACCGTGCTGCACCGTGCCGTCCGCGGCGGTGCCGACCTGCATCAGCCGGCGCGGACCGGTGAAGGCCGCGTCCAGGGCGTACCAGGGGAAGGCGGCGTTCTTGAATCCCTCCACCGCACGCCGGGCCGCCGTGTCCCCCTGCGCCGTGCGGGACCTGTAGCTGCTCCCGGCCGGCGGATCGCCTGCCGAATCCTGCTGCCCCGTCACCCGGCTCGTCGTCGACATGTGCCGACCGCCTCCTCCGTCTTTCGCACCTGCAGCGGACCCGCCCCCCTCGGGCGTCCTCACTGCCGGACAGATGGAGGATAGCCACCCGGTCGCCGGTCGCCGGGCAGGACGGTCCTCAGGTGGCGTCTGCGTCGAAGGGCGGGCGCTCGTCGTGGGCGGCCTTCTCGCCCTTCTTGAGCAGGTCGGGGCCGCCTGTGGAGGAACCGTTCACCGCGGCGGGGACGGAACTCTCCGACACACCGGAATGCTCCGATCCGTTGACGGCGTCGGCGACCTCGTTGATCTCCTTCTTGAGATCGAAGCTGCTGCGGAGCTCCTTGAGTTCCTTCAGATCCTCGTTCTCCGCGAGCTGCTTGCGGAGGTAGGTCTTCGGGTTGAGGTCCTCGAACTCGAAGTCCTTGAACTCCGGACCCAGCTCGCTGCGGATGTCCTCCTTCGCGTTCTCCGAGAACGCGCGGACCTTGCGGATGAAGCGGCTGGCGTCCTGGATGACCTTCGGCAGCTTGTCCGGGCCGAAGATGAGCACGGCGAGAACCACGAGCGCCACCAGCTCGAGTGCGCCTATGTCATTGAACACCCTGCTGCTCCTCGTGTTCTCTGTGCTCGCTGCGTGCTGCCTGCCTGCCCGCCGCGACCCGTGGTCCGGCCGGGGTGGAGCGCGACCCACGGTACCTGGCGGAACTGTCGGGCCGGTACCGTCCGGGCTGCCCGAAGGTGGTCATGAGCTGTCGGCGGAGCCGAGGACCAGCGTCATGGTCCGCTCGTCGCCACCGCGCCGCAAGGTGAGCTCCAGCCTGTCACCGGGACGGTGGGCCCGGATCTTGACGATCAGCTCCTCGCCACTGTGCACCCGCCGGCCGTCGACCTTCGTGATGACGTCGCCCGGCTTGACGCCCGCTTCGGCGGCGGGGCCGCCCGGGGTGACGGCGGGGGTGTCGTCCTGCCCCTTCTCGCCGACCCGGGCACCGTCACCGGTGAAGCGCATGTCGAGGCTGACCCCGATCACCGGGTGCGTGGCCTTGCCGGTGCTGATCAGCTCCTCGGCGACGCGCTTCCCCTGGTTGATGGGGATGGCGAAGCCCAGTCCGATGGAACCGGCCTGGCCCCCGTCGGGTCCGGCGCCGGTGTCGGCGGCCCGGATGGCGCTGTTGATGCCGATGACCCGGGCCTGGCTGTCCACCAGCGGGCCGCCCGAGTTGCCGGGGTTTATCGGAGCGTCGGTCTGCAGCGCGTCGACATAGCTGATGTCGCTGCCGTCGCCCTTCTCACCGCCTGCGGTGATCGGGCGCTCCTTGGCGCTGATGATCCCCGAGGTGACGGTGTTCTGGAGGTCGAAAGGCGCGCCGATGGCGACGACGGGGTCGCCGACCTGGACGTTCTCCGAGTTGCCCAGCGGCAGTGGCTTGAGGCCGCCGACCCCGGTGACCTTGACGACCGCCAGGTCGTAGCCGCTGTCCTTGCCGACCAGGGTGGCCTTGGCCGTTTCGCCGCCGCTGAAGGTGACGGAGATGTCCCCGTCGGTGCCGGCCGGGTCGACGACATGGTTGTTCGTGAGGATGTGGCCCTGCTCGTCCAGTACGAATCCGGTACCCGTGCCCTGTTCGGTGTCGCCGCTGACGTGCAGGGTGACGACGCTCGGCAGGGCGCGGGCGGCGATGCCTGCGACGCTGTCGGGCGCGCGGTCGGCACTCTCGGGGCCGGCCTGCGGAAGCTCGATCCGGGTCATGCCGCCGTTGCGTTCCACGTACGCGCCGACGGCGCCGCCGACACCGCCCGAGACGAGCGCGAGCACCAGGGCCCCGATGAGCAGCGCCCCGCGGCGCCTGCGCGGCGCGGGCGCCGCTCCGTGGTGTGTGAGCGGCTGCCCAGGGGCGCTCCAGGGGTCGTACTGGAGCCACATGGAGGACAGCGGCTGCGGACGCTCGCCGGCCGGGGCCGCGACGGGAGCGGGCGCCGGAGGAGCCATGACGGGCGGGGCGGGGTGGGTGTGGCTGTGGGGTTGGGCTTGTGGGCCGGGCTGCGGCTGCGTGTGAGGCTCGTGGGGCGGGTGCTGGGCGTAGCCACCGGCGGTCGTCCCGGCCCCGGCCGTCGCGTACTGCGGGGGCAGCGATGTGCCGTGGGCCGGCGTCGGCACCGGCCGCTGTACGGGAGGAGCAGGCGCCCAGGGCCCCGGCCCGCCGTACGGCGGGGTGCTGTAGGCGTCAGGCTCGTGCAGCGGCCGGTGCCTGGCCTGGGCGGGGACCACCGCGGCTGCCGGAGCGTCGGCCTGGGCGGTCCCGCCGTCGTCGGCCACCGGCTCGGGCAGCTCCACCGTGGCGTCTGCCCGGGCGGTGGCGGCGTCCGTCGCCACCGTCGGCTCGGTGCCCGTCCCCGGGGGCGACTCGTCCTGTGCCGGCGAGGCGTCCGACGAAGTGTCCGGCGCCACGGGCGTCACGTCGGACGCGGGGGCCTCCGGTCCGGAAGGAACCCCGCGTCCTGTGCTGGGGCGGCTCCACCACTTCGCCTTGGGTCCGGTGGGCTTCCCGTCGTCCATGCTCTCCCCGCAAACTGCCGGCCGATGCGGCGCCCGCGCGGGCGCCCGCTGAGATTCAACCAGGTTTGCGAATACGAGCGCAGGGCCCTGGTCAGGTCCCTCTCAGTCCCGCCGGGACACTGTCAGCGCGAGGGCGGCAGCGGCGGGGCGGGCTGCGTGGGAGCCGCCAGGTGCGTGGGGACGGGAGTGGCGGCCGGGCCGATCGCCGGAGCGGCGGCGAGCCGGAGCACGGACGCCGTCGGACGGATCAGCGGCGACATCGCCGAGGCATGATTCAGAGGCGACACCCCGAAGGAGCGGTTCAGCGTCTGACCGGCCGGCTCACCCGGCACGGCCGCGACGACCGGCCCTGAGCCGGGCCTGACCTGGCCGCTCCCCGTCCCGCGCCGACGCTCGCCCTCCGTGCCGCGCAGCGATGTCGCGCCGCCCGAGGAACCGGTGCCGGAGCCGTTCGTGGCGGTGGTGGGCGTCGTCGTGCGCAGTGGCGTCACCTTGTTCCCGCCGCCCTGGCCGCGGGAACCGGAGTCCGACAAGACGTCCAGAGGAACCGCACCGCCCAGGGCGATGGCGGCGAAGGAGACGGCGCTGGCCGCCGCGAAGGCGAAGCGTCTGCCGCGCCACGGCGAACGCTCAGCCTCCGCCCGGCCCACCTCGTGGATCCGGAAGCCGCTCCCGCCACCGGGCAGAACGGCCGCGTGGGCGCCCCCGGGGACGTATCCGAACGTCTCCGCGCGGGGGTCGCGCGGTCTTCCCGCGGACGGGTTCAGCCCTCCGAACACCCCGCCCGCCACGCGGCCGCCGCCGAAGGGGCCGGGCTCGTCGTCGTCACCGGCTGCGGGCGCCGCGGGCAGCCCTTGGAGCCGCGCGAGCAGCCCCTCGGACAGGGGAGGCGGGGCGGACTGGGCGAAGACGTTCTTGAGGCGTCGCTGGGCGTCGGCCTCCGCCTTGCACCGCGGGCAGGTCGCCAGATGTGCGAGGACGCGGTCCCTGGCGTCGTGTTCCAGCTCTCCGTCGACAAGCGCGGCGAGCCGGTCCCCCAGATGCTGTTCCGCGGGGGTCGGACCTGTACCGCTCACGCCGGCCCGCCCTCCCTCGCCAGCCCGACGGCACCCGCGAACGAACGCTGCTGCTCGGCGCGTGCCTCCGGAGAACGGTGCTGCAGGGCCTTGCGCAGGTGGGAGCGGCCGCGGTGGATCCGGCTGCGGACGGTCCCGAGCTTCACGCCCAGGGTCGCGGCGATCTCCTCGTACGACAGACCCTCGATGTCACAGAGCACGACCGCGGCGCGGAACTCGGGCGCGAGGGTGTCCAGCGCCTGCTGCACGTCCGCGTCGAAGTGGCTGTCGTTGAAGACCTGCTGCGGGGACGGCTCACGGCTGGGCAGCCGCTCGGCCGCGTCGTCACCGAGGGCGTCGAAACGGATCCGCTGCTTGCGGCGGACCATGTCCAGGAACAGGTTCGTGGTGATCCGGTGGAGCCAGCCCTCGAAGGTGCCGGGTGTGTACGTCGACAGGGAGCGGAAGACGCGGACGAAGACCTCCTGGGTGAGGTCCTCCGCGTCGTGCTGGTTCCCCGTCAGGCGGTACGCGAGGCGGTAGACCCGTGCGCTGTGCGTACTGACGATCTCCTCCCACGTGGGAGGAGTCCACGCCTGCGATTCCGCATCCGATGCGAAGGTCGCGGTGGTGACGGAGTCGGAGGGCACGGAACGGTCAGCAGTGTTGGTCACGGATTTCGGCTCACCCACCGACCTGAGAAGGCGCCTGAGCACTCCTCCCCGATCCGCAGGTGCAGCCGCACCTCCCCTGTCGGCTCTGGTGGTGTCCAGCGGAGCCCCTACCATAGCCACCTCGCCCGTTAGCTCCGGATAAGAATCTTTACGTGGATTTGGGTCCGGCATCCGGCCCCGGTCCACGCGCTTCCTTCTGCCCTGAACAACGGACGGTCCCATCTGCGGGTTCCCGCGCGCAGCGGATACAGTCAGCGTCGCGCCAACTACGGGGACGGGAGAGGGTCATAACCGCCAACCAGCAGACGAGCTGGGCGTTCGCCGACGCCTTCGTCGCCGAGGACGACGCTCTGCACTGGGCCCGGGACCGGGCCCGGGACTCAGGGCTGCCCTCGGTGTCGCCGGGCACCGGCGCCGCACTGCGACTGCTGGCGGCCACGGCGGACGCGAAGGCGGTCGCCGAGATCGGCACGGGCACCGGGGTCTCCGGGATCTACCTGCTGCACGGTATGCGCCCCGACGGCGTCCTGACCACGGTGGACCTGGAGCCGGAGCGCCAGCAGTTCGCCAAGGAGGCGTTCCGCGCGGCCGGCTTCGCCGCGAACCGCGCCCGCTTCATTCCCGGCCGCGCGCTCGACGTCCTTCCGCGGCTCGCGGACGGCGGCTACGACCTCGTCTTCTGCGACGGTGACCGCACCGAGTCCCTCGACTACCTCGCTGAATCGTTGCGCCTGCTGCGGCCCGGCGGGCTGGTCTGCTTCGAGGGCGTCTTCGCCGACGGCCGTACGGTCGACTCGGCGGCACAGCCGGCGGAGGTGCTGCGGGTGCGGGAGCTGTTGCGGGCGGTGCGGGAGAGCGCGGAGCTCCTGCCGACGCTGTTGCCGGTCGGCGACGGCCTCCTGTGCGCGGTGCGCCGCCCCTGACGTCCTGGGGCCGTTCCCCCTCCCCGCCCGTTCCCGAAACCGGGGCAAGCCCGGACCCCGTGCGGCCTTCGGCCGTGCCTTCAATCGCCGGGCGGGCTGCACAGCAGCCCCCGAGGGCACGCCCCCTACGCCTGGCGGCGTGGGAGGCGCCCCCCACCCAGGCCGCCAGGCCGTAGGGGGAGTTCGAGGCGCGGGGGTCCGGTGGGGGTCCCCCAGGCCGCCAGGCCCAGGGGGAGGAGCCCCCGGTTTCGGGAAGCGGGCGGGGAGGGGGCAAGCCCGCCGCAAGCGCCCCGTGCCGTCAGCGGCCACCACCACGCACCCCGAAACGCACACCGCCCCCGGCATTCACATGCCGGGGGCGGTGGAAACTCAGGACGCGTCAGCCGACGACCTTCTTCAGGGCGTCGCCGAGTGCATCGGCTTCGTCCGGAGTCAGTTCGACGACAAGACGACCGCCGCCTTCGAGCGGAACGCGCATGACGATGCCCCGCCCCTCCTTGGTCACCTCGAGCGGGCCGTCGCCCGTCCGCGGCTTCATGGCCGCCATGCTCGTTCCCCTTCCTGAAACCAGCTCATCGCAGCCGGCGGCCCCATGAGAGGTGCTGTGTCACCGGCATCGAACACATTGCTTCCAGGTCATTATCCCGCATGGCGGGACCCAAAGACCAACATCAGTCGGCATCGCTTGCGCAACGCGCTCTCTCAAAACCACCCAATTCGGCGATGTGCCTGCGATACTTCGCCACCGCTTGCCAGGCGGCCCATGGGGATTCTTTGACGCAGGTCACATGTGCACGCCGGATGATCTCCGTCATGCTGGCCTCGACACTGCCGCCAGAACCACGCTGGATCACCAGCTGAATCACTAAGGGGACCCGCCATGGCCGACTCCGTGCTGTACGACGTGACCGACGGACTCGCGACGATCACGATCAACCGGCCCGAGGCCATGAACGCGATGAATGTCGACGCCAAGGTCGCCCTGCGGGACGCCGCACAGGCCGCGGCCGCCGACAGCGGCGTGCGTGCGGTGCTGCTGACGGCGGCCGGCGGCAAGGCGTTCTGCGTGGGCCAGGACCTCAAGGAGCACGTGTCGCTGCTCGCCGCGGACCGCGAGTCCGGCAGCGGCGGGACAATGAGCACGGTCCGCGAGCACTACAACCCGATCGTCCGCGCCCTGACCGGTATGCAGAAGCCGGTCGTCGCCGGGGTGAACGGCGTCGCCGCCGGGGCGGGTCTCGGTTTCGCGCTGGCGGCGGACTACCGCGTCGTCGCCGACACGGCCAAGTTCACGACGTCGTTCGCGGGCGTGGCGCTCACCGCCGACTCCGGGGTGTCGTGGACGCTGCCGCGGCTGATCGGGCAGAGCCGCGCCGCGGACCTGCTGCTGTTCCCGCGCTCGTTCTCCGCGCAGGAGGCGTTCGAGTGGGGCATCGCGAACAAGCTCGTCCCGGCGGACGAACTGGCGACCGAGGCCGCCGCCGTGGCGCGCGCCCTGGCCGACGGTCCCACGGTCGCGTACGCGGCGCTGAAGGAGTCCATGGCGTACGGCGCGGACCGTTCGCTGAGCGAGGCGCTGGACAAGGAGGAGGAGCTCCAGGCGAAGGCGGGCGCCTCCGAGGACCACGCGATCGCCGTGCAGGCGTTCCTGTCCAAGGAGGCCCCCAAGTATCTGGGCCGTTAGGCCCGGTCCTGTCCGCTCCCTCCCGCGGCGCCGCCCCGGAAGACGCAGTCGGCGAGGTGATCGTCGACGAGCCCGCACGCCTGCATCAGGGCGTACGCCGTCGTCGGGCCGACGAAACGCAGTCCGCGCTTCTTGAGCGCCTTGGCCAGTGCCGTGGACTCGTCGGTGACGGCCGGTACGTCGGCGACGGTGCGTGGCGCGGCTCGCCGGGCACCGTCGGGGGCGTACGACCAGATCAGGCTGTCCAGGTCCCCCGAGGGCCAGTCGGCGAGCACGCGCGCGTTGGCGAGGGTCGCGGCGATCTTGGCGCGGTTGCGGATGATGCCGGGGTCGGCGAGGAGGCGCTCCTCGTCGGCGTCGGTGAACGCTGCCACCGAGGCGATCTTGAAGCCGTCGAAGGCGCTGCGGAACCCTTCACGGCGGCGCAGGATCGTTATCCAGGACAGCCCGGACTGGAAGGCCTCCAGGCAGAGCCGTTCGAACAGGGCGTCGTCGCCGTGGACCGGGCGGCCCCACTCGTCGTCGTGGTACGCCACGTAGTCAGCGGTGGACAGACCCCAGGGACAGCGCAGTCCCCCGTCCGGGCCCGGTACGGCGCCCCCGGCCAAGGCGGTCACCGGCCCTGCTCCTCTCCGGGCTTGTCGAACATGTCGGACCGGCCGCCGGCGGTGGCCTGTGCCCCCGCGAGCGCCGACTCCAGCTCGGCGATGCGCGCGTCCCGCTCGGCGAGCTCCGCGCCGAGGCGGCCGAGCACCTCGTCCACGTCGGCCATCCGGTAGCCGCGCATACCGACGGGCAGGCGCAGCGCGTCGACGTCGGCGCGGCCGACGGGCCTGTCGAGCGGCAGCGGGTCGACCAGCTGCTCGGGGGCGGCCTCCGGCAGCGCAGCGGTGTCGCTGCCGCCGAGCACGACGAGGGTGACCGCCGCGATGACCACGACCATCGCGATCAGCAAGAACCAGAACACGAGCGACCCTCTCCCCGGACTTCTCGCAGCTTCCCGTACGTCCCAGGGGAACTTACCCGAGCGGGAAACCGTCCGGTGCCGATCGTGCCACGGGGCACTGACAGCTAGGGTCGCAGGCGTACGAGCACTGAGGAGGAAACAGCGGATGCTGCGGCTGGGACGGCGCGAGTTCGACGCGCACGAGCCGGTGATCATGGCGATCGTGAACCGGACGCCGGACTCCTTCTACGACCAGGGGGCGACGTTCCGCGACGAGCCCGCGCTCTCCCGGGTGGAGCAGGCGGTGGCGGAGGGTGCCGCGATCATCGACATAGGCGGCGTGAAGGCCGGCCCGGGCGAGGACGTCTCCGCCGAGGAGGAGGCGCGGCGCACGGTCGGTTTCGTGGCCGAGGTGCGGCGGCGCCATCCGGACGTGGTGATCAGCGTCGACACCTGGCGCCATGACGTGGGCGCGGCGGTCTGCGAGGCCGGCGCCGATGTGCTGAACGACGCGTGGGGCGGCGTGGACCCGAAGCTGGCGGAGGTCGCGGCCCGGTACGGCGCCGGGCTGGTGTGCACGCACGCGGGCGGCTCCCAGCCGCGTACGCGTCCCCACCGGGTCGCGTACGACGACGTGATGGCGGACATCCTGCGCGTGACGCTGGGGCTGGCGGAGCGGGCGGTCGGGCTCGGCGTCCGCCGGGACGGGATCATGATCGATCCCGGTCATGACTTCGGCAAGAACACCCGGCACAGTCTGGAGGCCACGCGCCGGCTCGGGGAGATGACGGCGACGGGCTGGCCGGTGCTGGTCTCGCTGTCGAACAAGGACTTCGTCGGCGAGACGCTCGACAAGCCCGTCAAGGAGCGGGTGCTGGGCACGCTCGCGACGACCGCGGTCTCGGCGTGGCTCGGCGCGCGGGTCTACCGGGTGCACGAGGTGGCGGAGACGAAGCAGGTCCTGGACATGGTGGCCTCGATCGCGGGCCACCGTCCGCCGGCGGTCGCACGCCGCGGCCTCGCCTGACACCCGGGGCCCGTCCGGAAGTCCCTCAGGCCCGTCCGGACGGACGCGGGCCCGTCCGGGCCCCGGCACAGCGCCGGGGGCCCGTATCGGGCGGCGACGGGGCGGTTACCGGCCCGTCTCCTTGGAGACCAGGGCCACCGCCTCGTCCACGTCGTCGGTGACGTGGAAGAGCATCAGGTCCTTCTCGGACGCCTTCCCCTGGGCGATCACGGTGTTCCGCAGCCAGTCGACCAGGCCGCTCCAGTACTCCGACCCGAAGAGCACGATCGGGAACCGCGTCACCTTGCGCGTCTGGACGAGGGTGAGCGCCTCGAAGAGTTCGTCGAGGGTGCCCAGTCCGCCGGGCAGGACGACGAAGCCCTGCGCGTACTTCACGAACATCGTCTTGCGGACGAAGAAGTAGCGGAAGTTCACCCCGATGTCGACGTGTGCGTTGATGCCCTGCTCGAAGGGCAGCTCGATGCCGAGGCCTACCGAGATGCCCCGGGCGTCGCGCGCGCCCTTGTTCGCGGCCTCCATCACACCCGGGCCACCGCCCGTGATCACCGCGAAGCCCGCGGTGGCGAGCGCGCTGCCGAGCTTGACGCCGACCTCGTACTCGGGCGTGCCGGCCGGGGTGCGGGCGGAGCCGAAGACGCTGATGGCGCCGGGCAGTTCGGCGAGTGCGCCGAAGCCCTCGACGAACTCGGACTGGATGCGCATGACCCGCCACGGGTCGGTGTGCACCCACTGGGAATCGCCTTCGGTGTCGAGCAGCCGCTGGTCCGTGGTGCCCGGCCTGATCTGATCCCTGCGGCGCAGTACCGGTCCCAGCCGCTGCTCCTCCAGCGCCCGCAATCCCTCGGGGTTGCTCATGACCTGCTCCCTCCGCCGAACATCATCTGCTTTGGCTCAGGGTAGGTCGGCCGACGTTACGAATGGCGAAATCGGGGCGATCAACCAGAATGCGGTGTCAGGAAGTCAGCCAGTCGCGCAGCCGCTGCTCGCAGTGTGTGATCTTGTCCACGGCGACGTGTTCGTCCCGCTTGTGGGCGAAGAGCGCGTCACCGGGGCCGTAATTGACCGCGGGCACGCCGAGCGCGCTGAAGCGTGAGACGTCGGTCCAGCCGAACTTGGGCTGCGCCGTCCCGCCGACCGCCTCCATGAACGCGGCGGCGGCCGGGTGCGAGAGACCGGGCAGGGCACCGCCCGTGTGGTCGTCCACCACGATCTCGCTCAGACCGCAGCCGGCGAACACCTCGCGGACATGCGCCTCGGCCTCGGCCATGCTGCGGTCCGGGGCGTAGCGGTAGTTGACCACCACAGTGCATTCGTCGGGGATGACATTGGTGGCCACACCTCCCTCGATGCCGACGGCGTTGAGGCCCTCCCGGTACTCCAGCCCGTCGATGACCGGCCGGCGCGGCTCGTAGGAGGCGAGGCGGTCGAGGATCGGGGCGACGGCGTGGATGGCGTTGGACCCCATCCAGCTGCGGGCGGAGTGCGCGCGTTCCCCCTTCGTCCGCAGGTGGACCCGGAGCGTGCCCTGGCAGCCGCCCTCGACCTGGGCGTCGGAGGGCTCCAGAAGGACCGCGAAGTCACCGTCCAGCCAGTCGGGGTGGGCCTCGGCCACGTGTCCCAGACCGTTGAGGTGTGCGGCGACCTCTTCGTTGTCGTAGAAGACGAAGGTGAGGTCGCGGTTGGGCTCGGGAACGGTGGCGGCGATCCGCAGCTGGACCGCGACGCCCGACTTCATGTCGCTGGTGCCGCAGCCCCACAGGATGCCGTTCTCGTCGAGCCTCGACGGCACGTTGTCGGCGATCGGGACGGTGTCGATGTGTCCGGCGAGCACCACGCGCTCGGTGCGGCCGAGGTGCGTCCTGGCCACGACGTTGTTGCCGTGCCGGTCGACCGTGAGGTGCGGCAGCTCGCGCAGCGCCTCCTCGACGGCGTCGGCGAGGGGCTTCTCGCTGCCGCTGACCGACGGGAAGTCGACCAGGGCGGCGGTGAGCGCGGGAGCGTCGAGGGTGAGGTCAAGCGCGGTCGGATGCATGCCTCCGACGATAAGTGGTCCGGCCGGGCCGTCGGCCGGCACACCCCCCGGAGCCCCGCCGGCCCGTTGACCGGCACACCCCCCGGAGCCGCGCGGGCGCTCCAGTACGGTGGGCGGGTGCCCGAGACTGCCTCTCCCGTCCGGCGCGGCCGCTCCTTGCGCTTCGCGGCCGCGTTCCTCGTGCTGCTGGCCCTCATCGGTTACGTCGTGGTGCAGTACGTCACCGGCGGCGGGACTCCCCGCTGTGTCGTCCGCACCGCCGAGGGCGACGGGCCGTCGTACGAGCTGACGTCCGAGATGGCGGGGAACGCCGCGACGATCGCCGCGGTGGGCACGACCCGCGGGATGCCGGAGCGGGCGGTCACGATCGCACTGGCGACCGCCCTCCAGGAGTCGGCGCTGCGCAACATCGAGCACGGCGACCGGGATTCCCTCGGCCTCTTCCAGCAGCGCCCGTCGCAGGGCTGGGGCACCCCGAAGCAGATCCTCGATCCCGTCTACGCGTCGGAGAAGTTCTACGAGCATCTCGCCGAGGTGCCCGGCTACTCACGGCTGCCTCTGACCGTCGCGGCGCAGCGCGTCCAGCGCAGCGGTTTCCCCCAGGCGTACGCGAAGCACGAGCCGGACGCGACGCTGCTGGCCGCGGCCCTCACCGGCCGGGCCTCCGCGACCCTGACCTGCGAGACCAAGAGCGGTGGCGGACCGGGCGACCCGGCGCGGGTGCGGACGGAACTGACCCGGGTGTTCGGGCCCGAGGTGCTGCCGAAGGGCGGGAGCGGACGGGGGCGTGCGGGCGACGCGAGTGAGCAGGAGCTGACCGTTCCGGCGCAGGCACCCATGGGTGCGGAGGACACCGCCGGCGCGGAGAGCGGCGGCCAGGGCGGCGGACCTGGCACCACGGGCGGCAGGCGCGGCTGGGAGCTCGCGCACTGGGCGGTCGCGCGGGCGGACGAGCTGCGCATCGAGGAGGTGTCCTACGGCGGCCGGGTGTGGAGCGCCCGGCAGTCGGCGGACGGCTGGCGTACGGACGACAGCGGCGGCGACGGCGACGGCGAAGACGTCGCGGACGAGGTCCGGATCCGCATCGCACGGTAGTCCGACGCGTCCCTCGAAGGTGTCGGTCCGTTCCACTCCTGCGCACCCTCTTCCGGCCACCGCGACCGGCCGGCTCCCGCGCCTCCGATTCCCTTGCCGGGCAAGCGAAGTGACGGTTCGCCAAGTGCCCGCGCATTGCTGCGTTTGCCCGTTTTTATCCGAGACCGATAATGCGACGCATTACCAACTCTTTACCTCGCCCCACCGCAACTTCCCCCCGCCTCCGCCCGGTTGTCAGGACGTCCGAACGCGGACACGCACCACCACGCACCATTCCGAACGTCCTCTCGTCTCAAGGAGCATCATGTCCCTCCCCCTGACCCGTCGGATCGCCCGTGCCGCGCTGCTCGTCGCGGCGGGAGCAGCCCCCGTGGTCGGTGCGGCCGGCTCCGCAGGCGCCATGGAGCTCCCCCAGGCTCCGGTCGGCGGCCTCTCGGCCCTCGACACGGACAACGTCAGCGGCACGGTCGACAGCGTCTCCAGGGAGACCACCAAGGTGGCCGGCCAGGTCGGTGGAAAGACGGCGGAGAAGGCGGCCCCGGGGGCGACCAAGACCGTCGGCAAGGCGGCCAAGGCGACGACCCCGCTCGCCAAGAAGGCCACCGGTGACACCGCCGGTCAGGCGGGCAGCCTGGTCGGCGGCGCCACCAAGGGTGGCCTGCCGACCGACGCGCTGACCGGCGGCGGCCTGCCCACCAGCTCCCTCGGCGGCATGCCGCTCGGCGGCTGACGGCACCGCACCACGCACACGGAAGGGCCCCGGGAGCTCCTTGGGCCCTTCCGTCTGCTCAGGCCTCTGCGCGGCCGAGGCGCTTCACGGCGGCCTCGACGCGCTCGTCGGTCGCGGTGAACGCCACCCGCACGAAACGCTCCCCCGCCTCCCCGTAGAAGTCGCCGGGCGCCACCAGGATGCCCAGGCCGGCCAGGTGGGCGACCGTCTCCCAGCAGGGCTCGTCACGCGTGGCCCACAGGTAGAGGCTGGCCTCACTGTGCTCGATCCGGAAGCCGTGCGCCTCGAGCGCCGTGCGCAGGGCCGTACGACGGGCCGCGTACCGGGCACGCTGTTCGGTGACGTGCGTGTCGTCGCCGAGCGCCGCGACGGTGGCCGCCTGCACCGGAGCCGGCGTCATCATGCCGCCGTGCTTGCGGATCTGCAGCAGCTCGCCCAGCACGTCCGCGTCGCCCACGACGAACGCGGCGCGGTAGCCGGCCAGGTTGGAGCGCTTGGAGAGCGAGTGGACGGCCACCACGCCCGCGTACGAGCCGCCGCAGACGTCCGGGTGGAGGACGGAGACCGGCTCCGCCTCCCAGCCCAGCTCCAGGTAGCACTCGTCGCTGAAGACCAGCACGCCGTGCTCGCGCGCCCAGGCGACGATCCGCGTCAGCTCGTCCTTGTGCAGCACCCGGCCGGTCGGGTTGGACGGCGAGTTGAGCCAGAGCAGCTTCAGCCCGGCGGGATCGAGCTCGGTCGGGTCGTCGTAGACCACCGGCGTCGCCCCGCAGAGCCGCGCCCCCACCTCGTACGTCGGGTAGGCGAGGCGCGGGTAGGCGATCCTGTCGCCCGCGCCGAGACCGAGCTGCGTCGGCAGCCAGGCGACCAGCTCCTTGGAACCGACGACGGGCAGGACGTTGGTGTGCACCACGCCCACCGCGCCCAGCCGGCGCTCGACCCACGAGGCGAGCGCGTCGCGCAGCTCCGCCGTGCCCCAGACCGTCGGGTAGCCCGGCGAGTCGGCGGCGTCCGTCAGCGCCTTCCTGATCACCTCGGGAACGGGGTCCACCGGGGTGCCCACCGACAGGTCCACGATGCCGTCGGGGTGCGCGGCGGCCGTGGCCTTGTAGGGCTCGAGCTTGTCCCAGGGGAAGACGGGGAGTCGCGAGGAGACTGCGGGCACGGAGGTGCTCTCTTTCAGGCTTGGCGCAAGGACGTCGAAACGCCTCGGTCCCGTACGGACGACGAACCGTACGGGACCGGGGACATGCGGATCGGATCAGCCGTTCTGCGGCGGCAGGGCGGCGATGAAGGGGTGGTCCCGCTCGATCAGGCCGAGCTTGGAAGCGCCGCCGGGCGAACCGAGCTCGTCGAAGAACTCGACGTTCGCCTTGTAGTAGTCCTTCCACTCCTCCGGGGTGTCGTCCTCGTAGAAGATGGCCTCGACCGGGCAGACCGGCTCACAAGCACCACAGTCGACGCATTCGTCCGGGTGGATGTACAAGGACCGGGAGCCCTCGTAGATGCAGTCGACGGGGCACTCCTCGATGCACGCCTTGTCCTTGACGTCGACACAAGGCTGCGCGATGACGTAGGTCACGCTGTCGTTCCTCCTCGGTAAGGGCTGGCTTGCGCGGGAGCGCGGCGTCGTCGATGCCCGCCTCTAGTATCTCCGTTCTTGGTAACGATCCGAACAGGAGGGGCTCACAGAGCTGTGGAATTCACTGCGGGCGGACGGCTCGAAATCCGCATCACACCCTCTGACGTGGGAAAACGCGTCTCGGTACGACGGTCGAGTGAGGCTGAAGCAACGGGCACGAAGTTCACCGACACGGTGGGTGTTCTCGCATCCTGGACCGACGGTGTGCTGGTGATCACACGAAGGACCGGCGAGAGTGTCCGCATCCCGGAATCCTCGGTGGTCGCGGGGAAGGTCGTACCGGCGGCGCCCGCCCGGCGCAGGGGCGTTCCCGCGGCGGACTTCCACGAGCTCGCCAGGGTCACGGCGCGTGCGTGGCAGCCGGTGGAGAGCGAGCGGCTCGGCGACTGGGAGCTGCGGGCCGCCGCCGGATTCACCCGGCGCGCCAATTCCGTGCTGCCGCTCGGCGGTCCCGGCCTCCCGCTGGACGACGCGCTGACGCGGGTGCGTGACTGGTACGCGGCCCGCGGCCTTCCGGCGTACATCCAGACGGCGACCGGCGCGGCAGGGACGCAGGAGGAGCTCTGCACCGAGCTGGAGGCACGCGACTGGGAGCGCGAGGTGTCCGCGCAGGTGCAGATCGGGGGGCTGGCGGCGGTGGGAGACCTCGACGCCGACGTCTCGCGGGTCGTGCTCTCCCGCTCCGTCGACGAGGCGTGGCTACGGCGCTACCAGCGGTTCGGTGTGCCGGGACCACACGTGCTCGAGGTCCTGGGCAGCGGCCCTTCGGTGTGGTTCGCCTCCATACCCGGCTCCGGTGACGTCCCCGCCGCCATCGGCCGCTGTGTGGTCGACGGACGCTGGGCCGGCTTCATGGCGGTGGAGGTCGACCCGGAACTCCGGCGTCAGGGCCTCGCGTCGGCAGTCATGGCCGCCCTGGCCCGCCGGGCTCTCGACGAGGGCGCGTCCGCGGCCTGGCTCCAGGTGGAGTCCGACAACGGCGGTGGGCGCGCCCTGTACGCCGGCATGGGATTCTCGGTCCATCACCACTATCACCACTACCGGGCGCGGTAGGTCCGGGGGCACGAGTCAGTCATGCATGAGAACGACCGGCGGTCCCGCTTCGCCGAGGAGGCCCGCTCCGAACGCCCGGACCTGGCCCTGCTCTGCCTGCTCATCGGCGCGGAGGCGGACCCGTCACTGGACGAGGCGGCCATGGACGCGGCCCAGATCGAGCTGGACCGCCTGGCCGGGATGGTCCCGTACGGGCTGCGCGGCCCGCACGCCTGGGCGGCCGCCCTGGCCGAACTGCTCGGCGGCCGCGAGGGCTTCCACGGCACCCCGGGCGACTACCAGCACCTGGAGTCCTCGCTCCTCCACCAGGTCCTGCGCCGCCGCCGCGGCCTGCCGATCCTGCTCTCCGTCGTCTGGACGGAGGTCGCCCGCCGTGCGGGCGGGCACGTCTACGGGGTGGCCCTGCCGGGCCATTTCGTCGTCGGCTTCGGCGACCCCGAGGAACAGGTGCTGGCCGACCCCTTCGCGGCCGGCCGCGTCCTGTCCGGCCCGGACGCCGAACTCCTCGTCGCCGGCACGACGGGCACCTCCCTGACCCCGTCGATGCTGTCCCCCGCCGATCCGCTCGCCGTGGTCTCGCGCATCCTCAACAACATCCGCGCCTGGGCGGCCCTGCGCCCCGAACACTCCGGGGTCGCCCTCTGGGCGCTGGACCTCCTGCTCCTCCTCCCCTCCCGCCCGGCCCGGCTGCGTTTCGAGCGGGCCCAGCTGCTCGTACAACGCGGCGACTTCATGACGGGCGCGGCGGAGATGGACGCGTACGCGGAGGTCGTGGACGCGGTCGAGCCGACGGCGGCGGAGGCGATCAGGAGCCAGGCACGGGCGGCCCGGGCCCGCCTGAACTGAACGCGCCCGACCCGCCCCGCTCAGCGGAACTCGTGCACGACCTGGATCTCCCCCACGATGTGCGCGTTGAACTCGTCGAGCTCCTCGGCCGGCACCCACAGCTCCAGGATCGTCTCCCCGCCGGCCTGCCGAGCGGGATACCGCGCGACGAACTCCGACTCGACCTCGAAGCGCGTGACGAAGCCGGCGCCGTCGTGCTTGACGTTCCAGTCACGCGCGATGCGGACCGCGTAGTCCTCGTTGAGCACGGGGTAGAAGATCGGCTGCTCCGGCAACCTCGGCGGCCACGCCCGCCACCCCGACTGCCGCACGAGATCGAGCTCGACGGGGCCGGTGGGACGCCAGAGTGTGGTGGTGACGGGGCTGCCGCTCATACGGCTGGACAATAACGCCGGGCTCGGCCAACGGGCTACGGGTTTCCGGGGCCGAGCGCGCCCCTGTCGCTAACCAGAAGGCACGGCACCATCAGCCCTGTCGATGCCGAGTCGATCCTTGCGGCCGCGGCGGAGACCGGTCTGGACGTGTCGGCCTTCCTGGTGCCCGCCGGCCGCGAGAAAGCGGCACGGCCGGCCCTTGCAGCATCGACGTTCGCGCACGTCGACGAAGCCATCACCGCAGCCGAATCGGAGGCCGAAGTCCCCGCGAGCCTTCAGACTCCGATGTGGACGCCGAGGACGTGGTCAGAATCGGGCCGAGGTCGCCACCGTGCGGGCGCGATCGGCCGAGCAGCGCCGTGGGGAAGGGATGCCATAGTCACGTCGGCGCCCACGCCGCCATGAGCTGCTCCGGTCCGTACGCCGCAGCGCCCCCCTCCGCCTTGAAGCCCGACCGGGACACCGCCACCAGGTGCGAACGGTCATCCACACCGGGGACGGCCAGGGCGTCGCGCGCGAGCGCAGCCAGGTCTCATGTCGAACGGCGTCCGTTCGTGCCACTTCACCGATCCCACGGAAGAGATTTTCCGAGCAGGCACCCGGTCAGCGGCGGCGACCTCGGGCTTGTTTCGTGCGGGGCCATCAGCCGCCGATCTCACAGGCGTACGCTCCGCGACGGAGCCCCTCCACCCGGTTTCGGGCGAGGGGCTCCGTCGACAGCAGAGTTCCGTGGAGACCGCTCAGCTCGGGTTCAGCTCGATGACCGCCGTGCGCTCCGCGGGGGTCTTGCCGCGGAGGGCAGGACCCATCACGGCGGCCACGTCGTCCGGGGAGACCTCGTGCTTCTTGCCGTCGCCCTTGGTGATCATGATGCCGTCGAAGACGCCCTCGAGCAGGGTGTCGATGGCCTCCTTGTCGTAGACCTCGACCAGCCTGCCGTCGATCGCCTTCACCGAGAGGATCTTCGGCAGCGACTTCGTCGGTCCGAACTGGATCGACTTGCTGCCGGCCTTGATCGTGATCAGACCGGACATGGCCGGCTCCGCGAACTCCTTCATCGCCCGGTCGAGCTCGGCCTGCGTGATGGTCGGCTCGCGGGTGGTCACGGGCAGCTCCACCACGTTCGGAGCTCCGGTCTGCACCTGGGCGCGGTAGGCGTCCTTGACGGAGATCATCGCGCGGCCGACGTCCAGCGCTTTGCCCGGCTTCCCGGGGACGGCGACGGCCTTCCCGGGCTCGAACCTGATCGTGCCGTCGCTGGAGGGCCCGGCGCCGCCCGCCAGGTCGGCGAGGGCGACGCTCAGCTTCTCCTCGTCGACGACGATCATCGGCGGGGCGACGCGCTCGCCGCCGAAGAGGGAGCCGATGACGGAGACCGGGTTGTAGTCGCTGCCGGCGGCCCCGCGGACGGTGGCCTGGCTGTCCAGGGACAGACCGGCCTTGTCCGGTGGAAGTTCCGCCTTCTTCCCGTCGATGGAGAGCTGCAGCGGTGCCTTGGCCCGCTCACCGAACGCGGCCTCGAGCTTGTTGACCGCCTCGTCCTTCGTCCCGCCGCCGATGTCGACGCCCAGGACCGTGGTGCTCTTGGGCACGTCGGAGTGGTTGAGCAGCAGCCCTGCGCCGTACGCGATACCGAGCAGGCCGACCACACCCGCTCCGGCCAGGACCAGCTTGGAGCGGCCCTTCCTGGCCGGCGGGGGCGTCGGTGCCGGCCGGGGCGCGGGCCTGTCCGCGGCATCGGGGGCCACGGGGCCGCCACCGGGACCGGCCGGGAACTCCGGTACGGAGAAGCCGCCGTCCGCGGCCGGCGGAGCGGACCGCTGGGCCAGGATCGGGTTGGGGCCGGTGCCGGGGCCGTTGTCCGGTCCGCCGAGGGGCGCGAACGGCGAGCGGTGCGCGCCGGGTACCACCGGCATGCCGCTGGTCAGCGTGTCACCGGAGACGTGCCCGCCGCCTTCGGGCGCTGACCTCTGCGGGGTGAGCACCGCCGTGTCGTCGGACATCCGGGGCACCGACGGTGCACCCGTGCCCGGTGCCGGACTGCCGGTACGCGGGCCGAGCGGCATGTCACCGGTGGCCGGTCCGGCCGTCGGACCCGCGGGAGCGCCGTTGCGGTCCGGTGCGCCGGGCGGGGGCGTGGTACGCCCGGGCGGCGGCGCGAAGCCGTTGCCGGGGCCACGGCCGCCGGGAGGACCGCCCGGCCCGGGGGGCGCTGCGGGGCCACCGGTCTGGTCCGCGAGAGCCGCCAGGCCCGAGCGCGGGGAGCCGGCTCCGGGACCGCCGGGGCCGCTCCGGCCACCGGGGCCACCGGGACCCTGCGGCGCACCGGGACCGCCGCCAGGACCACCCGGGCCCCCGCTCGGACCGCCGGGTCCCGGCATCCCACCGGCGGGCGCACCCGCACCGGCACCCGGCCCGGGCGTCGCGCCCGCCGGCGGTGAGCCTGCCGCCGGCCTGCGCGGCGCGAACCAGTCGCTGGCCGGCGGCTTCCCCTCGGCCGCCGGTGCCGACGGGCCCGCCGCCGGCGCTCCGGGGCGCGGCGTGCCGCCCGTACGCTCGCTCTCCCGCTCGGAGGCTGCCGTGGTGGACGCCGAGGCGGACCCGGGGCCCGTACCGGCCCTCGTCCCCGAACCTGACGTCCTGGACGTGTCGGCGCCGGGCCCCGCGTCCACGTCGCTCATCGGCGTACGCATCACGACCGGCGGGATCGGCCGCGAACCCGGGATGTTGATCCGGATGCGCGTCGTCAGCGTCGTCTCGGTCTTCTTCTCTTCCGGCTGCTGCTCGGGCGCTGCTTCCCCGGCCTCGTCGGAGGCGTCCTGCGGGTGCAGCGACGGATACTGGCGCGATCCGTACGGCGGTGTCCCGGAGGGGTACGCGGCTCCACCGCGCCCCTGGGGGCCGGCGGACGAACTGTCAGTTTCACGACTCAAAGCAGGTTCTCCCGGTTGGCTTCGCCGCCCGTTCTTACTGGATAGCTTTCTGCTGCGGGCGGCTCGGCGGCGCGCACCACCATACTGGCCACCGCCGACGGACACCCCGGGACTGCGGGAAGCGGCCTTCCGCCGACCGTACGGGCATGGTCAGTTCAGCGGCTACCCACCCCGTGGGGCGACCCACCCTAGGGGGCCGGTCACACCGGCTGATTGCTGGGGTCCTGTCGGCGACTATCCGCCAAGTCGTTCCGGCTCACCGCCGGGTCGCGGCAACCGCGACATGGTGGCACACATCACAGCGGCCGCCATGCCGCCGAGCATGAAGACGAGCGGTCCGATCCCGGCGCCGAACATCGCGTCGCCTTCCGGGCGTCCCACGCTGAGCACGACGATCGCCGCGAGCCAGCCCACCGCCGAGGACGCCACCCCGAACTGGGTGCCCGTCGCCCGCACGGAGCCCAGGAACAGACCTGCCGAGGCCAGCAGCGCCAGGGCCAACCCGCCGGGGAACCAGGCGGCCTGGACGAGCGAGCCCGCCGCGCCGACGGCCGCGCCCAGGATCAGGAGCACGCCGTACGCCGCGATCCGGCCGGGCCGGGGAAGCTGCGGGGACCGGGTCAGCCAGGAACCGGTCCCGCGCTCGCCGCCCCCGCCACTCGCCGTGCTCCCGCCCGCGCCGCCGCTCCCCGTACTCCTGCCCGCGTCACCGCTCCCTGCCCTGCCGCTGCCGCCCTTGCCCGCGTTACCGCTTCCCGTCCTGCCGCTGCCGCTCACGCCGGAACCCCCGCGAAAAGGTCGTACTCGCGCTCACCGGGCGCCGCTCCGGACTCACCGACGACCAACTGGTAGTACTCGGTGGTGAACAGGGGCTGCCCCAGGTCGTTGGAGAGCGCGAAGAACGGACCGTCCACGGCGATCTGAGTGGTGTGCGCACGCATCGCGGCCGCCTTTCGCTCCGCGAACGCGGTGCCGTCGATCTCGGTGGTGATGTCCGAATCATCCACCACGCCGGGGATGTCACCGATCTCGGCGATGCCGGGGAAGTCCGCCCCGGCTGCCCGCAGCCGTGCGAAGCCCTCTTCGGCCGCCGACCGTGCGACACGGTTCCAGTAGATCTTCGCGATCTTGTGCGGCGCTCCGAGATCCGGCCGGAAGCCGGGGTCCGCGGCCAGTTCGGCGGCCCGCATGGCCACGCGGTGGGCCTGGATGTGGTCGGGGTGCCCGTACCCGCCGTCGGGGTCGTAGGTCACCAGCACCTGCGGACGCACCGAGCGGACGACCTCCACGAGGTACCCCGCCGCCTCGTCGATGTCGGCGCTCCAGAACGCCCCTTCGCGGTGGTTCTGCTCGAGTCCCATCATCCCGGAGTCCCGGAAACGACCCCTGCCACCGAGGAAACGGTGGTCGGTGACGCCCAGTTCCTTCATCGCGGCGGCCAGTTCCCCGACCCGGTGGGGCCCCAGCCGGTCCTCCCGGTCCGGTGCGAGATGGGCGAGATCGTCCGGAATGACCTCGCCCTCCTCGCCGAGCGTGCACGTCACCAACGTGACATGGGCGCCGGAGGCCGCGTACAGGGCCATCGTGGCGCCGTTGTTGATCGACTCGTCGTCCGGGTGGGCATGCACCAGGAGCAGACGGCGGGCGGGGAGATCCTTCATACGGACACCCTAGAACGGGTGCCGCGGCGGTGTCCGGGTCAGAACTTGATGCCCCCGATCATCCCCGCGACGTTCGTCGTCAGCTCCGTGATGGTCGGCGCGATCGACGAGCTTGCGAGGTAGAACCCGAGCAACACGCAGACCGCCGCATGTCCCCCCTTCAGCCCGGATTTCCGGATCAGCAGGAAGACGACGATCGCCAGCAGCACCACCGCCGAAATCGAGAGTGCCACGGCGGTTCACCTCCACAGATATTCGGTCGGGACGGGCCAGTTGCATGTGCCAGGACATGTGCCAGGAGGTTCATACCCACCTTGCGCTACGGATCATAACTATCCGTACCCAGGCATCGATCGGTGCACGGCAGCACACGGGGGCGCACAGCGCCTAAGGTTCGGATCCATGACGTCGACGCCGCCGCTCTCCTTTCCGCGTCAGTCCGCGCGGACCCAGCGCTTCACGCTGGGCGCCCCCCGCGCCTTCACCGTGTCCCCGGACGGGTCGCGCCTGGTGTTCCTGCGCTCGGCGTCCGGGACCGACCGGTCGGGACTGCTGTGGGTGCTCGACCTGGACGGCCACGGCCCGCCGCTGGAGCGTCCGGCCGCGGACCCGCGGGAGTTGCTGGGCGGCTCCGCCGAGGAGCTGTCCGCCGAGGAGCGCGCCCGGCGCGAGCGCAGCAGGGAAGGCTCCGCCGGAATCGTCGGCTACGCGGTCGACCAGGCGGTCGAGTTGGCGGCGTTCACCTTGTCCGGGCGGCTGTTCACCGCGGAGCTGCGGGCCGGTACGGCACGCGAACTGACCGTGCCGGGGCCCGTGCTGGACCCCCGGCCCTCCCCGGACGGCCGGCTCGTCGCCTATGTGTCGGGCGGCGCGCTGCGGGTGACGGGCGCGGAGGGCGAGGGGGACCGTGCGCTGGCCGAGCCGGACGACGAGCACGTCACCTACGGTCTCGCGGAGTTCGTCGCCGCCGAGGAGATGGACCGCTCTCGAGGCTTCTGGTGGTCACCGGACTCGGACGGACTGCTCGTCGCCCGCGCCGACGAACGCGAGGTGCGGCGCTGGTGGATCCCCGACCCGGCGCACCCGGACCGGGAGCCGGCGAAGGTCGCGTATCCCGCCGCGGGCACGCCCAACGCCGACGTACGGCTGTTCTTCGTCACCCTGGACGGGGAGCGCACGGAGGTGAGTTGGGAACGGGACCGCTATCCGTACCTGGCGCGCGTGCACTGGTCGGCGGCCGGCGCTCCGCTGCTGCTCGTGCAGTCCCGGGACCAGCGCACCCAGGTCCATCTGGCGGCCGATCCGGAGTCGGGCAGAACCCGGACCGTGCATGTGGACGAGGACGCCGCGTGGCTGGAACTCTTCCCCGGGGTGCCCGCCTGGGCCCCGGACTCGTCGCACGCGCGCGGCTTCGGCGCCGGCCGGCTGGTGCGGATCGCGGACGAGGGCGGGGCGCGGGTGCTCGCCGTCGGCGACCGGGTGCTGACCGGCCCGCAGTTGCAGATGCGCGCGGTGCTGGACATCGGAGAGAGCGACGTACTGGTCTCGGCTGCGGCGGGCGAGGACGCCGCGCGGCCGGAGACCGGCGAGATCCATGTGTACCGGGTGAACGAACTGGGCGTCGAGCGCGTCTCGGAAGGACCCGGCGTCCATGCCGCGGTACGCGCGGGCGGGGTGACCGTCCTCGCGTCGTCCCGCACGGACGCGAGCGGCGCCACGGTCCAGGTGCTCAGGGACGGCAAGCAGATCGCGCTCGTCGCCTCGCACGCCGAGCAGCCGGTGCTGCGCGCCCGGCCGGTGCTGACACAGGCCGGGGCGCGGCGGATTCCGTGCGCCGTGCTGCTGCCGTCGGACCACCAGGAGTCGGACGGCCCGCTGCCGGTGCTGATGGACCCGTACGGGGGTCCGCACGGTCAGCGCGTGCTGGCCGCCCACAACCCGTATCTGACCTCGCAGTGGTTCGCCGACCAGGGCTTCGCCGTCGTCGTCGCGGACGGCCGCGGCACCCCCGGCCGCTCCCCGGGCTGGGAGAAGGCGATCGCCGGGGACTTCACCGTGACGCTGGACGACCAGATCGAGGCACTGCACGCCCTGGCCGGGTCCTTCCCGCTCGACCTGTCCCGGGTGGCCGTCCGCGGCTGGTCGTACGGCGGATATCTGGCGGCGATGGCGGTGCTGCGCCGTCCTGACGTCTTCCACGCGGCGGTGGCGGGCGCCCCGGTGACCGACTGGCGGCTCTACGACACCCACTACACCGAGCGCTATCTGGGCGACCCCGGTGACCGTCCCGCTGCGTACGCGGCGAACTCGCTGGTCACCGATGCCGGGCTGACGGCCGTGGAGGGCCCGGCACGGCCGCTGATGATCGTCCATGGTCTGGCGGACGACAATGTCGTGGTGGCCCATGCACTGCGCCTCTCCTCGGCGCTGCTGGCCGCGGGCCGCCCGCACGAGGTGCTGCCACTGACGGGAGTGACCCATATGACGCCGCAGGAGCAGATCGCGGAGAACCTGCTGCTGCTCCAGGTCGACTTCCTCAAGCGGTCACTGGGGCTCGGCGGCTGAGGAGCGGCCGGTCACCAGTTCGGCGGCGGTGACGAGGGCGGCGGCGGGCCCTGCGGCGGTCCGTGGCCGCCGGAAGGCCCCGGATACCCGTACGCCGGCCCGGCCGGCGGATATCCGTACCCGTACCCCGCCGGGAACCGGTGCGCGCCGGGCGGGGAGTCGTCCGCGGGCCGGCTTTCGCCGCGCATCAGCAGCAGCACGATCAGCGCGGCCCCGGCGATCAGTTCGAAGAACGAGGTAACGGTGATCAGCTGGCGCTCCAGCGACACCAGCTCGAAGTTCTCCAGCAGCCGGTACCGGAGGACGGTGTCGACCCCGACCGCTCCCGCCATGACGACGACCGCCGCGAGCACCAGGCCCAGCGGGCGGGAGAAGGCGGCCCTGGCGAGCAGGCCGATGCCCGCCGTCACGCAGAGGATCACGACGGTGGCCGCCAGCCAGCCGGCCGGCGGGGCGAGCAGCCGCTGTGCCACCCGCTCACCGCCGACCAGGTTGTCGACGAAGACGGCCGGGCCGACCTGGTATCCGAAGCGGATCTGCCACGCGGTGACCACCGTGGCGTCCAGCAGCAGCAGCGCTCCGGCGAGCCAGGCGACGGCCGTGGTCGGCCGGGCGGCACCCGCCCGGAAACCGGCGCCGCGACCGTCCGCTTCCGCCGGGCGTCCGCCGGCCAGCGCGGTGATCACCAGTCCCACGGCCAGCCCGAGTACGGCGAAGGTGCTGAGCAGGCCGCGGGCGCGCAGCGACTCGGTGGGCTGGAGGTAGGCCCAGGAGGCGGTCAGGACCCACAGGCTCGGCAGCCGGACGGCGAGGGTGAAGACCGCGGTCGCGATCAGCGCGGCTGCGGCGGCCGAGGAGCGCAGCGCGGCGACCGCCGTGCCGGCGTACACGGCGACCAGCACCGCGTCGACCGGCGAGCTGACCAACACGGACATCCGCATGTGGTACCGGGTGTCGTACGACCACTGCGCCCAGAAGTCGGCGAGTCCGCCGGTCACCGACATGTCCCTGGCGATCCACGCCCCGGTGATCAGCGCGAGCACGCCGCACAGCGCCGCTCCGGTGATCCGGGCCCCCCGCGTAAGAGTCACGCCGCCGATCCTGCCGGGGTGGTAACGGGCGAAACAAGGCGACGATCGGACAGTTCCGGACACCGGCGCACAGGCGGTACGAACGACCGGCCGGGTCCGCGGGCGCGGACCCGGCCGGTCTACGGCACCCGCACGGCCGTACGTTCCTCAGGATGCCCGGTCCGTATATCGGAGCCGCTTCGCCCGAGTTGCCGCGGTGTTAACAGATTTGACGCCGACTCACAGCGTCTTCGCACCGTCGTCGTCACCGCGCTCCGGTCCGCCGGGCACCACATGCATCTCCGACGCGAAGTGGCAGGCCGACGGGTGCTGCACGGACCCCTCGGCCGTCCGCAGATGTTCCGGGACGGCCAGCAGCGGCACCTCCACGACGCACCGCTCCTGCGCCTTCCAGCAGCGGGTCCGGAAGCGGCAGCCGGACGGAATGCTGGTCGGTGACGGCACGTCCCCCGTGAGGATGATCCTCCCCCTGGCTTCGCCGGGGGGACCCCCACCCGGTGCTCGCGCCTCCGGGTCGGGCACCGGGACCGCGGAGAGCAGCGCCTGCGTGTACGGGTGCGTGGGGTGGTCGTAGATCTCGGCGTCCCTGCCGATCTCCACGATCCGTCCGAGGTACATCACCCCGACCCGGTCCGAGATGTGCCGGACGATCGACAGGTCGTGGGCGATGAACACATAGCTGAGCGAGAACTCGTCCTGCAGCTTCTCCAGCAGATTGATGACCTGCGCCTGCACCGACACGTCCAGCGCGGACACCGGCTCGTCGGCGACGATGACCTCCGGCTGGAGGGCGAGCCCCCGGGCGATGCCGATGCGCTGGCGCTGGCCGCCGGAGAACTGGTGCGGATAGCGGTTGATGTACTCCGGGTTGAGCCCGACGACGTCCAGCAGGTCCTGGACCTTTTGCCGGCGCGATCCCTTGGGGGCGACCTCCGGGTGGATCTCGTACGGCTCCCCGATGATGTCGCCGACCGTCATCCGCGGGTTGAGCGACGTGTACGGGTCCTGGAACACCATCTGGATGTTGC
Source organism: Streptomyces peucetius (assembly GCF_025854275.1). Lineage (NCBI taxonomy): Bacteria > Bacillati > Actinomycetota > Actinomycetes > Kitasatosporales > Streptomycetaceae > Streptomyces > Streptomyces peucetius. The sequence goes on along the minus strand of NZ_CP107567.1, from coordinate 5,168,686 downwards.
GCCGCACCGCCTTCAGCGCACGCCCCGACAGCCTGGTGATGTCCTCGCCCTTGTACCGGATGGTGCCTGCCGTCGGCCGCTCCAGATGGACCAGCATCCTGGCGAGCGTGGACTTGCCGCAGCCCGATTCCCCCACGATGCCGAGGGTCTCGCCGGCGTACAGGTCCACGTCGACGCCGTCGACCGCCTTGACCGCGCCCACCTGCTTCTTGAAAAGGACGCCCCTGGTGAGCGGGTAGTGCCTGTACAGGTCGCGGACCTCGAGGATCGCCTCAGCCATGGAGCGTCGCCTCCCAGAAGTGGCAGGCGCTCCCGCGCCGCTCGTCCACCTCGTACAGCGGTGGTACATCGGTCCGGCACACGTCCTGGGCCATCGGGCAGCGCGGGTGGAAGGGACAGCCCGAGGGGATGTGCATCAGGTTCGGCGGCAGTCCCTTGATCGCGTACAGCTCCCGACCCTTCTGGTCCAGGCGCGGGATCGACTCGAGCAGGCCCTTGGTGTACGGGTGGGCGGGTGCGCGGTAGATGTCGTGGACGGGGGCCGTCTCGACGATCCGGCCCGCGTACATGACGGCGATCTTGTCGGCGACGTCGGCGACGACCCCGAGGTCGTGGGTGATCAGGATCAGCCCCATGCCGAGTTCGCGCTGGAGCTCGGCCAGCAGGTCCATGACCTGCGCCTGCACGGTGACGTCGAGGGCCGTGGTCGGCTCGTCGGCGATGATCAGGTCGGGCTCCAGCGAGAGCGCCATCGCGATCATGATGCGCTGGCGCATGCCCCCGGAGAACTGGTGCGGATACTGGCCGACCCGCTCCTTGGCCGCGGGGATGCGGACCCGGTCCATCAGCTCGACCGCCCTGGCCTTCGCGTCCTTGCGCGACAGCCCCTGGTGGACGACGAACATCTCGCCGAGCTGGTCGCCGACGCTCAGGACCGGGTTCAGGGAGGACAGGGCGTCCTGGAAGATCATGGCCATTCCGGCGCCTCTGATCTTCCGCCGGTCCTCCTCCCGCATCGTCAGCAGGTTCTGGCCCTTGAAGAAGATCTCGCCGCCGGTGATCCGGCCGGGCGGCATGTCCAGGATGCCCATGACGGCCTGCGCGGTGACGGACTTGCCGGACCCGGACTCGCCCAGCACGGCGAGCGTCTCGCCCGCGTCGACGGTGTAGTCGACACCGTTGACCGCCTTGGCGACCCCGTCCCGCATACGGAACTCCACGTGCAGGCCGCGTACCTCGAGCAGGCTGCCGGAGGCGTCGGGCTGAGCGGGCATCACGGCCTCGTAGGACGTGGCGGGCATGGCGGCTCCTCAGCTTCGGTCAGCGCAGCTTGGGGTCGAGGGCGTCGCGCACCGCGTCGCCGAGCATGATGAACGCGAGCACCGTGACCGCCAGGGCCCCGGCGGGCCACAGCAGCATGTGCGGCGCGTTACGGACGTACGGGGAGGCCGACGAAATGTCGATGCCCCAGGAGACGGTCGGCGGTTTGAGGCCGACGCCCAGGAACGAGAGCGTCGCCTCCAGCGAGATGTAGGTGCCAAGCGCGATGGTCGCCACCACGATCACCGGGGCGACGGCGTTGGGGGCGATGTGCCGCAGCAGCATCCGTGAGCTGGAGGCGCCGAGCGCCCGGGCGGCCTGCACGTAGTCGTTCTGCTTGGCGGTGATGACGGAGCCGCGGGCGATACGGGAGATCTGCGGCCAGCCCAGCAGCACCATGAAACCGACGACGGGCCAGACCGTGGTGCTGGTGATCACGGACAGCAGCACCAGGCCGCCGAGGACCACGGGGATGCCGAAGAAGATGTCGGTGAGCCGGGACAGGACGGCGTCCCAGGCGCCGCCGAAGAAGCCGGCCAGCCCGCCGAGCACCGAGCCGAGCAGCGCCACGCCGAGGGTGGCGCAGACGCCGACGGTCACGGAGGCGCGCGCACCGTAGACGGTACGGGTGTAGACGTCGCAGCCCTGTCCGTTGAAGCCGAACGGGTGTCCGGGCTGGGAGCCCTCCTGGGCCCTGGCGAGGTCGCAGGTGAGCGGGTTGCCGGAGGCGATCGCCGAGGGCCACAGCGAGATGAAGATCAGGAAGAGGATCACCAGGGCCGAGACGATGAAGACCGGGTTGCGCCGCAGATCGCGCCAGGCGTCCGACCAGAGGCTGCGCGGCTTCGCGGCCGGCCCGGTGCCCTCGGGGCCGTCGGGTGTCTGCTCCAGCGTCTCGCCCTCGCTCATCGCCAGATTGGTCGCGCCGCCCGCTCCGGTGGCGGCGACGGCCAAGTGGGCGGGGTCGTCGAAATGCGGATTCTGCTGCGGCTCAGGCATAGCGGATCCTCGGGTCCAGAACGGCGTACAGCAGGTCGACCAGCAGGTTCGCCACGAGGAAGACGATGACGAGGATGCTGACGAAGCCGACGACGGTCTGTGTGTTCTGCCGCAGGATGCCCTGGTACAGCTGATAGCCGACCCCGTGGATGTTGAAGATCCGCTCGGTGACGATCGCGCCGCCCATCAGGGCGCCGACGTCGGTGCCGATGAAGGTGACCACCGGGATCAGGGAGTTGCGCAGCAGGTGCTTGCGGATCACCCGGCTCCGCGGCAGGCCCTTCGCCTTGGCGGTGCGGACGTAGTCGGCGCGGCTGTTCTCCGCGATGGAGGTGCGGGTCAGCCGGGTGACATAGGCGAGCGAGACGGAGGCGAGCACCAGACCGGGGACGATCAGTTCGTCGAGCCTGGCGTCGGTGGAGACGGACGGGTCGATGATGTCCCACTTGTAGCCGAGGAGCAGCTGGAGCAGCAGACCGGTGACGAACGTGGGCACCGAGATGACGACGAGCGTGAACAGGAGCACCCCGCTGTCGACGGGGCGGCCGCGGCGCAGGCCGGTGACGACGCCGAGGGCGATGCCGATGATGATCTCGAAGACGACGGCCACCAGGGTGAGCCTGATCGTCACCGGGAACGCCTCGCCCATGAGCTCGGTGACCTTCTGGCCGTTGAAGGCGGTGCCGAAGTCCCCGGTGAAGACGTTGCCCATGTAGGTCGCGTACTGCTGCCAGACGGGCATGTCGAGGCCGAACTCCTTGCGCAGCCGGGCGGCTGTCGCCGGGTCGCACCGCCGCTCTCCGCACAGTCCCGCGATGGGGTCGCCCATCACATTGACCATGAGGAAAATCAGCAGGGTGGCGCCGAAGAAGACGGGGATCATCTGCAGCAGACGCCGGATCACATAACGTCCCATGAACGGCTCCGGGGGTCGGGGAAGGGGCACCGGCCCGGCGATGCGGGTGCGCGGGGCGGGTGCCTTCCGCCGTCAGTTGACCGTGATCTGGTCGTAGACAGGAACGCTGAACGGGTTGAGCGCGACGTTGGAGACGCGCTCGGAGTAGCCGGCGCTGCCGTTCTGGTACCAGAGCGGGATGGCGGCCATCTCGTCCCGTACGACCTTCTCCGCCTCCTTGAACGTCTCGACGGCCTGCGCGGGGTCGGTCTGGGCGTTGGCGCGATCGATCAGGTCGTCGAACTTCTTGTTGCTCCACTTGCCGTCGTTGGAGGAGGCGTTGGTGTAGTAGAGCGGCTGGAGGAAGTTCTGGATCAGCGGGTAGTCCATCTGCCAGCCGGCCCGGAAGGGCCCGGACATCTTGGACTGGGTGATCTGGTTGCGGAAGTCGGCGAAGGTGCCGATCGGGTTGCCGACGCACGCCCGGTCGTTGCCGAGGGCGTTCTTGATGGAGTTGCAGACGGCGTCGACCCAGTCCTTGTGGGAGCCGGTGTCGGCGTTGTACGAGATCGTGATCCGTCCGCCCGGCAGACCGCCGGCCTCGGCGATCAGCTGCTTCGCCCGGGCGGGGTCGAACTCGCACGCCGTGCCGCACAGGGGCGGGTCGTAGCCGCCCTCCTCGCCGAGCACCGGTGAGGTCCAGTCCTTCGCCGGTGTGCGGGTCTGCTGGAAGATGGTGTCGGTGATCTGCTTGCGGTTGATCGCCATGGACAGGCCGGTGCGGAGCTTCGCCCCGTCGGGGGTGTCCCAGTCGTCGTCGTAGTAGGGGAAGGCGAGCGTCTGGATGATGCCGGCGGGACTGTTGATGTACCGGTCGCCGAGGTCGGCCTGCACGTTCTTGAGCTGGGAGGCGGGTACGTCGTCGACGAGATCCAGGTTGCCGGCGATCAGGTCGGTGTAGGCCGTGTTGTTGTCGGTGTAGACCTTGAGGTCGATGCCGCCGTTCTGCGCCTTGTCGGGCCCCATGTAGCCGTCCCAGCGGCGCAGGGACATCTGGGAGCCCCTGGCGTACGAGTCGACGGTGTACGGGCCGTTGCCGACGGGCTTGGCGAGCCAGGCGTCGTGATCGTCGAAGAACGCTCTCGGCAGCGGGGCGAACGCCGCGTAGCCGAGGGTGTCGGGCCAGGTGGAGAACTTCTGGGAGAGCTTCACGGTGAAGGTCCGGTCGCCGGTGACCCTGAGCCCTGACAGGGTGTCGGCGGTCGCCTCGCCCTCCTCCGGGTGGACCTTGTCGTACCCGTCGATGTAGCCGAAGAAGTAGGCGTTGCGCTGATTGTTCTTCAGGTGCGCCCCGTAGTTCCAGGCGTCCACGAACGACCTGGCGGTGACGGCCTCTCCGTTGCTGAACTTCCACCCGGGCTTGACGGTGATCGTGAAATTGACCGAGTCGGTGGTCTCGATGCTCTCGGCGAGCATGTCCTCGGCCTCACCGGTCTTCGGGTCGTACCGCTTGAGACCGCGGAAGATCATGTCGAGGACCTTGCCGCCCTGCACCTCGTTGGTGTTGGCGGGCTCCAGCGGATTCTGCGGGTCGCCCCACGAGGAACTCACGATCCCGTCGGCCCCACCACCGCCGCTGTCGCTCCCACCGCCGCAGCCCGCCGCCGCGAGGACGACGGCGACCGCGCATGCGGCCCACTTCACGTGGGTGGCTCCGCGCATGGAGTGCCTCCTAGATCCCAAGTCGACTTGGGCCCAATATCACTCCACAAGGGACCTAACGCATTTTCAGGTCGCCCGTGTGGCGGGAGCCGGCACCGGCAGGATCAGCTCCCATGTGTCGATCGCGTAGTGCAGGGTCATCCCGTGCGCCTCGTAGAGGGCCAGCGCCCGGCTCTCGTTCTGCGTGTCCACCGCCAGGCCGATGGTGTCCCGGCCGCGGGCTGCGTACACGGCGAAGGCGTGGCGCAGCAGATGGCCGCCGAGTCCACGGCCCCGTGCCGCCTTCCGCACCCCGAGATTGCCGATCCAGCCCATGGTCTCCTTGTCGTTCCGGGTCAGCAGCACGGCCACGTCGCCTTCGCCCTCGACGGAGGCGATCCACATGAGCGACCGGTCGCGGGGGCCGGTGTCCGCCAGCCACTGCTCGTAGCTGCGCGGGTGGTGGTCGAAGTGCTCGGCGAAGGTCTCCTCCACCAGCGCGTGGGCCGTCCGGTGGTCCGCATCCGCGACGCAGTCGCGCAGCGACACTCCGGCTGGCGGCTCACAGGGCCGGTCGGCGGCGGTCAGCGGACGTGTCATGACCTGGTGGCGACGGACGGTACGCCAGCCGCGCGTCACGAGCAGCGCGGTGTCGAGCGTGGGCCGGACGTTGAGGTTCAGGTGCAGCACGGCCCGCTCCGCGCGGGCCGCCGCGGCCTTCCGCGCGGCGCGCTCCTCGATCCGCTCGAGGACCGGCAGGGCGGCATCCGGCCGGCCGGGCAGGACGTAGTGGTCGACGCCGATGTCGCCCTGCCCCGAGTCGCTCCACAGGATTCCGTACGCCAGGAGGTCACCGTCCTCGTGCACCAGCCACGAGTCCCGGGCGAGGTCGATCTCGGGGTGGGCCAGATCGGTCTCGACCGTGTGCAGCTCGGTGTCCGGGTGGCCGATCTCGGCGACGTCGGCGGCGTTCAGCAGTGCACAGACGGCGGGTGCGTCCGCGAGCGTCGCGGGCCGGACGGTGAGTGGCATACCGCCCACTGTCGGCGGCCCGTCCCGGGCCACGCAACAGATTTTCGCCTCTCAGGCCGCCGGGTCCCGGGGGACCGCCAGGGCGACCACCACCTCGTCGTCCTCCAAGTCCCCGGTCGGCGTGAACCCGAGGGCCGCGTAGAGCTTGGCCGCGCCACTGTTGTCCGGGTGGTAGGAGAGCCGTATCTCCCGGCAGTCCGGCCGCCGGGACAGCATCCGGATCAGCGCCTGCATGGCCGCCCGGCCCACACCCTTGCCCTGCTCGTCGGCGTCGACGACCACACCCCCGATCCAGTGGGCCCCGCCCTCCTCGTCGTACGCCCACATGACATGGCCGACGACGGTGTCGTCCGCGAGGACGCCGAGCGAGGTCCAGAGTCCGCCGCACATCGAGAGCAGCAGATAGCGGGCGGCGAGGGCGGCGACGAAACCCCGCTGCTCGTCTCGGGGCGCGATGTCGGCGACGGCCCGCCAGTTGCCGTCGTCGACGGCGCACAGCGCGATGCGGCGGCCTTCGCGGTCGGTCGGTTCATGTTCCATTCGGACACCCTCCGGTGCGGGCGCTCTCCGCGCAACGCCTTTCCACGACGCGCAGGGCGCCCACCCCCGAGGAGGTGGGCGCCCTGCGTCGACGAGTGGGGACTACGCCGCGTGGACGACGTCCTTCTCCTCGGCGAAGTGGCACGCCGACTCGTGCGCGGCCGGGGTGTCCTGGCCTTTGAAGCGCTGGGGCACCGCGAGCAGCGGCACCTCGGTGGCGCACTTCTCCTCCGCCTTCCAGCAGCGGGTGCGGAAGCGGCAGCCCGACGGCGGGTTCGCCGGCGACGGCACATCGCCGGTGAGGATGATCCGCTCACGGCCCTCGCGCATCTCCGGATCGGGGACCGGGACCGCGGAGAGCAGCGCCTGCGTGTACGGGTGGGTGGGGTGGTCGTAGATCTGCACGTCCGTGCCGATCTCCGCCATCTTGCCCAGGTACATCACGCCGACGCGGTCCGAGATGTGCCGGACGATCGACAGGTCGTGGGCGATGAAGAGGTAGGACAGGTTGAACTCGTCCTGCAGCTTCTCCATCAGGTTGACGACCTGCGCCTGCACCGACACGTCCAGCGCGGACACCGGCTCGTCGCAGATGATGATCTCCGGATTGAGCGCGAGGCCGCGGGCGATGCCGATGCGCTGACGCTGACCGCCGGAGAACTGGTGCGGGTACCGGTGGATGTACTCGGGGTTGAGACCGACGACGTCCAGCAGATCCTGCACCTTGCGGCGCCGGTCGCCCTTCGGAGCCACCTCGGGGTGGATGTCGAAGGGCTCGCCGATGATGTCGCCGACCGTCATCCGCGGGTTGAGCGAGGTGTACGGGTCCTGGAACACCATCTGGATGTTGCGGCGGACGGCCTTCAGCGCACGGCCCGTCAGCTTGGTGATGTCCTGGCCCTTGTAGAAGACCTCGCCGGCGGTCGCCCGCTCCAGCGTCATCAGCAGCTTCGCGACGGTGGACTTGCCACAGCCCGACTCGCCGACGATGCCGAGCGTCTCGCCCTGGTAGAGGTCGAAGGAGATCCCGTCGACGGCCTTGACCGCGCCGATCTGCTTCTTGAAGAGGATGCCCTGGGTCAGCGGGAAGTGCTTGACCAGGTTGCGCACCTGGAGGATCGGCTCACCGCGGTGGACCGGGGCCTCGATCGCCTGGACCGCCGCCGCCTCGGAGGCGGCGTCGACCGTCTCCACCTTGGCGACGTTGGGGGTCGCGTCCACGGCCTCGTTCGTCTTCTTGAGCTCAGCCATGGATCGTCTCCTTCCAGAAGTGGCACGCGCTGCCGCGGCCGGGCAGCTCGCTGCCGTCCTGCTCGGTCACCGGGACCAGCGCCGGGATCTCCGTACGGCAGATGTCGTCCGCCTTGGGGCAGCGCGGGTTGAATGCGCAACCGGTGGGGATCTTCAGCAGGTTGGGCGGCAGACCCTTGATCGCGTACAGCTCCTGGCCCTTCTGGTCCAGGCGCGGGATCGAGTCGAGCAAACCCCGGGTGTACGGGTGCGCCGGCCGCTTGTACAGCTCGTGCACGGGTGCGGTCTCGACGATCCGGCCCGCGTACATCACGGCGATCTTGTCCGCGACGTCGGCGACGACGCCGAGGTCGTGGGTGATCAGGATCAGACCCATGTTGTACTCGCGCTGCAGCTCCGCCAGCAGGTCCATGACCTGGGCCTGCACCGTCACGTCGAGCGCGGTGGTCGGCTCGTCGGCGATGATCAGGTCCGGCTCCAGAGCCAGGGCCATGGCGATCATGATGCGCTGGCGCATACCGCCGGAGAACTGGTGCGGGAAATCGTTGACCCGGTCCTTGGCGGCCGGGATCTTCACCCGTTCCATCAGGTCCACGGCCTTGGCCTTGGCCTGCTTCTTGGACAGACCCTGGTGGACGCGGAACATCTCACCGAGCTGGTAGCCCACGGAGAGCACCGGGTTCAGCGAGGAGAGCGCGTCCTGGAAGATCATCGCGATCTTCTGACCCCGGATCTTCCGCCGCTCCTCGTTGCTCATGGTGAGCATGTCCTGGCCACGGAAGAGGATCTGGCCCTGCGGGATCTTCCCCGGCGGCATGTCGAGGATGCCCATGATCGCCTGCGCGGTCACGGACTTGCCGGAGCCGGACTCGCCCAGTACGGCCAGGGTCTCGCCGGAGTCGACGCTGTAGTTGACGCCGTTGACCGCCTTGGCGACACCGTCACGGGTGTGGAACTCCACGTGCAGGTCACGCACGTCGAGCAGTGGACCGGAGGCATCCCCCGCGCCGCGCGGCGCCGGAACCCCTGCTGTTTCTTCGATGATGGTCACGTACGCCTCCCTCAGCGCATCTTCGGGTCGAGGGCGTTGCGTACCGCATCGCCGAACATGAGGAACGAGAGCACTGTGATCGAGACCATCACCGAGGGGATGATCAGCACGTACGGTGCGTTCCGGATCTGGGCGAAGCCGTCGGAGACGTCGATGCCCCACGAGACCGTGGGCTCGGAAAGACCGATACCCAGGAAGGACAGCGTCGCCTCTGCGCCGATGTAGCCGCCCAGCGCGATCGTCGCGACGACGATCACCGGGGCGAGGGCGTTGGGCATGATGTGCTTGATCATGATCCGCGAGGTCGAGGCACCGAGAGCCCGCGCAGCCACGACATAGTCGGCCTGCTTGACGGTGATGACCGCGCCTCGGGCGACACGGGCGATCGAGGTCCAGCCGAGGAAGGCCAGCGCCAGGATGACCGTCCACACGGCGCGCTTCTCGAAGCTGGTGAGGATCACCATGGCGCCGAGCAGGAACGGGATGCCGAAGAAGATGTCGGTCAGCCGGGAGAGCAGCGTGTCCAGCAGGCCGCCGAAGTAGCCGGCGATCATGCCGAGGGCGCCGCCGATCAGGGTGACCAGGATCGTCACAGTGATGCCGACGGTGATCGAGGCGCGGGCGCCGTGGATGACGCGGGCGTAGATCGACCTGCCCTGGATGTCGTAGCCGAACCAGTCCGGAGCGAAGAAGTGGCTCCAGTTCGGCTGCTGCAGGTAGTGGTTGACCAGGTCACCGTCGCGCGGCGACGCGCTGGTGAACAGGCTGGGCACCGCCGCCATCACGATCAGCAGCAGGATCAGCGCCGACGACACGATGAACAGCGGGTTGCGGCGCAGGTCGTGCCAGGCGTCGGACCAGAGGCTGCGCGCCTTGGCGCTCGCCGGGCCGGCCTCGACCACCAACGCGGTCTCGGGTTCGGCAGCGGTCAGCAGCTCGTCCTGGGTCTTCGAGGTCTCTGCGATTTTCTCAGGCATACCGGATCCTCGGGTCCAGGACCGCGTAAAGCAGGTCGACGAGCAGGCTGCAGATTAGGTAGACAAGGACGATCAGCGTGACCACGCCGACGACCGTGGCTCCCTCGCGCCGTCTCAGGGCCTCGAAAACGAGACTGCCGATGCCCTTCACGTTGAAGATGCCCTCGGTCACGACCGCACCCGACATCAGGGTGCCGAGGTCGGCACCGAGGAACGTGACGACCGGGATCATCGAGTTCCGCATCAGGTGCACGGTGACGATACGGCGGCGCGGCAGGCCCTTGGCGACGGCGGTCCGGATGTAGTCGGACCGCAGGTTCTCCGCGACCGACGTGCGGGTCAGTCGCGCCACATAGGCGAGGGAGAGGGCCGCCAGAACCGAAGCGGGCAGCAGCAGTTCGTTCCAGTTCTCCTGAAGGGAGACGTTCGGCTCCACGATGCCGAGCTCGAACGCGAAGAAGTACTGCGAGAGCCGGCCCAGCACGAACGAGGGGACCGAGATCAGCAGCAGCGTGAGGAGCAGCAGACCGCGGTCACGCAGCGATTCGGGCTTCAGACCCGCGAGAACACCCAGGGTGATACCCGCGACGACCGTGAAGGTGAACGCGAAGAACGTCAGCTGGATGGTGACGGGATACGCGTCGGCGATGACCTCCGCGATGGGGCGCTGGCTTGCGATCTGTGTACCGAAGTCACCCTGGAGCAGGTTCCCGAGGTAGATCACATACTGCATCAGAATGGGCTTGTCCAGCCCGAGCTGTTGCTTCAGAGAGTCGATCTGCGCCTGATCGACGTGCTGTTCACCTGCCAGTGCGCGCACGGGGTCGCCGGGCAGCGCGTACATCATCATGAAGATGAGCAGGGTCGACCCGATGAAGACCGGGATCATCTGGAGCAGTCGTCGTGCGACGTAGCGCCCCATGGGTGCCTCCGTGAGGGGTTAACTGGGTCCGGGGGCCGTCCGCGTGCGGACGGCCCCCGGACCACCGCCGCCGCCGGATGACCGACGGCGGCGGGTTACGGCCGAGTGGGGTGGGGCCCGCAGGCGATTACTTGACGGTCACGCCAGTGAGCTCCAGGTCACCGTGGAAGTCGACCGCGACGTTGTCGACGCCCTCACCGTGGCCACCGTTGATGCGGTAGTACCACAGCGGGATGGCCGGCATCTCCTCGAGCAGCTTCTTCTCGACCTCCTGGTAGCCCTTCACGGCCTCTTCCAGGGAGTTCGCCTTGTCCGCCTCCGCCATCATCTTGTCGATCTCCTTGTTGGAGAAACGACCGTTGTTGGACTCGGCGTTGGTGTGGTAGAGCTCCTTGATGAAGTTGACGTTGACCGGGTAGTCGGCCACCCAGCCACCGCGGTACATCGACTTCACCTGGTCGTTGTCACGGGCCTCGAGGTCCGTGGGGAAGTCCGGCTTGGCGTCGCCGACGCAGTCGACACCGGTCGCCTTGCGGATGGACTCGCAGACCGCGGTCACCCACTCCTTGTGGCCGCCGTCGGTGTTGTACTGGATGAACAGCTTGTTGTCCGGGACGCCGCCACCCTCCTGGATGAGCTTCTTCGCCTTCTCCGGGTTGTACGTGAAGATGTCCGTGCCCAGGTCCTGGTTGCCCTTGACCTGCGGCGGCGTGAAGCTCGTCGCGGGGGTACGCGTGTTGTTCAGGACGGTCTTGGTGATCGTGTTGCGGTCGATCGCCATCGACAGACCCTGGATGACCTTCGGGTCGATGTCCTTGAAGGTCTTGCTGTAGAACGCCGGGACCAGCGACTGGATGGCCGCGTACGGCTGCTCGATGGCGCCGTCGCCCAGGTCCTGCTTGTACTTCGGCAGGTCCGTCGGGCCGACCTGGCGGATGATGTCCAGGTTGCCGGAGACGACGTCCTGGTACGCGGCCTCGAGGGTCGCGTAGTTCTTGAACTGGATGCCCTTGTTCGCAGCCTTGTTCGGACCCTTGTAGTCAGGGTTGGCCGCGACCTGGATCAGCTTCTTGTGGGTCCACTTCTCGAACTTGTACGGACCGTTGCCGACCGGCTTCTGGCCGAACGCCTTCGGGTCGTCGTAGAAGACCTTCGGCAGCGGCGCGAACGTCGCGTAGCCGAGCTTGTAGTTGAAGTACGGGACCTTGTCCTTCAGCTCGATCGTGAAGGTGGTGTCGTCCACGACCTTCAGACCGGACATCTTGTCGGCCTTCGGGTCACCCTTCTCCGGGTGCACGTCGTCGTAGCCGGCGATGTCACCGAACCAGAACGCGTTCTGCTGGTTGTTCTTGACGTTCGCGTACCAGTTCCACGCGTCGACGTACGACTGCGCGGTGACGGCCTCGCCGTTGTGGAACTTCCAGCCCGCCTTGAGCTTGACGGTCCAGGTCTTCGAGTCCTCCGTCGTCACCGACTCCGCGTTGGTGTAGACGATCTCGCCCTTGTTGTCGAAGTCCAGCAGCTGCGTGAAGAGCGCCTGGATGACGTAGGAGCCGTTGCTCTCGTTCGTGTCGGCCGGGATCAGCGGCTTCTGCGGCTCGCCGACGTCGATCGAGACGTAGCCGGCCGGCTTGCCCGACGTGTTCTTCTTGCCCTCATCACCGCTGCCGCCGCCACAGGCAGTGGCCGCCAGGGCGACAACGATCGCTCCCGCGACCCACTTGGCGCTCTTGGCACCACGCATGGGTTCCTCCTCATGAGTCCACTTGTCACTACAAGAGGGGCACATTTCTACGCGCGCTGACACCCCTGACAGCGTTCGTCAAGTGCCCCGAGTGTGCTCGTGAGTCGGCGCTCCCCACAGCGCATGACCCATTGACCCGAGCTCAATGGAGCCAACTATTAAGTAGGACAGGCTTGTAAACCACACCTAAAGGGTCTCGTTTTGACAACATCAGAGGGGCACTCCAGCCCGAAATCCGGACAAAGCGATCCCAGACAGACACCCGCGAAACGGACCCTTAACACATGTTCCGGAGTGCGACGGCCGATATACGGACACTCGGACCATGAAAAGAAGTTGACGAACGGCCCGGCCCTCCACAGTCTCTGCGGAGGGCCGGGCCGTGTGTTCAGCTGTTTTGCCAGAGCTTTGGCGATCCGTCAGCCGTGCTTGGCACGCGAGGCGGCGCGACCGCGCTCCTTCTGGTCCAGGACGACCTTGCGGATGCGGACGGCCTCCGGGGTCACCTCGACGCACTCGTCGTCGCGGCAGAACTCCAGCGACTGCTCCAGCGAGAGCTTGCGCGGCGGGACGATCGCCTCGAACGAATCGGCCGAGGACGACCGCATGTTGGTGAGCTTCTTCTCCTTGGTGATGTTCACGTCCATGTCGTCGGAGCGCGAGTTCTCGCCGACGATCATGCCCTCGTACACCTCGGTGCCGGGCTCGGTGAACAGCACGCCGCGCTCCTGAAGGTTCGTCATCGCGAACGCGGTGACGGCGCCGGAGCGGTCGGCGACGAGCGAGCCGTTGTTCCGGGTCTGCAGGGGGCCGAACCAGGGCTCGTGACCCTCGTGGATGGAGTGCGCGATACCGGTGCCGCGGGTGTTCGTCAGGAACTCCGTACGGAAGCCGATCAGACCGCGGGACGGGACGATGAACTCCATCCGGACCCAGCCGGAGCCGTGGTTCGACATGTTGTCCATGCGGCCCTTGCGGACGCCCATGAGCTGCGTCACAGCGCCCATGTGCTCCTCGGGCACGTCGATCGTCATGCGCTCGACCGGCTCGTGGACCTTGCCGTCGACCTCCTTGGTGACGACCTGCGGCTTGCCGATGGTCAGCTCGAAGCCCTCGCGGCGCATCTGCTCGACCAGGATCGCCAGCGCCAGCTCGCCGCGGCCCTGCACCTCCCAGGCGTCGGGGCGCTCGGTGTCCAGCACGCGCAGCGAGACGTTACCGATCAGCTCGCGGTCGAGACGGTCCTTCACCTGGCGGGCCGTGACCTTGCGGTCCTTGACCGCCGCCTTCGCGTCGGCGCCCTTGCCGGTGCCGCCACGGCCGACCAGCGGCGACGTGTTGGTGCCGACGGTCATCGAGATCGCGGGCTCGTCGACCGTGATCAGCGGCAGGGCGATCGGGTTCTCCGGGTCGGCCAGGGTCTCGCCGATCATGATGTCCGGGATACCGGCGACGGCGCAGATGTCACCGGGGCCGGCCACCTCCGCCGGCTTGCGGGTGAGCGCCTCGGTCATCATCAGCTCGGAGATGCGGACGTTCGAGATCGTGCCGTCGCGCTTGATCCAGGCGACGGTCTGACCCTTGCGCAGCTCACCCTGCTCGACGCGGAGCAGCGCGATACGGCCGAGGAAGTTGTCGGCGTCGAGGTTGGTGACGTGAGCCTGCAGCGGGGCGGACTCGTCGTACTCGGGGGCCGGGACGGTGTCGAGCAGCGTGGAGAAGAACGGCTCCAGGCTGTCGCTGTCGGTCGGGACGGTGCCGTCCTCGGGCTTGGTCAGCGACGCGACACCGTCACGGGCGCACGCGTAGACGATCGGGAACTCGATCTGCTCCTCGGTGGCGTCCAGGTCCAGGAACAGGTCGTACGTCTCGTCGACGACCTCGGCGATCCGGGAGTCGGGGCGGTCCGTCTTGTTGATGCACAGGATCACCGGCATCTTCGCGGCGAGAGCCTTGCGCAGCACGAAACGCGTCTGCGGGAGCGGCCCCTCGGAGGCGTCGACGAGGAGGACGACCGCGTCGACCATCGACAGACCACGCTCGACCTCGCCACCGAAGTCGGCGTGACCGGGGGTGTCGATGATGTTGATGGTGATCGGGACCCCGCCGTCCTTGGGGTGGTACTTCACGGCGGTGTTCTTCGCCAGGATCGTGATGCCCTTCTCACGCTCCAGGTCGTTCGAGTCCATCATGCGGTCGTCGAGCTGCTCGGCGGCGTGCGCGGCGAAGGCACCGGCCTGCTTGAGCATGGCGTCGACCAGGGTGGTCTTGCCGTGGTCGACGTGGGCGACGATGGCTACGTTACGGATGTCGTGGCGCGTGGGCATGCGTGCAGGCGCTTCTCTCGATCGTGGGATCAGGCGTTGGATGGGATTTACCCGTCCGCCCGCCGGGCGGACACGCCACGGCTGTTCCTATGGTACGGGGCCGCCGGGACACGGGCTCCCCGGAACGATCGGGTCCGGGGCGAACGAGGCGGGGATCACGCCGCGGCAGGGGCGGTGCCGGTACGGCGGGGCGGGCGGACACACAGGGGTGAGCCCGGGTCGAGGGTCGGCATGAGCTTGCCCGCCGGCATGACCGGCGGGCAAGGAACTTGAGCCAGTTCTGAGGTTGTGACCTGCTGTTTTCTACTTCTTGGCAGCGGCGCCGGGCTTTTTGAACCCGATGTCCTGGTACCGCGGGTCGGCGAACCCGAACGCTCCCGCATTGACCACGTTCTTGCGTGCCGCGACCAGCTCGGGGCGCTGGTAGAGCGGGATGGAACCCGCCGCGGCCCAGATCCTGGCGTCGGCCCTGCGCATCAGATCGCGGGCGGCGTCCTTGTCCAGCTCCCCGGCGGCCTGGGTGAAGAGCTGGTCGATGTAGTCGGTACCCACCCGTGTGTAGTTCTGCTCGACCAGGAGCGAGCCGTCGGAGGCCGGCTTCGGCTTGGCGTAGATCGGCCTGGCGTCGGTCGCCGGGTAGGGGCTGGACGGCCAGGAGTAGAGGGCCAGGTCGTAGTCGCCGGAGGCGATGTGGTCCTTGAAGAAGCTGGCGTCGTCGACCTTGACGATCTCCGTCCGCACCCCGATCCGGTCGAGCATCTGAGCGATCTTGTCGCCGACGGTGCGCAGGACCTCGGAGCCGGGCCCGGACGGCAGCACGAAGCGGAGGCTGAGCGGCTTTCCGTCCTTGCCGAGCGCACCGCCCGCTGCGGCCTGGCCGGGTGCCGCGGTGCCGAGCGGGGCGTAGGCGCCGGCCACACCGCGCTTCTCCTGGGCGTTCTTGCCGGTCTTGTCCGCTCCGCCGTCCTTGTCGGCGGATGCTGCCGCGTTCGCCGCGTCGTCGCGGAGCGAGGCGGCCTGGCGGCGCAGGGCGAGGCTCTGGAGGGCCGCGCCGGGTGCCGGGGCGAGGATGTGCGTGGCGCGGGAGCCGGCGCGGGGGTCGCGTCCGGCGGGCTTGTCGTCGCCGACGATGTAGAGGCCCTCGTTCGAGGCGACGTCCCTTTCCTTCTCCGGCTTCTTCTCCGACGCCGCCTCGGCGGGCTTCAGCTTCGCGGAGGACGCCGGTGACGGCTCGGCGGAGGCCCTGCCCCCGTCACCCTTCTTCTCGTCCTCCTTCTCACTCTTCCTGTCGCCCGCCTTCTCGTCCTCGCCCTTGGCCCCGGCCTCGCCGCCGGCCTTGGCCGGCCCCTCGAGCAATCCGTCGGGCGTCCAGCCGGCGTCGGCGAGCAGCGCCTGCGCCTCCTGGGTGTCCTGCTCCCCGAGGGCGGCGCTGTTGTCCGTGTAGGCGGCCTGGCCCGCCAGCGCCAGGTGACTGCCGGGCGGCTCTGCGGGCAGACCGAGCGGGGTGAGCACGGCCTCGGCCAGCTCCTTGCGGTTCAGTGCGCGGGCGATCGCCCGGCGCACCCGGTCGTCGGCGAGCGGCCCGGACTCACCGTTCAGCGCGAGCTGGGTGTAGGCCGGCTCCAGGGACTTGCGGACCTCGTACTTACTGAGGGCCGACTGCTCCTTCGCGTACTTCTTCTCGGCCTCGGCCGCCCGCTTGCGGGCCTCCTGCGCGACTTCGGCCAGCTCCTCGTCGGAGCCGTGGGCCAGGGCCCAGGACTTCAGCGCGGCGGACGGGGCGGTGGCGGCGGGACCGTAGGCGAGCGGGCGGCCGCCGCGTCCGGCGTCCTTCACCGCGTAGGAGATTCGTTCCGCCGCCGACGGGTCGATGTCCGCCAGGTCGATCTGCTCGGCGGCGAGGGCGGTGACGCGCTTGTCGCGCGGGACCGCCGTCAGGACCAGCTTGTCGAGCTTGGGCCGGTCCCCCCACCAGCGGGGGTTGCGCACCAGGGTCGTCGTGGCGGCCTCACGGTCGATCCCGGAGATCCGGAAGGGGCCGGCCGTCGCCTTGAGCTCGGTGCGGGCGCCGTCGTTGAAGGAGTCCGGGGTCCCCGTCACGTCCTTGGGGTAGAGCGGCGTGAACAGCGACCGCCAGTCCGCGTAGGGCTTGGTGAAGGTCACCTTGACCTCGAGGTCGCTCGCGCCGCGCTCGATCTTCTGGATCCGGTCGTACCCGGCGTTGCGGGCCGTCCAGTACGAGGAATCCTTTCCGCTCAGGGCGCGCCACTGGGCGAGGAAGTCGGGCGCGCCGATCTCGCGGCCGTCGCTCCACACGGCCTGCTGGTTGAGCTTGTAGAGCACGACCTGCTTGGGCTCGCGCTCGACGGTCTCGGCCGATTCCAGATAGTCCGGATTGCGCTGCGGCTGCCCGTTCTCGTCGAGGACGAAGAGGGCGGGCAGCACAGCGCCGGCGATCCGGCTCGTGGTGGCGTTCGCGTCGGCCTGGAAGGTGTTGAGGGTGGCGGGCATCGCGTCGACGGCCCAGCGCAGGGTGCCTCCGTCCTCGACGAGGTCGCGATCGGCGGGCGAGATGTCCTGGGCCGGGGGCTTCCCCCGGCTCTGCTCCTCACCCGAGCTGCAGCCGGCGAGAACGGGGAGTACCAGCACTCCGCTCGCGAGCAGTGCGACGGGGCGGAGCCTTCGGGAGCATGTCCGCCCGCGGGGGGCTTCGACCTGGGACATGGCTTGTACCTCTTCGTCCTGTTTCGTCGAATTTAGAGATGATCACACCGATTCCCCTCACTGAAGTGGAGCGGGCGCCGCGCCGGACGGAGGCGCGGCGGGCGCGGCGCCAAGGCCACCCGTGCGGGGGAACCCGGAACGCCGCACAACCGGACACAAAGGGCGAATATGGGGGGAGTGAGACAACCACCACAAGGGGCGCGCTGGTAGCGCGTGCGCCGGGAATGCCCGTACGTCCCCTTCACAAGGGGGATGTGACGCGCGACACTCGCAGGCGCATGAACGACGCCACCGCACCCTGCGGAAGTGAGGGCAAGTCATGTCACACCAGGAAGATCTGGCGGCGGTCCAGAGCCGTCTCGACGAGCTGGTCCGACGCGTCGGAGAACTGGAGCAGACCGTCGACCGGCTGCGTGCCTCCGGCCCGGTCACGCCCGCCCCCTCTCGGGCCGCCACGGCCCGCACCGAACTGGTCACCATCCCGGACGCCCCGTACGACAACGCCCTGTGGACGGACTCCGACGACGAGGGGCTGGGAGTCCGCGACCGGCACGCGCCCTGACCGGCCCGGACGGCAGGACCGGCCCGTAGCAGGCCGGTGAGGCCGCCGGCCGGGTCCACACTCCGATCCCACTCCACCCGGAGCCTTCGTTGGCCACTGGTACCGAACCACCCCACGTCAATACGGGCGTGCACGAGGCCACGCGAGCCACCATCGCCCCCGGCCATCTGCGGACGGACCGCTGGTGGCTGGCCCCGGCCCTGACCGCCGCCGGGCTGCTCGCCTTCATCGTCTACTCGACATGGCGGGCCTTCGCGAACGACGACTACTACGCGGCGCCGTACGTCTCACCGTTCTACTCGCCCTGTCTGGCGGAGAACTGCGAACCGATGCGCGCGGGGCCCAACTGGGAGATCTTCGGCAGCTGGTGGGGGCTCTCCCCCGCGCTGCTGATCCTGATCTTCCCGCTCGGCTTCCGGCTGACCTGCTACTACTACCGCAAGGCCTACTACCGGGGCTTCTGGGCCTCTCCCCCGGCCTGCGCCGTCGCCGAGCCGCACAAGAAGTACACCGGCGAGACCCGCTTCCCGCTGATCCTGCAGAACATCCACCGGTACTTCTTCTACGCGGCCGTGCCGGTCGCCGGGATCCTCACCTACGACACGGTGCTGGCCTTCCGCGACGAGAACTACGAGTGGGGCCACATGGGCCTCGGCACTCTCGTGTTCCTCGTCAACATCGTCCTGATCTGGGCGTACACCCTCTCGTGCCACTCCTGCCGGCACATCATCGGCGGCAGACTGCGGCACTTCTCCAAACACCCGGTGCGCTACCGCCTCTGGGACTGGGTCGGCAGGCTGAACGCCCGTCATATGCAGCTCGCCTGGGCATCACTGCTCAGCGTCGCGCTGGCCGACTTCTACGTCTACCTCGTCGCGTCCGGCGTCTTCGACGATCCGAGGCTGTTCTAGATGGCTGTTGCAGAGGGAAGGACCCGATGACTGAACTGGAACGGCAGCAGTGGGACGTCGTCGTGGTGGGCGCGGGGGGTGCGGGCCTGCGCGCCGCCATCGAGGCGCGCGAGCGGGGCGCGCGCACGGCGGTGATCTGCAAGTCCCTGTTCGGCAAGGCGCACACGGTCATGGCGGAGGGCGGCATCGCCGCCTCCATGGGCAACGTCAACGCGGGCGACAACTGGCAGGTGCATTTCCGCGACACGATGCGCGGCGGGAAGTTCCTCAACCAGTGGCGGATGGCCGAGCTGCACGCCCGTGAGGCGCCCGACCGGGTGTGGGAGCTGGAGACCTGGGGCGCGCTCTTCGACCGCACCAAGGACGGCAGGATCTCGCAGCGCAACTTCGGCGGCCACGAGTACCCACGCCTCGCCCACGTCGGCGACCGGACCGGGCTCGAACTGATCCGCACGCTCCAGCAGAAGATCGTCTCGCTGCAGCAGGAGGACAAACGGGAGCTCGGCGACTACGAGGCCGGCCTGAAGGTCTTCCAGGAGTGCACGGTCACCCAGGTCCTCAAGGGTGACGGCCGGGTGGCCGGGGTCTTCTGCTACGAGCGGGAGACGGGCCGTTTCTTCGTCCTCGAGGCGCCCTCCGTCATTCTCGCCACGGGCGGCATCGGCAAGTCCTTCAAGGTGACCTCCAACTCCTGGGAGTACACCGGTGACGGGCACGCCCTGGCGCTGCTGGCGGGCGCCCCGCTGCTCAACATGGAGTTCGTGCAGTTCCATCCGACGGGCATGGTCTGGCCGCCGTCGGTGAAGGGCATCCTCGTGACCGAGTCGGTCCGCGGCGACGGCGGGGTGCTGCGGAACTCCGAGGGCAAGCGGTTCATGTTCGACTACGTCCCCGATGTCTTCAAGGAGAAGTACGCACAGTCGGAGGACGAGGGCGACCGCTGGTACGAGGACCCGGACAACAACCGCCGTCCTCCCGAGCTGCTGCCCCGCGACGAGGTGGCGCGGGCGATCAACTCCGAGGTCAAGGCCGGCCGCGGTTCCCCGCACGGCGGGGTGTTCCTCGACGTCTCCACCCGGATGCCGGCCGATGTCATCCGGCGCCGGCTGCCGTCGATGTACCACCAGTTCAAGGAGCTGGCGGACGTGGACATCACGGCCGAGGCCATGGAGGTCGGCCCCACCTGCCACTACGTGATGGGCGGCATCGCCGTCGAGTCCGACACCGCCGCCGCTCACGGCGTGCCCGGGCTGTTCGCGGCCGGTGAGGTCGCCGGCGGGATGCACGGCTCCAACCGCCTCGGCGGCAACTCCCTGTCCGACCTGCTCGTCTTCGGCCGCCGAGCCGGACTGCACGCGGCCGAGTACGCCCAGCGGCTCCCCGCACGGCCCGCGGTCGACGAGAGCAGGATCGAGGCGGCGGCGGCGGAAGCACTGCGCCCGTTCAGCGCGGAGGGTCCGGCGGACGGGCGGGCCCCGGAGAACCCGTACACGCTGCACCAGGAACTCCAGCAGACGATGAACGACCTGGTCGGCATCATCCGGCGGGCCGGCGAGATGGAGCAGGCCCTGGAGAAGCTGGCCGAACTGCGGGTGCGGGCGAGCCGCGCCGGGGTCGAGGGGCACCGGCAGTTCAACCCCGGCTGGCACCTGTCCCTCGACCTGCGGAACATGCTGCTGGTCAGCGAATGCATCGCACGGGCGGCGCTGGAGCGTACGGAGAGCCGCGGCGGTCACACCCGCGAGGACTGCCCCGGCATGGAGCGCGAATGGCGCCGGACCAACCTGGTGTGTCGGCTGGCCCCGGCCACCGGCGATCCGGCGAGCGCCCGGATCGAGCTGGAACGGAAGACGACCGAGCCCATCCGTCCGGACCTGCTCGCCCTCTTCGAGAAGGAAGAGCTGGTCAAGTACCTCGCCGAAGAGGAGCTGACCGAGTGAGTGCGTACCGAGCCCACTTCAGGGTCTGGCGGGGTGACCAGGACGGCGGCGGTCTGGAGGACTTCACCGTCGAGGTGAACGACGGTGAGGTCGTCCTCGACATCATTCACCGCCTCCAGGCCACCCAGGCGTCCGATCTCGCCGTCCGCTGGAACTGCAAGGCCGGCAAGTGCGGATCGTGCAGCGCCGAGATCAACGGCCGTCCGCGTCTGCTGTGCATGACCCGTATGTCGGTCTTCTCGCGGGAGGAGACGATCACGGTGACCCCGCTGCGCGCCTTCCCCGTGGTGCGGGACCTGGTGACCGACGTCTCCTTCAACTACGCCAAGGCCAGGGAGATCCCGTCCTTCGTGCCGCCGCCGGGTGTCGCGGCCGGTGAGTACCGGATGCAGCAGATGGACGTGGAACGGTCGCAGGAGTTCCGCAAGTGCATCGAGTGCTTCCTGTGCCAGGACACCTGCCATGTGGTGCGCGACCACGAGGAGAACAAGCAGGCCTTCGCCGGCCCGCGCTTCCTGATGCGGGTGGCGGAGCTGGACATGCACCCGCTGGACGCGGCCGCGGATGCGGGGCTCGACCGCAGGACGACGGCCCAGGACGAACACGGGCTCGGCTACTGCAACATCACCAAGTGCTGTACGGAGGTCTGCCCGGAAGGCATCAAGATCACGGACAACGCGCTGATCCCGCTGAAGGAACGGGCCGCGGACCGCAAGTACGACCCGCTGGTGTGGCTGGGCAACAGGATCAGGCGACGGGAGAGCTGACCGTCCGGGTCTGCCCGCTGATCGTGCGAGAGCGCACGGCCAGCGGGCAGACCCGTCAGCACCACCCCTTGCGGCAGGCCCGTCAGCACCACCCCTCGCGGTAGGCTCGCCAGTCGCCCTCCTCCGCCGCGAAGTCCACGTACAGCGCGACGCCGAAACGTTTCCGGTCGCGGTCCGTGCGCCCGAGGCCGAGGCGGGTGCCGCGGACCGCGGCCGCGACCGTCTCCGCGTTCTCGTGGTGCCCCAGGTCGTCCTCGTGGAAGAACGGCAGGCCCATCAGCAGATCGGTGCTCTCGGGCGTGACCTCGAGCGCCAGCTCCGTCTGGTGCGCGACATAACCGCCGTACATGAACTCCAGCGGCATCCAGGTGTCGTAGGACATGACCGCGATCTGGTCGACGCGCCGCGCCACCTCGCCGAAGAACTCCTGCGACCACCACTTCTCGCGGCCCGTGACCGTCGCGTTCACGCTGTGGGCGGCCGGCAGCGGGTCGATCTGGTGGGCGGCGACCGACAGCTGCGCGTCGCGGTCCAGCGTCAGGGTGCGCAGTGCGGCGAGCAGCGACAGATAGTCGCCGTCGCCGGAGAGCAGCGGCTCGAGGTCGAAGTGGACCCCCTCGAAGCCGGTGTCCAGGATCTGCCCGGCGGACACCACCACCGCGTCGCGCGTCCTCTTGTCGTCGAGGTGCAGTCCGTCCGGACCGTCGTTCGCGAGTACGTCGCCGAGCCACGCCTGGACCCGTATGCCCGGCATCTCGCGGTGCACGGCGTCGATGAACCACCGGGCACGGGGATGGCGGTCGGCGGGCAGCGTGCCGTCGTGCTCCAGCGGGCCGGCGTGCACATACAGGTCCTTGATGCCGGTGCCGCGGATCCGCTCGGCGAAGTCCCGCACGTCCGCCTCCTTCTTACGGCCGTCCACCCATGCGTGGCCGAGCCAGACGGCGTCGTTGCCGCGGGTACGGGTGCCGTCCCGGAGGTCACCCGTGTAGTTGACGCGCAGCGCGACCGCTGCGGCGGCCGGCGGGACGAGCAGGACCACCGCCAGCGCGAGCGCGATCCGCTTGGGCCACTTCAGCCGGGGGCTCCGCCATCTCCGTCGCAGCGCCGCGGCCCTGCCCGCGGGCCGCGCGCCTGTTCCCGTTGCCGTCCCGTCGTTGATCTCCATGCGGTGCAGGACCGCCGCCGGGCGCCCGTGGTTCCCGACCGCGTCCGGTCGCGGCGGGACAGACGGCGACTTAGCCTCCGAAATGTGATGCGAACAGCCGCCCGGATCTTCCTCGCCGTGCTGACGGCGGCATGGTGGCTGGTCGTGCCCGCCGCAGGCCCGGTCACGGCCGACGACCCGGTCGACCTCTCCCGGCAGGGCCAGATCACCGACCGCGTGGGCGCGCTCGACGACCGCGAGGCCCAGGTGTCCCGGGCGCTGGACCGCCTCTACGACGAGCAGCGGCTGCAGCTCTTCGTCGTCTACGTGACGGACTTCTCCGGCCGGTCCGCCCAGGAGTGGACCGCCGCGACAGCCGCCAGGAACGGTTTGGGGCAGGAGGACGCCCTGCTGGCCGTCGCCACCCGCGACCGGCAGTACGCGTACTGGGTCGACGACGCCTCCCGCCTGACCGACGCCCAGCTGGCGGAGGTCTCGGCGACGGCTGTGGAGCCCGCGCTGCAGGAGAACGACTGGGCGGGCGCCGCGATCGGCGCCGCCGACGGCTACGGCGCGGTGCTGGCCGGCAGGCCGGTACCGCGGGTGGACATCACGCCCGGCGAGGCCGACCCGGGATCGGGCGGGGGCGCGGGTACGGGCACGGGCGACCTGGTGCTTCCGATCGCGTTGCTCGGCGCCGCCGGCGCGTTCGCGGCGTACGCCTACACCAAACGCAGGCGGCGCACGGCCACCCGCACCACGCCGCAGGGCGGCCAGGAGGGCTGGGGCGCGCCGGAGCAGCCGCCGCTCCCCGAGCTCGACGCCAAGTCCAAGCAGGCGCTGGTGGACACCGACGACGCGGTACGCACCAGTCAGGAGGAACTCGGCTTCGCGGCCGCCCAGTTCGGCGACGAGGCGGCGCGGCCGTTCCAGGAGGCGGTGGAACACGCGCAGCAGGAGCTGACCGCCGCGTTCCGGCTGCGCCAGCAGCTCGACGACGCCTATCCGGAGGACGACGCCACCCGGCGCAGGATGCTCGAAGAGATCGTGGCCCGCTGCTCGGAGGCCAATCGCCGGCTCGATGCCGAGTCGGCGGACTTCGACCGGTTGCGCGACCTGGAACGGAACGCACCGCAGGCGCTGGAGGCCGCGGAAGCCGCATTCGAGGACGCCGACGGCCGCGTCGTCAGCGCGGAGGCCGCGCTCACTGTGATGCGCGAGCGGTACGCACCCTCGGCCGCGGCGCCCGTCGCGGACGACGTGGAGCAGGCCAAGGACCGGCTGGAGTTCGCGACGAGCAGTCTCGGCGAGGCCCGGCAGGCCGTCGAGGCCGACGACAACGGCCGGGCCGCCGTGCGGGTACGGGCGGCGGAGGCGGCCGTCGCCCAGGCCGGCCGGCTGATGGCGGCGGTCGACCGCCGGGCGCAGGAGCTGGCCGAAGCGGCCGGGAAGCTGCCGGGCGCGCTGACCGAGACGGAGACGGACCTGGCGGAGGCGCGCGGCCTGCTGAAGGGCACCGCGGAGGGCGCGTCGACCGCCACGCTCCAGGGCCGGATCGCCCGCGCGGAGGCTGTCGTCGCAGAGGTGCGCAGCGCGACGGAGACCGGCCCGTACGACCCCATCGACGCGCTGCGCCGCGTGGAGGAGGCGGACGCCGGCCTGGACGAGGCGCTGGCCGGGGCCCGGGAGCAGGAGCAGGGGACGCGGCGCGCCCGCGCCCTCCTGGAGCGGGCGATGCTCGGCGCGCGCTCCGGTACCGGCGCGGCGGCCGACTACATCACCACGCACCGCGGCGCCGTCGGCAGCGAGGCCCGGACCCGGCTGGCGGAGGCACAGCGGCGGCTGGAGCGGGCGCAGGCGCTGGCCGGCGACGACGGTAAGGGCGGCGATCCGCAGACCGCGCTGGCGGAGGCACGGCGGGCGGACTGGCTGGCGCAGCAGGCGCAGAGCCTCGCGGAGCGCGATGTCCGCGGATTCGGGAACCCGTACGGGCCGGGCGGTGTAACAGGAGTGGGAAGAGCGGGGGGCGGTCTCGGGGGCGCGGTGCTCGGCGGGATCCTCCTCGGCGGAATGCTCGGCGGGGGAAGGAGCGGGGGCCATGGCGGTCTCGGTGGTGGATTCGGTGGCGGGCCCGGCAGCTTCGGCGGCGGTGGCACCCGCGGCCGGATGGGCGGTGGCCGTTTCTGAGGCACATCGCCTGTGGCGAATGGTGCGGGAGTTACCCGTCTTGCGAAGGTTGCGACCGGCGTTCAAGGAGCAGTGGCATGACGAAGCAGACCGTTCTCGGGCGGGTGGCGCAGTTGGCGAAGGCCAACATCAACGCGCTGCTCGACCAGGCCGAGGACCCGCAGAAGATGCTCGACCAACTGATCCGCGACTACACGAACAACATCGTGGAGGCGGAGCAGGCCGTGGCGAGCACCATCGGCAATCTGCGCCTCCTGGAGCAGGACCACCAAGAGGACGTGGAGGCGGCCCGCGAATGGGGCGAGAAGGCGCTGGCGGCCAGCAGGAAGGCGGACGAGCTGCGGAGCTCGGGACAGACGGCGGACGCGGACAGGTTCGACAACCTGGCGAAGGTGGCGTTGGGCAGGCAGCTGCAGTCCGAGCGGGAGGCGAGGACCGCGGAGCCGACGATCGCCTCCCAGACGGCGGTCGTCGACAAGCTGAAGTCCGGTCTCGACGAGATGAAGGCGAAGCTGGGCCAGTTGCAGTCGAAGCGGGACGAGCTGGTGGCGAGAGCGAAGTCCGCGGAGGCGCAGAACCGCATGATGGACGCCGTGAAGAGCATCGACGTCCTCGACCCGACGAGCGAGCTGCACCGCTTCGAGGACAAGGTCCGGCGGGAGGAGGCGAAGGCACTGGGAAAGCAGGAACTCGCGGCCTCGTCACTGGACGCCCAGTTCGAACAGCTGGACAGCATGGGCGACACCGCGGAGATCGAGGCGCGCCTGGCCGCGCTGAAGACGGCGTAGGGCGTCGCGCCGGGTGCGGACGCGCCACTGCGCGAAGCGAAACCCGACCCGTCCGGGGGCACGCCGCTACACCTGGCGGCGCGGAAGGGAACGTCCACCACCGACCGCCAGGCGATAGGGGCGAGTTTGCGACCACCCCGCGGAGCCGCGGTGACCGGGGCCCTGCCGGAACGCGGTACCAGGCCCGGCCGGAGCCCGGCCCGCACGACGGGCCGCAAGTTCGGGCGCAGCCCGAACCACGCCGCAGGGCGTGGCGGACATGGGCGGAGCCCAGGGTCACGCCCGCAGGGCCAGGCCCGGGCGCGGGGCCCCCGCCCGCTGGGCGGGCCGGGGTCCGGGGCTTTGCCCCAGTCTCGGGAAGGGGCGGGGTGGGGGCGAGGTCCGCCGTCGGCGCACCGCACCGCAGCGCACACCCGGCGCCCCCTCGGCGTCCTCCGCGCCCTCGGCGTCCCCTCAGAACATGCTCAGCAGCTGCTCCACCGTCGGCTCCGCCGCCCCCTCTCCGTCCGGCAGCGCCAGCTCGAACCACACCGTCTTGCCGCGCGGCGTCCGTCGCGAGCCCCATGCCGCGCTCAGCAGACCGACCAGTTGCAGTCCGCGTCCGCCCTCGTCCGTGTCGCGTGCCCGTCGGCGCCTGGGCTGTACCAGGCCCGCGTCCCACACCTCGCACACCAGCGTCCGGTCCTGCAGCAGCCGCAGCCGGATCTCGCCCTCGCCGTACCGCAACGCGTTGGTGACCAGCTCGCTGACGAGCAGTTCCACCGTGTCCACCAGGGCTTCGAGGCCCCAGGCCGTGAGCTGGCCGCGGGCCAGCTCACGGGCGCGGCCCACGGAGCGGGGCTCGCGCGGCAGCCGCCAGTCGCCGACGGCCTCGGCCGGCAGGCCCTGTATACGGGCCATCAGCAGCGCGATGTCGTCCTCGCCGTGCCGCGTGTCGAGTGCGCTGAGCACATGGTCGCAGACATCCTCCAGAGGGCGGACCGGGTCGGTGAGCGCCGTGCGGAAGGCCCGCAGACCTTCGTCGAGCGGATGGTCGCGGGACTCGACCAGCCCGTCGGTGTAGAGCGCGAGGAGGGAGCCCTCCGGCACTTCGACCTCGACCTCCTCGAAGGGTTCACCGCCCACGCCGAGCGGCATCCCCGGCGGTACGTCGAGCATCAGCGCCTCCTCCCCCGGCTCGACGAGCACGGGCGGCAGATGGCCCGCGTTGGCGAAGGTGCAGCGGCGCGTGACCGGGTCGTAGACGGCGTAGACGCAGGTGGCGAGATAGACCTCGGAGAGGTCCGCCTCGCGGGACTTGTGGGCGACGCGGGACGGGACCTGGGCCCCGCCCCGGGCACGGCCGGCCTTCGCGGGGCTGCCCAGACCCCGCGCGATCTCGTCGAGCGCCGAGAGCACCTCCGCCGGTTCCAGGTCCAGCAGCGCCAGCGTCCGTACGGCGGTGCGCAGTTCACCCATGGCGACGGCGGCCCGCAGACCCCGTCCCATGACGTCGCCGACGACCAGCGCGGTGCGGTGGCCCGGCAGCTCAATGACGTCGAACCAGTCGCCGCCCACCTCGGTCGCGGCGGTGCCCGGCAGATAGCGGCACGCGATGTCGAGGCCGGCGGCCTCCGGGTCGCCGGGCGGCAGCAGACTGCGCTGGAGGATGAGGGCGCGCTCGTGCTCCCTGCGGTACAGGCGGGCGTTGTCGATACAGACGGCGGCCCGGGCGGCGAGCTCGACCGCGAGTGCCCGGTCCCGCTCGCCGAACGGCTCGCTGCCCTTGGTGCGGGAGAACTGCACCAGTCCCACGACGGTGTCGTGCGCCACCATGGGGACGGCCAGCGTCGACTGGACGAGGCTGCCGTCCTCGCCCGGGACCGTCCGGACACGGGCTGTGCGCAGGGCCCCGGCGCAGGGGGAGTTGAACGGATAGCGGTGGACCTCACCGACCGCGGCGGGGGCGCTGCCTTCGGGTACGCAGCCCGGGGTGGTCATCAACGGGCCGTCGGAGACGGCGCTGGCGAAGGCGACCCGCCGCAGTTCCGCGCTGCCGCCGCCGTAGCTCTCCGACCTCGCCGAACCCCACTGACCGGGTGGGGCCTCGTCACCGGTGAGCAGCGCCTGGTACAGGTCGACGGAGGCGAGGTCACAGAAACCGGGGACCGCGACGTCGAGGAGTTCGCGGGCGGTGGTCTCCAGGTCGAGGGAGTTGCCGATGCGGGCGCTCGCCTCGTTGAGGAGGGCGAGGTTGCGGCGGGCGTTCGCGGCTTCGCGGGCGGCGATGTGACGGCGTGTGATGTCGGTGCCGAGCCCGGCCACACCGACGGGCCGGCCGGAACCGCCGTGCACGCGATAGAGGTTGATCGACCAGTGCCTGCGGTCCGTGCTCCCCGGTACCGTCCCGACGATCTGGAGGTCGGTGACGGACTCGCCGGTCTCCAGGACCCTGCGCAGGGCGGCGTCCATCCGTTCGGCCTCGGGACGGCAGAGATAGTCGTGGACCGTGCGGCCGCGGTGGTCGTCCGCGGCACCGCCGAAGACGGTGGCAAAGCGCTGGTTGGCGCGCTGCACGGTGAGATCGGTGCCGAAGAGCAGGAAACCGAAAGGAGATTGGCCGAATATGGCCTGCGATGCGGCGAGGTCGGACTCTATCCGCCGCAGCGCCCGGACGTCGACGACGATGCAGAGCGCCGCCTGTTCCCCCCCGGCCGTCCGACTGGGCATCACATAGATCTCGGCGAGGCCGTGGACCCGGCTGCCGCCCGGCATCCGGAACGGGACGAGTCCCGTCCACTCCTTGCCGTCGAGGATCTCCGCGACCTTGCGGCGTCCTCGCAGGCGAAGCTCCGCGGGCATGAAGACCTCGACCGGGTCCTTGCCTCTGACCTCGTCGGCGGTGATGCCGAACAGTTCCACGGCCCGGTCGCTCCACTGGTCGACCAGTCCGTCGTGACCGATCGAGAAGGAGGCCACCTTGATGTAGTCATAGATCGAGCCAGGCGGACTGCTCTGCCATACGACGTCGCTCGCCGTCTCAGGTATTTCGCTCACGCGACCGTCCCCTCCAGCTCACCCACCGGACCGGCCATGACCGCAGTATTCAGCACTACGGCTCTCACCGACACGGCGTTCACGATCACAGAGAGGTCTCGTTCGTTTTGAGCCGACTCCGACGTGATCGTCGTCCCTCAGGACTTCTAACCAGCCAGGGCAAGCTCGAACCACACCGTCTTGCCGGTCCTGCCGCGCCGCGTGCCCCAGCGCCGGGCGGAACAGGCCACCAGTTGCAGCCCGCGTCCGCTTTCGTCCTCGGAGCGCGCGGACTTCTCGACCGGGGGATCCGGAAGCGGATCGGAGACTTCGACCAGCAGGACAGGGAGGGGGTCGCCGCTTTCCGGCCGGAACAGCCGGACGGTGATCGGACCGGGGGTGTACCGCTGGGAATTGGTCACCAACTCGCTGACCAGGAGCACGGCCACGTCTCCGACGGCGGCGTCCAGTCCCCACTCTCTCAGTGTGTCGCGGACGGCGTGCCGGGCTGTGCGCACCACGTTCGGTTCGGCCGGAAAAGTCCACTCGGCGCATTCGCCTCGGGTGCCGATCACGCCGACCACTTCCCCGATCACCACCGGAATCGTGTCCCATTTAAGGGGGGTTAATCAGGACATACCCCCTTTGGGGCCTTGATTACCGTGCCCGGACCGCAATGGATGCAGCCGTGGCTCGAACGGCGCACAGCTCAGCGGCGCAAGCCCTCCCCCGCCTCTTCGCGCCGGAGGCGCTCCCACGCGGCGACCGCGGGCCGGTCCTGATCGAGCCAGTCGACGGTGTCCAGCTCGCCGGGCGCGAGCCAGCGCAGCGCGTCGTGATCCTGCAGGGGTCTCGGCTCACCGGACACCAGCCGGACCGCCCACACCTGGAGCACGTATCCGGGCCGCAGCGGCCACTCACCGGGGACGCGCTCGACAGGTTCGGTCTCGATGCCCAGCTCCTCGCGCAGTTCGCGCACCAGCGCTTGCTCGGGACGCTCGCCCGGCTCCAGCTTGCCGCCCGGGAGCTCCCAGCGTCCGGCGAGCTCCTCGGGCGCGCTGCGCCGTGCGGCGAGAAGCCGCCCTTCCTCGCACACGGCTCCGGCCACGACCACCACACGATCAGTCATGCGGCGGAGCGTACTGCGCGCCGGAGCGCCGCCGGACGGCCCCCGGCCAGGCAGCCTGCCCGGCAGCCGGCTCGACCGCCGGACAGGTCCCTGCGCTCCGGCGGCGCCGTCAGCGCGCCGTCCGGCCGATCCGCTCGACCCAGTAGAGCTGCTTGTGACCGCGGCCGTCGAGGGAGTCCGCGATCTTCTGCGCCTCGGCCTCGGTGGCGTACCTGCCGACGCGGTAACAGTTGCCGTTGTCGTCCTGCCGAATGACGAGCCAGGGCAGGACAGCGCCGCTGTCGGTCATCGCACCCCTCCCTCGGCCGGCCCGAGTGTCCGTAACGATCGCCAGGAAACCGCAGTATGCATATGCGGAAGCCTACGCCTGGCCTTTACTGAGCGGATACGGGTTTTCACAAAGAGGCATGAAGAGGGGGCGCATCCGGCCGGATACGCCCCACCACCCCACTACGGGCGACCTGGCACTGGCGAACGGCGGACCGGCCACCGGTCCGCCCCCGCCGGTCACCGGCGCCGGCTCACTTCACCGGCAGGTGGTACGCGATGCGATAACGGTCGGCCGGGACGACGACGTCGGCGGTCTCGACCGCACGCCCCGAGGCGTAGTACGTGCGCTCGATGACCATCACCACATGGCCGGGGACACCGCCGAGCGCCAGTAGTTCCTCCGCGAGGCCGGGCCGGGCCCCGACCTCCTCCGTCACGTTGTCCACGACGACGTCGATGGCGGCCATCCGCTCGACGACACCGCAGCCCCCGAGCGGCCCCTCCTCGGGCAGCATGACCGGCGTACGCCCGGTGACTTCGAGCGGCTCCCAGGAGGTGGAGAGCATCATCGGCTCCCCCGCGTCCCGGAAGACATAGCGCGTGCGCATCACGCGGTCGCCTGTCTTGATGTCGAGCCGGGCGGCGATCTCCGGCGTCGCCGCCTCCTGTTCGGTGCTGGACTCCCAGGTGCCCCGGGCGTCCTCCGCGGCCTGCTCCTGACGGAAGGGGCTCGCGCCCGACGGCGGCCGGAAGCCGGAGCGGGCGACCCTGCGCGGCACAGGCCGCTCGCGCACATAGGTCCCCGAGCCGGAGCGGCCCTCCACCAGACCCTCCGCCATCAGGACCTTGCGCGCCTCGAGGGCGACCGTGTCGGAGACGCCGTACTCCTCGCGGATACGGGCCTGCGAGGGGAGGCGGGTGTGCGGCGGCAGCGAGCCGTTGGCGATCTTCTCGCGGAGATCGCTCGCGACGCGCAGATAAGCGGGCTGCTCACCGAATGTCACTGGCACTCCCAACACGTTGACAGACTGCAACAGCGTGACAACCCTCGGTCATTGACCGCAAGCGTAGGCCAGGGTTTCACCCGAAGTGATGATTGCCGCTGAGCAGACGCTTACCGCAGGTAGTCGCGGTTGGCTCACCGGAGGCCCTTGACCGCAATGGTCCATACCAATACGTTCCTGCGCACACGACACCGTTCACGGAACCTGTTTCCGGTACGCGCACAGGAATGAGTCCGATGCGTCGAAGAACCTTTGTCCGGGCGGCTGTTGCCGTCTGCTCGCTCTCGCTCGTCGCCACCCTCGCCCCCGCTGCTGCCGCCACGTCCGCCGCGGACGCCCGTCGCGGCGGCCAAGGCCACCACGGCCACCCCGGCCACCACCAGAAGCAGTCGTACAAGCGCGTCGGTTACTTCACCCAGTGGGGCGTCTACGGCCGCGACTTCCAGGTCAAGGACCTGGACGTCAGCGGTCAGGCCGCCAGGCTCACCCACATCAACTACGCCTTCGGCAACGTCGACGCCGAGGGCAGATGCTTCACCGGCAGCAACATCCCCGGCGAGGCCGACGCCTGGGCGGACTACGCGCGCCCGCTGTCGGCGGCCGATTCGGTCGACGGCGTCGCCGACACCGCGGAGCAGCGGCTCGCCGGCAACTTCAACCAGCTGCGTGAGCTCAAGGCCGAGCACCCCGGCCTCAAGGTGCTCATCTCGCTCGGCGGCTGGAGCTGGTCCACCCACTTCTCCGACGCCGCCCGCACGCCCGAGTCCCGCAAGGCGCTCGTCTCGTCGTGCATCGACCTGTACATCAAGGGCAACCTGCCGGTCGACGGCGCACGCGGCGGCGAGGGGGCGGCGGCCGGTCTCTTCGACGGCATCGACCTCGACTGGGAGTGGCCCGGCTCCGAGGGTGACGCCGACACCGTGTACCGGCCGGAGGACAAGAAGAACTTCACGGCACTGGTGCACGAGTTCCGCACCCAGCTGGACGCCTGCGCGAAGTCCCGGCAGAAGGCCCGCGGCGGGAAGCGCAAGTACTACGAGCTCACCGCGTTCGTACCGGCCTCGGCCGCGAAGATCGACGCCGGGTTCGACGTCCGCCGGATCATGCGGGACTTCGACTTCGTCAACCTCCAGGGCTACGACTTTCACGTCTCCGGCGAGAAGACCACCGCCCAGCAGTCCGCGCTGTACGCCCGCGGGGACTTCAGCGTCGACCGGACCGTCCGCGACTGGCTCCGGCGCGGCGCGCCGGCCCGCAAACTGGTGGTCGGCATGCCGTTCTACGGCCAGGGCTGGACCGGAGTGACCGGCGGGGGCGACGGCATGGGCCGGCCGGCGGCCGGGCCCGCACCGGCGACCTGGGCGGCCGGGTACGAGGACTACAAGGTGCTCAAGAAGCTCGCCGACTCAGGCGCGTACCAGGTCCACCGGGACCGGCGGAACGGGCATGCCTGGCTCTTCGACGGCACCACCCTGTGGACGTACGACGACCCGCAGGTGCTGCACGCCAAGACGTCGTACATCCGCCGGCACGGGCTCGGTGGGGCGATGTTCTGGTCGCTGGACGGGGACACCGCGGACGGCGAGCTGACCGCCGCGGTCGACAGGGGGCTGAACCGCCGCTGACCCCCGGCCCGGCCTGCCTCCTGTCCCGGTCCGGTTCCGCCGGGACAGGGGGCCGGATCGGGGCGCCGGGAAGGGGCCGGAACAGGCCCGGCCGTACGGCGATCGGGCGAGGCGGCGGGCGCTGACTCAGCCCGTGGCGGGAACGCGCAGGACGAGGACGGCCATGTCGTCGTGTCCGTCGCTGGGACGGTGATCGGCCAGCGCGCGGACGAAGTCGTCCAGCGGCAGGCCCGAGTGCGCCGCGGCCAGTTCGGCGAGTGCGGCCAGCCGGTCGTCGATGGCGTGATCCGGATGCTCGACGAGACCGTCGGTGAAGAACAGCACGGTCGCACCGGCCGGCAGCGGACGCGTGTGATCCGGACGCCCCACGTCGGGATCGACACCCAGCGGAATACCGGGTTCCGCCTGCAGATACTCGGTCCGGCCGTCGGGCGCGACAACCAGCGGAGGCAGATGACCGGCACTGCTCCAGCACAGCTGCCACCCCCCGTCCGCCGGCTCGATGCGGGCCAGACAGGCTGTCGTGACCGGCAGATCGGTGATGGCGTGCACCGTGTGGTCCAACCGGGCCAGCACGGCGCTCGGCGGCTTCTTCCGGTCGTACAGCAGCGCGCGCAGCATGTTGCGGGCCTGCGCCATCGCGGCGGCCGCTTGCAGGTCGTGACCCACCACGTCCCCGATCACGGCGGCGCAGGCGTCGTCCGGCAGAACGACGGCGTCGTACCAGTCCCCGCCCCGCGTGGCCGGCTCGGCCGCCGGCCGGTAGACCGCGGCACCCGCGAACGGGGCGAGGTCCGGCAGCGTCGGAAGCAGCAACCGCTGGAACTGTTCGGCGCTGTCCCGCATCTGCCCGAACAGACGCGCGTTCTCGATCGCCAGCCCGGCCGCACCCGCGAGGGCCCGCACGACCTCCTCGTCGTCCTGGTCGAACGGCCGGCCGTCGCGCCGCTCCGAGAGATACAGGTCCCCGTAGATCTCGCCCCGGACGCTGATCGCCACGCCCAAAAGTGCGCATCGGCGGATGGCCCTCGGGGAAACCGACCGACGCCGGATGGGCAGGGATGTCCACGACCCGCAGTGGCTCCGGACGGTGGATCAGCAGCCCCAGCACGCCCCGTCCGTGGGGAAAGTCGACGTCACCGAGGGCGGCGCGCTCCTCCTCCGACAGCCCGGCGGTGATGAACTGCTCCAGGTGGTCGCCCGAGGCGTGCAGGACCCCGAGCGCGCCGTAGTGGGCGCCCACCAGCTCCATGGCGGTGGTGACGATGCGGTGCAGCACCATGGGCAGGTCCAGCTCGCTGCCGATGTTCAGCACCGCGTCCAGCAACCCCTGCAGCCGGTCCTTCGCCTTGGTGAGGGAACGCAGATTCGAGGCCATGCCCTCCAGCTGCTCGTCCAGGCGCAGCCCCAGGTCCGGGCCGATCACCGGCTTCGCCGGCTTGTCTTCCGCCACTCCGGAATCACCCCACTCGTCAGGGACAAACGGTACGTAAGGCAACGTCTCGTGCCGGGCAAACACGCACACCGAGAGACCGCGACGTGCCACCCGAGGAGCCGAAGAACGCGAAGGAGCCGAAGGAGCCGAAGGCATCGAACGGACCGCGCCGGGTCGCTGCCTCACGCCGAAACGCCCACGGCACGGCGAAGGGCGGCCGCGTGAGCGACCGCCCTTCTTCTGCTGCTGTGCCGGTCACCGGCTCATGGGGTTCAGAACTGCAGCGCCCAGGAGTCGATCTTTCCGGTGTCCCACCAGGCGTTGTCGCTGACGCGCAGCTTCCAGGTGCCGTTGGCGGTCTCCGACGAGGCGTTGACCGAGTAAGTGGTGTTGATGTTGTCGGCACTGCCGCCGGTGCCGTAGCTCTTCAGCGTGTACACGGTGCCGTCCGGGGCGACGAGCTGGACCCGGAGGTCACCGATGTAGGTGTGCTGGATGTTGACCGGCACGCTCAGGTTCGACGGCGCGTTGCCCGAGATGCCGCTGACCGTCACCGGCGACTCGACGGTCGAGTTGTCGTTGATCGCGTAGTCGGCGGTGTTCTCGAAGCGGTCACCGGTCGGCGGCTCGGGGTCGGTGCCCCCGGTGCCCACATACAGCAGGCGGTTCGGGGATCCGCTGCCCGGGTTGCCGACGACACCGCTGGTGGCGGCGCTCGCCAGGGCCGAGGAGACCTGGGCCGGCGTGGCGCTCTTGTTCTGCGCCAGGTAGAGCGCGGCGCCACCGGCGACGTGCGGGGTGGCCATCGAGGTGCCGGAGATGGTGTTCGTCGCCGAGTCACTGCTGTTCCACGCCGAGGTGATCGACGAACCCGGGGCGAAGATGTCCAGCACGCTGCCGTAGTTGGAGAAGCTCGAGCGGGCGTCCGAGCTGGTGGTGGAGCCGACGGTGATGGCCTCCGCGACCCGCGCGGGCGAGTAGTTCGAGGCGTTGGAGCCGTCGTTGCCCGCGGCGACCGCGTATGTCACGCCGGAGGCGATGGAGTTGCGCACGGCGTTGTCGAGGGCGGTGTCGACGCCGCCGCCGAGGCTCATGTTGGCGACGGCCGGCTTGACGGCGTTCCGCGTCACCCAGTCGATGCCGGCGACGACCTGCGCGGTCGTGCCCGAGCCCTGGTTGTTCAGCACGCGCACGCCGACGATCTTGGCCTTCTTCGCCACACCGAACGACGAGCCCGCGACGGTACCGGCGACGTGGGTGCCGTGGCCGTGGCCGTCCTGGGCCGCGTTGTCGTTGTCGATGGCGTCGTAGCCGTACGTCGCACGGCCGCCGAAGTCGTTGTGCGTGATGCGCACACCGGTGTCGATGATGTAGGCCGTGACACCCTCGCCCGCGCTGTCCGGGTAGGTGTAACTCTGGTTCAGCGGCAGGGACTTCTGGTCGATCCGGTCGAGACCCCAGGAGGGAGGGCTCGGCTGGGTGCCGGAGATCGTGAAGACACGGTTCTGCACGACGGACTCGACGGCCGGGTCCGCGGCGAACTTCTTGGCCTGCTTCTCGGAGAGCTCGACGGCGTAACCGTTCAGCGCGGCCGTGTAGGTCTTCTTGATCTCCGCGCCGTACTCCGCGGCAAGCGCCTTGCCCGCCTTGGATTCCGCGTCGGCCGCCGATTCGTCGAGGGTGACGATGTAGCTGCCCGGGACCGAGCCCGGAGCGCCGGCGTTCTCGATGACGCCTTCCGGTGCCGGCTCGACCGCGACGGCCGGAAGAGCCGAGACCGTTCCGAGCGCCAGGGCGGCGACGGCTATGGCACTGACCGAAGTAAGTCTTCGGCGGGAATCACGCATCACTGACATGTGAGGGGTCCTCCTCATTGGTGGTGCGTTGCTGTGGGGGATTCCGACAGGAGCATGACAAGGCGCGCCGACGGGTTCGCGGCGTCCCGAGTTCCACCTGCCGAGCGAAAGATTGACCGATCCATAGGAATCCCACAAGAGGTCCGACCGCCAAGTAACAAGCACGGCACACAGATGCCATGCTGCGCAGCCATGACGACCTATCACTGCCCGGACTGCGGCACTCGCGCGCCGACCAGCTCCCTGACCTGGTGCTGCCCGGAGTGCCGCGGCCCCTGGGACCTCGATTTCGACGCCTCCCCGGTCCCTCTCACCGCCCTGCCGGGCCGGGTGAATTCACTGTGGCGCTACGAGGAGGCGCTGCCCCTCTCCGGGCCCGCCGCCTCGCTCGGGGAGGGGCGCACCCCACTCGTGGAACTCACGGGGAACGTCTCGGCGAAGCTCGACTTCCTGACGCCCACGCTGTCGTTCAAGGACCGCGGCGCCGTCATGCTGGCGGAGCTCGCGCGACGTCTCGCACCGCGCGAAGTGGTCGCCGACAGCAGCGGGAACGCGGGCACCGCCGTCGCCGCGTACTGCGCGCGGGCGGGACTGGACTGCACCGTCTACGTCCCCGAGGCCACCTCCGTCAAGAAGGTCGAACAGATCCGGGCACACGGCGCACGGCTGGAAATCGTCCCCGGCGACCGGGAGGCCACCGCCGCGGCCGCCCGCACGGCCGCCGACGAGGACGGCGTCTTCTACGCGAGCCACGTCTACAACCCGTACTTCCTGCACGGCACGAAGACGTACGTGTACGAGCTGTGGGAGGACCTCGGCGGCCGGCTCCCGGAGGCGATCGTCGTCCCCGTCGGCAACGGCACCCTGCTGCTGGGCGCGGCCCAGGCGCTGACCGAACTCCACGCGCACGGGTTGATCGACTCCCGTCCGGCGCTGGTCGCCGTCCAGGCCGAGGCGGTGTCGCCGCTGGCGGCGGCGTTCCGTGCCGGTGCCGGCGAACTGCTCGGCGGCACCCCGACGCGGCCCGCCCCCTCGCGGCTGCCCACCCTCGCCGAAGGGATCGCCATCCCGAGACCGCCGCGGGCCCGCCAGATCCTGCGCGCGGTGCGGGAGTGGGGCGGAACGTTCCTGACCGTCACGGAGGACGAGATCCGGGCCGCCCAGCGCGATCTCGCCGCACGGGGCCTGTTCGTCGAATCGACGGGCGTCGCCTGCTGGGCCGCCGTCGGCGCGTGGACCGACCGGACGGCCGTGGTGCCGCTGTGCGGCGCCGGGCTCAAGACGGGGCTCGCCCCGTGACGCCCACCGCACCCCGGCACCGGCCTCCCGCACCGGTCGGCGTCGGGGGCGCTCCGCAGGCTCCGCCGCCGGTGCGCCTGACCCGCCGTCGGCGGCGCCGGGCACCCTGACGCCCCGGTGCCGGTCACTCACCGGTCAGGCCGGGGACGGCGCGTCCTCGGGCCGGCCGGCGAGCCGCCGCTGCTCGTCCTCGACGATCCGGCGGGCCAGCGAACCGACCGAGATGTCGACCGCGTCGGGCGTGGCCTCGGCGACGTCGCTGCGCCGGGCGTAGGCGTCGAACAGGCGCGACTTGTTCTCCAGGATGTCGAGCATCCGCTGGTCCACGCTGTCCGTCGCGAGCAGTCGGTGCACCTGCACGGGGCGCACCTGCCCCATCCGGTGGGCGCGGGCGACCGCCTGGTGCTCCATCGTCGGTTTCACCTGCGGTTCGCAGATGATGACCACGGACGCCGCCTGCAAGTTGAGTCCGACGCCGCCCGCCTCGATCTGGGCCAGCAGCACCGCGTGCCCGGGCTCGGCCGTGAACTCGTCGACGAGCTGCTGGCGGCGGGCCGCCGGGACGCTCCCCGAGATCGGGCCGAACACGCCACCGCCCAGGGCATCGTGAACGGTTCCGAGGACGTCACGGAAGTACGAGAAGACCACGGCCTTGAGCCCGTTGTCCGCCGCCTCCGCGACCAGTTCACGCAGCCGCTCCAGCTTCGCCGACTTCCCGGGGCGCGCGTACGCCGCCCTGCGCATGGCCATGAAGTTGCCGCTCAGCACCGCCTCCCGGTACGCCGCGGCGTCGGACGCGCTGAACTCCTCCCACTCCTCCACCTGCAGCAACGACGGCAGTTCCGTCAGCACGTCCTGCTGGTTGCGGCGCAGATAGGCGGGGGCGACCGCGCGGCGGAAGGCCTGGGAGCCCGCGACGGCGTCGCTGCCCTGGATGGTGGGCAGCAGCTCCGGCCGGAGGTGGCGGACGAGACTGCGGAACTCCTCGACCCGGTTCTCCATCGGCGTACCGGTGAGGAACAGGACCCGCTCGCACCGCTCGGCCCAGCGGGACACGGCCCGGGAGCGGCGCGCCTCCGGGTTCTTCACGTAGTGGGCCTCGTCGACGATCAGCATCCCCGGTGGTGTGCCGTCGGGGACCGCCAGACCGTGCAGGGCGTCGAAGGTCGTGATCGCGATGCCGCCCCGGTCGCACCAGTCGGCGTACGCGTCCCGGCGGTCGGTGCCGTGCACGGGCACCGGTCTCAGCGTGCTGCGCGACCTGACCTCACGCGTCCAGTTGATGAGTACGCTCGCCGGGCAGACCACCATGAAATGGGTGTCCCCCCGCGCCGCGAGATGCGCGAGCGCGGCAATGGCCTGGACCGTCTTGCCGAGGCCCATCTCGTCACCGAGGATCACCCGGCGCTGCGCGAGCGCGAATCTGGCGCCGAAGGCCTGGTAGCCGCGGAGCGACACCCGGCGGTGGGTGTCGTCGAGCTGCTGGGCGCGGACCCGTTCGGCGAGCTCGGCCGGCAGGAGCCCTTCGGCGGTCTCGGGATCGGGGCCCTTCCCGGTGACCTCCGCGAGCAGGCTGTAGTACTCGGCGGAACGCAGCTCGAAGTCGACCCACGCCGCGACGTCGGAGGCCGGGCTCCGCAGCAGGTCGACGGACGCCTGGCCGAGCAGCAGCGGCACGTCCGCGTCCGCCGCCTCGGCGGTGACCTCGTTCAGCCGCGCAAGGGCCGCCAGCGCCTGCTCGCGCCGCTTCCGGCCGGTGAACAGCATGCGCACCCGGCCGGCCGCGGGCCCGGCCGCCGTCAGCGGATCGGCGAGCTTCTTCTCCAGCTGCTCCGCCGTCTCCAGGGCGCGCCGCAGTTCCGGCCCTGCCTCGACGAGCCGGTGCAGGGCGATGACGAGCGCGGTGGTGCGCGGCTCCGGGTGGTCCACGTCGATCCGTACGGAGACGGTCTCGGCGACCGCGTCCGCGATCTGCCGCGCGGCGGCGATCGCCTGGTCAGCGGTCTGCCGGCCGACGCCGGGTATCTGCCGCAGCTCGTGACGTCCCGCGGCGTGCACCTGACGGACCGTTCCGTAGCCGGCGTCCTCGAGAGCGCCGAGCCGCAGCCGGCCCTCGGTGACGTCCTTGAGCCTGGCCACGGGGATGGACCCGAGCTCCTGGTCCACCAGCTCGGTCCGCAGGGGGTCGAGTGCCGCGCGCACCTCGGCCGTCGCACGGCCGTGATCGGCGACCACGGCCCGGGCGGCGTCGTGGAGCTCCGCGGCCCGCGCCAGCAGGCTCCTGGCCTCGCGGCCGGCCCGCATCACCGAGCCGGCCCGACCCGAACCGCCTTCTGCCATGACGCCCCTCGCGCACGTTCCGTCCGACGTGCGCACATCCTTCCACGGGCGTACGACACCCGTGGGCGTCCCGCCGACACGACCCCGCACCGGCCGGGCCCGCGCCGGGCAGGCCCTCGGGCTCGCCCACCGCTCTGAAGAGGAGGCTGCCGCGCGGTTGCCGGCCGTGGCCGCCCGCACGGCCCGGACCACGTACGGCGTGGACAGGACCGCGATCACCCGTCGTACGAGCCTCTCTTCGAGGGCGGGCCCGCGTGGGCCCGCCCTCCCGGGCGGGACACGAGTACCTGGCTAGGCCGCCTGTTCGGCGGTGGTGGGCGCCTCGGGGCGCCTGTCCCGCAGCAGCTGCCGGCGCTTGCCGTCCCTGAGCCACCGGTTCTGCGCACCGGGCTTGCGTGCCTCGTCCGCCAGCTGCTTGACGGTGTGCTTGACCACGAACTCCTTGAGCTTCGCGCCCGGACGGCCGCCGAGGTAGAAGCTGATCGCGATGTCGTTCCTGCGGGCGAACTGGAAGATCCCGGCGCGGCGCCCCAGGCTGATGCACTGCCCGGCGAACGCCACGTGGACGGGCGCGGGCCGCACACCCGCGATCCGGCTGAGCACGGTCTCGGCGGCCTGCGGGCCGAGCTGGACCGCGGACCGGCAGCCCATCCGGTACGGCAGGCCCGACTGCGCCGCCGAACCCCCGGCGGCGACGATGCGCACGTCGTCCACGCTCGTCAACGTCTCGTCCGTGAGCAGGCGGCCCATGGCGTCGGTGCTCAGCCCGCTGCGCGCGGCCAGGTCCGGCACGCCGAAACCCGGCGGTCCAGATCGTCACGTCGCTGCGCAACTCGCGGCCGTCACCGAGCCGCACGGCATCGCGCGTCACCGCCGTCACCTTCGTGCCGGGTCCTTCGACCACGGTCACGCCGAGCCTGGCCAGCCACCTGGCGACCGAGCGCGGCCCCGCGGGTGCAGGTACGGGCCGAGCGCGCCGCCGCAGACGAGCGTCACCTCACGCCCGGTCTCCGCCAGCTCGGCGGCGGTCTCAATGCCGGACGGACCTGCTTGGCCACCGACACCGCAGCCCCCGCAGGCGCGGCGTCGACGACCGGCCGCAGCCGCTCCGCCTCCTCCAGGCCGGCGATCGGATGGGCGAACTCCGCCGCCCCCGGTACCCGCGGGTCGGCGCTGCCGCTGCCCACGGCGTAGATCAGATAGTCGTAGCCGACCGTGCCGCCCGACGCCAACGCCACACTGCGCCCGGCCGCGTCGATCCCGGTCACGGTGTCGACCACCAGCCGGATGTTCTCGGCCAGGATCTCCCGGTAGTCGACGACCGCGTCGTCGGACCCGCCCACCAGCTGGTGCAGGCGGAGCCGCTCGACGAACGCCGGGCGCGGGTTGATCAGCGTAACGGTCACGTCGTCGCGCTGCGTCAGGCGATTCGCCGCCAGGACACCGGCGTATCCGCCGCCGATCACGAACACCTCAGCGTGCTCAGCCATGGTGCCTCCTCCGTTTCCAGGGGTACGCCCACAAGACGCCGCGCTCTCGGCCGCTGTGACAGCCTGTGGGGCAGATCACCCCACAGGCGAGCGCTCGGAACGCCGTGGGCCCCCGCCGGCCGGCGGTGACGGCCCTCGCCGTGCCCGCCTACGCCGGCACGCCTTGTGGGGCGGCGCCCGCTTCGTCCGCCGACCACTGCTGATTGCGGACGAGGTCCTGGTACTGCGGGCAACGGGCGAGCAGTTCCTGGTGCGTTCCGGCGTCCAGGGCGTGGCCGGACTCCATGATCAGCACGTGATCGGCATGCTGCACGGTAGACAGTCGGTGGGCCACGACGACCACGGAGCGGTCCTGCGCAAGCCGCGTGACCAGGTCGCGCAGACGCTGTTCGTCGATGCTGTCCAGCTGCGAGGTGGGTTCGTCCAGCAGAACACGTCGGCGTCGGTGAGCAGCACGCGTGCCAGGGCGAGGCGCTGGCGCTGTCCGCCCGAGAGGTCCGTCGCACGTCCGAGGACGGTGTCGAGCCCGTCGGGGAGCCGCAGCACCTCGTCGCGCAGCGCCACGGAGTGGAGGGCGTCGAGGAGTACGTCGTCGCCGGGTGCCGCCTCGCAACCCAGCAGGAGGTTGTCGCGTACCGTCCCTTCGAGCAGGGTGAAAGACTGGTCGACGTAGGCCACGCGCCGGCGGAGCTCGTTCAGCGGCCAGTCCATCACGTCATGCCCCAGGACACGGATCGTGCCCTTGTCCGGGTGCACGAATCGTTCGATGAGCGTCAGCACCGTGGACTTCCCCGCTCCCGAGTGCCCGACGAGCGCGGTGAGCCCGCGGCGGGGTGCCGAGAAGGTCAGGTTCCCAAGGACCGGCTCGTCGTCGTAGCCGAAGGCGATGTCGCTGAATTCGACACCCGGTGCGCCCTCGACCGGTACGGGGCCGGTGGGGGCCGTGTCGTCGGCTTCCTGGGGAAGCGACAGGAGCTCGTCGAAGCGCGTGCGGGCGGCGAGCCCCGCCTGCAACTGGCTGATGCTGGAAGCGACGATCGCAACGGGAGCGACGAGTTGGAGCAGGTAGAGAAGGAAGGCCGTGAAGTCCGGCATGGACAGATCGCCGGAGGCCATCCTGACGCCGCCACCGAGAATGATGCTGACGAGAGCGATCTGCTGGCCGAGGCCCATCACGGGGGCCGATGAGTGATTGCAGCCGGACGCTGAAGAGTGTGGATTCCGTCAGCTCGGTGGCGTCTTGGGCCAGGAACGCGGTCGCGTGTTCCTCGGCACGGTACGCCTTGATGGTCGGCAGCGCGGCGAGTGTGGCGGTGAAGCGCTGCGCCAGTTCGCCGAGGGCTGTCTGCTGGGCGACGATGCTGCGCCGTACGCGGACGATCACCAGGCCGATGACAGCGCCGGCAAGGGCGAAGGACCCCACGGTGATCAGGACGAGCACCCAGTCGAGCAGGCTCATGACGACCCGGGTGGCCAGGACGGTGATGACCGACAGCGGAAGCTGGATGCCCCGACGTCGATCACGGAGCGCAGCATCATCGCGTCGGAGGTGACACGTGCGACAAGGTTGCCCGGACCTTGGGTCCGGACCTCGCGCAGGGAAAGCCGCATGGTGTGGTCCATGACGCGCGAACGCAGTCTCAGGATCATCTGTTCGCCGATACGGGAGAGCAGATAGCCGGACATGGTCGCCGACAGTGCTCCGGCGATGGCGACCGCGGCCATCAGGGTGACCGGCCACAGCAGTCCGCGGGTTCCCGAAATGGCTCTCACGAGGTCTCTGACCATCAGTGGTACTGCCAGTGTCGCGGCCGTCGATATCAG
The DNA here is from genome assembly GCF_025854275.1 of Streptomyces peucetius. Taxonomy (NCBI): domain Bacteria; kingdom Bacillati; phylum Actinomycetota; class Actinomycetes; order Kitasatosporales; family Streptomycetaceae; genus Streptomyces; species Streptomyces peucetius. Next base: position 5,125,614 of record NZ_CP107567.1, on the reverse strand, counting down.
TGCCAACAGGGCGGCGAATCCCAGCTGCAGGCGGTCTCCACGGGCGAGATATGCGCCCAACCGCAGTCCCGGGGCAGGCTTCTTACGGGCGACTGGCATTCGCTTGTTCCACCTCGTGTGAGAATTTCCGGGATTCACGAGTCCATCCGTATCGCGATGGCGGCGGCGATGGTGATGGCCCCTGTCAGGCATCCGGCGGCCGGGTATTGAGCCAGTCCACCACAGGCTCGCGTGAACAAAGTAACGATAATTCTTGAGCCTTCGGCGCCACCCCGGGGCAGGTGCCCCGGTTCTTGCGAATTGGCCCAGTCCGGGGCGCCTCAAAGTTGGCGCTGATGCACGGCTCTTCTCGGGCGGTGGTCACCGGGAGCAATGGCCGGCTGTAGCGTGACCGGACGTCAACCACCGGGATTCTCCGGACGGTTGGGAGGTTGGTCCAGAGGGCCGACGAGAAAGAAGGAACGGGCATGTTCAGCAAGAAGGAAGTGCATCTGATCGCGCTCAGCGACCTCGGCGACGCTCGTGACGCGGTGCACCAGGCCTTGTCGGATGCCGCCGTTGACGAGCTCCCCGGACTGCGGCGCGCCGCGCGGATCCTGGACGACCTGGCGGAGCGGGCCGGCGAGCCGCGGCTGCGCTGGGCCCGGGGAATCCTCGAGCGTGAAGGCATCGACCCCGTGAGCCATGAGGTGGCGGCCATACGGGCCTTGCGGCTGGAGCTCCCGGGTCTGAGCCTGACGGCCGCCACCGAGCTGGCGCGGGAGGTGAAGTCGGCTCAGGGGCGGTGAAGTCGCCTCGGAGAAGGTGACCGGCCGCTTACGGCCACCACTGCGAGAGCCCCTCCGGGCCCCCCGGAGGGGCTCTCACATGCCTGCGGGCATCGTGATGGAAAGTACTTGCCAGTCTGGAAAGTTCATGCCAGGCTGGAATGCGTAAGCCCCCCCTCGTCGACACCAGAAGCCGGAGAACCGATGAACACCTCAGGAGCGATGCAGCCGAGCGCAGAGTCCGCCGCGGCGGCACTGCGCGGCGCGCGTGCCGCGCAGACCGCGGCCCGGCGCCCCCAGGCGGTGCCCGGCTGGTATCCCGCCACGCACGGGCTGTTGCTCGCCGCGGGATTCACCGGCTTCGGCGCGGCACGCATGTGGCCCCAGTGGCAGGGCTGGTTCCTCGCGGCAGCCATGCTCTGCTCCGTCGGCTTCCTCGCGGTGACCTGGATCATGATGCGCAGCGCTGGGATCGCCCCCTGGTTCGACCGGCGCGAGCAGCGGGCGTCATGGCGTTCCTGGGGCGCACCCCTCGTACCGTTCGTCGCGGGCCTCCTGCTGGCGATCCCCTACGGAACGGCCGGCTGGTTCGTCGGGTTCGGTGTGGTCGCCGGGGCCGGAGCCTGGGTGGGGGCCGCCCGTCGGCGTGCCCGTGCTCTGGAGTCGTCGTGAACCCTGCGGACGTTCCCGGCCTGGACAAAGAGATCCATCATCCGACCCGGCTCACCGTGGCGGCGTTCCTCTCCGGCTGCACGGAGGCCGAGTTCGGGGCGGTGCGGGACTACTGCGGGGTCACGGACTCCGTGATGAGCAAGACGGTCGCGGCGCTGGAGAAAGCCGGCTACGTGAGTGTGCGGAAGGGTTATCTCGGTAAGCGGCCCCGGACTTGGGTGGCGCTCACCCTGAACGGCAGGCAGGCGCTCGCCGCGCACCTCACCGCGCTCGAAACCCTCGCGCAAGCCTCCCGGAGGGCGGGCGCAGGTGAGGCGGCGGCCCCTGGCCGCGCCGAGCACGAGGAGAACTAGCTGTATTGCCCTGTGAGGTTGGGGACGCGGCTGGCGGGTGGTTTGCCTAGGGCCTCCGACTCAAAGGTCAAGGCCCTTCACGTACTCCTCAAAGGGAACCGACTCGGATACCGCGATCCTCTGGTATTCGATGAACGGCGCCGTATCACCCTCGTACACTTCGCGGCCGATCTGCCTGCCGTCCGGGTGGTAGTTCATGAGAATCACTTCGGAATGGTCGAATATCCAGAAGTCCTGCACGCCATCCAACGGGTTGCGCCTGTCCGTGACATCGAGGATGCGGATCTGCTCGCCGGCCAAGGAATGGGCCTTGTAGTAGTGGTGGAATTCGAAGCGCAGGTATTCCGACAGAGGGCGAGTGACGACGTGAACGCGGCCCTGTGTGCGCCCCTCCGCAACCTGTCGGCGTAGCCGATCGGTGTACTCGTTCGCCACCATGTCCGGGTCGATACGGGCCCTGGAGCGGAGCGCCGCGAACTCCTCTTCCTCCTGCGGCATGAGGTACTGCGGAAACGTCTCCAGGCGCCACGCCTCCCGACTGAAGTGCTGGAACCGCGCCGCCCATGCCTCACCAGCCAAGAGCACGGAAAGCCTCGCTCAACGTCTCCTCCGGGATCTCCACGAGCCCTTCCCCTTCGGGGGCGTCGAACGCATTGGACACGTCGCCCTGGACGACGAACGAGCCGGACGCGGTCCGGTAGACGTTCGGGCAGTCGTCCTTGCCGCACTCGCCGTTCCCGTTGCCGGTCAGCCGGGTCAGTTCCTCACGAGCCATGGTGAAACCCCCAGTCCTGCGCCCCCTCGTGGGGCGGCATCACGACCGTGCGGAGGGGGCGCCGTCGCCGTCCATGCGGTCACGCGAACATTCATGTAGTCGCATAGGTCGTTTCCGAAGCCAACAGCGGTCAGGCCGCGAACGGCTCCGCCAACAGCACAACCCGATCGCTCTCGACCTCGAATCCAAGTACGGGATGGCTGCCGTCACCGCCCTCGGCATCCATCAGCACCGGCTTCCCTAACCGCCGTCCAATACCCGTGAGGAACCCGCAGAACAAGTCGAGGCGCTCCTGCCCCTGGAGTTCCCGCAGGTCGACATCAAAGTCGATCTCGTCTGCCGAGTAGAATCGGAAGATCACCAGCACCTCGGGGGCCAGCCAGACCCTCAGCTTCGGACATTCCGCGTCAGCCTGACGGGAAAGAACTGCCTCCGCCCGAGGCACAGGAAGCACCGAATCTCCTTCGGAGTACTGGCACTTCCATCCGTTCACGTCAACAAGGTCGAGGACAGCCTGCCAGTCATCGACCGAGGCCCCAGGAACGAGCACGTCCGGCAGCGCACCCATCAGATCAGGGTCGAAGAACCCTCTGACGTCATCCCACAGCAGGTCAGCAGCCACTCCCCCATCCTGCCCGGCGCCCCTTCCCCATGCGTACCGGGTTTCCCGTGCCCCCCACGTGCGCCCCTCGTTCTGTCCGGCCTCACACGGCACCCCGGAAACCCCAGCTCAAAGCACGTACAGACCCGCCCCGAGAGTCAGCACCAAGTCAGCACACGGCCAGGAAACAGGCTGATCCAGCCGGAGAAACAGGAAGGGGCCAGACCTTAAGATCTGGCCCCTGACCTGGGGTTTTGCTGCCTGACCAGCACCTCAGCCGATCATGGCGTCAGCCCGTCAGACGTTGAAGCGGAACTCCACCACGTCGCCGTCCTGCATCACGTAGTCCTTGCCCTCCATGCGCGCCTTGCCCTTCGCGCGGGCTTCGGCGACCGAGCCGGTTTCGACCAGGTCGGCGAAGGAGATGACCTCGGCCTTGATGAAGCCCTTCTGGAAGTCGGTGTGGATCACACCGGCCGCCTCGGGGGCCGTGGCGCCCTTCTTGATGGTCCAGGCGCGGGTCTCCTTGGGGCCTGCCGTGAGGTAGGTCTGGAGGCCGAGGGTGGCGAAGCCGACGTGGGCGAGGGTGGCGAGGCCGGGCTCCTCCGCGCCGACGGACTGGAGGAGCTCCAGGGCGTCCTCCTCGTCGAGCTCGGCGAGGTCGGCCTCCAGCTTGGCGTTCAGGAAGATCGCCTCCGCGGGGGCGACCAGGGCGCGCTGCTCGTCCTTGAAGGCCTCGTCCGTCAGCTCGTCCTCGTCGACGTTGAAGACGTAGAGGAACGGCTTGGTGGTGAGCAGGTGCAGGTCGTGGAGGAGTTCGGCCTTCTCCGAGCCCTGCACGATGCCGTGCGCGAAGAGCGTGTCGCCCTTCTCGAGGATCTCCTGCGCCGCCTCCACCGCCGCGACCTTGGGGGCCACGTCCTTCTTGATGCGCGATTCCTTCTGGAGGCGCGGCAGGACCTTCTCGATGGTCTGGAGGTCCGCGAGGATCAGCTCGGTGTTGATCGTCTCGATGTCGTCCTTCGGAGAGACCTTGCCGTCGACGTGCACGACGTTCTCGTCCTTGAAGGCGCGGATGACCTGGCAGATCGCGTCCGACTCGCGGATGTTCGCCAGGAACTTGTTGCCCAGGCCCTCGCCCTCGCTCGCGCCGCGCACGATGCCCGCGATGTCGACGAAGTCGACCGTCGCGGGGAGGATGCGCTGCGAGCCGAAGATCTCCGCGAGGACGGCGAGGCGGGGGTCGGGGACACCGACGACGCCCACGTTCGGCTCGATGGTGGCGAACGGGTAGTTGGCCGCCAGCACGTCGTTCTTGGTCAGGGCGTTGAACAGGGTCGACTTGCCGACATTCGGCAGACCGACGATTCCGATCGTGAGCGACACGTTGGCGACTTCCTGACGTGGAGAGTGTGGAGGATCAAGACTGGCGGGAGGCCCCTCGCAGCCCGGGAGGGTGGGGCCGATCCACCAGTTTACGGGCGGCGTGCGCGGCCCTGCGACGGCCGCCCGGAGTCGAACGCAGCGCCAAGGTCGTCCAAAGGGCGTGTCTAGTGCCGGTTTCCTCCCTCGTCTCGACCTACGTTGTCCGGGTGGAGCAGCACAGGACAGGTCGCCCCGGGCCCCGGCAGCAGCCGCAGGCCCCTCTTCCGGCACCCGGCACGCTTGCCGACGCCACCGTCTATCCGGTGCCCACCCGCCCGCCGCGGCCCGTCCCGCCGCTGGTGCTGGCGCTGCGGCGGCTGCCGAACCCCCGGCTGACCGGGCTCGGGGCGGGGTTGTTCGGGGCCGCCACGATGCTGGTGCTGGGCAGTCTCGACGAGCTGCTGTTCAACGGCTCCTCGATCGTCTACGGGCTGCTGTTCCTGCCCGTCAGCGCGCTCACGGCACTGTGGGTGCGCGAGGCCGACCTGGTCATCGCGCCGATCATCGTGCCGATCGCGTTCACCGTCGGGATCGTGCCGATCTCCGGCGGCAGCGGCGGGTTCGGCGGTCAGACGATGGCCGTGGTGACGGCGCTCGCCGTGCACGCGGGGTGGCTGTACGGCGGGACGCTGGTCGCCGGGGTCATCACCTGTGTACGGAAACTGCGGACGATGGGGCGGCGGCAGCGGCGGAACCGTACGGGCGGCGGCCCCGGCCGGCGCGGCTGACCCGCCCGCGGGACGCCGTCCCGCCGGGCCGCCGTGCGCCCGGGAAACGTACGCCCGGACCGCCCGGCCGCCGCCCCGTCGCGTCCTACCGGCTCGCCGCCGCCATCGCCGCTCCCACGATGCCCGCGTTGTTCTGCAGCTCGGCCGGGACGATCTCCGCCCGCACGCCCTCGATCAGGGGCAGGAACTTCTCCGACTTGCGGCTCACCCCGCCGCCCACGATGAACAGCTCCGGCGAGAACAGCATCTCGACGTGGGCCAGGTACTTCTGCACCCGCCGCGCCCAGTGCGCCCAGCTGAGGTCGGCGTCCTCCTTGGCCTTGGTCGACGCGCGCTTCTCCGCGTCGTGGCCGTTCAGTTCGAGGTGGCCCAGCTCGGTGTTGGGCACCAGGCGGCCGTCGATGAAGAGGGCGCTGCCGATACCGGTGCCGAAGGTCAGCAGGATGACGGTGCCCTTGCGGCCCCGGCCGGCGCCGAACGTCATCTCGGCCACGCCCGCCGCGTCCGCGTCGTTCAGGATCGTCACGGGCAGCCCGCCGAGGCGCTCGCCGAGCAGTGAGGCGGCGTCCTTGTCGACCCAGCCCTTGTCGACGTTGGCCGCGGTGCGGGTGACGCCGCCGGTGACGACGCCCGGGAAGGTGATGCCGACCGGCCCGGTCCAGCCGAAGTGACCGATCACCTCGGCGACGCCGTCGGCGACGGCGTCCGGGGTCGACGGCTGCGGTGTCAGCACCTTGTGGCGCTCCTGCGCCAGATCGCCGCGATCCAGATCCACGGGAGCGCCCTTGATCCCGGATCCGCCGATGTCCACTCCGAAGACGTTCATGGACACAACGTTAAGGGGAGGCGCTGAGCGTTACTGCCCGGACGGCCGGCCCGACAGCTCGGCGGCCTCCGCGCGCAGGTCGCGGCGGAGCTCCTTCGGCAGCGAGAAGGTGATCGACTCCTCGGCCGCCTTCACGATCTCCACGTCCTCGAAGCCGCGCTGCGACAGCCACTCGAGCACGCCCTCGACCAGCACGTCCGGAACGGACGCACCCGAGGTGACGCCGACGGTGGAGACACCTTCGAGCCAGGCCTCGTCGATCTCGTCGGCGAAGTCGACGAGGTGGGCGTCCTTCGCCCCGGCGCCGAGGGCGACCTCGACCAGGCGGACCGAGTTCGACGAGTTCTTCGAGCCGACGACGATGACCAGGTCGGCCTCCGCGCCCATCTGCTTGACGGCGATCTGGCGGTTCTGCGTGGCGTAGCAGATGTCGTCGCTGGGCGGCGAGACCAGTCCGGGAAACTTCGTCTTGAGGGCGTCGACGGTCTCCATCGTCTCGTCGACGGAGAGCGTGGTCTGGGACAGCCAGACGACCTTGTCCGGGTTGCGGACCTCCACGCGGGCCACGTCTTCCGGGCCGTCGACGAGGGTGATGTGCTCGGGCGCCTCGCCGGACGTGCCGATGACCTCCTCGTGGCCCTCGTGACCGATCAGGAGAATGTCGTAATCCTCCTGGGCGAACCGCACGGCCTCCTTGTGGACCTTGGTGACCAGCGGACAGGTCGCGTCGATGGTCGCGAGCCTGCGCTGCGCCGCCTCCTCGTGGACGGTCGGCGCGACGCCGTGCGCGGAGAACATCACGATCGACCCCTCGGGGACCTCCGCCGTCTCGTCGACGAAGATGGCGCCCTTCTTCTCCAGGGTCTGCACGACGTACTTGTTGTGGACGATCTCGTGGCGCACGTAGATCGGTGACCCGTACTGCTCGAGGGCCTTCTCGACGGCGATCACGGCACGGTCCACACCTGCGCAGTAGCCGCGGGGAGCGGCGAGGAGGACGCGTCGGGCAGGAGGCGTAGCAGTCATGCCCCCCATCGTAAGGCCGCGTCGTGGACGTGCTTGATCGGCCGCGGGCCGCAGACTGGGCGATACGTGACGGTACGCGAGTGGGGGAGCACGTGAGGAGGCGAGCCGCCACGCCCGGGACCCGCCCCGTGAGACTCCTGACCACCGCGGACTGCGGCGCACGCTCGGGTTCCGCGATCTGGTCGTCCACGGGCTGCTGTTCATCGCCCCGATGGCCCCGGTCGGCGTCTTCGGGACGCTGGAGGCCAAGTCGGGAGGGGCGGTCGCGCTCGTCTACGTCGTCGCCACGGTCGCCATGGCATTCACCGCGGTGAGCTACACGCAGACGGTGCGGGTCGCGCCGCTGGCCGGTTCGGTGTTCACCTGTGCGCGCAAAGGGCTCGGAGAGGGGCCCGGTTTCATCGCCGGGTGGATGGCGATGCTCCCTGAGGGCGCGCTTCGCGCGCGGGCCGGGTTGTCCGAGGGGGCCGTTACGCTCGCCCCTATGGCTCTCAACACGTCCGCGGAATCCCCTCTGCCGGTCGGCGAGGTGTCACGGCTCATCGGCGGGTGGATCGACCGGCTCGGCGCGGTGTGGGTGGAGGGGCAGATCACCCAGCTGTCGCGGCGGCCGGGCGCCGGTGTCGTCTTTCTGACGCTGCGCGATCCGTCGTACGACATCTCCGTGGGCGTCACCTGCTTCCGGCAGGTCTTCGACGCCGTTGCCGACGTGGTGGCCGAGGGTGCCCGCGTCGTCGTGCACGCCAAGCCGGAGTGGTACGCGCCCCGGGGGCAGCTGTCGCTGCGGGCGGTGGAGATAAGGCCGGTGGGCATCGGCGAACTGCTCGCGAAACTGGAGCATTTGAAGCGGTCGCTCGGCGCGCAGGGGCTGTTCGCGCCGGAGCGGAAGCGGGCGCTGCCGTTCCTGCCGCACCGGGTGGGGCTGGTCTGCGGGCGCGCGTCGGCGGCGGAGCGCGACGTGCTGGAGAACGCGCGCCGGCGGTGGCCGCACGTGCGCTTCGAGGTGCGCAACGTCGCCGTCCAGGGCGTGCACGCCGTGCCGCAGGTGGTCCAGGCCGTCAAGGAGCTGGACGCGCTGGACGAGGTGGATGTGATCATCGTGGCGCGCGGCGGCGGCAGCGTGGAGGATCTGCTGCCGTTCTCGGACGAGCAGCTGGTCCGCGCGGTGGCCGCGTGCACGACTCCGGTCGTCTCCGCGATCGGCCACGAGCCGGACTCCCCGCTGCTGGACCTGGTGGCCGATCTGCGGGCCTCGACGCCGACGGACGCGGCGAAGAAGGTCGTGCCGGACGTCGGCGAGGAGCTGGACCGGGTGCGGCAGCTGAGGGACCGGGCCCTGCGCACGGTGCGGGGGCTGCTGGACCGGGAGGAGCGGGGGCTCGCGCACGCGCTGGCCCGGCCGTGCATGGAGCGCCCGCAGCGGATGGTGGACGAGCGCGAGGCCGAGGTGGACGCGCTGGTCGCCCGCAGCAGGCGGGTGCTGGGGCATCTGCTGGACCGCGCCGACTCGGAGCTGGCGCACACCCGGGCCCGGGTGGTCTCGCTGTCGCCGGCGGCGACGCTGGAGCGGGGGTACGCGGTGCTGCAGCGCGCCGACGGTGCGGTGGTGCGCTCGCCGGACGACGTCGAGTCGGGGGACACGCTGCGGGCGCGCGTCGCGGAGGGCGAGTTCCCGGTGCGGGTCGCGGAGGGGGAGGTCCCGGTGCGGGTCGCCGAGTGACGGACCGGCCTGCGCCGCGCGGCGCGGGCCACGCCGGTTCCGTAGTCGTATCTCATGCAAAGGCATACATAGGGTGGATGGCATGGCTGCCAAGACGGAAGAGGCCGCGCTCGGTTACGAGCAGGCGCGGGACGAGCTGATCGAGGTCGTACGCCGGCTGGAGGCGGGCGGCACGACGCTCGAGGAGTCGCTGGCGCTGTGGGAGCGCGGCGAGGAGCTGGCGCAGGTGTGCCGGCACTGGCTGGAGGGAGCCCGGGCCCGCCTCGACGCGGCCCTGGCGGAGCCGGAGGGAACCGGCGCGGAGGGCTCTGCCGGGACGGGCGGCGAATAGCCGCCCGCCGACCCCGGGGCAGATGTGAAGCGGGTCACAATCGGCATGTAGTTGAAATTTAATCCACTCCCGCCCGGTTGGCACCGCCCGTAAGGCTTATTCACCGACGCGGAAGGCACGTCCCCGATGTCACTCGTTCTTGACCCCGCCGCCCAGGACCTCCTCTTCCGTGAGGCCCGCACCGCCAACACGTTCACCGACGAGCCGGTGACCGACGAGCAGGTCCAGGCGATCTACGACCTCGTCAAGTACGGGCCCACGGCCTTCAACCAGAGCCCTCTGCGCGTCGTACTGGTCCGCTCGCCCGAGGCCCGTGAGCGTCTGGTCAAGCACATGGCCGAGGGCAACCAGCCGAAGACCGCCTCCGCCCCGCTGGTCGCGATCCTGGCTGCCGACAACGAGTTCCACGAGGAGCTCCCGGCCCTGTTCCCGCACTTCCCGCAGGCCAAGGACGCCTTCTTCAGCGAGCGCCCGGTCCGTGAGCAGGCCGCCGGTCTGAACGCGGCGCTGCAGGCCGCGTACTTCATCGTCGGCGTGCGCGCCGCCGGCCTGGCCGCCGGCCCGATGACCGGCCTCGACTTCGCGGGCCTCCAGAAGGAGTTCCTGGACGACGACCACACCCCGCTGATGGTCGTCAACATCGGCAAGCCGGGCGAGGACGCCTGGTTCCCGCGTTCCCCGCGCCTGTCGTACGAGGACGTCGTCACCACCGTCTGAGCCGGCGCGCCCCGAGCGCGCGCAGGCACCGAAAGGCCGCCGCACCCGTCAGGGCGCGGCGGCCTTTCGCCGTTCCCGGGGCGACTCGGCGCCCTCGCGGCGTGCGATCAGGAACCGGCGGAGGGCTTCACCGACGGCGTGGCCGACGCTCCGTCACCCGCGCCCTCGGGTCCCTCCGACGTGAGGGCCGCGGCCATCTCGGCCAGCCGGTCCTGGTTCGCCGTGCCGGTCACCACCGTCGTGGCGCCGTCGGCGGTCAGCACGAGGGCGTCGTACTTGGGCCCCTCCCAGTACTGCCAGGTCTCGCCGGCCACCTGCCGCGTCCGGTCGGTCTTCGCGGCGTCGTGCGTGACCTCACGGACGTACTTCTCGGCGGACGTGGCCGTGGACTGCTCGACCGCCACGTACTCGTTGTCCGGGTCCAGGAAGCCGAGATGCCACGCGTGGGCGTTCTCCCGCTCGAAGGTGACCGACGTCGCCCGCCACTCCTTGCCGAGCCCCTCGGGCGCCGCGACCGGATACGGTGCGGCCCGCTGCGCCGTCACCAGCTCGACGCGGTAGTCGACGGCCTTGATCGGGTCCTTGTTCTCGTCGTGCGGAACGAGCATGTAGATGCCCGCCACGACGACGCCGATCACGGCCATGGACTGGAACATGCCACGGATCGTCTGCTTGCCTCGCATACCTGCCACGCCCCCCATGTTCGCATCCGCCGGGTCTGCTCAAACGTGGCCCCCACTGCTCAAATTGTCGACGTACCGATAGAGTCGCCCCACCCTCTTTATTTACGGCCGTCGTCGTACAGAAAGGTGCGCTCCGATGACCGAGAATCATCTGCCGTCCCAGCTCGAGGTCTCCCCCGAGGCCCCCGACCGCAATCTCGCCCTGGAGCTCGTCCGGGTCACCGAGGCCGCCGCCATGGCCGCCGGCCGCTGGGTCGGGCGCGGTGAGAAGAACGGCGCCGACGGCGCCGCGGTCAAGGCCATGCGGACCCTCGTCTCCACCGTCTCGATGAACGGCGTCGTCGTCATCGGCGAGGGCGAGAAGGACGAGGCCCCGATGCTGTTCAACGGCGAGCGGATCGGCGACGGGACCGGCGCCGAGTGCGACATCGCCGTCGACCCGATCGACGGCACCACCCTGACCGCCAAGGGCATGCCGAACGCCATCGCCGTGCTGGCCGCCGCGGACCGCGGCACCATGTTCGACCCGTCCGCCGTCTTCTACATGGACAAGCTGGTCACCGGCCCGGAGGCCGCCGACTACGTCGACATCAACGCGCCCGTCTCCGTCAACATCCGGCGGGTCGCCAAGGCGAAGCACTCCTCCCCCGAGGACGTGACCGTCGTCATCCTCGACCGCCCGCGCCACGAGGGCATCGTCAAGGAGATCCGCGAGACCGGCGCTCGGATCAAGTTCATCTCGGACGGCGACGTCGCCGGCTCGATCATGGCCGTCAAGGAAGGCACCGGCGTCGACCTGCTGCTGGGCATCGGCGGCACGCCCGAGGGCATCATCTCGGCCTGCGCGATCAAGTGCCTGGGCGGTGTGATCCAGGGCAAGCTGTGGCCGAAGGACGACGAGGAGCGGCAGCGCGCCCTGGACGCCGGCCACGACCTGGACCGCGTCCTGAGCACGAACGACCTCGTCTCCGGCGAGAACGTCTTCTTCGTCGCCACGGGCATCACGGACGGCGAGCTGCTGCGCGGCGTCCGCTACCGGGCGGAGACCGCGACCACGCAGTCCCTGGTGATGCGCTCGAAGTCCGGCACCATCCGGCAGATCGACTCCACGCACCGGCTGTCGAAGCTCCGCGCGTACAGCCAGATCGACTTCGACCGCGCGAAGTAGGCGCTCGTCACACCGGCCGGCCCCCGGCCGGCAAACGGAAGGGGCGCCCTTGTGCGGGGGCGCCCCGTTTCCATACGGTCGGGATCGGTCAGGCCGCCGACGCCGGCTTCTTGAGCTCCACGTCGCGGCGCCTGCGGCGGGCCAGCACCACGCGGCGCTCGGCCGCGGTCAGGCCGCCCCACACGCCGTACGGCTCGGGCTGGAGCAGTGCGTGCTCCCGGCACTCCACCATCACGGGGCAGCGGGCGCACACGCGCTTCGCCGCCTCCTCCCGTGCCAGCCGCTCGGCCGTGGGCTCCTTGGACGGGGCGAAGAACAGGCCCGCCTCGTCGCGGCGGCACACCGCCTCCGCGTGCCAGGGGCCCGCCTGGTCCTCCCGGGCAGGAATGCGCTGGCGCGGAACGGCGGCGACCTGCAGGGACTGATGCGGCAGTTGCAGCACGGTCTACTCCTGACGACGGGATTCGCGAGCGAGAGACGATGCAGCAGTCCCTACCCGCTGTACGCACGCCTATGCACTGAGTGGCACTGAGTTCCGACGCACGGAATTGCGTATCGGCGTGTGCGGCGTAAAAGCGCCCCTCGGGCGGGCCGCGTGCGAATGCGTCCGCCCCTCGTCTCCATGCCCCTTGCTCCCGGCCCGTCAGCCGAGGTGCTTGCGCAGCCGGCCGTGGAGGTCGGAGATGCGCCGGCCGCGCTTCGGCTTCGCCTCGACGTTGCCGAACACCGTGTAGCCGTTGACGACGACCACCGGCGCCTCGGGATCGGCGGCCTCCAGCGTCACGACTTCGAAGTTCCCGAAGATGCCGGTGCCGCTGCCGCGCAGGGAGATGTTCTCGGGGACACGCACCTCGACGTTGCCGAAGATCGAGGTCGCGTTGATCACGGAGAGCCGCTGCCCGTAGAGCGCCTCGGTGAGGTCGATCTCGATACTGCCGAAGAGCGAGAAGGCGTTCGTCCTGCGGCCCACCCGCCAACGGCCCTTGCGGGTCGAGCTGGAGAAGACGGCGACGAGGTTCTCCGCCGGGCCGCCGTCCGCGTCACCGGACTCCTCGCACGCGCGCGCGGTGGCGGACCGGCTGCCGGCAGCGGGCAGGTCCCGCACGATCGGCTCCAACTCGCCCACGGTCTTGGCGCGGTAGACCGCGTCGATGCGCTCCGAGTGCTCCTCGGCGTCCAGCCGGCCCTCCGCCAGGGCGTCCCGGAGGATGTCCGCGATCCGGTCGCGGTCGGCGTCGGAGGCACGAATGGCACCGTCCTGGGCCGGCGGGGCGGCCGGCTTCTGGGGAGCGGCCGGCGTCTGGGGCTGCTTCTCGAGGTCCACGGCACCAGACTAGCGAAACGCGATAGATCGCGACTAGTGCACGCGCCGTGCACACCGGCCGCGCCACCTTCCGTGTCCCGCTCCAAGTGAGCCTTACCTCACAGGATCGGGACTCTCCGGGCGTTCTACGCTGGAGGGCGCGCCGCCAATGGAGGCGGCGCTGCCGTCTGTCGAGTGAGGAATGGCCGTAATGCCAGAGTTTGCGTACTCCGACCTGCTCCCCCTGGGGGAGGACACCACGCCGTACCGCCTGGTGACGGCCGAGGGGGTCTCCACCTTCGAGGCCGACGGCCGTACGTTCCTCAAGGTAGAGCCGGAGGCGCTGCGCAAGCTGGCCGCCGAGGCGATCCACGACATCCAGCACTTTCTGCGCCCGGCCCACCTCGCGCAGCTGCGGCGGATCATCGACGACCCGGAGGCGTCGTCGAACGACAAGTTCGTCGCCCTCGACCTGCTGAAGAACGCGAACATCGCCGCCGCCGGCGTACTCCCGATGTGCCAGGACACCGGCACCGCGATCGTCATGGGCAAGCGCGGCCAGAACGTGCTCACCGAGGGCGGCGACGAGGAAGCGCTGTCGCGCGGCATCTACGACGCGTACACCGAGCTGAACCTCCGGTACTCGCAGATGGCCCCGCTCACCATGTGGGAGGAGAAGAACACCGGCTCCAACCTCCCCGCGCAGATCGAGCTGTACGCGACCGACGGCGGCGCCTACAAGTTCCTCTTCATGGCAAAGGGTGGCGGCTCCGCCAACAAGTCCTTCCTCTACCAGGAGACGAAGGCCGTGCTCAACGAGGCGAGCATGATGAAGTTCCTGGAGGAGAAGATCCGCTCGCTCGGCACGGCCGCCTGCCCGCCGTACCACCTGGCGATCGTCGTCGGCGGCACGAGCGCCGAGTTCGCGCTGAAGACCGCGAAGTACGCGTCCGCGCACTACCTGGACGAGCTGCCGTCCGAGGGGTCGGAGCTCGGCCACGGCTTCCGTGACGAGGAGCTGGAGAAGAAGGTCTTCGAGCTCACCCAGAAGATCGGCATCGGCGCACAGTTCGGCGGCAAGTACTTCTGCCACGACGTGCGCGTGGTGCGCCTGCCCCGGCACGGCGCCTCGCTGCCCGTGGCCATCGCCGTCTCCTGCTCGGCCGACCGCCAGGCGGTCGCGAAGGTCACGGCGGAGGGCGTCTTCCTGGAGCAGCTGGAGACCGACCCGGCGCGCTTCCTGCCGGACACGACGGACGATCACCTGGACGAGTCGGGGGATGTCGTCAAGATCGACCTCAACCGGCCCATGGACGAGATCCTCGCCGAGCTGACCAAGCACCCGGTGAAGACCCGCCTCTCGCTGACCGGCCCGCTGGTCGTCGCCCGCGACATCGCGCACGCCAAGATCAAGGAACGCCTCGACGCGGGCGAGGAGATGCCCCAGTACCTGAAGGACCACCCGGTCTACTACGCGGGCCCCGCGAAGACCCCGGAGGGCTACGCCTCCGGCTCCTTCGGCCCGACCACCGCCGGCCGGATGGACTCCTACGTCGAGCAGTTCCAGGCGGCCGGCGGCTCCAAGGTCATGCTGGCCAAGGGCAACCGCTCCAAGCAGGTCACGGACGCGTGCGGCTCGCACGGCGGCTTCTACCTCGGCTCGATCGGCGGCCCGGCGGCCCGGCTGGCGCAGGACTGCATCAAGAAGGTCGAGGTCGTCGAGTACGAGGAGCTCGGCATGGAGGCGGTCTGGAAGATCGAGGTCGAGGACTTCCCGGCGTTCATCGTGGTGGACGACAAGGGCAACGACTTCTTCCAGGACCCGGCCCCGGCCCCGACGTTCACGTCGATCCCGGTCCGGGGACCGGGCCTGGCGTAGCTCTTCGAGGAGCCCCGGGCTGCCCGCCCGGGGCTCCTTCCGCCGCCCGCTCAGCGGTTCGTTTCCTCCCCCGCAGGCCGACCGAACGCGTCCGCCGGCACGTGGGCCAGGAAGGACACGGTCACCGCGTCGGCAATCTCCGGGGTCACCCACCAGGCGTCGCCCGCCCGGTCGTGATGCGGGCCTTCATGCCCCGACGCCAGGACGCAGACCGAGCCGGCGCACACCGAGGCGGTCTGTTGTGTGATGGCGTCGGCCAGCCGGGCATGGGTACGGGTACGTACCCGTACCATGCTGAGACGGGAAGGAGTGCGACGATGACCGATGCCAACGTCCGTATCCCCCAGGAAGCCAAGGACAGACTCGCTGCCGTAGCTGCCGCTGAGGGGTTGTCGCTGCGCGCCTATCTGGCCCGTCTGGCGGAGACCCTGCTGACCCCGGCCGAGCGTGCCGAGCGTGCCGAGAAGGCCAAGGCGGCGTTGAAGGAGTGGAACGGCTACGCCCCGACCGCAGCCGAGGAGCAGGACCTCGACAGCGAGCTGGACCGCCGCCTGGCTCAGGTGACCGCCCGGTGAGCGACGCCGTGCACATCGTCCTGGACGACACGGCGATGACCGCGGCCGGTCAGGGCAACGTCCTCGCCTCCCGCCTCATCCACCGCGCCCACGCAGAAGCCGGCTGGTTCTTGTACGCCCCGGCGTGCGCGCTGGTGGAAGCGGATCGGGCGCGGCCCGGCACGGCGGAGCATCTGGCCTCCCTGCCCGGCATCACCGTCCTCGATCTGGACCTGGCCGCTGCCCTGGCCGTGGCACGACAGGCGACCTGGGCCGCGGCGCACAGTCAGCACGCGGCGCAGCCCACCCCGGACCGGCCGGACGGGGCGATCATCGCCACCGCGGAACCGAACAGATGGACCGGCGTGCCCGTTCGGGTCCTGGATCTCACACCCGGAACGAACGGCACCGCGTCCGACGCGTAGCGCCGGCCGCGGTGCCGTGTCCCCAAGGTCAGGCGAAGCGCTGGTTCGCCGAGCCGTCGCACGCCTGGAGGCGGACCGGCTCGTGTGCCGCGCCCTGGGTCATGCAGAGCCCGGTCGCGGACGCCGGGCGGATCGTGGATCCGTCGCGGACGAACTTCTGGTTGGAGCCACCGTGGCAGTCCCAGACGATCACGGCCGCGGCCGCCCGGTAGTCGCCGCCCGGCACGTCCAGGCAGCGGTCCTGGGACAGCTCCGTGTGGACGGTGCCGCGTGCCGGGTCGTGCCACCAGCCCTGGTTGCGTCCGCCGTGGCAGTCCCAGCCGACGACGCCGGTGCCGTTGGCGCTCCGGGCGCCCTCGACGTCCAGGCAGTCACCGGTCGCCGCGTTGCGCAGCGGCTTGTACGCGTCGTCCCAGGCGTACGGGAACAGGACGGGCTTCCCCGTCGAGTTGACGTCCGCGCAGCTCGCCTCGCGGGCCGAGGAGTTGTAGAGCTGGGTCAGGCACGAGGCGAACGCCGCGTGGCCGCGGATGTTGGGGTGGAAGGACTGCCGGACGGAGTTGGAGTCCGGCGGGAAGTGCCCGAGGTCGATGTAGAGGCCGCGGGCCCAGGGGTCCTGGTGGCACACCTCATGGCCGTGGAAGAGGCGGGAGTTGTCCAGGTACACGGCCCCGGTGGCGCGTGCGGCCTCGCGCATGCCGCGTTCGAAGGCGGGGACGGCGGCGTTGCGGCCCCACACGGTGTCGGAGTCGTAGCCCATGCCGCCGCAGACCAGCTTGCCCGGGAAGTCGGGGTTGTCGCGGAAGTCGGGGCCGATGGGGCTCGGGTAGCCCATCACGACCAGCCTGTAGTCGCCGTCCCCGTATCCGGCGCCGCGCATCACGGTGCGCAGGTCGCGCACGGTCTGCTCGACCTTGGGGACGAGGCCGTCGACGCGGGCCTGCCAGCCGGGGGCGTACTTGGGCTCGCAGGGCCCCTGGAGCAGCACGTAGCGGGTGACGCAGTCGGTCATGACGGGACCGAACTGGAGGTCGTCGTTGGCGCCGGCGACGAGCACCACCATCTTGATGCGGGTGTTGCGGGCCTTGATGGCGAGGCTGTCGCTCTGGACGAGTTCGTCGGCGTACTGCTTGCTGCCGCCGATGCGGATGTTGGCGGTGGACGCACCGGAGCAGGACACGTTGTACGTGACGTCCGCGGGGACTCCGGTGCGGTGGACGGCGGCGTCGGGCGAGCGGTGGCACCAGTTGTCGGGCCCGTCGGTGGGCTCCTCGTACGTGCCGGTGCCCTCACCGGAGATCTCGCTGTCGCCCAGCGTGATCAGGCCGGTCTTCCGGGCGTCGAACGGCCGTTCGTCGGGGCTTCCGTAGAGTGCGGTGGCCTCGGCGGCCCGGATCGCCTCGAGTTCGGGTGTGAGCGGTACGGAGGACACCGACCGCGTGTCGTCTGCCTCTGCCGCTCCGGCGGGGGCGGTGGCCGTCAGGGTTCCCAGTGCCGTGGCGGCGGCCACGGCGCCTACCGTGACAGCCCGGCGGAATCTGTACCTGGTGCGCTTCATCGCGCCTCCTGGAAGTGGGGTTACCCACGGTTTTTACTGGCAGGTAGGCGGACTGGGAATACGCGGAACAAGACAAGTGCTCAACTTTTACGGGAGGTTGAAGAACGTGAGCGATGCGAGCGGCTACCGGACCGAGCACGACTCCATGGGTGAGGTGCGGGTCCCCGCCCATGCCAAGTGGCGGGCCCAGACCCAGCGGGCGGTGGAGAACTTCCCCGTCTCCGGGCAGGGCCTGGAGCGTGCGCACATCGAGGCGCTCGCCCGTATCAAGGCCGCGGCGGCCGAGGTCAACGCCCAACTCGGCGTACTGGAACCGGACATCGCCCGCGCGATCGCCGACGCCGCGACGGAGGTGGCGGAGGGCCGCTGGGACGAGCACTTCCCGGTGGACGTCTTCCAGACCGGCTCCGGCACCTCCTCCAACATGAACACCAACGAGGTCCTCGCGACCCTCGCCACCGAACGGCTCGGCCGGGACGTCCACCCCAACGACCATGTGAACGCCTCCCAGTCGTCCAACGACGTCTTTCCGTCCTCCATCCACATCGCGGCGACCGCGGCCGTCACCCGCGACCTGATCCCCGCCCTGGACCACCTCGCCACCTCGCTGGAGCGCAAGGCCACCGAGTTCGCGACGGTCGTCAAGGCGGGCCGTACGCACCTGATGGACGCCACGCCCGTCACCCTCGGTCAGGAGTTCGGCGGCTACGCGGCGCAGATCCGTTACGGGATCGAGCGGTTGACGGTGTCGCTGCCGCGCCTCGCCGAACTGCCGCTGGGCGGTACGGCCGTGGGCACCGGCATCAACACCCCGCCCGGCTTCGCCGCCGCCGTCATCGCCGAGGTGGCCCGCGCGACCGGGCTGCCGCTCACGGAGGCCCGTGACCACTTCGAGGCCCAAGGCGCGCGGGACGGGCTGGTGGAGACCTCCGGCCAGCTCCGTACCGTCGCGGTCTCGCTCACCAAGATCTGCAACGATCTGCGCTGGATGGCCTCCGGCCCGCGCACCGGTCTCGCCGAGATCGCCCTCCCCGACCTCCAGCCGGGCTCCTCGATCATGCCCGGCAAGGTGAACCCGGTGATCCCGGAGGCGGTGCTGATGGTCGCCGCCCAGGTCACGGGCAACGACGCCACCGTCGCGGCGGCCGGCGCGGCCGGGAACTTCGAGCTCAACGTGATGCTGCCGGTGATCGCCAAGAACCTGCTGGAATCGGTCAGGCTGCTGGCGGGCGCCGCACGGCTGCTGGCGGACCGCACCGTCGACGGCATCACCGCCGACGTCGAACGGGCCCGCGAGTACGCGGAGTCCTCCCCCTCCGTGGTCACCCCGCTCAACAAGTACATCGGGTACGAGGAGGCCGCGAAGGTCGCCAAGAAGTCGCTCGCGGAGCGCCGGACGATCCGTGAGGTCGTGCTCGAGTCCGGCTATGTGGAGCGTGGAGAACTGACCCTGGAGCAGCTGGACGAGGCGCTCGACGTGCTGCGCATGACCCGTCCGTGAGGCCGGTTCCGTGTCACGGCCCGCGACACGGTCCGTGACAAGGGTCGCAGCGCGGCCCGTTGCGTACTCCTAAGATCTGCTCATGACAGGCACGGGAGGCCCGGCACACGACACGGGCGGGACGGATCAGCGCACGACGAACGGGCAGCGCGGCGCACGCTGGGAGCCCGGGGAGCACATCCTCTGGCGCTATCGCGGCCATGTACCCGGTACGGCGGGCCGCGCGTTCCACATCTGCCGGCCCGTGACGGTCGTCCAGGACACGGACGAGCTGCTCGCCGTGTGGATGGCCCCCGGCACCGAGTGCGTGAAGCCGCTGCTCGCCGACGGCACCCCGGTCCACGAGGAGCCGCTGGCCACCCGGTACACCGCGCCGCGCACCACCGCCCGCACCCGCTGGTCCGGCAATGGCGTGCTGAAGCTGGCCCAGCCCGGCCTGCCCTGGTCGGTGTGGCTCTTCTGGGAGCACGGCTGGCAGTTCCGCAGCTGGTACGTGAACCTCGAGGAGCCGCAGACCCGCTGGTCGGGCGGCGTCGACTCGGAAGACCACTTCCTCGACATCTCCGTCTACCCGGACCGCAGTTGGCTGTGGCGGGACGAGGACGAGTTCGACCAGGCCCAGCGGGTCGGCCTGATGGACGCCCGCACGGCGCGGGGTGTGCGGGAGGCGGGCCGGGCGGCGGTCGAGGTGATCCGCTCCTGGGGGGCGCCGTTCTGCGACGGCTGGGAGCTCTGGCGCCCGGACCCGGCCTGGCGGGTACCGGCCCTCCCGGCCGACTGGGACCGGCTTCCGGCACCGCAAGCGGCCTGATCCGAGCGCTCGTGGCCGGATCCCGACGGGAACGCGCTCCGGCGTATACGACCTCGTGAGACTCTTGATGCGCCCCCTGGGGTCAAACGTAGGATCGTCGTCCGCAAGGCTGCGCAGTACGAGGGAGCAGAAGCACAGGGCCCGACCGCAAGTCACCGAGCAGTCACAGAACGTCCGGTCGCGCAGCGTCTCGGACGGGACACGAGTCAGTCACAACAGGGGGTTGAGCTGTGCCGGAGGCCCGCCACCCTGTCGACGTCACCCCCAGAGCGGGTATACCGCCCCACGAGGCGATTGCATCGCACCCCCGGCCCGGATGGACGGAATCCCACGCGTGACGGAGCATCCCACCTCCCACGAAGGCCGACAGCCGCTGGCTGCCCGGTCCCAGGAACGCACCCGGCCGCGGGCGCAGGCGGCCGGGGCCTCCCCCGCGCCCGCCGGCCCGCCGCCGAAGCCGCAACCGCAGACGCAGCCGCCGGTGCCGGCGGCGCACCTGCAGGCCCAGGACATCGCGGGGACCGCGAGACGCGAGGGCGACCGGCTGCGGTTCGTGGGAGCGGCCACGCGGCGGATCGCCCGGGGCATCGACCTCGACGAGATCGTCCTCGGCCTGTGCCGGGCCACCGTGCCGACGTTCTCCGACGCGATCCTCGTCTATCTGCGGGATCCGCTGCCGGTGGGCGACGAGCGACCCGTCTCCCCGTTCGTGCTGCGCCTGCGCCGTACCGACAGGCTGCGTTCAAACGCTGACGACGGGGACCAGGGCGGCGTCGGCGCCATGCCGCTGCTCGACGCGGGCAGCGACGCCGTCCCGGCCGCCGAGCTGTGCGAGGTCCGCTCCGGAGGAGCGCTCTCCGAGGTGCTGCGCGGGGTGCGGCCGGTCTTCGGCGACTCCGCGGCGGCCCGCGCCGCCCTGCCCGAACTCCTCGGCGACGGACATTGCGTGCCGAGCGGCCACCGCGCGATACTCGCGCCGCTGCGCGGCCGCCGTCGGGTGATCGGTGCCGCGGTCTTCCTGCGCCGCCCCGACCGGCCCGCCTTCGAACCCAACGACCTGCTCGTCGCGGCCCAGCTGGCGACCCACACGGCGCTCGGCATCGACAAGGCGGTGCTCTACGGCCGCGAGGCGTACATCGCCGACGAGCTGCAGCGCACCATGCTCCCCGACTCGCTGCCCCAGCCCACCGGTGTACGGCTCGCCTCCCGCTACCTCCCGGCGGCGGAGACGGCCCGCGTCGGCGGCGACTGGTACGACGCCATCCCGCTGCCCGGCAGCCGGGTCGCGCTCGTCGTGGGCGACGTCATGGGCCACTCCATGACCTCCGCCGCGATCATGGGCCAGCTGCGTACGACGGCCCAGACGCTGGCCGGCCTCGACCTGCCGCCGCAGGAGGTCCTGCACCACCTGGACGAGCAGGCCCAGCGCCTCGGCACGGACCGCATGGCCACCTGCCTGTACGCGGTCTACGACCCGGTCTCGCACCGGATCACCATCGCCAACGCCGGCCACCCGCCGCCCATCCTGCTGCACCTGGGCGGGCGGGCCGAGGTGCTGCGGGTGCCGCCCGGCGCTCCCATCGGCGTCGGCGGCGTCGACTTCGAGGCCGTGGAACTCGACGCCCCGGCCGGAGCGACCCTGCTGCTCTACACCGACGGGCTGGTCGAGTCACGGCTGCGGGACGTGTGGACGGGCATCGAGCAGCTCCGGGAACGGCTCGCCGACACCGCGCAGCTCACCGGGCCGGACCACTCGCCGCCGCTGGAGGCCCTGTGCGACGACGTGCTCGACATGCTGGGCCCCGGTGACCGTGACGACGACATCGCCCTGCTCGCGGCCCGTTTCGACGGGATCGCACCGAGCGACGTCGCCTACTGGTTCCTGGAGCCGGAGGACGCCGCACCGGGCCGCGCCCGCCGTCTCGCGCGGCGGGCCCTGGCCCGCTGGGGCCTAGAGGAGCTGTCCGACTCGGTGGAGCTGCTCGTCAGCGAGGTCGTCACCAATGCCGTGCGGTACGCGGAACGGCCGGTGACGCTGCGGCTGCTGCGCACCGACGTGCTGCGCTGCGAGGTCGGCGACGACTCACCCCAGCTGCCGAGACAGCGCCGGGCGCGCGACACGGACGAGGGCGGCCGCGGCCTGTTCCTGGTCAACCGGCTCGCCAGGCGGTGGGGCGCGACACGGTTGTCGACGGGCAAGGTCGTCTGGTTCGAGCTGCCCACCCGCGCCTAGCCGGTCCCGTTCGCCCCGTCGGCCGTGGCTCGGGACCTCGGCCGGGATGCGCCGTCGGTTCGGTGTGAGTCCGCACCGACCGAGGATCCCGCCGTTGTCGGTGGCTTGTGGACAGCGGCCGTGTTCGAGGGCTGCGAGCGCTGCCGGGCGCGGCCTGCCGTGGTGTACCACTGGGCGGCGAGCACGGTGGCGAGGGCGATTTCGACGAGGTCGCCGCCGTAGTACATCAGCTGGGAGGCGGTGTGCCTGTCGCCGGTGGTGAACGTGGTACCGGGCGGGGGCGTGGCGTAGAGGGTCTTGGCGAGTACGGCGTGGGCCCATCCGGCGGCAAGCAGCGTGCTTCCGCGCCAGGCGAGGTTCCATCGGCGGCGTACCGGGTCCAGCCGGCAGATGGTGAAGGTGAACAGCAGTCCGGCGGCGATGACATGGACGTGCAGGGCTGTGCTGAGCAGCGGCTGGTGGTGGGTGGTGACCAGCAGGTGGGTCCGGTAGAGCAGCCACAGGCCACCGATGTCCAGGACAGCGGCCACGGGCGGGAAGAGCAGCCAGGTGGCCGGCCGGGAGTGTGCCACGGCGAGCAGACTTCGGCGGGCGGGCCCCGGGGGCACGGTGCGCAGCGTGAGGGTGAGGGGGCGGGCGAGGATCAGCAGCAGCGGGGCGGCCATGGCGGCGGTGAGGTGCTGGGCCATGTGGGCGGTGAACGGCTCGCCCGGCAGTCTCCCGGTGAACGCGTAAGCCAGCGCGGCGCTGCCGGCGACACAGGAGGCGTCACGGTAGCGGGGCCAGCTGTCGCCGCGCCGGCGCAGCCGGAGGGCGGCCAGCAGGTAGGCGAGCGCGGCCAGCAGCGCGGCCGCGGCGACGACGGGCCCGAGGGCGCCGGTGCCGCTGTGGCCGGGGTGGGTGTGAGTGTGGGCGAGGATCACGACACGGCCGGCGCGTGGCGGTGAGCGCGCACGGTCAGGGCGACGCCGATGAGAAGCAGGACGAGGCCGGCGATGTTCCAGGCCCAGTCGTAGGGGGTGACGTCGACGCCGTAGCGGACCTGGTGCAGGCGCAGCAGCTTGTGGTCGACGATTCCGTCAAACAGCTGGAAGGCACCCAGACCGAGGAACAACCCGGCCCAGGCGTGGTCGGCGGCCAGGGCGCGGCATCGGCGCAGATCGGCGAAGAGGAAGAACCCGGCGACCAGGGCGAGGAGCTCGCCTGTGTGCAGCAGGCCGTCGGACAGCAGGCCGACGCCCGGGGTGGAGCGGTCATAGAAATGGTGCCAGTGCAGGATCTGGTGGAAGACGATCTCGTCGATGGCGGCCATCACGGCCACACCGATCAGCGCGCACACGGCCAGCGACCGCCGTGGCCGCAGTCGGGCGCGGGACGGGCCCGGCCGGGCCGGTTCGCTGCTCATCGCGGGCTGGTCTCCTGAAGGGCGGTGTCTGTGATGCGGTACGTGTACCCCGTGTCGACCGTCGCGAGCCCGCCTGGTGCCGCATCCGGGCGACGGGTGCAGCCGCGCGTGCGCCACCCGCACCGAACAGTCGACAAGGGGACACACGGGGGGTGCCCGTGCCGACATGATGACCGGCCCGGCCGAGCAGCCCGGGGCGTCGGCCGCGCGCAGTGACCAGATTCCGGAGAACGCCACCGGGGTCGGTGCGAAGGACGTTGAGGAACTCCGGCGCCGCCGGGCCGCAAGGGCGCGTCGGGCCGGGCCGTCCACGTGCCGCGCCACGTCCGCACGGCACTCCGGCAGCGTCGACGGCACACGCCGCGCACACGACGGCGCCCGCACCCGGTTCTCGGGTGCGGGCGCCGTCGTGTGCGTTCCGCCGGCCGCTCAGGGGGTCAGCGGGCGGCGTTCCTCGTCGCGGTTCGCCTCGCCGTCACCGTCGCCGTCATCCGTCTCGATCGGCGGGGTGAAGGTCCCCGAGGGCGGGGTGAAGCTCGGGGTGACGGGCGCCTCGTCCGTCGGGGCCGGGTCCGCGGTCTCGGTGTCCGTCGGGGTGGGCGACGTCTCCTCGGACTCCGTCTCCGTCGGGGTCGGCGACGTCTCCTCGGACTCCGTCTCCGTCGGGGTCGGCGAGGGGTCGGGGCTCGCGATCTCCGCCACGTCCAGGTCGAACTCGGCGTCGGAGCCGCCGTTCAGCGCGCCCAGCGTGTAGTCGGCCCAGATCTTGGCGGGGAAGCCACCGCCGTTGGCGCGGCCCGCCTCGGCCGTGCCGGTGAGGGAGACCTGACCGCCGCCCTCCTTGGGCGACTCGCCGAACAGGGCCACCACGGTGGCGAGTTCTGGCGTGTAACCCGCGAACCACGCCGACTTGTTGTTCTCCGAGGTGCCGGTCTTGCCGGCCGCCTCGTAGGCGCTCGACTTCGCGTTGACGCCGGAACCGTTCTTCACCACGCCGGTCAGGCCGGCGGTCACCGTGTCGGCCGTCTCACGGCTGATCACCTGGCTGCCGATCGGGTCCTGGACCTCGATCTCGCGGTCCTTGTGCTCGGCCTTGGCGACGATCGTCGGGGTGACCTTCTTGCCGTGGTTGTCGAGGGTGGCGTAGACACCGGCCATGTCCCACGTCGAGGCGCTCATGGTGCCCAGCGCGATCGACGGCCGGACCGGGAAGTTCTTGTCCGGGACGCCCATGTCGAGCGCCGTCTCCTTCACCTCGTCCAGGCCGACGTCGACGGCCATCTGCGCGAACGCGGAGTTGATGGACCGGTTCAGGGACGTCTGGACGCTGACCGGACCATAGCTCCTGTTGAGGTCGTTCTGCGGGGCGTAGTGGCCGTCGATGCCCTCGACCGGGCGCTTGCTGTCCCCGTCGTAGACCGTGTTCAGGCCGATCGGGTCGCCGTCCTGGGTCTCGGAGCCGTTCTCCAGGGCGGAGGCGAACACGACCGGCTTGAACGTGGAGGCGGGCTGGTAGTCGCGGCGGGTGGCGTTGGAGACCCAGTGCTCGGTCGCGCCCACTCCGCCGTACAGAGCGACGACCTTGCCCGTCTTCGGGTCGACGGAGGTGGCGCCGGCCTGCACGGTGGCGTCGACCTTGCTGCCCTCGCGGTCGAGCTGGTCCTCGAGTTGCTCCGTGACCGCGTTCTCCAGCTCCTTCTGGCGCTTGGAGTCGATGTTCAGGGTGATCGTCCAGCCGCCGGCGTCGAGGTCGGACTTGTCGAGGCCCTGGCGCGCCAGCTCCTCCTTGGCGGCGTCGACGATGTAACCGGCCTGGCCGCTCAGGCCCGGAGGGGCCTTGGGCGCCCGGGGCACGGGGAACTTCAATCCGTCGCGGGTGCCCTTGTCGAGCCAGCTCTCCTCGACCATGTTGTTGAGCACGTAGTTCCAGCGGTTGGTCACCGCCTCCTTGGTCTCGTCGGAGGCGACGGCCCAGTCGTAGCTGCTGGGGGCCTGGACGAGAGCGGCGAGGTACGCGCCCTGGGCGACGTTCAGCTTCTCGGCGTCGACGCCGTAGTACGCCTGGGCGGCGGCCTGGATGCCGTACGCGCCGCGGCCGAAGTAGCTGGTGTTGAGGTAACCGGCGAGGATCTCGCTCTTCTCCTTGTTCCGGTCCACCTTCAGGGAGATCACCAGCTCCTTGAGCTTGCGGGTGATCGTCCGGTCCTGGGTCAGGTAGTAGTTCTTCACGTACTGCTGGGTGATGGTCGAGCCACCCTGCTTGCCCTGACCGGTGACGGTGTTCTTCAGACCGCGCAGCGTGCCCTTGATGTCGACGCCGGAGTCCTCGAAGAAGGTCTTGTTCTCGGCCGCGACGAAGGCGTACTGGACGTCCTTGGGGATCTTGTCCAGGCCGATGATCTCCCGGTTGACCTCACCGGTCCGGGCCAGGATCTTGCCGTCGCTGTACTTGTAGATGTTGCTCTGCAGCTTGGCCTCTGCGTTGGCCTCGGGGACCGGGACGAGCATGTAGGCCACGAAGAACGCGCCCATCGCCAGCAGGCACAGGCCGAAGAACGTGCCCAGGATCTTCCGGAACGTGAAGAAGCGGCGTATGCCCGAGGGCCCGGCTCTCCTCGCCCGGCGCGCACCGCGCTGCCGGGCCTGTCGCGCTTCCGCTCGACCCATCGCTTCGTCGCTCCGCTCTGTCGGCTGTGGGTGTCTGTCCGTCGGTATCGGTACCGGAACCCGCCCGGAATCAGCTCAGCAAGCTAACACCGGTCGTACAGACAAAGAGGCACCGATCCCCCCTTTTACGGACGTGAGAATCAGCACCCTCTCTCAAGGGAACCGACTCACGAGGGGCCCACAGGGTTGCGACATCCCATAAAGTGATATCACTCTGCTAGAGAGCAGAACGGCTCACGCGACACGGAAACGGGGATGTCCATGCCTGCTACCAGCACCATCGACCAGGACCGGGACCAGGAGCAGGGCCGGGCGGCCGACCTGCCGGAGATGCCCGGACCACAGGTCCGGGAGTTCGCCGCCAACAGCATCGGAGGCGGCCTGGCCCTGCTGCTCGGGCTGCTCGGACTGGCCGCCGGGGCGGCGCTCGTCGTCACCGCGACGGCGTTCGACTCCACCGGCACCAAGGCCGTACTGATCACCGGCGGCATCCTGGTCGGCATCGCCGCGTTCCTCGCCATGTGCGGACTGAACATGGTCGCGCCCGGCGAGGCCCGCGTCGTCCAGCTCTTCGGCCGCTACCGGGGCACGATCCGCACGGACGGGCTCCGCTGGGTCAACCCGTTCACCTCACGGGCCAAAATCTCGACCCGCGTGCGCAACCACGAGACGGCCGTACTGAAGGTCAACGACGCGTACGGCAACCCCATCGAGCTGGCCGCGGTGGTGGTGTGGAAGGTCGAGGACACCGCCCAGGCGATGTTCGAGGTGGACGACTTCCTCGAGTTCGTCTCCACGCAGACGGAAGCCGCGGTCCGGCACATCGCCATCGAGTACCCCTACGACGCCCACGACGAAGAGGGCCTGTCACTGCGCGGCAACGCGGAGGAGATCACCGAGAAGCTCGCCGTGGAGCTCCACGCACGGGTCGAGGCGGCCGGCGTCCACATCATCGAGTCCCGTTTCACCCACCTCGCCTACGCGCCCGAGATCGCCTCCGCGATGCTGCAG
This sequence comes from Streptomyces peucetius, assembly GCF_025854275.1. Taxonomy (NCBI): domain Bacteria; kingdom Bacillati; phylum Actinomycetota; class Actinomycetes; order Kitasatosporales; family Streptomycetaceae; genus Streptomyces; species Streptomyces peucetius. The sequence continues at coordinate 5,098,475 of NZ_CP107567.1, read as the reverse complement.
CGCCAGCAGGCGGGCGCGGTCGTCGCCGCCCGGCGCCAGATCGTCGACGGCGCCGTCGGCATGGTCGAGGCGGCCCTCACCCGGATCGCCGAGGACGACATCGTCGAACTGGACGGCGAGCGCAAGGCCGCGATGGTGTCCAACCTGATGGTCGTGCTGTGCGGCGACCGCGCGGCACAGCCGGTCCTCAACACGGGCACGCTCTACCAGTGACGCCGCCGCCCCCTTCCGATCGCAAACAGGTACTGCTGCGGCTCGACCCTGCGGTGTACGAGGCGCTGGCCAGGTGGGCGGGGGACGAACTGCGCAGCGCGAACGCGCAGATCGAGTTCCTGCTGCGGCGGGCGCTGGCCGACGCGGGGCGGCTGCCGGGGGGTACGCGGCCGATCGCCCGGCGGGGGCGTCCGCCGAAGGCGCCTCCGGCGCCTCCACCGGCGGGGGACGCGCCGCCGTAGGGGGCGTGGCCGCTGCGCGGGGCGTTTTCCCCTCCCCGCCCCTTCCCGAAACCGGGGGCTCCGCCCCCGGACCCCCGCGCCTCAAACGCCGGCGAGGCTGAAATGCCGCGCAGCGGCATTTCCAGCCCGTCCGGCGATTGAGGACACCGCGCGAAGCGCGGTACGGGTCCGGGCGGAGCCCGGTTTCGGGAAGGGGCGGGGAGGGGAACAGCCCGCCGCAGGCGCCACCCGCACCCGCGACGCGCCCCCGCCGCCCCCCACCACCCCGCCGTCACTCCGTCCGCAGGCCCTCCGGCCGCATCAGCCGCCACAGCGCCGGCAGGCTCAGCAGCGTCACGACCAGGATCAGGCCCGCCCCCATCGCCGCCACCGGCACGAACGCGCCCCAGTGCGTGACCTGTTTGCCGATCATGCGCAGCATCGCCGCGCCCAGTCCGACGCCGCCCGCGATCGCCACCGCCGTGCCGAGGACCACGGTGACGGCCGTCTGCCACAGGATCGACCAGGCCAGGGTGGAGCGCGGCGTGCCGAAGGCCACCAGCACGGACAGCAGGCGCCTGCGCTCCCGCAACTGCTCGATCAGGGCGACCGCCATCGACGCGGCGATCAGGCCCATCGTCGCGGTCGCGGCGGCCAGCAGTCCGCTGCGGAGACTCTCGTACTGCCGGTCCCGTTCGATCCGCTGGCTCGTCGCCACCCGTGCGGCGGGGTCGAGCCGCGCGACGGTGTTGCGGACGGACTCCCGCACATCGCGCACGCTCTCGTCGATCCGCACGCTCGCCGTGGTCCAGGCGCGGGGGATGGTCGCCGCGTCCAGCGCGCCCGGGGTGGCGAGGATGCCGAAGTAGTCGCCGACCATCGGGTCCGACCGCAGCATCACCGTCGGCGAGCCCTCCGGCAGCGTCCACGGCAGCGGCCCGGAGCCGTCCCGCGACGAGCCGCCGGCAAGGTCGACCGGCTTGCCTTTTCTGGCCGTCCGGTCGATCCAGCTGTTCGGCGGCTGGTTGCCCGCGTGGTGCGCGACGAACGTGTCGCCGTCCGCGCAGGAGCCGATCTCCGCCAGCTCGCGGAGCGTCGCGCAGTCGGCGACCGTCAGCCCCGTCGTCGGCCGGATGTCGTCGTCGGCGACCGGCTCGGGGCTGGTCACGTACGCCTCCACCACGACGAAGACACTTCGCACACCCGGCGTCCCTCGCAACGCGTGCGTCATCCCGTCGGCCAGTTCCACGCTCGGGAACTCGGCGGTCACCCTCATCTGCGCCCGTGACGCGTGCAGCCCGGTGACCCGGTTGAAGTCGTCGTGGACACCGGCGAACACCATCTGCAGCGCGATGGCACCGGCCACCGCGACCGTGATGCCGCTGACCGCCCTGACCGCCGGTCCGCTGCTCAGCTGCAGTCTGCGGACGGCCAGTTGCCAGGCCACCGGCCCGCCGTGCAGCCGCCGGACGGCCGTCTCCACCAGCCAGGGCAGCAGTGCCGTCAGTGAGAACAGCACCAGCAGCGTGCCGGCGGCGATCGGCCAGGGTTCGACGACCTCCGTCGTCTCCCCGACGGTCCCGGTCGCCATCAGTACGCCGATCCCCACGGGCAGCATCAGCAGCCGCCACCACAGCCGGCGCCGCCACGGCGCCGACCGGCGTACGACGCCCAGCGGCTCGACCATCAGCGCCCTCATCGCGAACAGTGTCACCGCGACCGCCACCACGGGCACGGCGAGCAGGATCAGCGCGGCGAGCAGCGGCACCGGTACGACGTCCGAGGGGAACGCGCTCAGGTCCCACACCCGCACGGAACCCGCGAGCCGACGGGCCAGGGCGAAGATCCCGATGCCGGCGGCCAGGCCGAGCGCCGATCCGAACAGGGCCTCGCCGGCCGCGATCCAGCGGGTCGTCCGCGCGTCAGCGCCGACCAGCCGCAGCGCGGCGAGGCGCCGGTCGCGCAGTTCGCCGCCGAAGCGGAAGGCGGTCGCGATGAAGACCGCCACCGGCACCAGCAGCACCACACAGGCCAGCACGATGACGACGACGAGCACGGGGCTCATGGGTCTGCCGCCGTGCCCTGCGCCGTAGCCGTCGGTCCGCAGGCCGCCGGTCTCTGTGGTCAGCGTGGAACTGCCCGCGTAGTACCGGAGCTCGCCGGGATCGAGGAGCCCTGCCTCGGTGATCAGGCCGACCGTCCGGTGGGGCAGGCGCTCCTTGAGGAGCCGGCCCTCCGGCGAGGCCAGCAGGTCGGCGAGCGCGGGTGACACGTACATCTCGCCGGGCCCCGGTGCCCGGTCGAGCCCGGGCGGCAGTACCGGATGCGCGCCGTCGGGCCGCATGATCTGGCCGCCGACCGTCTCGCCGCGGTAGTCGGTGGCCGCGTCGGCGACCACGACGGTCCGGTCGCTGCGGGCGGCGGACTCTCCCGACACGAGAGCGGTCGCGGTGCGCGCGGCGGAGCGCACGTCCCGGCCCACCGTCATCTGCGGCACGGACGCGGCGATGAGCAGCAGGGTTACGCCGAGCCCCACGCCGACGGCGGTCAGCGAGTTCCGCGTCCAGCCCTCGCGGCCGCCGGACGTACCGAACCGGATGCCCATGGCCAGGTCACGCAGCCGGGCGGCAGGGCCGCGGCGCGGTGGCGGCCCCGCCGCCGTCCGGCGGGTCTCCCGGGACGACGTCCTGCGGGCTTCTCGGGACTCGCCGAGCGTCGCGCTCATACGGTGAACTCCGGATCGCGTGACCTGCCGTCGCGTACGACGATCTCCCGGTCCGAGTACGCGGCGACCCGCGCCTCGTGCGTGACCAGGACGACGGCCGTGTTCTGCAGCCGGGCGGCGTCCGTGAGCAGGGACATCACCCGCTCGCCGTTGAGCGAGTCCAGGGCGCCGGTGGGTTCGTCGGCGAAGACGACCTTGGGGGACGGCGCCAGAGCGCGGGCCACGGCGACCCGCTGGCCCTGCCCACCGGAGATGTCGCCAGGCCGCTTGCGCGCCGCGTCCTCGACCTCCAGCCGTTCGAGCCAGTCGAGCGCGGTGCGCTCGGCCGCCTTGCGCTTCACGCCGCTCAGGCGCAGCGGCAGGGCCACGTTCTCCACGCAGCTCAGTTCCGGTACGAGCTGCCCGAACTGGAACACGAAGCCGAAGTCGGTACGCCGCAGCGCGCTGCGCTCCGCGTCCGGCAGGGCGGTGAGCTCGCGCCCGTCGTACACGACGGTGCCGGAGTCGGGCCGGACGATCCCGGCCAGGCAGTGCAGCAGGGTCGACTTGCCGGAACCGGAGGGCCCCATGACGGCGACGACCTCACCGGGGTGGACGGAGAACGAGGCTCCGTCGAGCGCGGTGGTCGGGCCGAAGGACTTGCGCAGTGCGTCGGCGACGAGCAGGGAGCCGGAGGGGATCACGGGCGGACCTCCGCGGCGAGCTGGTCGAGCCTGGCGGCGGTCAGTTCCAGCCAGCGCAGATCGGCTTCGAGGTGGAACAGGGCGTGGTCGCAGATGAGCTGGTCGGCGAGGTCTCCGCGGCGCTTGCGGTCGGTGAGGACGCGCATCAGACGCAGATGCTCCGCGCGCTGGCTGTCGAGGATGCCGGCGGCGGCGCGGCCGGTGAGCAGCGCGAGGACGACCTTCGTGTAGAGGGTCGACTGGAGGTACGGCTCCGGCTTCTCGGGCTGCGCGAGCCACTGGGAGACGTCGGTGATCCCGGCCTCGGTGATGGCGTACCGCTTCCGCTCCGGGCCGCCGCCGGCCTCCATGCCGTCGACCTCGACGAGACCGTTCTTGAGGAGGCGGGACATGGTCGAGTAGACCTGCCCGTAGTGGAGCGGACGGTCCTGCCCGAATCTCTCGTCGAACGCGCGCTTGAGGTCGTAGCCGTGGCGGGGACCGGATTCGAGGAGGCCCAGGAGGGTGTGACCGATGGACATGGAGGCACTGTACACAGGGTGTATACATGCCGCGTATAGCGCCCTTGCCGTACGCGCCACGGCCAAGAGAGACCGTACGCGCCACAGCCCCAGGAGCGACGGTACGCGTCACGACCCGCAGCGGCCGGGCGCTACGACGCCACCCTCACCGGCAGCGACCGCATCGCCTCGCGCAGCGCGGTCGCGAACTCCTCGAACTCGCCGCCCCGCGCCGACCCCGACCGCATCGCGAGGGCGATGCGGCGCGAGGGCGCCGGGTCGGCGAACCAGCCGGTGTGCAGCCGGCCCGCACGGCCCGTCTCCACGTCGACCGCGGTGCGCGGGAGCAGCGTGACCCCGAGGCCGCCCGCGACCAGCTGGACCAGCGTGGCCAGGCCGGCGGCCGTCGTGGTCACGGGGGCGCCGTCCGTGCGGCCGGCCTCGCGGCAGATGTCCAGGGCCTGGTCGCGCAGGCAGTGACCCTCGTCGAGCAGCAGCAGATGCAGTTCGCGCAGCGCCTCGCGGGGGATGTCGTGGCGGCCGCCGAGCCAGTGGTCCTCGGGCGTGACCAAAACGAAGTCCTCGTCGAAGAGGGGGAGTTCGGTGACTCCCGGCACCCCCAGCGGCACCGCGAGCAGCAGCAGGTCGAGCCGCCCGGCGGACAGCCCGTCCAGCAGGGAGGACGTCTGCTCCTCGTGGACTTGGAGGTCCAGATCCGGGTACCGCTCGTGCACCAGTTTCAGCACCGCCGGCAGCAGGTACGGCGCGACCGTCGGGATCACCCCGAGCCGGAGCACACCCGTGAACGGGGCCCGTACCGCTTCCGCCTCCTCCATCAGCAGACCGACCGCGTCCAGCACGGCCTTGGCCCGCACCGCGAGCCGTTCACCCGCCGGGGAGAGGAGCACCCTGCGGGTCGTACGCTCGAGAAGCTGGACACCCAGTGCCTCCTCGAGGGCCGAGACCGCGCCCGAGAGCGCGGGCTGACTCATCCCGATTGCTGACGCCGCGTCCCGGAAGTGCAGATGCTCGGCCACAGCGGCGAAGGCGCGCAGCTGCGCGAGACTCGGCTGTTTGACCCTATTTACAGACGCCACTGATAAGTACCTCCGATCGCGATGACCGAGTCTAGCTATTTCCGCGATCAATGCACCCTGTGCCACTATCAAGATCCGTCCAACCCCGCCGGATGACCCCAAAAGGGAAATCCTGTTTTGCAAGGAGAGCGCGTGCTCACTGTCGGTGACCAGTTCCCCACGTTCGAGCTGACCGCCTGCGTCTCGCTGGAGAGCGGCAAGGAGTTCGAGGAGATCAACCACAAGTCCTACGAGGGCAAGTGGAAGGTCGTGTTCGCGTGGCCCAAGGACTTCACCTTCGTCTGCCCGACCGAGATCGCCGCGTTCGGCAAGCTGAACGACGAGTTCGCCGACCGTGACGCCCAGATCCTCGGCTTCTCCGGCGACTCCGAGTTCGTCCACCACGCCTGGCGCAAGGACCACGACGACCTGCGTGACCTGCCCTTCCCGATGATGGCCGACTCGAAGCACGAGCTGATGCGGGACCTCGGCATCGAGGGCGAGGACGGCTTCGCGCAGCGCGCCGTCTTCATCGTCGACCCGAACAACGAGATCCAGTTCACCATGGTGACCGCCGGCTCCGTCGGCCGTAACCCCAAGGAGGTCCTGCGGGTGCTGGACGCCCTGCAGACCGACGAGCTGTGCCCGTGCAACTGGAGCAAGGGCGAGAACACCCTCGACCCCGTCGCCCTGCTGGCCGGTGAGTGACCGATGGCCCTCGACGAGCTGAAGGCCGCCGTACCGGACTACGCCAAGGACCTGAAGCTGAACCTCGGCTCGGTCATCGGCAACAGCGAGCTTCCGCAGCAGCAGCTGTGGGGCACCGTGCTGGCCTGCGCGATCGCCTCGCGTTCGCCGCGGGTGCTGCGTGAGCTGGAGCCGGAGGCGAAGGCCAACCTCAAGCCGGAGGCGTACACCGCCGCCAAGTCGGCCGCCGCGATCATGGCGATGAACAACGTCTTCTACCGGACCCGGCACCTGCTGTCGGACCCGGAGTACGGGACGCTGCGCGCCGGTCTGCGGATGAACGTCATCGGCAACCCCGGTGTGGAGAAGGTCGACTTCGAGCTGTGGTCGCTCGCCGTCTCCGCCATCAACGGCTGCGGCCAGTGCCTCGACTCGCACGAGCAGGTGCTGCGCAAGGCCGGTGTGGACCGCGAGACGATCCAGGAGGCCGTCAAGATCGCCGCGGTGATCCAGGCCGTGGGCGCGACGCTCGACGCCGAGGCCGTCATCGCCGAGTAGCGGCCGCAATCAGCCGCACAGGGCCGTGAAGGGGCCCGCCGACCCGTCCCGGGTCCGGCGGGCCCCTTCCTCGTGCGGCGTGCGCGTACAGCACGCGTGTACGACATGCGGCGTACGTCAGCTCTTCAGCTTCGCCATCAGCGCCCTCATGTCCTCGACCAGTATCGGCTCGAGCTCGGACACATCGGTCAGCGCCTCTCCCGACTCCGGGTCCCAGTCGCTGCCGACGGTCAGGGTCAGCACCGCCTGCCCGTCCAGCACGTGCAGCGTGGCCGAACCGCCGCCCGGCTCGTCGTGGACGAACGCCCGCTCCCCCAGGCCGTCGATCCGCCGCAGACCGGTCTCCGCCTCCTCGTCACCGCCGCCGTCGCTGCGGGCGACGACCCAGCCGTCGAACTCGGGCCCGGGGTCGGTCCTCTTGTGCAGCGTGTAGCTCACCGAGGCATGGGGCAGCGAGCCCAGCTCGTTCCCCTCCTCGTCCGTCTCCACCACGTACCCGGTCGGCTTCAGGTCGGTGTAGCACCATGCCTCGTCGAGGCTCTCGTGCTCGTTGCCCCACGCGGAGCCCTCACCCACGCGCTTGCCCAGCGTCGCCGTCAGGGCCTTGAACTCCGCCTCGGCGCAGAGGTTGCGGCTCGTCCGGTAGCCGCCGAGGTCCGGGTCCCGGGACGTGTACACATACAGTCCGGCCGCCCACACCGCCGAGGCCACGACAGCGCCGCCGAGAGCCCACAGCCACGCGGGGCGCGACGGGCGGGCGGCGGCGGGGCCGTCGCCGGCCGACACCACGTCGTCGGGCGACGGCTGCTGCTCCGGCAGTTCGGCCGCGCCGAAATGCCCGTCGGGAACCATCTCGGGTTCGGAGATCACTGCTGCTCCTCCTGCCCCGGGGGCTGAGCGGGCGCCTCCTGCGCGGGCGTGGTGGCCGCGTCCAGGGAGGTGGAACCGTGCGGCGGCGGCGACCGGCGCAGCGCCTGCTCCCTGCCGTACACGTTGAGATAGCCGACCACCGTGTTGGTCACGGCCACCAGCGGTACCGCCACCACCGCACCGCCGATACCGGCGACCAGGCCACCGGACGCGACGGCCAGGACCACGGCGAGCGGGTGCACCCGCACCGCGCGGCCCAGGATGAACGGCTGCAGCACATGTCCCTCGATCTGCTGTACGGCGAGGACCACGACCAGCACCATCAGCGCGGTGAACACGCCCTGGGTGACCAGGGCGACGACGACCGCGAGAGCACCCGAGACCACCGCACCGACGAGCGGGATGAAGGCGAAGAGGAAGATGAACACGGCCAGTGGCACGGCCAGCGGCACGTCGAGGAAGTACAGCCCGAGGCCGATGAAGATCGCGTCGATCAGCGCGACTATCACCGTGCCCCGCACGTACGCGGTCAGTGTGCTCCAGGCCCGCGGACCGGCGCCCGCGACGCCCGGACGGGCCTGCGCCGGGACGAGCTTCAGCATCCACTGCCACACCCGCTTGCCGTCGTACAGCAGGAACAGCGTGGAGAACATCGCCAGCAGTATCCCGGTGAGCACCTCGACCATCACGCTCACGCCCTGCAGACCGGCGGAGGTGATCTCCTCCGTGTTGGTGCCGATCGTCTCGCTGAGGTTCTCCGCGATGTCGTTGATCTGACTCTCTGTCACATGGAACGGGCTGTCGAGCAGCCAGCGCTTGAGCTCGTCGATGCCGTCCCTGACCCGGTCGGAGAGAATGTCGAGGTTCTCCATGACCTGCCAGACCACGAACCAGCCGACCAGCCCCATGACGACGAAGCCGAGGATCGCCGTCACCGCCGTGGCGAGTCCCCGCGGCAGACCGAGCCGGCGCAGCCTGGTGACCGTCGGCTGCAGCATCGCGGTGACCAGCAGGGCCGCCACGAACGCCAGCACGACCAGCTGCACGGCGCTGATGACCGTCATCAACACCCAGAGCGTGCCCGCCAGTACGAGCAGCCGCCAGCCCGCCTCCGCCGCGACCCGCATGCCCCACGGGATCACGGCGGCCGGGTCGGGCTTCGCCGCCACGGCGGGTGCGTACGAAGGCGGCGGCGGGACGCTCTCCCGGGGCTGCACGGGGCCGGACTGATCACCCTCGGTGACCGCCGCGCCCTCGATGTCGGCCATGCCCTCGGCGTCCGCCGCACCCTCGTTGCGGCGCTCTTCCAAGCGCTCTCCCATCCGGGTCAGCCCGGCACCCACTCGGCCGAGCCATCCTGGAACCTTCGACATGATGCTTCCTCTTCCCCCACCGCTCTCCCCCTGCGCCTCAGCGGCGCGGGTGGTGCCCCACCGGGGGTGTCGGATCCTGACCGTACACGCACGGAGCCCCTCACCGTAGGACGGTGAGGGGCTCCGGAAAGTTGAGTGCCCGGCCGGACCGGTACCCGACTAGTACCAGTGGTTCGCCTGCCAGAACGACCAGGCACCGCAGGGGCTGCCGTAGCGGCTGTCCATGTAGTTCAGGCCCCACTTGATCTGGGTGGCCGGGTTGGTCTGCCAGTCGGCGCCGGCCGACGACATCTTGGAGCCCGGCAGGGCCTGGACGAGACCGTACGCACCGGAAGACGGGTTCTGCGCCCGGTAGTTCCAGCTCGACTCGTGGTCGACGATGTTGCTGAAGCACTGGAACTGGTCGGCGGGCACCATCTGGCGCGCCATCGCCTGCACCTGGGCGATCGTGTACGACGCCTGCGCGGAGAAGCTGGACGCGTCACGGACCGCGTCGCGGTTGGCCCGCGCCTCGGCCTCCTCGCGCTCCTTCGCCGCACGCTCGTCGGCGGCCGCCTTCTTGGCCTCAGCGGTCTTGGCGGCCTGCAGACGGGCCGACTCCTCAGCGGCCTTCTTCGCGGACGCGTCCGCGGCGGCTGCCTGGGCGTCGGCCTGCTGCGCCAGGGACGACACCTGGATCTGGGCCTGCTCGCCCATGGGAATGTCCGCGAGGAGCGTCGTGTCGGCAGCGGTCGCCTCGAGGTTGTCGCCCGAGGGCTGAGTGTTGCCCGACGCGACGCCGACGACGGCGCCGACGGTGGTGACCGCAGTCGCCGAGGCGACTGCGAATCCCCGGACCGAGATCCGGCTCACACGGTTTCCTTCCAGCATGCCCGCTTAGGTGACCTCGCGAGCGCAATCGTGCCCCTGGCGCTGGCCTCCCACTGCTTGGGTCACGGGAGGCACGGACCCGGTGGGCAACTCCACGGGGGAGCTGCCGCGTTGTACTCGCGGGCGGCATACGACAGACAAGTCTTGAGTTGTGTGTTGCTGTGCACCGGTTGTGGTGCGGGTGTGTCGCATGCGGGGCCTGACGGAAGCAAGACTCTGCCGGAAGCCGATGCCGCAAGGCAATTCTTCGTTGCGTGTGAAAGCTCACACCCAGTTCACACCAGGGCTTTTGGGGGAAACGGCGGACAGCGCGACGCCGCCCGGCTACGCTCGTGCGTTTCGCCGGGCGGCGTCAACCAGCTTGCCCCTTTTGCCGGATAGGCCGAATGCGCCTATCGGATCAAATGTGTCCGTCCTCCAGCATTTCGGTCACCAGTGCGGCGATCTGAGAACGCTCGGAACGCGTGAGAGTGACATGCGCGAACAGCGGATGCCCCTTCAGTTTCTCGACCACGGCGACCACTCCGTCGTACCGGCCGACCCGCAGATTGTCCCGCTGTGCCACGTCATGCGTGAGAACGACCCGGGAATTCGCCCCCACCCGGGACAGAACCGTCAGCAGTACGTTCCGCTCCAGCGACTGGGCCTCGTCGACGATGACGAACGCGTCGTGGAGGGAACGGCCCCGGATGTGGGTGAGCGGCAGAACCTCCAGCATGCCGCGGTTCAGGACCTCCTCGATGACCTCACGGCCGGCCACCGCGGACAGCGTGTCGAAGACCGCCTGCGCCCACGGGCTCATCTTCTCGGCCTCGGTACCCGGCAGATAGCCCAGCTCCTGCCCGCCCACCGCGTACAACGGCCGGAAGACCATCACCTTCTGATGCTGTCTGCGCTCGAGAACCGCCTCCAGGCCCGCACACAGCGCCAGCGCCGACTTGCCGGTACCGGCTCGGCCGCCGAGCGAGACGATGCCGACCTCCTGGTCGAGAAGCAGATCCAGCGCGATGCGCTGCTCGGCGCTGCGGCCGTGGATGCCGAACACCTCACGGTCGCCGCGCACCAGACGGACGTTGCCCTCCGCCGTGATACGGCCCAGCGCCTTGCCGCGCTCCGACTGCAGCACCAGACCGGTGTGCACGGGGAACTCGGCCACCTCCGGCACGTACAACGTCTCCTCCCCGTACAGCAGGTCGACCTGCTCGGCGGAGAGCGCCACCTCCGACATACCGGTCCAGCCCGTGTCGGTGATGGCGAGCTCCGCGCGGTACTCCTCCGCGAGCAGGCCGACCGAGGACGCCTTGATGCGCAGCGGCAGATCCTTGGACACGACCGTCACGTCGTACCCCTCCGCCTGGAGATTGCGCGCGACCGCCAGAATCCGCGAGTCGTTGTCCCCCAGCCTGAAGCCGGCCGGCAGCACGCCGGGATCCGAGTGGTTGAGCTCGACGCGGAGCGTGCCACCGAGGTCGCCGATCGGCAGCGGCGCGTCGAGACGCCCGTACCGGACACGGAAGTCGTCCAGCAGGCGCAGCGCCTGACGGGCGAAGTACCCGAGCTCCGGATGGTGCCTCTTGGCCTCCAGCTCCGTGACCACGACGACGGGCAGCACGACCTCGTGCTCGTCGAAGCGGCTCATGGCGTTCGGATCCGCCAGCAGGACGCTGGTGTCGAGAACATAGGTGCGCCTGTCGTTCATACGGCGCTTTGTGCTGTTCACCACGGAAGGACGTACCCCCTCGGACGAGGTCGGGGTGCGACGGCGTCGCGGGCCATGGGTCCACCCGCCGAAGCGGGAGACGGGCCGGGCTCAGGCCACGATGCGCGGGCCGAGCACCGGCCCTCCGCGTGGTCCGCACCGCTGGTGCAGTCCTTCGTGTGCAAAGGGCCTCCCGGGTGAGCGGTGTCGGCCGCTCACTGAGATACGACGTTCGTGGATCGGACGTCGACCTGCATGGGGTATTCCCTCGAACAAGTGCGGCCATGCCAAGGAGGCGGGGACGCTGCGGTGAACAGGGCGTGACGGGGCGGAGCCGTTTCCCCTCCCCGCCCCTTCGCGAAACCGGGGGCTCCGCCCCCCGGACCCCCGCGCCTCGAACTCCCCCTACGGCCCGGCGGCCGTGGGTGGGGGCACCTCCCACGCCGCCAGGCGTAGGGGGAGGAGCCCGGTTTCGGGAAGGGGCGGGGAAGGGGCAAGCCCGCCGCAGGCGCCACCCGGTCGCGTACTCAAGCGTCAGCCGTTCAGGCGCCAGCCGTTCAGGCGTCAGCCGTCAGGCGCCGTAGCGCCGATGCCTCGCCGCGTAGTCCCGCAGCGCACGCAAGAAGTCGACCTTCCGGAACGCCGGCCAGAAGACCTCGCAGAAGTAGTACTCCGAGTGCGCGCTCTGCCAGAGCATGAAGCCCGAAAGCCGCTGCTCCCCGCTCGTGCGGATCACCAGATCGGGATCCGGCTGCCCCCGCGTGTACAGGTGCTCCGAGATGTGCTCGACATCGATCGTCTCGGCGAGCTCCTCGAAGCTCGTGCCCTTCTCCGCGTGCTCCAGCAGCAGCGACCGCACCGCGTCGGCGATCTCCTGGCGGCCGCCGTAGCCGACGGCGACGTTGACCAGTATTCCGGGCACGTCCGCCGTGGCCTGCTCGGCTTCCTTCAGCACGGTCTGCGTGTGCGCGGGCAGCAGGTCCAGCGTGCCCACGTGGTGCACGCGCCAGCGCCCGTCGGCCGCCAGGTTGCGCACCGTGTTCTCGATGATGCCGAGAAGCGGGGTGAGCTCTTCCGCCGGCCGGTCGAAATTATCCGTGGAGAGGAGCCAGAGCGTGACGACCTCGACGTCCGTCTCCGCGCACCAGCCCAGCAGCTCGGAGATCTTGTCGGCACCGGCCTGGTGTCCCTGTGCGGCCGTACCACCCGACGCCTTGGCCCAGCGGCGGTTGCCGTCGAGGATCACACCGATGTGCTTGGGCACCTGGGCGTGGTCGAGGCGGCCTTCCACCCGGCGTGCGTAGAGCCCGTACACCAGGTCGCGCAGGTTCACTGTTCTTAACACCCCTCCGTGCGGCAGTCCCCCGAAGCCGCAACAGTACTGCGGCCCGGTCACAGCGGCCCAACCCGGTGTGTCACAAGTCCGTGATAAGGAGAGAAGCGTGACTGATTCCCCTTACTACCTGGCTGCCGGCGACCGCTACGAGGCCATGGAGTACCGCCGCTCCGGCCGCTCCGGCCTCAAATTGCCGGCGCTCTCGCTCGGCCTCTGGCACAACTTCGGCGACGACCGGAGCCTCGTCTCCCAGCGGGCGATCCTGCGCCGCGCCTTCGACCTGGGGGTGACCCACTTCGACCTGGCGAACAACTACGGACCGCCGCCCGGGTCCGCCGAGCTGAACTTCGGCAAGATCTTCGCGCAGGACTTCGCCCCGTACCGGGACGAGCTGATCGTCTCGACCAAGGCCGGCTATCTGATGCACCCCGGCCCGTACGGCGAGTGGGGCTCGCGGAAGTACCTGCTCTCCTCCCTTGACGCGTCCCTGAAGCGCATGGGGCTCGACTACGTCGACATTTTCTACTCGCACCGCTTCGACCCCCACACTCCGCTCGAGGAGACGATGGGAGCGCTCGCATCCGCGGTCCAGCAGGGCAAGGCGCTGTACGTGGGCGTGTCCTCCTACAACGCGGAGCAGACCGAGCAGGCGGCCCTGCTGCTGAAGGAGATGGGCGTCCCCGCCCTCATCCACCAGCCCTCCTACTCGATGATCAACCGCTGGATCGAGAACGACGGCCTCCTCGACACGCTGGAGAACGCCGGTATGGGCTGCATCTCCTTCGTGCCGCTGGCACAGGGCCTGCTCACAAACAAATATCTGAAGGGCATCCCCGAGGGTTCGCGCGCCACGCAGGGCAAATCGCTCGACCCGAACCTGCTCTCCGACGAGGTGCTGCGCCGGCTGCGCGGTCTCGGCGACATCGCCGCGCGCCGCAGTCAGTCGCTGGCGCAACTCGCGATCGCGTGGGTGCTGCGCGACCCGCGGATGACGTCGGCGCTGATCGGCGCGTCGAGCGTGCAGCAGCTGGAGGAGAACGTCGGGGCGCTGGCCGGGCCGCCGCTCACGGACGCGGAGCTGGAGGAGATCGACACCTTCGCCGTGGACACGCAGGGCACCAACATCTGGGCCGGCCGCAGCTGACCCTCCCCCGCTACGCAGGCGGGGAAAAGAAAACGGGCCGGTCCGTGGGGGGGATACGGACCGGCCCGAGGGGGGGTTTCCACCATAACCCTTCGTAAGCGGTGGCGAGTGCCACGCCATGCCGGAAGTCGCCGTCGAATTCGTCGTCGAGGCACGAGGGACGGTGCGGCACCGGGCCCGATGCCCGGGAGTCGTACCCCCACGGGGGACGCGGAGCACGAGGCGCAACGTTGACGAACGCAGTGACGCTCCGTCAAATGCCCGATCCCGGCACCGCTTTGCTCATAGCGGTCAACTGCTGACCTAGCCCCTACCTTCCCTCCCATGGCGACGACCGACGTGACGTGGACACGGGCGAACGCCCGACGACTGGCCCGCCAGGGCCTGACGGCCCCGAAGGCCCCGGACCTCGACTCCCCCGCCCAGGTCGCCGGGGCGATGCTCGGTGCCCACGCGCAGGTGCTGTCCGCGGCGGAACTGTCGGTCGCGCTGCGGCTGCCGGCCGGTACGACCCGGACGGACCTACGCGAGGCACTGTGGGCGGACCGGGCCCTGACCAAGACGTACGGCCCCCGTGGCACCGTCCATCTGCTGCCCACGGCGGATCTTCCGATGTGGACGGGCGCCCTGTCCTCGGTCCCCGCCGGGCCGAACCCGTGGCGGGAGGACGTACGGATGACGCCGGAGCAGACGGACGAGGTCGTCGCGGCCATCCGTGACGCCTTGGCCGGCGAGCCGCTGACCGTCGACGAGCTGACGGACGCGATCGTCGACCGCACGGGCCCGTGGGCCGGCGACCGGGTCATGGAGGCCTTCCAGGACAAGTGGCCGCGCTGGCGGCAGGCCGCCCACACGGCAGCCCACCGCGGCGCCCTCGCGTTCGGCCCGAACCGCGGCCGCAAGGTCACGTACACCGGCCCCGGCGTCACGCCGATGGACGGGCGTCCCGCGGTCGAGGCCCTCGTACGGCAATACCTGCACGCTTACGGCCCCGCCACGCCCGCGCACTTCGCCCAGTGGCTGGCGGCGCCGAAGGCATGGGCGGGCGGGGTGTTCAAGGACCTGGCGGCCGCCGGCCGTATCGAGGAGGTCGCCTTCGACGGTACGGCGGCCTGGGTCGCCTCCGGCGACGGCGCCTTCCCGGATGCCGCCCCGCCGCCCGGCGTTCGCCTCCTCGCCTACTTCGACGCATACGTGATCGCCTGCCGGCCCCGCGAACGGCTCTTCGCCGGCGACGCGTACGGCCGGGCCCTGGGCGGCGGCCAGGCGGGGAACTTCCCGGTGGTACTGGTGGACGGGACCGTCGCCGGCGTCTGGCACCAGCGCCGCTCGGGCGGACGCATCACAGTGACGGTGGAACCGATCGGCACCGCCCTCGACTCCGTAAGGGCCCGGACCGAGCTGGCCGCCGAGGTCGGCCGGGTCGCGGAAGCGCTCGAGGGCCGGGCCGAGCTCACCGTGGGCCGGGTGGCGGTGGGACCGCACGCCTGACCGGGCCGGCCGGGCGTCACCGCACGGCGAGGGCCCCGAGCAGCAGACCCAGCCAGGCCCCGGACATCATGAACGGCCCGAACGGAATCGCGCTCCTGCGCCCGGCCCGGCGCAGGGCGATCAGCCCCAGCCCGTACAGCGAGCCGAGCAGGAACCCGGCGAACGCACCGGCGAACAGCACCGCCCAGCCGTACCAGCCGAGAACGACGCCCAGCGAGAGGGCGAGCTTCACATCCCCGAAGCCCATGCCGTCGGGGTGGATCAGGAACAGTACGAAGTACGCCGCCCCGAGCACCGGCCCGCCGAGCAGCGCGGTCGTCCACGAACCCCCCGCGCCCGGCACGAGTGCGGCGGCACCGAGCAGCATCACCGCCCCCGCTGCCAGCGGCAGCGTCACGTGGTCCGGCAGCCTGCGCACCTTCACGTCAACGAGCGCGAGCAGTACGGCGAAGGGCGCCAGCACCAGCCAGACCGCCAGCTCGGGCCGCGCACCGGCCGCCACGGCGAGGGCGGCGCACACGGCCGCGGTGACCAGGGGCGCCGCGAACCTGGCCGGCAGCGGCGCCGGGCAGCACGCCCCGCCGACCCACCCGCCGTAGGGGTGCCCTGCCGGGCACTCCCCGCGCCACGCCTCCCCCGGCTCGACGGACAGCCGGTACACCGCCCGCGGACACAACCACCCGGCCCCGGCCCCCCAAAGGGCGGCGACGACCACCAACGCTGCTTCCACGCCCCTGACCCTAGGCCGACCGGGCGATACCGTGAACGCCATGAGGCGGACGCGGCGTTGGCGTAACGGCACAGGCACGTTGACGGCCGACGGCCTGGACGTCGCCCGCGTCGAGATCGCCGCCACGTACCGGACCCGCCGCCGGGGCCTCCTCGGCCGGGACGGCATCGACGGCGCAATGCTCCTCACCCCGTGCAACAGCGTCCACACGATCGGCATGCGCTTCCCGATCGACGTCGCCTACCTGGACGGGACGTTGCGCGTCCTCACCATCAGGACCATGCCCCCGGGCCGCGTGGGCCTGCCCCGGCTCCGGGCCCGTCACGTCCTGGAGGCGGAAGCGGGTGCGCTGGCGGGGTGGGGGGTGCGAGCCGGTACCGCCCTGACCGTCGCGCCCTCGGATGCAGGCTCGCAGGGGCACCGCAGGTGTTGCTGACATCTTCGTCCCATAACCTCGTGCCTGGTGACGACGGATGCCACCTGAATCCACGCCAAGGAGGCGATCATGATCGGAAGGGGCACGCGGTTGCTCGCGGGCGCCCTGATCGTGGCCTGCCTGGCGCTCGTCGGCCCCAGCGCACCGAAGGGTGCCCTCTTCGCCAGGTCACTGCCCGTCGAAGCCGTCAGGGACATCGTCTGGAACCGGGTCATGACGTGGAACATCTGCAACCCCTGCGACGAGAGCGACGCCGACCGGGCAGCCGAGATCGCCACGTATGCGCCCCAGGTCATCGGCCTGCAAGAAGCGTGCGTGCGTGACGTCGAGAGGATCCGGGACCATCTGGAGAGCCGTTACGGACTCGTGTACCACGTCGAGTACGGGACGGTTCTCCGGAACTGGAACCGCTGCGGCGGAGTACCGTGGAGTCCGGGAGCCTACGGCCAGGCGATTCTCGCGGCGGCACCGATGACGGACCGCGTCAAGGTGGAATACCCCGACGGAGGATCCGAAGACCGGGGGTACGTGGCAGTCACCACCATGGTGGGCGGCCGGGCCGTCCGGGTCTTCAACACACACCTCGCCGAGCGACGTCAAGAAGCAGTCCGAGCACACCAGGTCGACGTACTCGCCGAAGAAGTCGCCCGGTACGACCGCGCGATCGTTCTCGGCGACTTCAACGCCGTGCCGGACGCTCCCGAACTCACCGGGATCCAGGCACTGACCGTGAATGCGGACCCCCGGTGCCGTCCCTCGCCCGCCGGCACCTGCGAGCCGACCACCGACTGGCAGAGCAGGTTCGACTACGTCTTCCTGCGAGGCATCGTCCCGCTCGCGCACGGTGTGCATCCCAGCCCGTACTCGGACCACCACCTGCTGCACGCCGACCTGGCCCCCACCGCGTAGGGCTTTGTCATGTGCCCCTTGCCGCGGTGGGCGTCCGGCGGTTCGCCGCCGGCCCGAGGGCTAGCTGCCGGCCGCGCCCGGCGGGGACAACATGACAGAGATCTGGAGATCAAGGCCGGCAGCGGACCACCTGCTGCAGCAGTCGTACGGGGCGGTCACTCCCGGGGGAACGACACCTCCACTCGGCGGTTCTTGCGGCGGCCCTCCTCCGAGGTGTTGCTCGCGATCGGGTAGTCCTCGCCGTAACCCCGGATCTCGTAGGTGATGCCCTCGCCGCTCAGTTGCTGCGAGAGCACGCTGTGCACCGCGTCCGCGCGCTCCTTGGAGAGCTTGTCGCCGTGCTCCTCGGAACCGAGGTCGTCGGTGAAACCGAAGACGCGGATCTTCTTGGCGCTCTGGTTCTTGATCTCGGCGGCGATGGCGGCGATACGGGACGCCGCCTCGCCCGAGAGCTTCGCACTGTCCTTGCCGAACAGCACCTCCGCCTGAAGCGCGAACTTGACGTCCGAGTTCGTCTCCTCGCGGCGCTCCTCGCCGCTGATGTCCTCGACGACGGACTTGATGTCGATGACCTTCGGCTCGGCGAGCGTCGCGCCCTCCGGGAGCTTGAGGTCCGAGTCCCTGGCGTCGATCTTGACCGGCGCCTCGGCGGGCGGCGCCGCGTACGGGCCGTCGTCGGCGAAGGCGTCGCCCGGGGCGAGAAGGGTGAGGGAGAGCACGCCTGCGAGAACGGCGGCGGTGGTCCCGGACCGGGTCGCGTTCCTGGTCGTGGTGGGCTTCATGACAGCTCGATCGTGGTGCTGGGGAAACCGGGGAACTGGAGGGCGACCTGTGTGGTGTCGGCGGGCGGCGCGGGGAACTGGGCGAAGAAGGAAAGGGTGTCCCCCGCCTTGATGAGATTCCCGTACGCGTAGGTCGTGAGCGGCCGATTGTCGGTGTCCCGAAGTACGTAGTAGCGCTTCTTGCCCTTCGAGTCGACCAGTGTCATGGCAGCGAGTGAATTGCCCGTGGATGCCACGGCCTGCTCCAGACCGTTCCAGTTGACGGGGACCGTGAAGCCCACGGAGCTGGTGTTCTTGAACTGCCCATCCACTGTGAGAAAGCCACCGTCATCGCGTCTGGCCGAGAAGACCGACATCTCCAGCCCCTTGTCTCCCTTGACCGTCGCGACGGGTTCACTCGGCGCGGCGCTGGGGGCGGTGTCGGACGCAGCGGCGCTCTTGTCGTGCTCGTTCGAGCCGGCAGGTGCTGATGACGAAGCTCCTCTCGACTCCGCCTCGTCGCCATCACCGCCGCACGCTGCGAGAGTGAAGATCAAGACGGAGGACAGCAAGCCGGCTGCCGCGGCCCGGCGCATGGTGCTCATGTGCCGCATGCTCATCAATCCTGTTCCTTTGCGCTCATCGGGCTCAGTCCTCGGCCAGTCGGACGGTGAAAAGGTCTGCCATGTCCGGCAGCAGATCCAGGTTCTCGGGGTCGATGTCCCAGTCCTGGGCGTCACAACGAAGCTTGCCGGGGGAGGGCTTCTCCTTGTCGTCCTCGGCTTCCTCGTTCTCCTCATCGGGTTCCGGTGCTTCGCTCTCCTCGGGCATGAAGGTGCAGCGTGGTTCGATCACGGCCGTGGCCGTCGCCATGGCGTGCTTGCTGCCGGTGCCGTCGATGACGCTGTTGCCCATCGACTCGCGGGACTTGACGTCGACGGTGAAGCCCCAGCGGCCGTCGTTCAGCGGCACGCAGTCCTGGTACCCGGCCACCGCGTCGTTCCTGGCCGCGAAATCCACGGCCCGCATGCATCCGTCCGGAGTGTCGGCGGGCACCTGACCGCCGAAGACCGCCTCCAGGTCGTCGATGACGTCCACCAGCTCCAGGTCGTCCCTCGACTGCTTGGCCGCGGCCAGGGCGGCCGCGTCAGCCGCTGTCTGCGCGCCGTTGCGGGTCACATCGGCCTGCCCGAAGGCGAGGTAGACGAGGACAAGGAAGAGCAGCCCGACAACCGCCGCCATGTAGATCGGTGTTGCCTGGCCGCGATCACCGGCGATCGAGACCGTCAGCCTCCGCCTCCTGCGCCCCCGCCACCCCCGCCGAGCACCGAATTGATTTTTTCCCGGAAGGTGTTGGCGATGTCGTTGCCGACGTTCGTCTGAAGCAGCAGCACCACGATCGCCACCACCAGGATCGTGATCCCCACGTACTCGATCGACCCCTGCCCCCGATCCCCGCGCAGGTGTCTGCGGAGCCTCGTCGCAGCAGCCGTGACCCCGAGCAGGCCGAAGTTCTTCATGGCGTACCCCTCGTTCCCCTTTGACGGACCGCTCGTTCATGTCGGTCCGGCCTCCTCCGCCGCTGATCACTCCACGGAGTCCCCCGGCTACACCGGGGCCCCGGAGGAAATCTCCCACATTCGCTTGCGTGAGCGAAGAGACTTGGGCCAATCATCGTCAAGTCGACACCCCGTCATGCCTCCTCATCACTCGTCATCCCCCGAAGATCGCGCCGAAGTCGACGTCGGCCGCGTAGTAGAAGCCCGCCACAATCAGGATCATCGTCCCGGGCAGCATGAAGCTCGTGACGATCAGCGTCGCCTTCGGGACCGCCTTCGCCGCCTTCCGCCGGGCGTTCTGGGCGTCGGTGCGGCGCATGTCGTTGGCGATCTGGATGAGGGTGTCGACGATGGGGGCGCCCAGTTCCTCACCCTGTTGCAGCGCGGAGACGAACATCGACACCTGGTCCGACTCGTTGCGGCGCCGCAGTTGTTCGAAGGCTTCGCGGCGGCCCATGCCCATGTCCATCTGGCGCAGGGTGATGCGCAGTTCGTCGGACCAGGGGCCGTCGTACTTCTCCGCGACGCGTTCCAGGGCCTGGCGGAAGCCGAGGCCGGCGGAGACGACGACCGCGAGGACGTCGAGGAAGTCCGGCAGCGTGCGTTCGATGTCGTCTCGGCGGCGGGCGATGGCGGCGCGCAGCAGGACGTCCGTCCAGAACAGGCCGTAGAGAAGGAAGAGGACCGCGAAGACGACGTGCCCGTTCATCAGCATGCCGAAGGCGACGAGCGTGCCGAGGAACCCGTACACG
Source organism: Streptomyces peucetius (assembly GCF_025854275.1). Lineage (NCBI taxonomy): Bacteria > Bacillati > Actinomycetota > Actinomycetes > Kitasatosporales > Streptomycetaceae > Streptomyces > Streptomyces peucetius. Next base: position 5,077,882 of record NZ_CP107567.1, on the reverse strand, counting down.
GCGCGGCGGGCCGCGTAGCGGTCGACCGTCAGGCCGCCGGGGTTGCCGGCCATGTCGAGCCGGCGGCGGACGCGGTCGACCTGGCGCGGGCCCATGAGTCTCAGTACCGAGGGCGCCCAGCGCATGCCGAGGCGGTCGATGGCCATGCCGGGGTAGCTGGTGCGGGTGGCGCCGATTTCGAGGGCCACGGCGAGGTCACCGGGGAGCTTGGCCTCCGCCCGGTACATGCGGATGCCGTGGAAGACGCCGCAGACGGCCAGGCCGAGCACGGCGGCCAGGGCGAGTCCGAGCATGTGTGCCTCCTCCTTCCGGGTTCCGGGTCGGGCGTCAGATGCGGACGCGGGTGAGTCGGTTGATGAGGATGAAGCCGAGGGCGTACAGGCCGGCGGCGGCGAGCACGGCGATCCGGCCGCCGAGCGCGCTGGTCATGTCGTCGAGTGCGCCGTCCCGCATGCCGTTGATGACGAGCAGGAACCCGAGACCGAGCACCGGGACGGCCACCGCGGTCACCTTGACCTGGGAGAGCAGGGTGGTGACCTCGCGCCGGGTCTCCTTGCGTTCCTCCAGGGTCTCGGTGAGGTTGCGCAGTGAGGTGACGATGGTGCCGCCCGCCCGGTTGGAGAGGATCAGGGTGGAGACGAGCACGGTCAGTTCGCGTGAGGGGAGTCGTTCGACGAGGTCCCCCAGGGCGTCGTCGAGGGAGCGGCCGAGGGCCAGTTGGTCGGCGACGCGGCGCAGTTCCTCGCGGGCCGGGTCGTCGAGTTCCTCCACCGCCATGCCGATGGCGGTGCGCAGGGCGAGTCCGGCCTGGGTGGCGTTGGCGAGGACGCGGGTGAGTTCGGGCAGCTGGCTGATGAACGCCTCGGTGCGTTTGGCGCGCTGCCAGTTGAGGAAACCTTGTGCTCCCCACAGCCCGATCAGTACGGCGAGCAGGCCGAAGAAGGGGGCGAAGACCGACCCGACGACGAAGTACAGGGCAAGCAGGGCGGCGGTGACGTAGACGGCGTACTCGCCCGGAGTCAGGTCGAGCCCGGTCGCGGAGAGGGACCGTTCGATGCGCCGGCCGGGGCGGGTACGCCGCAGCCGGCGGTCGAGCCGCGCGAAGCGGCGCCGGCGGCCGCTCTCGAGAGCGAGCGGGCCCGTCTGTGACATGCGGTCCACGAGTGCCTGGTGCTGTGCCTGCCCGGCCGACCAGGCGCGTACGCCGAGGACGGCGAGTACGCAGCCGAGGAGCGTGACGCCGAGAGTGAGGAGCGGGAGGTTCATCGCGGCTGGTGGCCTTCCGGTGCGTGGCCCGTCCAGGGGTCCGCGTGCGGCAGGTGGCTTCCCGACGGCGCGGGCCCCGGTCGCGACTCCGGCCCCACGCGCGGCCCCGGCCCCATGCGCGGCTCCGGCACCGGGCTCAGGCCCGGCGGTACCCGGGTCGAGAGCTCCAGTGGCGTGTCGCCGACTCCGAAGGCCGGCGGGATCCCCTCGCCCGCCATGTAGAGGCGTTCCGCGACCCGCCGCGGCAGCGGAAAGTACCGGAAACGGCCGTGTACGCGTCCGTCGCCGGCCGGTGGCTCCGCGTCGAAGCGGCAGACGGTCACGAAGCGGTAGTCCTCACGGCCGTACGAGTCGACGACGGCGATCTCCGTGATCTTGCGCGCCCCGTCGGCGTGCCGGGTCAGCTGGACGATGATGTCGACGGCGCTGTTGATCTGGTCGTGGATGGCCACGAACGGCAGCTCGACCTCGCTCATGGAGCTGAGGGTCTGGAGCCGCATGAGCGCGTCCTCCGCGCTGTTGGCGTGGACGGTGGCGAGTGAGCCGTCGTGGCCGGTCGACATGGCCTGGAGCATGTCGAGGGTCTCCCCGCCGCGGACCTCGCCGACGATGATGCGGTCGGGGCGCATGCGCAGGGAGTTGCGTACGAGGTCGCGGATGGTGATCCGTCCCTTGCCCTCGACGTTGGCGGGGCGGGACTCGAGGGTGATCACATGGGTCTGCTGGAGCCGCAGCTCGGCCGAGTCCTCGATGGTGACGATGCGTTCGCCGTCCGGGATCAGGCCGGAGAGGGCGTTGAGGAGGGTGGTCTTCCCGGTGCCGGTGGCACCGGACACGATCACGTTGAACTTGGCGCGCACCAGTCCCGCCAGGAGCATCAGGATGTGCTCGTCGAGCGAGCCGAGGCCGATCATCTCCTGGAGGGTGTAGGCGCGGGGGAAGCGGCGGATGGTGAGGACGGGACCGGTCAGGGAGAGCGGCGGGATGATGACGTTGACGCGCTCGCCGGTGGGCAGCCGGGCGTCGACCATCGGGTTCGCCTCGTCGACCCGGCGGTTGACGGTGGAGACGATGCGTTCGATGGTCTGCATCAGCTGATCGGTGGACGAGAACCGCAGCGGCAGCTGTTCCAGTCGGCCGCCGCGCTCGACGAAGACCTGCTCGGGGCCGTTCACCATGATCTCGCTGATGGACGCGTCCTCGAGGAGCGGTTCGAGAATGCCGAGGCCCAGCGCCTCGTCGACGACGCGTCGGATGAGGTGCGAGCGTTCGCCGCCGGACAGGACGGGGCCCTCGCGGCTGATGATGTGGCCGAGTACGCGCTCCAGCCGTTCGCGCCGTTCGGCGGCGGCGAGGGTCGACATCTCGGCCAGGTCGATCTCTTCGAGAAGTTTGGCGCGGTAGACGCCGACGAGCCGGCTCTCCTCGCTCTGGCCGTTCGCCGGGGCGGGGCCGTCGATGCGCTGGATACGGGCTCGCAGGCTCATCGTGTCGACTCCTCGTCGAGGGGCATCGTGGCGCTCTTGGTGACGGTGCCGAAGCTGACGCCGGGGACGACCTGCGGGATGACGACGGTGACGTCGGCGGTCACCGCGTCACCGCCCTCGCGGGTCACCACGTCGGCCTCCAGCCAGGAGCTGAGGGCCTGTTGCCCGGCGCTCACCCCGCTCGTGGTCGCGTCGGCCCGGGAGGCCACCCGCGCGGCCGCGCGGGCCGCGGTGCCGGCCTGCTGGGCCGCGTAGACGGCGAGACCGACCTGGACCGCGATCGTCATGACGAAGAGGAGCAGGAACAGCCAGCCGCCGTACTCGATCGCGCTCTGGCCGCGGTCGCCGCGTATCGCGCACCTGCGCGAGACCCGTGTCGTACGCGAGGTGCACGCCGTAGGCGCGAGTCGTGCCGCACGCGGGGCGCGCGCCGTACCCGAGGCGCGTGCCAGCCGCGACACGCGCGCCGTACCCGAGGCGCGCGCCGTCCGCGAGACGCGAGCCGTCCGCAGGGCGCCTGCCTCGGCCACGTCGCCGCCCGTCGCACGCGTCCGCGACACGCGTCCGTCCGCCCGCACACGGGATCTCATGGCGCGTCCCTCCGTTCGGTCGACGCGCCCGCCCGCCCGGTGACCGTGACGGGGAGGTTTACCCCGGGGAACAGCAGCGGCACGTCCAGGGCGACCTCGGCCTTGTAGAGGTCCCCGTCCTCCGCGCACGTCACGGCCGCCGACCAGCCCCCCGTGACGTCCTCCCGGGCGGCCCGCGCGCACGCCGCCGCGCCGCCGCCGTCGGCGCGCGCCCCTGCGGCCACGGCCTTGTCGGCCGCGTTCCCGGCCAGCACGAAGGTGTAGCCGACCAGTGCCGACTGCCACAGCACCGCCAGGGTCACCAGGATGATCGGCACCATGCCGGTGAACTCGATCACCGACTGGCCGCCATCCCCGAACGCCCGGCGGGTCATTTCGCGCGCCCGTGCCGTCGTCCGCCGCCGAAGAGGCCGCTCTGCTTCGTGTCCGGCCGGCCGTCCTTCACCAGCCCGAGTTCGCCCGCGAGGGCCCACATGGCCTGCTTGACGGTCGATTTGGCCTCCAGGTCCTGCATCCGGCCGGCGTCGACGGCGCCCTGGAGCTCACGGAAGTTCGCGGGGATCGCCGAACGCGCCACCCGCGTGGCGGTGATCTTCGAGACGAGCGGGGGCTGGATCTCGCTGCCGCGCCTGTGGCGGTTGACGACCGTGACGGTCTCCTCCGCCTTGCGGATCTGGAGCCGGTCCCAGAGCCTCACCATCCGCTTGGTGGCCCGTACGGTCACCACGTCCGGCGTGGTGAGCAGCAGCGTCGTGTCGGCCATTTCGATGGCGGCGGCGTTGGCGGTGTCCACGTGGGTGCCGCAGTCGACGACGACGGTCTCGTACCGCTGTCGCAGGGCACCGAGGGTCTGCCGTACGAGCCGGTCGCTGACTTCCTCCGCCCGTTCGCCCTCCGCCGGGGCGAGGAGCAACGCGACGCCCGACTCGTGGTTGAAGACCGCGTCGGCCAGTACGCGGGCGCCGATGTCCTGGATGGCGGCCAGGTCCACGATGGAACGCCGGAACTGGACGTCCAGGTAGGAGGCTACGTCGCCACCCTGGAGGTCGAGGTCGACGAGGGCGACGGAGCGGCCGGAGGCCGCCGACGCCAGGGCGAGCTGGATCGCCGTGACCGTCGTGCCGACACCGCCCTTGGCGCCGCTGACGGTGACGACGGTGCCGCCGAAGCCGGCTTCGGGTCCGTGACCGAGGTGCCGGCGTACGCCCGCCGCCCAGCCGGCCGCGGCCTGCACGCGCTGCGCGAGTTCCTCGTACGTCAGAGGCAGGGCGACGAGGCCGCGGGCGCCGGAGTCCATGGCCGCCGAGTAGAGGCCGGGGCTGGTGTCGGCGGTGACGAGCACGACGCCGACGGCCGGGAAGCGCAGCGCGACGTCCCTGATCAGCTCGAGCGCGGGCAGTGGCCCGATCCGCTCGTGGACCAGGACGACCTCGGGCAGTTCGTCGAGCGATTCGGCGGCGAGCCTCGCCAGTGTGTCGACGAGTGCGGTGGAGTCGCCGACCGGTGCGGCCGGTTCGGCGTCGGGGAGCCGGCCGAGCAGGCTGCCGACGGACCGGGCGGCGTCGGGGTCGCCGACGGCGGGGAGGATACGCGTCGTCATCCGGCCCTCACTTGTTCTTGTCTTCGGAGAGGTCGTAGCTGCCGTCGCCGGGCCGGAGGGTGGTGGTGCTCCCGTCGGGCAGCAGGGCGAGGCGCACATGCTCGGCGAAGGACTCGGCGTAGGCGACGCGCTGGGCGTCGGCGGTGTCCAGGGCGAAGGTGATGGGCACGGCCTCCCGTGGGCCGTTGGCGCGGTCGCCGCTCCGGCGGTCGAGGGCGGTGAGTTCGCCGACGTCGATGACCTTGGCGTTGGCGACGATGAGCCGGGACTGGTCGGTGCCCGAGTCGTTCTGCGCGGCGAAGGTGGCGAAGATGTTGACCAGGTTGCCGGGGCGGATCTTTCCGGCCACGCCGGTCGCCGCGTCGATCATGATGGCGATCTCCTGCTGGCCGTCCTCCAGCTGCGGCTTCCGCACGATCATGTCGCTCTGGAGCAGCGATCCGCTGCGCAGGCGGGTGACGGCGATCTTCCCGCGCAGCACGTCGAGGTCGGTCACCGCGCTGTCGGACAGCCAGCGTTCGGGTATGGAGACCCTCTCGAACTGGTCGGGACCGAGCGGTGTGTACGGGGCTATGTCCGTCTTGACGCGGTACGCGGTGGTCTCCGGTCCGACCTTGGAGTTCACATCGGCGATCACGGTGAGCACACCGGCGAACGCGGCGATGCCGCAGACGACCGAGAGCAGAATGAGGAGAACGCCGCGGCGCTGCCGTGAATTCATGGGTGGGGCGACCTCGTTCGGTGGCGTGGGACGGATCGAGTGGGGCGGGTCGAGCGGGACGGTTCGAGCGGAACGGATGGAGCGGGGACGGATGGAGCGGGGACGGTCCGCGAGCCGGGTGGAGAGGGACGGGCCCGCCGGACGAGGCCCGGCCGGTCAGGGCCCGGCGGTCAGGGCTCTGGGCGCCCCCGTGCGGCTCGCGGGAGCGGTGAGGGGCGCGAAGCAGAAGCCGCAGCGGTCACCGATCAGTTGGATGCCGCACCATGTGCACACCTCTCGCCGTACGGAAGAGACCAGTTGGTACAGGACGGAGACGTCCGGGAGGAAGGCGGCGAACTCGATCAGCCGGGCCGTGCCCCACCAGCGGGCCGAGTCGGCGGGCAGCGGCGCCTCGTGGGTGTGGCGGACGTGCCAGGCGGGTGCGAGGGTGCCGGTGACCCACTCGGACTGCAGCTGCCCGCGTGCGAGGACCAGCTGGGTGGCGTACTCGGGGCCGGCGAGTTCGCCGCCGCCGATCCTGATCAGCTGGGGGCGTGGATGGGCCAGTACGCCGAACTGGGAGCCGGGCATCCACGACTTGGCGTGGGTTCTCAGGCTCACGGGTATCCGGTCGAGCCGGGCGACGGAGCCGAGCAGGGCGCCGGCGTGGATGTAGTGGGAGAGCAGCCGCGCGGCGGAGGCGACGATTCCGGCGCTGAAGTCGCAGATCGACAGCTGTCGCAGCTGCCGGGCCAGTACGGCGACCCCGAGTGGCGGCAGATCGAGCTTGAGAAGGGCGACGCGGTCGCTCTCGAGCACGGCGCGGACGGTGTGCAGCCGGCGCTCGTGGGCGGTGGGGAGCGAGGCGGGGTAGAGCGCGACGACATAGCCGTGCTGTTCGAGGAGCACGCTCATGTCGGCGACCGCGGCGTCGAGCGGCTGGTCCTCCGGGGCGTGGAGCAGGGCCGCTGAAGGTGTCTGGTGATCGGTGGGCGGTAGCACCAGGTCTGCGCTGGTGACTGCTATTGCGGTCGGCACGCTGTTCCCCGTTCAGCTCCGGACACCGGGGTTTCCGGCGGCCGCAGTTCCCTATGCTCCGTGCTCCTGCTGCTCCGTGTCCGCTACTCCGTGTTTCTGCATGAGCACTCTAGCGACGAGGGCCCGGGCAGAGAACACCGGACAGGGGACCAATCACTGCCAGAGGTCTTGACAACCCTATTGGTCTGGACCAGCTTTACGCCGAACGGTGGCCACCGTACGAAGCCCCCCGCCCCACCCCCCAACTCCCCCACCGGAGGCCGCAAGTGGACCGCACCACACGCTCACGGAGATGGCTCGGCGCCGGTCTGGCGCTCGCCGTCGGTACCGGACTCACCCTCATGGGCACGGCAGGGACCGCACAGGCGGCCGACGTCAATGTCGCCAAGAACGCCGGTTTCGAGTCGGGTCTCGCCAACTGGACCTGCTCCGGCGGCAGCGGCGCCACGGCCTCCTCCCCCGTACGCAGCGGGGCGTCCGCCCTCAAGGCCACGCCCGCCGGTCAGGACAACGCCAAGTGCTCCCAGACCGTGGCGGTGAAACCGAACTCGACGTACGCACTGAGCGCATGGGTCCAGGGCAGTTACGTCTACCTGGGCGCGAGCGGGACCGGGACGACCGACGTGTCCACCTGGACGCCCGGCGGCAGCAGCTGGACGAAGCTCGCCACCTCGTTCACCACCGGCTCTAACACCACCTCGGTGACCGTCTACCTGCACGGCTGGTACGGGCAGGCCGCCTACTACGCCGACGACGTGAGCGTCTTCGGCCCCGACGGCGGTGGCGGCACCGATCCGGATCCGGTGGTCCCGGCAGCGCCCGGCGCACCCTCCGTGGGCGCCGTGACGTCCTCCTCCGTGGCCCTGAGCTGGGGCGCGGTCTCGGGCGCGACCGGCTACAACGTCTACCGTGACGGCACCAAGGTCCAGTCGGCCTCCGGCACCTCGGCGACAGTGACGGGCCTGACGGCCGACACCTCGTACCGGTTCCAGGTCACCGCCACGAACGCCGCCGGCGAGTCGGCGAAGTCGGCGGCCGTCACCGGCCGTACGAGCGGTAGCGGCGACCCGGACCCGAACCCGTCGGTGCCCAGGCACGCGCTGACCGGCTACTGGCAGAACTTCGACAACGGCGCCACCGTGCAGAAGCTGCGCGACGTGCAGTCGCAGTACGACATCATCGCCGTGTCGTTCGCCGACTCGACGGCCACGCCGGGCCAGATCGTCTTCAACCTCGACCCGGCCGTGGGATACGCCTCCGTCGCCGACTTCAAGGCCGACATCGCCGCGAAGAAGGCCGCCGGCAAGTCCGTGATCATCTCGGTGGGCGGCGAGAAGGGCAACGTCACCATCAACAGTGACGCGTCCGCCACGGCCTTCGCGAACAGCGCCTACGCGCTGATGCAGGAGTACGGCTTCAGCGGTGTCGACATCGACCTGGAGCACGGCATCGACTCGACGTACCTGACGAAGGCGCTGCGCCAGCTGTCGCAGAAGGCCGGCTCCTCGCTGGTGCTGACGATGGCGCCGCAGACCATCGACATGCAGAACACGGGCACGGAGTACTTCAAGACGGCGCTGGCCGTGAAGGACATCCTCACCGTCGTCAACATGCAGTATTACAACAGCGGATCGATGCTCGGCTGCGACGGCAAGGTCTACTCGCAGGGTTCGGTCGACTTCCTGACCGCGCTCGCCTGCATCCAGCTGGAAGGCGGCCTCGCCCCCTCCCAGGTCGGCATCGGCGTCCCCGCATCCACCCGCGGCGCGGGCAGCGGCTACGTCAGCCCGACCATCGTGACCAACGCCCTCGACTGCCTGACCCGGGGCACGAACTGCGGCTCCTTCAAGCCCTCGAAGACCTACCCGGGCCTGCGGGGCGCGATGACCTGGTCCACCAACTGGGACGCGACGGCCGGCAACGCCTGGTCCAACGCGGTCGGCCCGCACGTCCACAACCTGCCGTAACCCCCGCACATTCCCCGACCCCCTGGCCGGGCCTCTGCCGCCGCTCCCCCGCCGGCGAAGGCCCGGCCGTGGGCTGTGCCCGTCCGGCCCTACCAGGGCAGTTCGCGCACCTGCTGCACGCACAGCACGACGAAGAGCAGTCCCGCCGCCGCCAGCATCACGTTGCTCAGGGCGCCGTTGCGCCACTCGGCCGGGGTGCGGGAGGAGTTGAGCAGCCAGAGCAGGGTGGCCGCGAGGAACGGCATGAAGAACGCTCCGAGCACGCCGTAGGCGATGACCAGCCCGAACGGCCGGTCCAGGAAGAGCAGCGCCATCGGCGGGAACGTCAGCCAGAGCAGGTACGCACGGAACGGCAGCGAATGCTCCTTCTGGCCGGCCGCCACCTCCTCGACCGTGCCCTCGTCGGCCGGCACGCCCTTGCGGTCGCGCTGCAGCCGCTCGACGAAGTCGGCGAACATCAGGCTCACGCCGTGCCACACGCCGATCAGCGACGAGAACGACGTGGCGAAGAAGCCGATCAGGAACAGTTTGGCGGTCGTCGCCCCGTACTTGTCCTCGAGGACCCCGCCGAGGTCGATCAGCCCCCTGTCGCCCTTGTTGAGGGCGACGCCGGAGGCGTGCAGCAGCTCGGCGCCGACGATCAGCATCGCGACGACGAAGACGCCGGTGGTGATGTAGGCGACGCGGTTGTCGAGGCGCATGACCTTCATCCAGCCGGTGTTGGTCCAGCCCTTGGCGTTCACCCAGTAGCCGTACGCCGCCATGGTGATGGTGCCGCCGACGCCGCCGATGAGGCCCAGTGTGTACAGCAGTGACCCGTCCGGCAGCACCGGTACGAGACCCGCGAAGGACGCGCCGATGTCGGGGCTGACGCGGATCGCGACGTACACGACGACCACGAACATCACACCGACGAGCACCGTCATGACCTTCTCGAAGACGGCGTACCGGTTGAACCAGACGAAGACCAGGCCGATCAGGCCGGTGACGACGGCCCAGACCTTGAGGTCCGGCCCGTCGGGCCAGAGCGCCACGATCGGCAGGGCGCTGGAGGACATGGCGGTGGCGCCGTAGACGAATCCCCAGACGACCACGTAGATCGCGAAGTAGACGCCCGTCCACCTGCCGAGGGAGCGCCAGCCCTCGAAGAGGGTCCGCCCGGTCGCCAGATGCCATCGTCCGCACGCCTCGGCGAGCGAGATCTTGACGATGCAGCCGATGACCGCGGCCCACATCAGGGTGTATCCGAACTTGCTGCCCGCGATGAGGGTCGCGACCAGGTCTCCGGCCCCGACACCGGTCGCCGCGACGACGATCCCGGGCCCGATGTACTTCCAACTCGACTTGCGCGGTACGGAGAGCGCCTCGTCCGCGCTGTGTTCGGTCGTGCCTGCCATGGCGTTTCCGCCTTCCCACTCGTCCCGGGTGTGACGGGTGTCACCAAAGCGGTGCGCGGGTGATCGCGCAAGGGGTGTGTCCATTGCATCGGCCCCGGACCGATTGACCAAACATCCCCTTGACCCGTCCATGTCATGCCACGACGATGTGCACGAACACGCCCCATCCGCACGTCGCTACTGGAACACCCCCCACAACTCCCCACCCAGGAGACAGCATGCGACTTCGCATCCGGGCGAACCGCGGGAAGGCCGCCACCCTCGCGGCCGTCCTCGCGCTCGCCGTGGCGGCGCCCATCAGCGCCAGCGCCTCACCCCCCGCCGACCGGCCGCCTCCGGCCGCGACCGAGGAACGGCAGCAGACCAGGCAGTACCTGATCCACGGACCCGACACGGCCGCCGACCGGACCGCCATCGCCCGTACCGGTGTGTCGATCGACGAGGCCGACGACCACACCGTCGTCGTCAGCGCCGACGCCGCGCAGGCCGAGCGGCTGCGCGCCCTCGGGCACACGCTCGAGGCGCTGCCCGCACCGCCGCAGCACAGGGCGGCGGCGGACGTGAAGCCGTTCGACTTCCCGTCGGCCGACTCCCGCTACCACAACTACGCCGAGATGACGGCGGAGATCAACCAGCGCGTGGCGCAGCACCCGGAGATCATGAGCAAGCGCGTCATCGGCAAGAGCTACCAGGGCCGCGACATCGTCGCCGTCAAGATCAGCGACAACGTGGCGGCCGACGAGAACGAGCCCGAGGTCCTCTTCACCCACCACCAGCACGCCCGCGAACACCTCACCGTCGAGATGGCGCTGTACCTGCTGCGCGAGTTCGGCGAGGACTACGGCAGCGACACGCGGATCACGAACGCCGTCAACGGACGCGAGATCTGGATCGTCCCGGACCTCAACCCGGACGGCGGCGAGTACGACATCGCCACCGGCAACTACCGCAGCTGGCGCAAGAACCGGCAGCCCAACTCCGGCTCCTCGTACGTGGGCACGGACATGAACCGCAACTGGGACTACAAGTGGGGCTGCTGCGGCGGCTCCTCGGGCTCGCCCGGCTCCGAGACCTACCGCGGCCGGGCCGCCGAGTCCGCGCCCGAGGTGAAGGTCGTCGCCGACTTCGTCCGCAGCCGGGTCGTCGGCGGGAAGCAGCAGATCGCCACGGGCATCGACTTCCACACCTACAGCGAGCTGGTGCTCTGGCCGTACGGCTGGACGTACTCGGACACGGCGCCCGGCATGACCCAGGACGACCGGGACGCCTTCGCCGCCGTCGGGCGGAAGATGGGCGCCAGCAACGGATACACGGCCGAGCAGTCGAGCGACCTCTACATCACCGACGGGTCGATCGACGACTGGCTGTGGGGAGACCAGCGGATCTTCGGCTACACCTTCGAGATGTACCCGTCGGGCTGGGGCGGCGGCGGTTTCTACCCGCCCGACGAGGTGATCGAGCGCGAGACCAGCCGCAACCGCGACGCGGTGCTCCAACTGCTGGAGAACTCCGACTGCATGTACCGGTCCATCGGCAAGGAGCAGCAGTACTGCTCCTGACCTGAGGCCCGCCCGGTCCTGCCCGGACGGGTGCGGGTGAGCGGCGGGCCCATGGGGCCCGCCGCCAATCTTTCCAAAAGCGTCACAAGGGCTGCGCACGGCCTACGGGACCGGCCGTTAGCGTGGCTCGCCGACCGGACCCAGCACGCACTCGTGAAAGGGCGCCGACGTCAGGGCCCTCCCGGCGGCGCAGTCAGCACAGGAAGAAGAACATGGACTACTGCTCCACCTGCCGTCGGCACCTCAACGGGGCCCTGGTGTGCCCTGGCTGCGGCGCGTACGCACCGGACATAGCCCCGTCGCCCGTGCTGTCCGCAGGGGCGACCACCCCGGCGGAGGAGCCGTACGGCATCGCGGAGGCACCGGCCGTCCCGCCGGCCGGCCCCCCGCACAGCGTGCCCGCCGGCCAGAACGCCCAGGGCCGGGCGGCCCGGCGGCGGCAACTGGCCCGCTGGAAAAAGAACAAGCGACGGGCGGCCGCCGGTACGGCGATCGCGCTCGTCGGCGGCGCGCTCACGGTGGCCGCCCTGCCGTCGGAGTCCGGCAAGGACCAGGCGCACGCGGCCGCGGCACCGGACACGACGGTCCCGGACGCCGCCGTGTCGCACCGGGCCGCCATGTCGTCGACGCAGCAGCCGCTGGAGCGCGCGTCGCGGGCGCCGCAGCCGCCCGCGCCGGCCGCGACGACGCCGGCCGTCCCACGGCAGCGGACCGCGACCGCCCCCACGGCCCCGGCATCGAACCCGGTCCGTACGGTGCGCACGGTGTCGGAGGTGCCACAGGCCCCGGAGGCCCCCGTCGCGCAACCCACCACGACGGCGCCGGCCGCACCCGCCGAGCAGCCGCCCGCCACCTCCGCCCCGGCGGCCGACGAGCCGCAGGCACCCCCGGCACAGACGGCGAGCACCTCGCCCACGGAGGTCTGCCTTCTCGTCCTCTGCCTCGGCTGACCGCACCCGGCCGGAGCGCGGTTCGTCACACTCCCGTGCCCGGCCGGTAGTAGTGGAGCACCTGCGCCAGCTGCGCGGCCCGCTCCCGGAGCCGTGCCTGGCGCCTCGCGCCGACGCGGCACTCGTAGAACATGCCGTTCCGGTGCGTGACGCCGACCAGTAGGCAGAGCCCGCGGACGGTGTGGTGGACGGCCTGGATGTCGTGCCAGGTGAAGTCGGTGACGACGTCCCGCTGGTCGAAGGAGATCCCGGTGGCGTCGACCAGAACGGCGTGGTGCACATCGGCGGCCACGAACTCGGGCATGACGGGCGCCTGCTGATACGGCCCGGCAGGACCGGCAGTCGGGTACATCGGCGCGGGCCCGGCGGGCGGGTACGGCCCGGCGGGCGGGTACGGCGGATACGCGGACGCGGGTGCCCCCGGCGCGTACGCCGGAGGGCCTGCGGGCGGGGGCGGCGGATACGGGGACCCAGGCGGAGCCGACCACTGCTGCGGGACGGTCTCGTGAGGCCGGTCCGGGTCCACCCCCGGCAGCAAGGCGGCCATCGACCGGCGGAGTTCGTCCTCCGACCGGGCTGCGTAGAGCGGCAGCATCACCGGACTGGACCCGAACTGCCAGACGGCGCCGGTGCGTTTCACCACGAGGTCCGGTCCGTTGCCGTAGGTCACCGCGGACGTGTCGCCGGCGAGAGCCGCGTCGGGCTGGCTGTCGACCGAGTAGGCGTACCCGAGATCCGTGATCCGCCGTTCGGCATACCGCGGGCCGTACTTGCCCCGGACCCAGTCACGCACATGTTCGTATGTCGGCACACGCCGACTCTAGAGGCGCGGGGGAGAGGCCCGCCCAGCCCCTCCCCCGTACTCCGCCCGCTACACGACCAGGCTCAGCGCCGCGGCCACCACGAAGCCGGCGACCGAGAGCACCGACTCGAGGACCGTCCACGACTTGAGCGTGTCGCGTTCCGAGATTCCGAAGTACTTGGCGACGATCCAGAATCCGCCGTCGTTGACGTGCGAGGCGAAGATCGAGCCGGCCGAGATGGCCATGATGACCAGTGCGAGGAACGCCTGCGAGTGACCGGCGTTCTCGACGAGCGGCAGCACGATGCCGGCCGTGGTGACGATCGCGACCGTCGCCGAGCCCTGGGCGACGCGCAGCACCAGGGAGATCAGGTACGCGAGGACGACGACCGGCAGTCCGACGTCGTTGAAGGTGTCGGACAGCGCCTGTGCGACACCGCTCGCCTTGAGGACCGCGCCGAAGACGCCGCCGGCGCCGACGACGAGCAGGATGTTGCCGACCGGCTTCAGGGACTGGGTCGACACCGACTCGAGAGACTTGCGCGACCAGCCGCGCCGGATGCCCAGCAGCCAGTACGCCATGACCAGCGCGATCGTCAGGGCGACGAACGGGTTGCCGAAGAACTCGACGACCGAGCGCAGCGTCGACTCGTCCAGCGCGATGGAGGAGAACGTCGCGGCGAGTATCAGGATTAGCGGCGTACCGATGATGGTGAGGACGGTACCGAGCGCGACCGGCGCCTCCTGGGGCTGCCTGCCCGCGGCCGCCTGCTCGGCGGCGACGGCGGCCTTGGCGTCCTGGGCGGCCTCCAGCATGTCCTGCGGGACCTCGACGAACAGCCGCTTGCCGATCCAGGCGGCGTATCCCCAGGCGGCGACGACGGCGGGAAGGCCGACGAGGATGCCCATCAGGATGACCCAGCCGAGCGAGACGTCGAACAGACCGGCGGCGGCGACCGGGCCGGGGTGCGGCGGCAGGAAGGCGTGCGTCATGGACAGACCGGCCAGCAGCGGCATCGCGTAGAGGATGATCGACTTGCCGGAGCGCTTGGCCGCCGCGTAGACGATCGGCGCGAGGACGAAGATGCCGACGTCGAAGAAGACCGGGATACCGAAGATCAGGCCGGTGAGGCCCATGGCGAGCGGGGCGCGCTTCTCTCCGAACAGCCCCAGCAGCCGGGAGGACAGGACCTCCGCTCCGCCGCTGACCTCGAGGATCGCGCCCAGCATGGTGCCCAGGCCGATGATGATGGCGACATGGCCGAGGATGCCGCCCATGCCGGACTCGATGACGGAGACGACCGCCGACTTCTGCACCGTTCCGAAGAGTTCGGTGACGGACAGCCCGGCGGCGAGTCCGACGGCTATGGACACCGCGAGCAGCGCGACGAACGGCTGGAGCCGGACCTTGATGATGAGGACGAGGAGCAGGGCGATACCGAGGGCGGCGACGGTCAGCAGACCGACGGTGCCGTCGATGAGCGTGAGCAGTCCTCCCGTGTGGGGAGTGGGTGGTGGGGGCGCGTCAGCGGCGAGGAACATGGGGGAGCATCCGTTTCAGGCGGTTTCGCGGTTCCGGGCAAGGGGGATCGCGGCACGGCGCCTGGGGAAGGAGCGCCGTGCCGTGCAACTGCCGGTACAGAGGGATCAGTCCAGGACTGCCAGGGCGTCGATCTCGATGAGCAGTCCGGCCGGGAGGCCGACGTAGACGGTCGTACGGGCGGCGGGGGCCACCGTCAGGCCGGCGAAGTACTCGTTGTAGATCTCGTTCATCTCGGCGAAGTGGGCCGTGTCCGTGAGGTAGACGCGGATCATCATCACGTCGTCCCAGCTCGCGCCGCCCTCCTCGAGGATCGCCTTGACGTTGGCGAAGGTCTGGAGGGTCTGTTCGCGCAGGGTCGGGCCGGCCGGCGTGGGCGCCTGGCCCTCCACTGCGGGGAGGAAGCCGACCTGTCCGGCGACCTGGAGGATGTTGCCCTTGCGGACACCGTGGGAGAACCGGGCGGGCGGAGCGGTGTGGGTGCTCGGGGTGAGGGCTGTCTTCTCGGTCATGGGCGTGCTTCCTGTCGGGGTGTCTGTCCTGAGTACTCCCGGGTGATGGCGTCGGCGGTGCGGCGCACCAGCGGGAGGAGGGTGAGGAGTTCGTCGGCCGTGACGACGACGTTCGGTGCGGACACCGACATGGCGGCGACGACCCGGCCGTCCGCGCCGCGGATGGGGGCCGCGACGCAGTTGATGGACTCCTCGTGGCCACCCAGGTCGGTGGCCCAGCCCTGTTCGCGCACGGTCGCCAGCTCCTTGAGGAAGGCGGCGGCGTTCGGGATCGAACGGGACGTGTACATGGGGAAGTCGAGCTTCTCGGCGACGGCGCGCCGCTCCGCCTCCGGCAGGTCGGCCAGCAGCAGCTTCGCCACGGCCGCGACGGTGATCGCGACGGGCTTGCCGATACGGGAGTACATCCGTACCGGGTAGCGGCTCTCGACCTTGTCGATGTAGAGGACCTCGCTCTCCTCGTACACGGCGAGATGGACGGTGTGCCCGATCTGCTCGTTGAGGGCGACGAGATGGGGGTGGGCGATCTCGCGTACGTCGAGGTTCTCGACGGCCTCCTGCGCCAGCGCGAACAGCCGGGCGCCGAGGCGGTAGCGCTGGTCCTGCTGGCGGTAGACGAGACCGTGCTCGTGGAGTGTGCGCAGCAGCCGCAGCGCGGTGGACTTGTGGACTCCGAGGCGGTCGGCGACCTGTCCGAGGTCGGCCGGGCCTTCCGCGAGCAGCGGAAGGATGCTCAGTGCGCGGTCGACGGTCTGGCTCATGGCGTACGTACCTCCTGATCGTCCCCGTTCCCTGTCCACCCGGGGCCGAGGTGCAGTCTCCCCCAGGCGTCGTCGTCCAGGGCGACGAGCCGGTCGGCGTGCGCGGCGGCGGGCGGCGGCGCCAGGTCCCCCGGGACGGTGAGGGCTGCGGCCGCCCACAGGTGCCCGTGCCGAAGCCGCTCCCGCCCGCCGAGTCCGCGCAGTGTCGCGGCCAGGAACCCGGCGGCGAAGGCGTCACCGGCGCCGACGGGGGCGGTGACGGTGACACGGGGCGCGGGGGCGCGGGCGACGGCGTCGCCGGTGCCGGTGGTGCTGGTGCTGGTGGTGGTGGTGGTGGTGGTGAACGACACCGCCCCCGCCGCGCCGCGCTTCACGACCAGCACAGCCGGTTCCGGCAGCGCCTCGCGGACGGCGTCCGGGCCCCGCAGGCCCCACGCCTCCTCCGCCTCGTCCTCGCCGACGAACACGACGTCCGCCCCCCGGGCCAGGTCCAGCAGGACCCGGGCCGCTGCCGGGTCGCGCCACAGCCCGGGGCGGTGGTTCACGTCGAACGAGACCAGCGGGCGGTCCTCGCGCCGGGCCGTGAGGTCGCGCATCAGGGCGAGGCAGTCCGGCGACAGGGCGGCCGTGATGCCCGAGACGTGCAGCACCCGGCCCGACCACAGGGCGTCGTACGGCACGATCGCGGGGGACATCGCCGACGCCGCCGAACCGGCGCGGTAGTAGACGACCTCGTGCGCGTCCGTCGCACGGTCGGTCGCCGTGCGGAAGTAGACACCCGTCGGGCGCGACGGGTCACGCGCCACCGCCGACGTGTCCACCCCGTACGCGCCGATGGCCTCCACCAGGTACTCACCGAAACCGTCCGCGCCGACCCGGCCCACCCAGCGGGTGCGATGGCCGGCGGCCGCGAGCGCGCAGGCCACGTTGGTCTCCGCGCCGCCGATGCCGCGCAGATACGACGGCACGTCGGCCAGGCGCCCCGCCCGGGTGGGCAGGAACGTGACCATGGACTCGCCGAGGCAGACGACGTCCACGGGTCCGTGCACGCTCGCGGTCATGATCGCGGGGGCTCCTCGCTGGTCGGTCGCCGGGCCCATTGACCCCGCGTCGGCTCGGATGTTAGACAGCGGTAAGCGAAATACGCAATGGGTGTTGCACATGTCGCAACGCCACAGAGGAGGGCATCCATGGCAGCCGACGACGCCGTCGCACAGCTCGCCGACGAACCGGTCGACCACCGCTTCAAGGCGCTCCCGCCCGACGCGGCCGGCCTCACCGTCGGCGAGCTCGCAGCCTCCCGCCGCAATCTCTTCACCGGCGGCTTCACGACTCCCGTTCTGGCCCTGTCCGCCGAGTCCCTCGAACACAATCTGGCACTGCTCGAGACCTACTCCGAGCGCCACGGCCTCGCCTTCGCCCCGCACGGCAAGACGTCCATGTCCCCGCAGCTCTTCGCACGCCAGCTCGAGTACGGCGCCTGGGGCATCACCGCGGCCGTCCCCCACCAGGCCCGCGTCTACCGCGCCTACGGGATCCGCCGGATCTTCCTCGCCAACGAGGTCGTCGACGCGGCCGCCCTGCGTTGGATCGCCGGAGAACTCGACGCCGACCCGGAATGCCGGTTCATCTGCTACGTCGACTCCGTCCGCGGCGTCGAGCTGATGAACGAGGCTCTGCGCGGAGTGTCCCGCCCGCTGGACGTCGTCGTCGAGCTGGGCGCGGGTGACGGTGCCCGCACCGGAGCCCGCACGGAGGCCGACTGCGCGGCCGTCGCCGACGCGGTCGCCGCCCGGCCGGCGACACTGCGCCTGGTCGGCGTCGCCGGCTACGAGGGCGAGGTCCCGCAGGCCGACGGCGACCGCGTGCACGCCTGGCTGCGCAGACTCGTCGCCCTGGCCGCGGACTTCGACAAGGCCGGGCGTTTCGGGGGTGTGGAGGAGATCGTGATCAGCGCGGGCGGCAGCGCGTGGTTCGACGCGGTCGCCGACGTCTTCGCGGACATCCCGGAGCTCTCCGCCCCGGTCCTGAAGCTGCTCCGCTCCGGCGCGTACGTCTCGCACGACGACGGCCACTACCGGCACCTCACGCCCTTCAACCGGGTCCCGCAGGAGGGGGCGCTCCAGCCCGCCTTCCGGCTGTGGGCCCAGGTGGTCTCACGCCCCACGGACGAGCAGGCGTTCGTCAACGCGGGCAAGCGGGACGCCGCGTACGACCTCGACCTCCCGAAGGCGCAGGTCGTCCGCTCCGCCCGCACGGGCGAGACCCGCCCGGCCGACGGCATCACGGTGACCGGCCTCTCCGACCAGCACGGCTGGCTCCGGACGACGCCGGGCGGCACGGAGCTGGAGGTCGGCGACTGGGTGGGGCTGGGGTTGTCGCATCCGTGCACGTCGTTCGACAAGTGGCAGCTGATTCCGGTGGTGGAGGCGGACGGCGCGGTGTCGGACTTCGTCCGCACCTTCTTCTGACGCTGCGCGAGCCGTTCCCCACCCCGCCCGCTTCCCGAAACCGGGGGCTCCTCCCTAGGCCTGGCGGCCTGAGGGGGACCCCCACCGGACCCCCGCGCCTCGAACTCCCCCTACGGCCCGGCCGCCGTGGGTGGGGGCACCTTCCAGCCGCCGGGCGTAGGGGGCGTACCCCCGCGAGGCTGATTTCGCGCAGCGAAGTCCAGCCCGGCCGGCGTTTGAGGCCACCGCGCGAAAGCGTGGTACCGGGGCCCGGAACCTGCCCCGCCACGCGGCGGAGCCGCACATCGGTACAGCAGGGAGGGGCGGGGAGGGGGACGAGCCCGCCGCAGGCGCAGCCCACCCGCACCCGCAAGCCGCACGACCGCACCCCCGAAAGGCGCCCCATGGACCTCGTCATCTGCGACGCCCGCGTCATCGACGGCACCGGCGGCGCCTCGTACCGTGCCGACGTCGGTATCCAGGACGGCCGTATCGCCGAGATACGCAGGGACGGCAGAGCGCCCGCGCCGACAGGCGGACGGACGCTCGACGCCCACGGCCTCGCGCTCTCCCCCGGCTTCATCGACATGCACGCCCACTCCGATCTCGCGCTGCTCCGCGACCCGGAGCACACCGCGAAGGCGGCCCAGGGTGTGACCCTCGAAGTGCTCGGGCAGGACGGCCTGTCGTACGCGCCCGTGGACGACACGACGCTCGCCGCCGTGCGCAAGGCGATCACCGGCTGGAACGGTGACGGGTCGGACATCGACTTCGACTGGCGCACGGTCGGCGAGTACCTGGACCGTCTCGACCGGAACTTCGGCGGCCGGGGCATCGCCGTCAACGCCGCGTATCTGATCCCGCAGGGCACCGTCCGGATGCACGCCATGGGCTGGCAGGACCGGCCGCCCACCGACGCCGAGCTCAGCCGCATGAAGCAACTGGTGGCCGAGGGCATGGAGCAGGGCGCGGTCGGCATGTCCTCGGGGCTGACGTACACGCCCGGCATGTACGCGGACGACTCGGAACTCGCCGAGCTGTGCCACGTCGTGGCCCGCTACGACGGCTACTACTGCCCCCATCACCGTTCCTACGGCGCCGGCGCGCTCCAGGCGTACGAGGAGATGGTGAACCTCGCCCGCCGGGCCGGCTGTGCCCTGCATCTCGCGCACGCCACCATGAACTTCGGCGTGAACAAGGGCAAGGCGCCCGATCTGCTCGCGCTGCTGGACGACGCGCTGGACGGCGGCGCGGACATCAGCCTCGACACGTACCCGTACACCCCGGGCTGCACCACGCTCGTGGCGATGCTGCCGAGCTGGGCGGGCGAGGGCGGGCCCGACGCGGTGCTGGCGCGGCTGCGGGACGAGGAGACCGCGGAGAGGATCAGGCACCACCTCGAGGTCGTCGGTTCCGACGGCTGCCACGGTGTGCCGATCGAGTGGGACACGATCGAGATCTCGGGCGTGAGCAACCCCGCCGTCGCGGGCCATGTCGGCCGGACGATCCGGCAGTCGGCCGACGAACGCGGCGAGGAGCCGTGGGTGACGGCGCGGCGGCTGCTGATGGAGGACCGGCTCGGTTCGACGATCCTGCAGCACGTGGGCCATGAGGAGAACGTGCGCCAGATCATGCGCCACCGGGTCCACACCGGCGGGAGCGACGGCATCCTCCAGGGCGACAAACCGCATCCGCGGGCATACGGCACCTTCCCCCAGTACCTGGGCAGGTACGCGCGCGAGTTGGGCATCCTGTCGCTGGAGGAGACCGTGGCGCACCTGACCTCGCGGCCGGCCGCCCGGCTGCGGCTGCCCGACCGCGGCCTGGTCCGCGAGGGTTACCGCGCCGACCTGGTGCTGTTCGACCCGGAGACGGTGGCGGCGGGCTCGACCTTCGCGGAGCCGCGCACGCTGCCGGTGGGCATTCCGTACGTGCTGATCGACGGCCGGTTCGTCATCGACGACGGGGCCCGCACGGACGTGCTCGCGGGCCGGTCCGTACGCCGCGCGGCCTCCGCATAGCCTCGCGCGCGGTGGTGTCGCAGGCCGGAGCCGTGCTGCTTGTGGAGACCGTCCGCAGGTTACGAGCTCCATGGTGACGCCGTGCGAGGAATTCTGCCGGCCGGCGGCACCGGCTCGCGACTTCGGCCGTTGAAGCGGGCGGTATCCAAGAAATTGCTGCCGGTCTTCGACGAGCCCATGGCCTATTGCCCGCGGGATTCCTCGCCAAGGCATGCCTGTCTCCACCCGCCAAATCCATTCACCTGTATGCGAATTCTTGTGAGGTTTTACGGCCGCCCGGGTGATCCTCATCCGCAACACGGCCAACCCGTGATCATTCGGTGGCCGAAAAGTGAAGGATGGTCCTGTCCGTGGCCGTGGGCGACGCGACACGCAGGCGAATCAAGCGCGCTTAAGAAGTGGGCACGCTTGCGATGTGATCACTCCAGTTCCGTGAGGAAGGTTCTCTTGTGAGCCGTAAAACGACCCGAAGTTCACGCATGAGGTCCGCAACTCTGGTTTCGGCGGGGACCCTTGCCGTTGCGCTCAATGTCGTCCCGAGCACGACGGCCGTCGCCGACGCCATCCAGCGGTCCGGCACCCAGCACAGCATGGGGCTGCCGGGCCCCGCTGGCGCCACTAGTGCCACCAGCGCCGACCGCGACCGCGGCCCGAAGGGCGACCGTGGCCCGAAGGGCGAGCGAGGCCCGCGGGGCTTCCAGGGCCCGCAGGGCTTCCAGGGCGCGCCGGGTGTGCCGGGCGAGGAGGGCCCGCAGGGAGCGCAGGGTGCGCAGGGCTTCCAGGGTGCGCCGGGCCCGCAGGGTGCGCAGGGTGCGCAGGGTGCGCAGGGTGCGCAGGGCCCGCAGGGTGCTGACACGCTTGAGACCTACGTCGTGGCCGGACCCCAGGGGCCGCAGTCGACTGCCCTCTGCGCCGGTGACGACGTCGCCACCGGTGGCGGCTACCAGGGGTTCCAGACCCTTATCGGCGAGGCCGTCAACGTCTCGGAGAGTGCGCCGGTCGGCGACCCTGCCACTGGATGGCAGGCCTCCGCCACCGTCGGCGAGGTCATCGCCTTCGCGATCTGCCACGACGCGTAACAGGTACCGGAAGGAATTGGCGGTGCCCCGAGGCCTCGGTCTCGGGGCACCGTCCGCATTTCCGGCGCCGTCGCGGATTCAGGGCATCTGCCCGGCCCGCCGTCCGGGCGGCTGTCAGAACGACGGCTTCGCCGTCGACTTCTCCGGCTGTCCCCATGGGCGGCCGTTCGCGTACCGCTTGGAGAGCATCGGCGGCCGCGTCGAGCTGGTGGGCATGACGCGGCAGCCGAGCTTCCTCCGGAGCCGGCACAGCGATGGGATCCGATGCCCGTGATCGATGAGAACTGACGGCAGGGCAGGCATGGGCCCGCACCGCACCGTGCCGATGACGGTGCGTCGACATCGCCGGCGAGCTGTCCCGTGATTCCCGGCCGGAATCGCGTTCGCTCGCATGGGGGAATGTCGCGCCTGGGCGAACCGCAAGGACCTGACCCGCAGTCCTGAGTTCACATCCGGCTGCTTGAAGGGGTTGAGGGCGTGCCAAGAGGGACTGTGAAGTGGTTCGGCCCGGACGAGGGGTACGGTGTCATCGTGAGGAACGGCGGGGAGCCGGACGCCATTGTGTACTTTTCTGCCATCCAGATGTGCTGTCGCGCCCGTGGATTGATGACGGGCGACAAGGTCAGCTTCGACGTCATGGCGGACTCGGAAGGGGTCCGGGCTGAGAACGTCCGCCGGACAGAGCCTGGTTGCTGGGCATCCCGAGTGGACGACCCTCCATGAGTGCCGACCCACCCTGGCGTGAACAGCTGGGACGGCAGTCCGTGAGGCGTCGTGCAGGTCCTGTCGGCAACCGTCCCCGATCGCTGCCGCACACCGGCTGCACCGTGGGCACCGCCTGGCTCCACGGAGCGCACGGCCCCGACTTCGCGGCCGCCCTTTGCCCGGCGGCACAGCGCCGGGCCGTGCACGAGGTGGTCGACCAGCACGGCCGGCCGGGGCCCCGGTGCACTCGCCGCGCCTTCGCCCCGTCCGGCAAGAAGGCGCCCGGCAGGAGCTGACAGCCCGCCGGGCGCCTTGCCGGACATGTCCGGGGCCTCCCTAGACCCGCAGCGGTCCGCCGCACCGCGCGGCGCCCTCCTTCACCGCGATGAGGTTCGCCACGACGTAGGAGATGTTGTTCTTGGAGTGCCAGTCGGTCGGGTAGTAGGTGACCAGTCGTGAATTCTGGAACCGGGCCTGGATCTCGGGCACGAAGGTCCGGTACTGGTTGTCCGTGTAGTACCAGAAGGAGTTCTCGTTGTAGAAGGCCACGTGCGTCGGATCCTGGTACGCGCCGCGGCCGTCGGCGCTGGGGGTCATGGTGAGGAGCATGCCCCCGGGTGCCAGCAGCCGGTACAGCTC
Organism: Streptomyces peucetius; assembly: GCF_025854275.1. Lineage (NCBI taxonomy): Bacteria > Bacillati > Actinomycetota > Actinomycetes > Kitasatosporales > Streptomycetaceae > Streptomyces > Streptomyces peucetius. The sequence continues at coordinate 5,054,819 of NZ_CP107567.1, read as the reverse complement.
GTTGATCAGGGGCACCTTCGCGGGCACGTGCTCGAGGAAGTCCACCGCCCGCATCAGACCCACCGAGTTGTCGGGCAGGTCCAGCTTCCCGGGCAGGGTCGCGACGATGTCGACGCCCTCTCCCGGATACTGGTCCACCCCCAGATAGCCGGGCGGCTTCCGGTGGGCTGCACCGAGGTCCAGCGCGTACAGTCCGCGACGCTGGGTCCAGGCCAGGGCGTTGGCCTCGATGTACTTGTCGTACAGGGCGACGGTCTCACGCTGGATGTGCGCGTTGATCTCCGGATCGCGCTGCGTGTTCGCGGGGTGGATCCGCTGGAGGTACAGGCAGCGAGGAATGTGGTGGAAGTCGCCGGCTTGGAAGAGGCGGCACATGAGGTCCTGGTCGTCCAGGACCGTACGGGTGGCGTCGTATCCGCCGACCTTTTCGTAGACGTCCTTGCGGAACGCCCGTACGTGGTTGGGGGCGTACCAGATGTACGAAACGTTGTGCGGCGTCGGGTCCATGGACATGGCTTGCATCAGCCGGCGGCCGTCGACGTCCACATCTTCGTACTGCCAGCCGTGCGCCTCGTTGAAGCGGGTCTCGTCGCGCTTTCCGTCCTCGGTGATCTGCGCGGTGTTGCTGTAGACGAAAACAGCGTCGGGATGAGCGTCGAATGCCTCGGCGAGCTCAGCCAGGCACCCCTTCGCCAGCAGATCGTCGTGGTCGAGTTCTACGAGGATCTCTCCACGCGCCAGTTCACAGGCCCTGCGTTTGGCCGCCCCGACGCCGTGGATTTCGTCCGCGATCTCCACGCGGACACGCTCATCGGGGCGCTCCGGCCGCCATCGGGCGCCGTTGTTGAGCAGGACGATCCACTCCCAGTCCGCGCAGGTCTGCGCCTGCAGGGACGCCAGGCACTCATCAAGGAATCGCGGCCTGTGGGTGGGAGTGAAGACGGAGAACCTCGGTGTCGCAGTCGACGTCATCTGGTGGTACCTGCTTGGCTCGTTGACGGTGATGGGCTTACGGAATCCTGGAACGATTCCGGTACGAGAGAGTGCAGCTCGGGATCGGTCGCAACGGCACGACGGAATGCGTCCTCGGCATCGTCGTCGCGACCTTTCTTCGCCAGGGCCTGCCCGAGGCGCAGGTAGGCCGTGGAGGCCTTCGGGTCGGCGGCAACAGCGCGTTTCAGGAGCGTGACAGCCCGATCGGGATCACTCGACTCGAGCAGCACCGCTTCATTGAAGAGGGCAGACGTAAATTTCGGATCGATCCCCAATGCCCTGTCATAAGCCTCACGCGCATCAGCCGTCCTGCCGTCACGCTGTGCGATGACGCCCAGGTTGAACCAGGCCAGTTTGTTTTCCGGATCCAGCTCCAGAACACGCTTGAAGGTGCGGGCCGCCCCAGAGAAGTCCTCGTACTGCGACTGCATAAGGCCGGCCTGCACGAGTGCCTGCGCCTTCGCAACGGTCTGGGCCGCTGACTTTCCCTCGGATTCCGGGTTCGCGGCCGGCCGGGAGAGAACCACCCATGCCGTTACCCCGACGGCGACCATTGCCATTACGGCGAACCCTGTCCACAATCGACTACGTTTCACTTGGTCACATCTCATGGAGTTGGCGTGGGAAGGGATGGATCCGGCCGATGTCAGATGGCTGACACGAGGTCTCGAGAGCGGTGCCGACGAGACCGGAGTCCGAACCCCCGTCATTGTCACCAAAGTTACGAGGTGACCGTTACGACATCACCCGTTGTCGGGCACTTCGACCACACATACCACCCGAACGTACGCATCAGAGCACAGCTCCTTTGAGGCCGATGTCGTGAATCCCGGCGAGCCACAAGGCGCTTGGGCGAGCTCTTCAGTCATTCGTTGACTGGATTCAGAATCGTGATCGCTCGGGTCGGTGCGGTCATGGTCGAATGCCAATCCGATGAGCCGACAGTGAAAGCGGCTGGAGCCACGGCCAGTTCGCCGGCCCAGACGCCCTGGGCCAGGACCACGAGTCCTCCGATCCGCTGTCGGCGACATCGAGGGGTCGTTTGCTCGTCACCAACCATGGCGTCCCCGCGTGGGGTTGGCGGAGACCAGCGCACTCGCTCTCGACTGCTCTCAAAAGCCCGGGATTCTCTGTCGCGGTGCCGCACGGGCCCGCAGCCCGGCGACCGAGATACTGTCCGTCTCGTCGCGGGGCCAGCCGGCCGTGAACCGCGGAGGCCTCGGCGACGAGGGCCTGCACCGCCGTCGATGCAACCCTCGACGTTGTTCCTGCTCGGTCTCCTCCGGCCGCTTCCCCCGCGAGGGTGTCGACCAAACCGTTGGTGTCTGACTTTGCGGCGATCCGTTACCCGCGTCCGTTTTCTGCGTTGAACGGGACGTCAAGGCCGCAGCCCCTGCGGCCGCCTCTCGTCTTGCAAGGAGAAGTTGATGTCGCGTATCGCGAAGGCCGCCGCCATTGTGGCCGGCACGGGTGCCATCCTCGCCGGCGGTGCCGGCATGGCTGCCGCCGACGCCGGAGCGCTCGGCACGGCCACCGGCTCCCCGGGTGTCGCCTCGGGCAACGCCGCCCAGGTCCCGGTCCACGTGCCGCTCAACGTCTGCGGCGACTCGGTGAGTGTCATCGGGCTGCTCAACCCGGCCTTCGGCAACGGGTGCACGAACAGCGACGGCATCTGAGTACCGCACGGCTGATGAACGCTGCGGCCTCCCCTGCACCACGCAGGGGAGGCCGCGGTCTGTGCGGATGAGTCCGCACAGGAACGGGCCGTCCGGTGATTCCCGGCCTGCCCTTGTGACCTGAATCAGGCGTAGCGCGTCCACGCACCGCATGACGTACAGCGGGCGTCGCCGTCGATCCGTACCTCGACGCTCGGTACGGCGGTTGCCACCCGCGTCTCAGGCCTCCGCGGCCTCGCGGGCCTCCGCGTCGCGGAGCCGCTCACCGCTGGGCACCGCAGAACTGCTGGTGCTCCGGTTCGTGTCGCCGCCTTCCCCGGTGGTTCGCTCCTGCGACGTATCGGTGCTTCGGCGTTGACAACAAGAGCGCGGCGAAAGGGCTGGTCGTCCGGTCGAGGCCCGGCCCGCGAACGCAGCACAGCAGCAGACCTGCCGACGGGGTTCTCTGCACCACCGGGGCAATCAGCGCGGCCTGCAGCGGTGTGGCCGCGGGGCCGCCGTGCAGCTCGTCGCGCCGCTGGGTGGGCGGCGCTGCGAGTGAGGCACCGGGGCTCGCCACTGCTGCCTCGGCGCCCATCTCGTGCGGAGGGAGATGAAGGCGCAGTCTCCACGAAATGCTCGGTCGGCACAGTGAACTTCGGTCGGCCGGCCGTCCGGGCCCGGTGGACTCCGGCTTCGACAACAGGATCCGTACGCTGCCGTTCGCGTTCGAGCGACGGTGAGCGGCTGTGTGCGGGGCCGTCGGCTGTCAGCGTCGCAGCTGGGACACCGGCAGCAGGACGTGGGCCGTGTCATTGAGCACGTCCTCGTCGCCGAGGTGGGCCCGCAAAATCTCCTCCGTGACGGGCACGCCGGGCTTCGCCTCGGGCCACGCGCGTCCGGAGATCATGAAGTGCACATGGCCTCGCCGTTCGGCGGCTGCCAGCCATTCGGCAGGGACGGGGCACTGGGCGCTCAGGTAGCGCATGTTGACGACGGCCTGGCCACCCTGGACGAGCAGCTGGATCGGGGAGACGCCTACGACGGTGTGGTCGTGCATGACGTCGCCCGTAGTGAGCCCGAGCTGTTCGATCACCGCCAGGGAGGCGGCGGCCGCCGCCTCGCCGCCGCCGGTGCCGTCGCCGAGGGAGTATGCGATCAGATACGGCGTGTCGTGGCCCTGGGCCGGGTCACCGGTCCAGGCGAGCAGGGCGAGGGTGCCCAACTCGGCTCGGTCGACGGCCGTTTTGGGGGGCTTGGCAGTGGTCATGGCTCGGCACCTTAGTGCCCTGCCGCCCCCCGGCCGCTGCCTCGTTCACCTGCCCGGGTGAACGGGTTCGGGGGCCGGACCCTCACTGGGTCCCGCGTGCGTTCGACGGTTCCGGCGGTGCAGTGCGGCCGTAGGGGGCGGGGGCCGTGAGGTCTCGAACATCAGTCGGTCGTCGTGGTGTTCGCCGACTGGCAAGGCTTCGGCGGCGAGCGACGAACAGCGAACGGCGAACGGCGAACTGAAGATGTTCGCCGAAGCGGGCTGTTCCGCGCGGAGGGAAACGCCGACGGCACGCCACGTCTCGCAGGGGGTGCATCTCACTACGCCTGGGCGACGGGCTCGAAAGGCCGTTCCTCCCGTACCCCAACGTACCTGCGTGGCAGTGACCTCGGATACGGCGTGCGCGTTGGCCGTGGTATGGCAAGGACTACCGCTCCGGCTCAGTGGCAGCGCGTGCAGACGAGAACGGAGCCGGCACCGGCGGCACCGCCGCCCGGCGGCAGCCCGATCTACGACCAGCTGGCGCGCGAGTGGGCGGCCGAGGGCCGGACCATGCCGGGTCGGCCGGACGGGGAGTGGACACGGCTCACCCTGTTCCCGTCCCCGTCGGCGGAGGAACAGCGGGTCCGTCCCACTCCCCCGCCGCGCCGGGGCTGGCTCCACGACCGGCACACCGCCTGGCCCCAGCCCGATCCCGGGGGCCGCCCACCGACAGCAACCGCCAACGGCCCCCGCCCCGGCGGGCCATGGCCGGGCAAGGCCTGATGCCACCCGTCAACGATCAAGGGCGGGCAGCGTCACGCCCGGTGGGGCGCTGCGGAGCGGGGCACCCGGACCGCCGCCCGACCTGCGGCGCAACCGTCCGCGGACCCCGGCGACGTGTGCTGCACTCGTCCGCATACGGGTGACTGAATCACCGGATCGAAGGGGTTTCCCGTACGAGCCCGGCTCGTTACTCCCTGCCGACGGCGGAGAACCCCGCCAGGAAGAGGGATGCGAAAACATGAAGTACTCGAGGACTGCTGTCATCCTTGCCGGTTCCGTGGCAGCGCTGGGGGCGGCCACTCCCGCGTTCGCCGCCGGCTCAGCGGGCATGCCCCCCATGAGCCTGAACGGCGGTCTCGGCGAGATCGCCTCCTCCCTCCCGCAGTTGGAGGACGCCACCCACGCCGGGGCCGTCCTTGACCAGGCGGGCGACGTCGCCACCGATCTGAACACCATCAAGGGCAACGCGCCCAAGCAGGTGGTGAAGACTGCCGCCGCGACCACCCCCATGTTGGGCGGCGTCTCGCTCGGCGGCTGATCCGCCCTTCCCGTAACTCATTGCCATCGGCCGACCGATACGGGCCGTACGGCACAAGGCCGTTGGAGTGAACCGAGATGACCGATCCGATCGGGCTGCCGGTTGTGTCACCGTTCACGACGTCCCGGTCCTGTCGGCCCCGCAGAGCCAGCAGTGCGTCGAGAACTCCACCCAGGCCAAGGGCGACGAGCCCCTGTCGCACATCCTCAGCGACATCCCGGTCCTCTCGGAGAACGGCACCTCCACCTCCTAATGATGTTGTCAAGCCGGGACTGTGACCGGGAGTTCGCGTTGGAAACACCGTCCGTCACGGATCAGGGCCCACAGGACGTTGACCCGTCGGCGGGCCAGGGCGAGGACCGCCTGCGTATGCCGCTTGCCTTCGGAGCGTTTGCGTTCGTAGAAGCGGCGGGACGCGTCGCAGTTGCGGATGCTGATCAGCGCGGAGGTGTAGAAGACGCGCTGCAGGCCGCGGTGGTAACGCCGGGGGCGATGCAGGTTGCCGCTGACGTTGCCGGAGTCCCGGGGCACCGGAGCCACGCCTCCGAAGCTGGCCAGGCGGTCGGAGCTGCCGAAGCGGCTCATGTCGCCCGCGGTGGCGGCAAGGAACTCGGCGCCCAGGAGGGGGCCGATGCCGGGCATGCTGGAGATCACTTCGGCGAGCTCGTGTTCGCGAAACCGGGCCGCAATGAGCTTGTCGATCTCGGCGATCTGCTCGTTGAGGCTCATCACCTCCTTCGCCAGGGTGTGGATCACCTGGGCGGTGATCTTCTCCCCGGGGACGGCGGTGTGCTGGCGCCCGGCAGCTTCGAGGGCGGCCTCGGCGAGGGCTTCGGCGCTGCGGACCTTGCGGTTCCTGAGCCAGGTCTCCAGTCGGCTGCGGCCGGTTCGGCGCAGGGCGGCCGGGGTCTGGTAGCCGGTCAGGAGGATCAGCGGGCCGACGTTGCCGAGATCCAGTACGCGTTCCAACGCCGGGAAAATGCTGGTGAGTTGGCCACGAAGGCGGTTGATCCGGCGGGTGCGGTCCGCGTTGAGGTCGGCGCGGCGGTCCGTGAGGATCCGCAGTTCGACGGCCCGTTCGTCGTCCGGCCGCAGGATCGTCAGGTCCCGTCGCATCCGGGCCTGGTCGGCGATGACGGTCGCGTCCTTGGCGTCAGTCTTGCCCACGCCCCGGTAGCCGGCGGATGCCCGGTTGACCGCCAGGCCGGGTATGTAGACGAGCTGCTGCCCGTGGTTGAGCAACACGTTGATCAGCAGAGTGGCCATGCCGTCGGCGACGTCGACCGCCCACACCACGTCCTCGTCGATCGCCAGCACATCGGCGAGCAGAGCCAGCAGCTCCGGCTCGTCGTTCAGCACCCGCCGCGACAGCAGCCGCTTGCCCTCGGCGTCAAGGACCACGCAGTGATGGTGCGTCTTGCCGATGTCCGTACCCGCCCAGATCTGGGCCACCTGTTCCTCCGGTCGTTCGATATGCGTTGTCCTCCCGGACGACCTCGCCAGCGTGGTCCTACTCAGCGATGCACCCGCAGGGGCTCGCAGCTCCTAATCAGCGGCCGAGTCGTCGTGAGACACCGGGCGGCCAGGTGGCGGGAACCATCGAGGGCAACCCCCTGAAAGCCACACCCGGTGTCTCTGGGCCTCTGGACCTTACGACGGCCCGTCCAACCCACGAACAACGTAGGACCCCCTGATCACCGCAGGAGCCCCGGCGCCGAGAGGCTGCCGGGGCTCCTGCCGTTGTGCTCCCGTACGCGTGCGTCGGTGCTCACGTACGCGAGGGTCAGCCGGTCCAGAAGTCCCACCAGCGGGTCAGGACCAGCACCCCGATGATCCCGATGTGCAGCACGGGGAGCACCCAGGTGAACTCGCCGAAGAAGCCGCGCAGCGCGGCCGGGGCGGGCAGGATGCCGTTGCGGACGTTGTGCGAGGTCACGTACCAGAGCATGGTGATCGTGGCGACCCACGCCAGCGAGCACCACAGGCACAGCGCGTTGATCGCGTACAGCGACTGGTACTGCAGCCAGGTGCAGAAGATGACTCCGAACCCCGAGCCGGCGTTCAAGCCCAGCCAGAACCACCTTCGGTACCGCGCTCCCGCGAGCAGCGCCACCCCGATCGCGATCACGATGCCATAGGCGACGAGCCCCAGCATCGGGTTGGGGAAGCCGAAGACGGCCGCCTGTTCGCTCTTCATGATGTTGCCGCACGACACCACAGGATTGAGACTGCAGCCCGGCGTGAAGCCCGGGTCCTCCAGCAGCTTGAACTTGTCGATCGTGATCACCCACGCCGCGACCAGCCCGGCCGCACCGGTGGCCACCAGCATCCAGGCGAAGGCCCCACTCGCGCCGACCGTGCTCCGGCCGGGTCCCTTGACGGCCCTCCGCCTCCCTCTCTGTTCGGCGGACACATATCCGGCAGATGTAATTGTCATATTGGGTTCACCGCTCATTCGACCCGATGGATTGGCCCATTGTGCCGCAACCGAAAGGGGCCCTCGGGGCGAAGTATCCATTCGGCGAAACGGGTGAACACAGTACCGCCGATGGCGCACATTGAGCCGCCTGGGGCATTCGGGTGAACACCCGAAACCAAAGCCCCCGGGACCAGTTGACCAGGCTGCACCGCGTTCGCGCGTTCAAACCAAAAAGGGACAAGTCAAGTGATCAAGAACATTCTGACGACGGCCATGGTCACCGCTTCGATGGTGGGCGCCGGCGCGGCGATGGCCCCGCAGGCTCTGGCCGTCGGCGACGACCAGAGCACCTCCACCGCAAGCGGGGTCGGCGCCATGCAGCAGTACGGCAACTCCGCCACCTACGGCACCATGAGCCCGCAGATGAGCCTGATCCAGGGCTCGCTCAACAAGCCCTGCGTCGGCCTGCCCGCCAAGGCCAACCTCGGCTCCCTCGTCGGCGTCGTTCCGGTCAGTGTCGAGGACATCCCGGTCCTGTCGGCCCCGCAGAACCAGCAGTGCGTCGAGAACTCCACCCAGGCCAAGGGTGACGAGCCCCTGTCGCACATGCTCAGCGACATCCCGGTGCTCTCGGAGAACGGCACCTCCACCCGCTGATCACCGCAGGCCGAAGAGCTGCCCCCGTGCGCGCACGCGCACGGGGGCAGCTCCGCGCGGCAATGGAACTCCGGCAGAATCGGTGGATTTCCTCCCCGGAATTTCCATGCACCTGTTCGACAAATTATCCGCGGGGCATACGAGTGACTTTTCGAACCGGTAGTCGTGCGGCGGTTTCCCAGCGGGAACCGATTCGTTATTAGATCTGCTGAGGCGCATGTCTGCATGGCTGAAATGCAGCTGCGCGGCACGAAGGCCGTACCGCGTACAGCGCCCGTGCTGAAAGGATCGAGATGAAGTACACAAAGGCCGCAGCCGTTGGCGCCGGTCTCCTCATGGCGCTCGGCAGCGCCGCGCCCGCCATGGCCGACGCGGGTGCCCTGGGTACTGCCGCCGGTTCCCCGGGTGTCCTGTCCGGCAACGTCATCCAGGTTCCGCTCCACGTTCCGTTGAACCTCACGGGCAACTCGGTCAACGTGCTCGGCCTGCTGAACCCGGTGAGCGGCAACAGCTCGATCAACGGCTGACACTCCACACGCGCCCTTGGGCGCGTTGGCGGCACGGCCCCGAGGAGCGAACGCGCTCCCTCGGGGCCGTGCCGCTGTTCGTTTCCTCGCCCATACGGGCCTGGTCCCGATCACCACGGTGGCGTCCAGCTCTCACGGACGGCTGCGCGGGGGGCAGAGACCGTGATCGGCGAATGCGGCAACAGTTCGCGGGGCCTGCCGCTCGCTCGTTTCGACGAGCAGTACCCCACCGGGAGCCGGCCACCGTGCCGCACCGGCACTCACCCGCCGCTGGATGTCCAGCCGGCTCGATGTCGGCGGAGTGCAGTTCGCCACCACCCGCCGGTACCCCAGGGGTGACGAGCGCAACATCTGGTGGCCCACCAGCTGAATCACAGGTTGTCCGACTGCTCATGGAACGCATTCCAAGGGTTCCGGGCTGCCCTGCCACCGGAAGCAACAAAGCGGACATTCATACCGTGGGTTCGTGGCCCGAAACTCGAAGCGATCACTTCGCGGCGCCCGTAAGCTCGCGTCATGCAGGTGATCCAGTCCACGAAACTCGCAAACGTCTGTTACGAAATCCGGGGCCCGGTCCTCGAGGAGGCGATGCGGCTCGAGGCGGCGGGTCATCGCATCCTCAAGCTGAACACGGGCAACCCTGCGGCCTTCGGCTTCGAGTGCCCGCCGGAGATCCTCGAGGACGTCCTGCGCAACATCGGCGGCGCACACGGATACGGCGACGCGAAGGGGCTGCTCTCCGCCCGCCGTGCCGTCATGCAGCACTACCAGACCAAGGGGATCGACCTCGACGTCGAGGACATCTACCTCGGCAACGGCGTATCCGAGCTGATCCAGATGTCGATGCAGGCCCTGCTCGACGACGGCGACGAGGTGCTCGTGCCCGCGCCCGACTATCCGCTGTGGACGGCCTCCGTGTCGCTGTCCGGCGGTACCGCCGTGCACTACCGCTGCGACGAGCAGTCGGACTGGATGCCCGACCTCGCGGACATCGAGCGCAAGATCACCGACCGCACCAAGGCGATCGTGGTCATCAACCCGAACAACCCCACCGGCGCGGTCTACGACGACGAGATGCTCCGCAGCCTCACCGAGATCGCCCGGCGCCACAATCTCGTCGTCTGCTCCGACGAGATCTACGACAAGATCCTCTACGACGGCGCCACGCATACCCCGACCGCCGCGATCGCCCCCGATCTGATGGTTCTCACCTTCAACGGGCTCTCCAAGAACTACCGCGTCGCCGGGTACCGCTCCGGCTGGCTCGCGGTGTGCGGGCCCAAGGCACACGCCTCCTCGTACATCGAGGGGCTGACGATCCTGGCCAATATGCGGTTGTGCGCCAACATGCCCTCCCAGCACGCGGTGGCCACAGCGCTCGGTGGCCGGCAGTCGATCGAGCAGCTGGTGCTGCCGGGCGGGCGACTGCTGGAGCAGCGTGACGCGGCGTACGACCTGCTGACGCAGATCCCCGGCATCACGTGTGTGAAGCCGAAGGGTGCGCTCTACCTCTTCCCGCGCCTGGACCCCTCGGTCTACAAGGTCAAGGACGACCGACAGATGGTGCTCGATCTGCTGCGCGCCGAGAAGATCATGGTCGTGCACGGAACGGGCTTCAACTGGCCGGAACCGGACCACTTCCGCATCGTCACACTGCCGCCGGCGAAGGACCTCGCGGATGCGGTCACCCGGATCGGCAGCTTCCTGGACGGTTACAGCCAGCACTGAGCGTGTCACCGACCTGACAAAGTTCCGACCCCACTCAATTTTAGACTGAGTCCAGTGTAGGATGGTCTCCTGACCGGAGCAGGAGGCCATCCCCATGTACGAGCCGATCCGCACCAAGTCGGTCCACTCGATGGCCGACGAGGCGCAGTACCCCCATCGCAGCCGCGAGGAGGAGCTGGACATCCAGCTCGCGGGACATCTCGCCGCGCTCCTCGCCGTCACCGACGAGCTCCGTCTCGACGGACCCGCTGAAGAGATCGCCGCCCAGGTATCCCGGCTGCGCGGCACACCGCCCGCCCGTCACGCGTCCCTGAGCAACGCCGAACCCGCCGCCCTGCACCGTCGCGCCCTCGCCCTCGCGGGCCGCGCCCTGGTCGTCGCCGCCTCCCGCGCCGACACGGCCGCCGCGATCCTGTCGGCCGAGCGGATGGACGCCCACACCGCCGCCCTGAAGAGCCGCACGTTGGTCGGCGCCCCCTGACGGCCCCGGTCCGTAGCCGGGGAGGCCGCGGACCGGGTGCCACTTCATTGCGCCGACAGCTGGGTCGGGCGTCCACGAGTTCCTCGGCGCCCGGCTTGCGTCGGGCGAATCTCCAGGTTGCGGGTTACGGCGTGTTCAGGGATGTTTCGGCCCCCGAAGCCTGAGGGAGCTTCGGGGGCCGTCTTTACGTGGCGGGTCGGAGATGACCCCCACAGGTCAGGGCGGATGTCGGACTGACCCGCCACGAGGCTCGCCGGGTCAGCCCAGGCGGGCGACCAGGGCGCGGTACTCGTCCCACAGCTCCTTCGGCGTGTGGTCGCCGAAGGTGTTGAGGTGCTCGGGAACCAGGGCGGCCTCCTCGCGCCAGACCTCGGTGTCGACCTTGAGGAGGAAGTCGAGGTCCTCGGCCGGCAGGTCCAGGCCCTCGGTGTCGAGCGCGTCCGGGGTCGGCAGGATGCCGATCGGGGTCTCGACGCCCTCGGCCTTGCCCTCGAGGCGCTCCACGATCCACTTCAGGACGCGACTGTTCTCGCCGAAGCCCGGCCAGACGAACTTGCCGGCCTCGTTCTTGCGGAACCAGTTCACGTAGTAGATCTTGGGCAGCTTGGCGGCGTCGGCGCCCGCGCCGACCTTGATCCAGTGGCCCATGTAGTCGCCCATGTTGTAGCCGCAGAACGGCAGCATGGCGAACGGGTCGCGGCGCAGCTCGCCGACCTTGCCCTCGGCGGCGGCGGTCTTCTCGGAGGCGACGTTCGCGCCGAGGAAGACGCCGTGGTTCCAGTCGAAGGACTCGGTCACCAGCGGGACGGCGGAGGCGCGGCGGCCGCCGAAGAGGATCGCCGAGATCGGCACGCCCTTGGGGTCCTCCCACTCGGGCGCGATGATCGGGCACTGCGAGGCGGGCACGGTGAAGCGCGCGTTGGGGTGGGCCGCCGGGACGCCGGAGTCCGGCGTCCAGTCGTTGCCCTTCCAGTCCGTGAGGTGCTTGGGCGCCTCCTCGGTCATGCCCTCCCACCAGATGTCGCCGTCGTCGGTGAGCGCGACGTTGGTGAAGACGGCGTTGCCCCAGAGGGTCTTCATGGCGTTGGCGTTGGTGTGCTCGCCGGTGCCGGGCGCGACGCCGAAGAAACCGGCCTCGGGGTTGATCGCGTAGAGCCGGCCGTCCTCACCGAAGCGCATCCAGGCGATGTCGTCGCCGATGGTCTCGACCGTCCAGCCGGAGATCGTGGGCTCCAGCATGGCGAGGTTGGTCTTGCCGCAGGCGGACGGGAAGGCGGCCGCCACGTACTTCGACTCGCCCTGCGGCGGGGTGAGCTTGAGGATCAGCATGTGCTCGGCGAGCCAGCCCTCGTCACGTGCCATGACGGAGGCGATGCGCAGCGCGTAGCACTTCTTGCCGAGCAGGGCGTTGCCGCCGTAGCCGGAGCCGTAGGACCAGATCTCACGGGTCTCGGGGAAGTGCGAGATGTACTTGGTGGAGTTGCACGGCCACGGGACGTCCTCCTGGCCCTCCTCGAGCGGGGCGCCGAGCGTGTGCACGGCCTTCACGAAGAAGCCGTCGGTGCCGAGCTCGTCGAGGACGGGCTGCCCCATGCGGGTCATGGTGCGCATGGACACGGCGACGTACGCGGAGTCGGTGATCTCGACGCCGATGGCGGACAGCGGAGAGCCGAGCGGGCCCATGCAGAAGGGCACGACGTACATCGTGCGGCCCTTCATCGAGCCGCGGAAGATCCCCTTCTCGCCCGCGAAGATGTCCTTCATCTCCGCCGGGGCCTTCCAGTGGTTCGTGGGGCCGGCGTCCTCCTCCTTCTCGGAGCAGATGAAGGTGCGGTCCTCGACGCGCGCGACGTCGGTGGGGTCGGAGGCGGCGTAGTACGAGTTGGGGCGCTTGATCGGGTCCAGTTTCTTGAACGTGCCCTTGGCCACCAGCTCCTCGGCCAGCCGTTCGTACTCGGCCTCCGAGCCGTCACACCAGACGATGTCGTCCGGCTGCGTGATGGCTGCGATCTCATCGACCCAGGAGATCAGTTCCTGGTGCTGGGTGGGGACGTTGGGAGCCGCGATGTCGCGCGCCACGATCGCTCCTAAAAGAGGGGTTTGTTGGTTTGTGCCCCGTGGGGGCTGCGACCCGGATGCTTCGTACCTACTTTTGGCTGGCGCTCATCCGGTGCCGACCGCACTCATCTGATCATCGATGGCGAATGCCCATATGTCCAGAGGCCCTCTCACGTGAGCATGGCCACTCCCCGCTGTCACCTACGGTCGCGTAGGTAGCATGCGGGCATGGATGCAGCCAGGCCCGAAGTGACCGAGATCGATCCACCCCCGGTTAAGCCCAGGCTGCGCGGCTGGCTGCACGCGGGCATGTTCCCCGCCGTACTGATCGCCGGGATCGTCCTCACGGCACTGGCGGACTCGACCCGCGGCCAGATCGCCTGCGGCATCTACGCGCTGACCGCCTGCCTGCTCTTCGGCGTGAGCGCGCTCTACCACCGCGGGAACTGGGGACCCCGCGCCACGGCGGTGCTGCGCCGGCTGGACCACGCCAATATCTTCCTGATCATCGCGGGCACCTATACCCCGCTCACCCTGCTCCTGCTCCCCGATTCCACCGGGCGGGTGCTGCTCTGGGCGGTCTGGGCGGCTACGGTGGCGGGCATCGCGTTCCGGGTCTTCTGGGTCGGCGCCCCGCGCTGGCTCTACACACCCTGCTACATCGCGATGGGCTGGGCAGCGGTGTTCTTCCTGCCCGACTTCATGCGTGAGGGCGGCATCGCCGTGCTGGTCCTGGTGATCGTCGGCGGACTGCTCTACAGCGCGGGCGGAGTGATCTACGGGATCAAGCGGCCGAACCCGTCACCCCGCTGGTTCGGCTTCCACGAGGTGTTCCACTCCCTCACGCTCGCGGCGTTCGTCGTCCACTACGTGGGGATCTCCCTGGTGGCGTACCAGCGCTCCTGAGCCGGAGGGAACCGGCGGACATACAGGCAAACATTGACGCCCACCTCCTTTTGAGAGTTACTGTCACTTGACACTTACTCTCCGAAGGAGGTGCGCCATGTCCGCACCCGGCCCCCGGCGCTGGTGGGCGCTGGCCGCGATGGTCGCGAGCCTGCTCGTCCTGGGCTTCGACATGACCATCCTCAACGTCGCCCTGCCGACCATGGCGGAACAGCTCGGCGCCACCACGGGAGAGCAGCAGTGGATGGCGGACGGTTACGTCGTGGTCTTCGCCGCCCTGATGCTGCCCGCCGGGCTCGTCGGCGACCGGTTCGGCCGCCGGCGGATGCTGGTGACGGGCCTGGGGATTTTCCTGGCCGGCTCGGTCCTGGGCGCGCTCGCCGGTGACGTCACCACCGTCATCGCCGCGCGCGCGGCGATGGGCGTCGGCGCCGCCTTCGTGATGCCCCTCGGCATGGCCGTGGTGCCCTCGCTCTTCTCGGCTGAGGAGCGCGCCAAGGCCGTCGGCATCGTCACCGCCGCGTCCGCGCTCGGGCTGCCGCTCGGGCCCGTCGTCGGCGGGTGGCTGCTGGACCACTTCTGGTGGGGTTCCGTCTTCGTCGTCAACATCCCGATGGTCGCGATCGGAATCACCGCCTGCCTGTTCCTGCTCCCCGAGACCCGCGACCCGGCATCGCCCCGGGTCGGCGCCCTCGCCACGGCCCTGACCGCCGGCGGTCTCGGCACACTGATCTACGGGATCATCGAGGCGCCCGTCCGCGGCTGGACCGACCCGGTCGTCCTCGCCGCCCTCGCCACCGGCGCGGCGCTGATCACCGTGCTCGTCGTACGGGAGAAGCGCTCCGCACGCCCCATGCTCGACCTGGCTCTCCTGGCCGACCGGCCGTTCCTGCTCAACACCCTGACCGTGACCCTGGCCATGTTCGTGCTCGCGGGGCTGATGTTCGTCCTCCCGCCGTACCTCCAGGCCGTTCTCGGGAACGACGCCCTCGGCACCGGACTGCGGATCCTGCCGATGATGGGCGGACTGGTCGTCGCCGCCAAGGGCAGCGGCCCGCTGGCCGAACGGTTCGGCGCCCGCGCGGTAATCGTCGCCGGACTGGTCGTCCTCGCGTTCGCGGGCTTCCTCGGCAGCCGCATCACCGTCGGCGGCGGCTACGGCTTCACCGCCGTGTGGCTGTCGGTCGCCGGACTGGGATTCGGCTTCTCGATGGTGCCCGCGATGACGGCCGCGATCGACGCCCTGCCGCCGGACCGCGCGGGCTCCGGCTCCGGGCTGCTGACGACCGTCCGCCAGGTCGGCAGCGCCGTCGGGATCGCGCTCATCGGGTCGCTGCTGGCGGCCGTCTACGAGAACCGGCTGCCGGCGGACGCGCCCGAGGCGGCCGGTGACTCCGTGGTCGCGGCGCATCTGCTGGGTGACCCGGCGCTCACGGCTGCGGCGGACGCCGCATACGTGAGGGGCATGGGCGTGGTACTGCTCGTCTGCGGGATCGCCGCACTGGTCACGGCGCTCCTCGCGGCCGCCCTGCTGCCGAAGCCGCGAAAGGCCCTCGTCCCCGGAGCCCCGGACGTGGCCCCGGCGGCGGCCGATGCCCGACAATGACGACCATGGCCGCCACCGCACCTCTGCCCTTCGAACAGCACCAGCCCCCGATGGGGCTGCGGGAGCGCAAGAAGCTCAAGACCCGTATCGCGATCCGCAAGGCCACGTACCGGCTGATCGCCGAGCAGGGTTACGACGCGACCACCGTCGAGCAGATCGCGGCGGCGGCCGAGGTCTCCCCCTCGACGGTCTTCCGCTACTTCCCCACCAAGGAAGACATCGTCCTCACCGACGAATACGACCCGGTCATGGAGGCGGTGCTGCGGGCAAGGCCCGCGGACGAACCGCCGCTCGAGTCCCTGCGGGTCATCCTGACCGGGGCCGTCGCCGCGATCCTCGAGAACGAACCCGAGGAGATGCAGCAGCGGACCCGGCTCATGCTGGAGGTTCCGGCCCTGCGCGCCCGGATGACCGAGACGATGGCGGAGACCTCCCAGCTGCTCGCCCGCCCCATTGCCGACCGGGCGGGCCGGGAACCGGACGACCTGGAGGTACGGGTCTTCACCGCCGCCGTCATGGGCGCGCTGCGCGAGGCGCTGATCCACTGGGGCGAGGGCGGCCAGCAGGACGACCTGGTCGCCGTCGTGCACCGCACGCTGGACGTGCTCGAGGGCGGCCTGCGGCTCTGACACCCGGGCGCCGAGAGCAAGTTGTTTCCCGGGGCTGCCGTACCGGGCGGCACCCCCCTGCCCGATCATGACTCCATGTCGAACACCTCACGGCGCGGCCTCCTCGCCGTCCTCGCCGCCTCCGCCGCCTCCGTCCCGCTCGGCGCCCTGACCGCGGCCCCCGCCCGCGCCGCGGGGCCGGCCACGGCCGTCGAGCCTTTCGCGGCCCCCGCCGGCCCGGGCACCGCCCTGTCGTCCGTGACGCAGGCCCCGCTGGACGCCTCGCACTTCTCCCGGCTGACGCTGCACACTCCGCTCACCGCCACCGTGCTGCCGGGGACTCCGGAGCGTACCGAGATCACCTCCGGCGGCGAACGCGTCGCCCTGCTGACCCACGGCGCGCGGACCGTCCTACTGCCCGGCCCGGAAAGGACGTTCACCGAGAACAAGAAGCCCTTCGTGGACGACTTCGGGCGCACCCTGCCGGACCTGTCACTGCCTGAGGCGGAGCGCCGCTACTGGGGCAGCACACCGGGCGGCGGCAGCTGGTCCACGCTCGGGCCCGACGAGACCGACTACTCGGTCGTGCCCGGCAGCGGCATCATCACCCTCACCACCGACTACGCGAGCCGCCACGCCAGTGTGCGCGACGACGGCATCACCGACGTCGACGTCCGTTCCGTGGCCCGGTTCGACAAGGTGCCCACCGGTCAGGCCTGTTCGTACGCGCTGTCCTTCGGCTACCGGAACTCGCACAACAACTACCGGGCCAGACTGTCGTTCGTCACCTCGGGCGCCGTGCAGCTGCGGGTCGAGAAGGAGGTCGACGACCAGGTCACCCAGCTGGCCACCGCGCTCACCCTCGCCGCGGACGTGCCCGCCGGGACCGACTGGACGATCCGGGTGCGCCGCGAGGGCACCCTCATCCGGGTCAAGGCCTGGCGGTCGGACCTCGCCGAGCCGTCCGGCTGGGCCGTCGAGGTCACCGACTCCACCTTCGGCGCCGGCCGGGTGGGTCTGCGGGCGCTGGCCAACGACGGCTGCACCAACCTGCCCGTCAAGCTGATCGTCAGCCGCTTCCAGGTGGACGCCGCCACCTGGGAGGCGCCGCCCCGCGTCACGCACCGGCACTGGGTACGGGTGCTGCCGCAGCCGTTCGACGGCAACTGGACGCCGGAGCTGGAGCAGACGATACGGGGCTGGGCCGGCTCCACGGCCCCCGACGTCCTCGCCCACGCCGCCATGTTCCTCGCCGGCGCCCCGGCGGTGACCAGCGGTACGGGACCGGCGAAGGACAAGCAGGTGCTGGGCGAGGCCGGGTACGGCTACCTCGACCCGCAGGGCGACCGCTACGAAGGCGCCGACTTCCACGAGTACATGAACCTCGGCTGGACCTTCCCCGACGGCACCTGGACCGGGCCGTCCAGCAAGCAGGGCGGCAACCTCGACTGCTCGGGCTACACGCGCATGGTCTACGGCTACCACATGGGCGTTCCGCTGGCCGCGGGCGAGGACACGTCCGGCACCCGGCTCCCGCGCAAGTCCCGGCACATGGCGGACCACGCGCCCGGGGTGCGCATCGACCGGACCGACGGCACCGCGCCGCCCGCCGCGACGCAGCTGCAGCCCGGTGACCTGGTGCTGTTCAACGCCGACTCGGGCGACGACGGCGTGAGCGCCACGGTCGACCACGTCGGCATCTACCTCGGCGAGGACGCGGCCGGCGTGCGCCGTTTCCTGTCCAGCCGCAAGACGGTCAACGGCCCCACGATGTCCGACCTCGGCGGCGCGTCACTGCTGGACGGCACGGGCACGTACGCCAGGACGCTGCACACCGTGCACCGCATCTGACGCCTCACCGGCCCGGAAGGGCCTTGACGTCGCCGCCGGACGTCCAGGCCCCGGCCCCGTCCCGGTACGCGGACCGCGCTCCCGGCGGGGCGGGCGGCAACCGGACGGGGCCGCAAGGAAGTTGCCGCAAGGCGTCGGCCCGGCACGATCTGGTGTAATCGTCTCCGACGATCCCGCCGGGGCGGGGTCAGGAGCGGGGGGCGGCGTTGCGGGAGCTGGATGCGGCAGATCCGCGCCGGGTCGGGCGGTACCGGATTCTCGCGCGCCTGGGAGCCGGCGGGATGGGCCGCGTGTACCTCGGGCGCTCCACCAGCGGCCGGATGGTCGCGGTCAAGGTGGTGCGCGCCGAACTGGCGGAGGACCCGGACTTCCAGCGCCGCTTCGCCCGCGAGGTGGAGGCCGCCCGGCGCGTCACCGGATTCTTCACCGCGGCCGTGGTCGACGCCGATCCCACCGGCTCGCCCGCCTGGCTCGCCACCGCCTACGTCCGGGGCTGCCGCTCGACGAGGCGGTGCGCGCCCACGGCGCCTGGCCCCGGCGCTCGCTCCTCGTCCTGGGTGCCGGGCTGGCCGAGGCACTGGAGGCCATTCACGGCACGGAGGTGATCCACCGGGACCTCAAGCCGTCGAACGTGCTGATCGCCGGCGACGGGCCCCGGGTGATCGACTTCGGCATCTCGATCGCCTCCGAGGCGACTGTCCTGACGGCCCGGCCGCGCCCGGCGCCGCCGTCTCGCGGCGATCGCTCTCGCCCTCGCCCTCACCACCGGTGGCGGCGTCACCGCCCTGCTCGTCAACCAGGGCGACGACAAGCCCGGGGGGACGAAGAACGGCGCGAACGCCTCCACCCGTGACCCGAGTTTCAACGCCGCGGTCGGCCACGTCGTCAACGCCTCCGCCGAGAAGGGCGGCACCCTGCGCCTGGTGAGCTCGGACGCCTCTTCGACCGGGCCGCGGCGGAGAAGGACCCCGGCAAGGCCGCCGAGATCCACCGCCGGATCAACCATGCGGTCACCGACGGGGCATACCACCTGCCGGTCGTCGCCGACAAGGCACTGAACTACCGCAACCCCAGGCTGACCAACATCTACGTCCACCAGGTCTTCGGCATGATCGACATGCAGGCCCTGGGCACCTCCGGCTGACCGGCCCCGCAGCGCAAGCAGGCCGAGCCCTGCCGGTCCCGCCGGCAGGGCTCGTACCACGTCCGCTCTCGGCGGCGGACGCTCACCGCCTCCGCACGTCCCCCTTCCCGCACGCCACGCCGTCCCGGTTCGGATCCAGCCGCAGCGGGTCGTCCCCGCCGTTGACCCGCAGACGGCCGTAGTCGTGATCGGCCAGCCAGGCGCACCGGGCCGCGGTGGTCGGCTTCACCTTCTTCGGGAAGACCGTCGGGACGCAGACGCCCGCGTTGCCGTAGTGCCGGTCACAGCCGGCGATCTGCGGGTCGACCTCGACCGAAGTGCGCTTCTTGCCGGGCTTCTTGGTGGCTCCGGACAGATCGTCCGCGAATTCGTGGACGTGGGCCGAGGGGTGCTCGGCCGCCGCCGCGCGGGCCATGGCCGGCGGACCGCCGAGGTGGACCCACTCGGCCACCGAGGGAACCCCGTTCGCATCGACGGCGAAGAGCATGTACCAGCCGGGCGGCGCCAGGTTCGGGTTGCTGGTGACGTTGAGGTCGACGTTGTTGCCGTCGACGGTCATCGGCAGGTCCACGAAACGCTGGTTGGGGTCGGAGGAGTGCGTCACCGCCGCCGGACGGATCAGCTCCGCCTTCGCGATCGGCCGGTCGACCGTGATCCGCTGGGTGTCCCCGTACGTCCACTCCCCGTCGATCACCGAAGTGATCTGCGGCCGGGGCCCCTTGAGCAGATACGGCGGCGTGTAGACCGACACGTTGTGGTTCCACGAGCCGTTGCCCGGGTTGTCCCCCACCGACATGACCCGGCCGTCCGGCAGCAGGAACGACGACGAGTGGTAGCCGCGTGCCTCCGGGTCGGGTGCGACGGAATCGAAGGTCTCGGTCACCGGGTCGAAGATCGACGCCTCGTACACCGGGTTGGCCCTGTTGTGCAGGGCGCCGCCGGTCTCCAGCACCGTGCCGTCCGGCAGCAGCACCGCCGAGACGTACATCTTGCCCTGCGCGCCGGTCTGCGGCTGGGGGCCCGCACCCATGTCGACCGTTCCCTGCGGGACGAGAGGACCGTGCACGTACTGCGGGTCGGGGTCCTTCAGGTCGATGATGTCGGTGAGGCGGTTGGCCTCCGGGTTTGAGTCGATGTTGCCGCCGCCGATCGTGAGCACCCGCTGGTCCTGCGCGGGCGGCAGCAGGACGCTCGCCGACTGGTCGCGCTCGTCCTTGCTCTGCAGGCCCGGGACCTCGGTGACGGTGTTGTTGTCGTAGTCGTAGATCGCCGCTCCGGTGCCGGGCGTGCCGTTGCCGAACACGTGGCTGCCGGAGTAGAAGAGGCGGCCGTCCTGCATGAGGATCATCGACGGGTACAGACCCCAGTACGACCACGTCTGGTTGACCTGCCACAGCGGCAGCCACTTGTTCTCGGCGGCCGAGAAGCGCTCGGCGGTCACGGAGCCGGTCGAGTCCTCCTTCAGGCCGCCGAAGGAGATCACGTCACCGTTCCCGAGGATCGTCGCCGACGGATACCAGTGGCCGTCGTTCATGTCGTTGGTCTTGATGTACGTCTCGGTGTCCGGGTCGAAGAGGTAGGAGTCCTTGTACCCCTGGTAGCCCACGGTGCCGTCCGCCGACGGATAGCCCTTGTTGCCCGACATGATGAGAACCCTGCCGTCCTCGAGCTGGACGTGTCCGGCGCAGAACATGTCGTCCGGAGTGGGGATCACCCGATAGCTGCCGTCCGCCGGGTCGTAGACCGCGGAGGTGAAACTCCCTGCTTCGAACAGCTGCGGATCGTTTCCGGAGCCGGCGATGAGCAGCACCTTGCCGTTGTGCATCACCACCGAGTGCATGGAACGCACCGGGTTCTGCACCGGAAGGACGTCCCAGCGGCCGTCCGCACACTCCTCGGCCGTGCCCGTGCACCCCGGTTCCGGGGCGGGGACCGTCACCTCCTCCATCACGTAGTCGTCGGTGGTGACCGAGCCGGTGCCGTACACGGACACGCCCCAGGCGATCCGGTCGGTACCGGGCGGAACGGCGGGGGTGCGGACCTCGGCGTGCTGGTACGCGGCGCTCGTCTCGAGGGTCTTCAGATCCGTCCAGTACTGCCAGCCGGCCGTGGTGTCGTGCCGGAAGAGCGTGACGGAGGAGTCGGGGGTGGTCGACTTGTACCAGAGGGACAGGTCGTACTGCTTCTCCGGCGTCACCTGCGGCGCGCAGGCCGTCGTCTCGGTGATCAGGGCCTTGCGGTCGCCGTCGACACGGCGGGTGAGGGACACCTTCATCGCCTTCGTGCCGGAGTGCGCGTCCGCGACCGTCTCGAAGGCGTAGTCGTTGTCCCCCCAGCCGGACTTCGACCAGCAGGCCGGCATGTCACCGGTGCCGGCCGTCTCGAAGCCGGGGTTGGAGATCAGGTTCGGCGGCCCGGCCTGGGCGGCCTGCGGCGCGGTCATCAGCAGCGCGGCGGTCATGGCGCCGACGGCGAGCAGCGCGGTCCTGCGTCGCCGGCGGCGGGTCCTGGGCGGTGGAGGCATGGCGGTTCCCTTCGTACGGCTCTGTTCCAGGCGTTCCGGGTGGCGCCGGGCGCGTCGGCGGTTCAGGTGCCGGCGGGCGCGTCGGCCTTCGCGACGCGCGCTGCCGCGCTCTTGCGGCGCGGCAGGTACACCAGCGCCTCCGTCGCGGCGAACCGCAGGACGAACGTGGTCAGCAGCGCCAGCGCCGTCGCGGGCAGCACCGCCATGCCCAGCCAGGACACGAACAGTGCGATCAGCGGGATGCGCAGCAGCAGATCGGCATTGGCGAGCAGCGCGAAGCGGCCGGCCCGGTCCGCCCAGTGCCGGTGGCGTCTGCGGTCGCGGAACAGCAGCACCTCGATGAGGAGGAAGTTCCAGACGACGCCGAACTGGTTGGCCACGATCTCGGCCGGCAGGTAGTGCATTCCCGCGCCGGTGAGCAGATGCAGTGCGAGCAGGTTCGGCACGAAGCCGGTCAGCCCGATCAGCCCGAACGCGACCATCCTGGCGATCGGGGACGCGGTGCGCAGCCCGGCGAGATGGCTGATGAAGCGCATGCCCTCCCTGGCCGTCGACTTGGACTCGCCGGCGAACCGGTCCTGGAAGACGAACGGCACCTCGGCGACCGTCTCCGGCCGGCAGCGCACCGCCAGCTCCAGGAGGATCTTGTAGCCGAGCGGCTTCAGGGCGTCCGCCGTCACCACGCTGCGCCGGATCGCGAAGAAGCCGCTCATCGGGTCGCTGATGCCGCGCAGCCGCCGCGGGAACAGGGCTCTGGTCAGCCACGTGGCACCGCGTGAGACGGCGATGCGGTAGCCGCCGGCGAGGCCCTCGCGGCTGCCGCCGCGGATGTAGCGGCTGGCGACGACGAGGTCCGCGCCCGCGTGTTCTCCCGCGGCGACCAGCTCCGGTACGAGCGCGGGCGGATGCTGGAGGTCGGCGTCCATGACGACGATCCAGTCGGACCCGGCCTTCCGTATGCCCTCCACGACGGCGCCGCCGAGCCCGCCGTCGGGGGTGTCCCGGTGCAGCACGCCGACGGGGAACGGGCAGTCCTGCGCGGCGTCGCGGATGACGTCCGGGGTGTCGTCGGTGGAGTCGTCGACGAACAGGACCTCGCAGGGCAGCCGGGCGGGCACCGACTCGGTGAGCCTGCGCAGCAGTTCACGGATGTTGCCCGACTCGTTGAACGTCGGGACGACGATGGTGACGGCGCCGGGCTCGGCGAGCTGGGCACCGCTGAGCTCCGGATCGCCGAGTTCCCCGGCGCCCGTTCGGGGTGTGGTCACTGTGCGCCTCCAGCGGCGGTGATCCGGCGGATCTCGATGCGGTCCTCGCCCGTGCCGAAGACGGCGACCGGCGTCGAATGCTCCAGTGCGGACCTGACGTTCGGCAGGTCGACGGCGTCGCGCCGTACGGTCGGGGAGGACACGACGTAGTCCAGGTCGCGCCAGCCGCGCGGCATGGTCCTCGTCACGGCGGGGTCGAGGTCCGCCTTGTAGAACCAGATCGCCCCGGTGCCGGGTTCGAAACCGTCGTGGACGAGATCCAGCCAGAGGGCGTCGTCCACCAGGACGCGGGTCCGTGCCGGGTCCTCGACCTCGTTCTCCATCCAGGCCGCGGCCGCGCGGTAGGGGGCGTTGGCGTCGACGGTGAGGGCGGCCCGGTTGCCGTCGTACCAGCGGGGCACGAGGTACGCGGTCGCGGCGAGCGCGAGGAGCGTGGCCGCGGCGAGGCGCGTGGCGCGACCGGGCAACGCCGGCCTCGCCGGGGCTTGGATCTCCCCGGTGGGCAGGGCGCGGCCGAAGCGCCGCCTGAGCAGGGCGTGTGCCACTATCGCCGTGCCGCCCGCCAGGACCAGCGCCAGGAACGGCAGGGCCTGGATGACGTACATCGCCGGGAGGTAGCCGGAGGGGCGCATCGAGACGACCGCGAGGATCGCCACCGCCAGCGCCGGGCCCGCCAGCGCCCGCGCCGTGACCGACCAGCGCAGCGTGAGCAGCAGCAGCGCGGCGCCGGCCAGCCCGCCGAGCGGCAGGACCGTGTCGTAGTAGAGCCAGGAACGGAGCACCCCGTTGGAGCCGGAGCCCTCGTCGAGGATGAAGCCGGAGCCCTCGCGGCTCATCTGGTAGGTGATCCCGTCGATCAGCGACACATGGCCCTCGCCCGGGAACAACTCGTTGTTCAGCAGCGCGTAGAGCGGGTACGAGAGGCCGATCAGCGCGCATGCCGTGATCGCGCCGGTCACCGCGAACTTACGGGTGTCACGGTGGCTGTGCCGCCACATGGTCACCAGCAGCGCGGGCAGCACCAGCAGCATCGTCTCCTTGGTGAGCACCGACACGGCCGCGGTGAGCCCCGCGGCGAAGTGGTGCCACAGATGCCGGCTGGGCGACGCGGCCAGGCAGAAGGCCAGCAGCATCCACATCACGGCGATGTTGTCGAGGAAGATCTCGCGCTGCAGGACGACGGAGAGCGGCGACAGCCCGAAGAGCGCCATCGCCAGCCCCGCGGCCCAGCGCGGCAGGAACAGCCGGCGCGCCAGTACGTACAGCAGCACCGCGGACGCCGCGCCGACCGCGAGCATCGCGAACCGCATGGAGGCGACGCTCATCGTCTCCGGGGCGATCAGCGCCGGTATCCAGGTGAGGAACGCGATCTGGATCCAGCCGAGCGGCGGGTGGTCGTACCAGTACGTGTAGTGGGCGAGGCCGTCGCCCTGCTGGACCGCCCAGGCCTGGGCGAGATAGGTGCCCTCGTCGTCGCTGAGCGTCGGGAAGTGCGTGATGTTCCAGCCCTGGACGAGCAGGATCGCGCACAGCAGCACACCACAGAGCAGCAGGTCGGGCCGCGAGCTGCGGAACCGTACGACGCGGGGGGCAGGGGCGGGTGCCGTAGGGGCGGCGGTCCGCACGGGGGCGGGCGCCGGGTCCGTGGCTTCCGGGGCCGGAGGCAGGATCGTCGTCACCGGCGGGCGTCCTCTCTGGTCTCGGTGGCCGCTGTGAGATGCGCGCCGACGTGGCTGGTCAGTTCCCACTCGTTGCGGCCGCGCTGCTCGCGCCAGACCGCGCGCACGGCGGCGCCGGCGAGCAGGACCTGGTAGAACGGGCCGCCGACGATGAGCTTGAGGTAGTGGACTCCGCGGACCTTCAGCCCGTACTGCTTGCCGAAGTCGTGCAGTCCGACGATCTCGAAGACGAAGGTGACCATCGCCGTGATCAGCGGCAGGAAGGTCACGATGGCGATCCCGACCGGGACGTCGAGGAAGAGCGCGACCGCGACGTTGAGCGGGATGACGACGCCGGAGTACGCCTGCAGGAACGGCGTCATCAGCGTGTAGCGGGCGAGCATGCGCTGCCCGCGGCCCGGGAGCTGCTTCCAGTCCTTCTTGCGGTAGACCTGCAGGAAGCCCTGGTTCCAGCGGGTGCGCTGCTTGAGCAGGCTCATCAGGGTGCCGGGGGTCTCCTCCCGGGTGACCATGTCGCTGTCGTACGCGACGACGACCTTCTTGCCGACGGACGACAGCCGCACGCCCAGGTCGCAGTCCTCCGCGAGGCAGTCCGGGTCCCAGCCGCCGGCCTCGCGCAGCACCGTCGTACGGACGAAGACGGTGTTGCCGCCGAGCGGGATGAAGCCCTTCTGCGCGTGCAGATGGAGCCTGCTGCGGAACCAGAAGAAGTACTCCAGGCAGTTGCGGAGGCTGTACCAGCTGGAGTGGAAGTTGATCAGCTGCACCCCGCCCTGCACCACGTCCGCCCCGGTGGAGGTGAAGGCGTGGTCGACGTGCGCCAGCAGCTCGGGGTGGACCTGGTCCTCCGCGTCGAAGACGCCGACGACGTCGCCGCGGCAGTGCGGCAGCGCGGTGTTGAGCGCCTTGGGTTTGTTCTTGGTCTCGTGGATGTCGGTGATGACGCGCACCCGGACCGGGTCGCGCGCGGCGGCGCGCTCGGCGACCTCGGCCGTCTCCGGATCGTCGTGGCCGACGATCACGATGATCTCGAAGTTGGAATGGCTGGATTCCAGCAGCCGCTCGATGGTGTGCTCGAGCACCGCCTGCTCGTGGCGGGCCGGCAGCAGCAGCGAGAAGGACAGCACGCCCCTGCCGTCGGGCCGGTCGAAACGGGTCGCCGCGAGCGTTTCCGGCGTGCGCCAGGCGTGCATCTGCCACCACAGCGTGAACGCCGCCATCCAGAACAGCGCCAGTGAAATGGCAGCGACGAACAGCGATAACAGCATGAAAAAGGCCCCCCTGCCTCTGCGCCGCGGCAGGACCCCCCTGGCCGGCGGCACGTACTTCCCCCACGCGCGTCACTCCCCAGTACGCGCGGCAACGCTTGTGCGTTCAGGACAATAGAGGCGGAGGGTTTCCCTCCGGTGCCGGTCCGATAAATTCAGCCGTTCTGGTCTCAGACGGTGAGTTTCCGGGCAAGTTCTGTTGCTTTTGTGGTCGGTGAATCGCACACGAAACCGCGGCAGACGTACGCGGCCGAACTGCCGTTCACCAAGGGCCGGTCCCGCAGCAACGGGAATTCGTCGCTGTCCGGCTCCCCGGCCGCGACCGCCGCGCCCGGGGCGGTGCCCATCAGTGCCGTCAGATGCAGCTGGCGCGCCGCCGGGTCGCCCGCCCTGCCGACGACCGCCACCTCGCGCGGCCCGTCCAGCAGCGCCTCCGCCACCGCGAGCCCCCACCCGATGAACCGCGGAGCCCGCGGCCCGAGCGCCTTCACCACACCGAGCGCACCTTCGGCGGCGCTGCGGTGCGCCTCGGAGCCCGTGTGCGCCGCGTACAGCAGCAGTGCGCCCGCAGCCGCCGACCAGCCGGAGGGGGCCGCGTTGTCCGTGGGGTCCTGCGGGCGGCGGATCAGCTGCTCCGCGTCGTGCGCCGTGTCGTACAGCGCCCCGCCCTCCCCGGTGAACCGGTCGATGACCATGTCCAGCAGGAAACCGGCGAACTCCAGCCAGGAGCCGTCGCCTGCGACCGCCGCCAGGGCCAGGAAGCCCTCGGCGACATCCGCGTAGTCCTCCAGCACACCGGCGTGCGCGGCGGGCGCGCCGTCCTTGGAGGTACGGGCCAGGCGTACGCCGCCGGCCGAGAAGTCCATGTGTACCCGGACCAGCAGATCCGCCGCCTCGGCGGCCCGTTCGACCAGATCGGGCCGGTCGAAGTACGCCCCGGTCTCGGCGAGCGCGGCGATCGCGAGTCCGTTCCAGGCGGCCACGATCTTGTCGTCCCTGCCGGGCCGCGGGCGCTGCTCCCGGGCCGCGAGCAGCCTGCTCCTGATGCCCGGGTCCGCCTCCTCGCCCGGCAGCCGCAGCACGGAGGCGCCCTCCTCGAAGGTGCCCTCCTCCGTCACGCCGAACGTCTGGGCCGCCCGTGCGGCGTCCTCGTCGCCGAGGACCTCGCGCAGCTGCGCGGGCGTCCACACGTAGTAGGCGCCCTCGGCGTGCCCGCCCTCCGGGGTGTCGCTGTCGGCGTCCAGCGCGGAGGCGAATCCGCCCTCGGCCGTGCGCAGTTCCCGCACCATGAAGTCGGCGGTCTCCAGCGCGACGCGCTTGGCGAGCTCACTGCCGGTGGCCCGCCACAGGTGGGCGTAGACCCGGCACAGCAGGGCGTTGTCGTAGAGCATCTTCTCGAAGTGCGGCACGACCCACTCGCGGTCCACCGAGTAGCGGGCGAACCCTCCGCCGAGCTGGTCGTAGAGACCGCCCCTGGCCATCGCCGCGCAGGTGTCCGCCGCCATCTCCAGCGCGCCCTCGGCCCCGGTGCGCGCGTGGTGGCGCAGCAGGAACTCCAGGACCATCGACGGCGGGAACTTCGGCGCCCCTCCGAACCCCTTGTGCCGCTCGTCGTAGTCCCGGGTCAGCCCGAGCAGCGCCTGCGCGAGCTCGTCCTCGCCGGGCACGCCGTCGCCGCCGAACGCGAGCGAGCGCCCGGCGAGGTCCGAGGTGATCCGCTGCGCGACCTCGCCGACCTCCTCCCGCCGGTCGGTCCACGCCGCGCCGACCCCCTCCAGCACCTGCCGGAACGACGGCATGCCGTGGCGCGGCTCGGGCGGGAAGTACGTACCGAAGTAGAACGGCTCCCCTTCGGCGTTCATGAACACGGACATGGGCCAGCCGCCCTGCCCGGTCGCCGCCTGCACCGCCTCCATGTAGACGGCGTCGACGTCCGGCCGCTCCTCGCGGTCGACCTTGATGTTGACGAAGTGATCGTTCATGTACGCGGCGGTCTCGGCGTCCTCGAAGCTTTCGTGAGCGAGGACATGACACCAATGGCAGGAGCTGTACCCGACGCTCAGGAACACCGGCACATCGCGCCGCCGCGCCTCCTCGAACGCCTCGGGCTCCCACTCCCACCAGTCGACCGGGTTGTCGGCGTGCTGGAGGAGGTAGGGGGACGTGGCCTGCGCAAGTCGGTTCGCCATACCTCCATCCTCGCGCACACGCGGTGGCCCCTGCCTGCGCGCCACGGAGGCGGGCGCACAGATGGGCAGCCGGCACCTTGAGCCGCCGAACCCCAGAACGACTGATGGCTTCTCGACCTCGCACTCCGTATCGGGGAGCTGCTTGGCGACGCCGTCCCCCTCGGCGCTGACCCGACCCGAGCCGGGAAGGACCGCGTCCGCCTTGCCGCGAAGACCAGTCCCTTGCACGGTGTCGAGCAAACACACAGTGATCGGCGTCCCGCTGGGTCACACGTACCTCCTCGCTCCGGTGGCCCGCATCCACCGCGACGGGGTCTGCTCACCGGCGCGGTGGAGGCAGTGACTCCCTTCGCCGGGTCGAGACCGGTCACGGCCTCCCCCGAGCAGCCCCGACCTTCCCCCGGAACCTCGCGCACATCCTCCCCGAGCCCCCGCACTTGACGGCGCGACATCTGGGTAGCGACTCAGCATCCGGGCTTTCCACGGGGACGGGGGACACGCATGCGGGACGGCCACCGGGCTGAGGCGGAGCGGCTGTTGGCACGGGCGGTGGAGGAGGAGGTGCGGCGCACGGGCGCGGGCGCCGACGCGGGGACGCTGCTGGCACGCGGCCGGGCCGCCCTGGACACCATGGCGGCGAGCGCGGGCGAGGAGTACGCCGCGTACGAGCAGGCGCTGGCGGAGATCGAGGCCGGGGCACTGCCGCTGTCCGAGCGGTTCAGCCGTCGGCACATCGGGGCGCCCGCCCTGGTCACCGCCGTCGCGGCCGTGGCCGCGTTCGGTGCGGACGTCGCGCTCGGTACGGCGACGGGCACCGCCGTCGGCGCCGGTGCGGCCGTCGCCGTCGCCGGGGCCGCCACGACCGTCGCCAAAGTGACCGCCTCGCACTGGCCCGCCGCGCACCGCAGGGCAGGGGCGCTCGCGCAGCCGGGCGGCGCGGAGCAGCTGCGGCTGCAGTGGCTGACGGCCCTGGAGGTACGGGGCATCCGCCCCTTCCTGGACCAGCAGCGGATGCTGGCCTCCTCGACACGGCCGGCCACCGCCAAGAAGGCCGCCGCCGCGCCGCAGTTGCGCGGCGCGGACCGGTCGGCCGCCGCCCGGCGCAGGTCGGTGCTGGAGCAGTCGTTCGGCCATCTGCCGGAGGCCGCAGGGCCGTTCGCCGGCCGGCGCGAGGAGATGGCGCGGATCACCCAGTGGGTGAACGCGGCCCGCGCGTCGACGCGGACCCGCCCGGTCGTGGTCGTGCTCCACGGCGACCCCGGTTCGGGGCGCACGACACTCGCGGTGCGTGCCGCACACCAGCTGAAGGACCTGTTCCGCGGCGCGTGCGTGGTCGATCTGCGGGGCGGGGGCGAGCAGCCGCTGCCCACCCGTGACGCGCTGCTGCATCTGCTGAACCGGCTGGGCGCGCCGCGCGAGCAGCTGCTCTTCAGGGAGCGGTCGTCCGCGGAGCAGCAGGCGCGGCGGCTGGGCGAGCTGTACCACCAGCATCTGACCGGACTGCCGGTGACGGTGGTACTCGACGACGCGAGCGACCCGGAGCAGGTGCGCGCGCTGGTCCCCGAGCGGTCGGACAGCCTGGTGCTGGTGACCGCCCGCGCGCCGCTGGACCTGCCCGACGGCTTCCCGGCGCAGGTCCACCAGCTGCCGGTCGAGGCGCTCGACGAGGCGGGTGCGGAGGAGCTGCTGAGGGCCGCCGCGCCGCACCCGGTGGCAAAGCCGTACGACGCCCGGTCGACCGGCACCGTACGGGACCTGTGCGGCGGACTACCGCTGGCGCTGCGGATCGCGGGCTCCGCGCTCGGTGAGCGCTCCGCGGACCGCCTGGCGGCGGACCTCGGGGCGTACGGGCCGGTCGAACCGGTCGAGCGGGCGCTGTGGCTGCGCTACACCGACCAGTCAGAGCAGGCCCGGCGGCTGCTGCGCCGGCTGGCGCTGGTGGGGCGGGCGTCGCTCGGCCCCGCGGCCGCGGCGGCGCTGCTGGCGACGGACGAGCAGGAGGCGAAGCGGCTGCTGGCGGAGCTCGCGCAGGCCGGTCTGGTCGACCATGTGCGATCCGAGCGCTTCCGGCTGCACGACGTGGTACGGGCCTTCGCACGGGCCCGGCTCCTGGAGGAGGAGGACGCCGCGGACCGCGCGGCCGCGCAGGAGCGGCTGATCCGCAACTACGCGGAGCTGGCGGGCGCGGTGATCCGCATGGTCGACGGCAAGATGTCGACACGCGCCGGTCAGTTCGGCGCGTACGGCTTCCCCTCG
Source organism: Streptomyces peucetius (assembly GCF_025854275.1). NCBI lineage: Bacteria > Bacillati > Actinomycetota > Actinomycetes > Kitasatosporales > Streptomycetaceae > Streptomyces > Streptomyces peucetius. The sequence continues at coordinate 5,024,429 of NZ_CP107567.1, read as the reverse complement.
CTCGACGCGGCGCTGCGCTGGCTGGACGACGAGTCGAGCTTCATCACCTCGGCGCTGCGCCACGCGGAGGGCGTGGACCAGCAGGCCGTGCTCGGGCTGCTGGGCGCGCTGTGCGACTACTGCCTGCTGCGCGGCGACCTCTACCGGCTGGGCGAGATCAGTGAGCTGACGCAAGGCCTCGACCAGGGGCTGATGGAGCGCTCGGTCCGCTGGCGTACGGGTATCGCCGCACGGCAGCTCGGTGAGCTGGACACGGCCCGTACGACGCTGTCGTCGGTCGTGGGCCTGTACCGGGAGGCGCAGCAGGACGCGGGCACGGCGCTCGCGCTGTGCTCGCTGGGCATCACGCTGCACCACCAGGGCAACCTGACCGAGGCCGCGGCCAAGCTGCACGAGGCGATCCAGCTCCAGTCCTCGCCCGGTCAGGCCGAGGACCGCGCCTGGTCGCTGCACGCCCTCGCCGCCGTGGAACGCGACCGGGCGAACCTCGCGGAGGCGCTGAAACTGCTGGAGGCGGCGCTGGCGCTGCACCGGGAGGGCGAGTCCCTGCACGGCGAGGCGTGGACGCTGTACCACCGGGGTCAGGTGGGTCTGCGCATGGGCGACGTGCCCGGCGCGGAGTCGTCCCTGCGGGACGCGCTCGACCTGTACGGCCGCACCGGTGACGGCCGCGGCGAGGCGTGGGCGCTGACCCAGCTGGCCCGGGCCAGGCTGGTCGACGGCGACCCGGCCCCCGCGGTGGACGGCCTGCGCGACGCCCTCACCCGGCACCGCGACAACGAGGACGCGCGCGGTGAGGCGTGGACGCTGTACTACCTGGGCCAGGCGCTGGAGGAGTCCGGCGACCGCGATCAGGCGGTACGCGAACTGGAGCGCGCCCGCACGATGTTCTCCCGCATGCGGGACGTGTACGGGCTGGCCTGCGCCCGCCACCACTCCGGCCGCGCCACCCGCGACCAGCTCGCGGCCCGCACGGGCAGCCTGCGCAACTCGGGCTTCGCCCGCCAGCTCCTCGTCGACGCCCGCGCCGACTTCGCCCGCATCGGCGTCGCGCACGGCGAGGCGTGGACCTGCCTGGAACTGGCGATGATCGACGCCGGCAACAACCGGGCCCCGCAGGCGCTGGAACTGTGCGACACGGCGGCGGCCCTGTTCACCTCGTACGGCGACGAACGCGGTGCCGACTGGGCCCGCTTCCTGCGCTGCACCCTCCTCCCGTACGCCTCCCCGGGCGGCATCGAGGTCGGCACGGTGGTGGCCCAGGAGGAGCTGTCCCGGCTGATGAGCGCCCGCCACGCGTCGCGCGACACCAAGCTGGAGGACTGCGCGGAGACGCTGGCGGTGATGCTGGAACGCGGTGTCCGCCTGGAGGACGGCTGGCAGGCCTGGCACCTGAACCTGGTCCCGGACCGGCACGCGCGGGAGGTCATGGGAGTGGCGGTGATGTGACGTGCCCACCCACTCCGCCACCTCGGCGGTGGCGTCCCGCGCATGGAGGACGGCGACGCGGACGACGGCGTGTACACGGGCAACGCGGGCAAGGACGCCGCGCTGGACCGGGGTTGGCTGCTGGGGCACTTCAAGGACGCCGGCGATCCGCGGCACAGCGAAGCCGTGGAGATCAAGTGGGGCGTCCACCCGGCGGGTGAGGAACGTGCGCGGTGGGTGACGGGCGAGCTGCGGACGGCGCTGCTCGTCCTGATCAGCGGCCGCTTCCGGGTCCGGCTCCCCGGCCGGGACGTCCTGCTGACGGAGCAGGGGGACTACGTGGTGTGGGGCCGCGGGACCGACCACTCATGGGCCGCGGAGGAGGAGTCGGTGGTCCTCACGGTGCGCTGGCCGTCCGTGCCCGGCTACGCCGTCGTGCCCGGCGAGGATCCGCGGTCCGAACGGCACACGGCGTGACTCCACGGCACCGGGCGGTGCCGTGGAGTCACGCTGGTGCGAAGTCCGTCGGGCCCGTCAGGCCGCCGAACCCCCGGTCTGCTTCCTCGAGGCACCGGCGGTGTCCGGCTCCGGCTCCTCCTCGAAGTTCACGCGGCCCATGTGGCGGTTCATGGACTTCATCAGGGCCCACACACCCACCGCCAGCGCCGCGAAGACGAGGAACCCCAGGACACCCGGGGTGACCTTGTTCTCGTCGAGCTCCTTGGCGAGGGTGGCCATGTGAGTCATTGCGAGGTGTGCGCTTGCGCTCATGTCAGGCATTGTCCCGGATGCCCGCGAAGAGGTCGTCCTCGGGGAGGGAGGTGTCCACGAGTGACCTGGCCAGCTCGTACTCCTCGGTCGGCCAGACCTCCTTCTGGATCTCCATCGGGACGCGGAACCAGCCGCCCTCGGGGTCGATCTGCGTGGCATGCGCGATCAGCGCACGGTCGCGGGTCTCGAAGAAGTCGGCGCAGGGCACGTGCGTGGTCAGCGTTCGCTCCTCGCGCTGGAACTCCTTCCAGCGCTCCAGCCACTCGCCGTAGGGGGACTCCAGGCCGCGCTCCAGCAGTGCCTCGTGGAGGGCGACGGTGCGGGGCCGGTTGAATCCCTGGTTGTAGTAGAGCTTCTGGGGCCGGAAGACCTGCCCGTACTCGGACTCGGGGAACTTCTCCGCGTCGCCCGCTCCGTCGAACGCCACCATCGTGATCTTGTGGGTCATGATGTGGTCGGGGTGCGGGTAGCCGCCGTTCTCGTCGTAGGTCGTGATCACCTGCGGACGGAAGGCACGGATCTTGCGCACCAGCTCGCCGGCCGCCTTGTCGATGTCCTCGAGGGCGAAGCAGCCCTGCGGGAGCGGCGGCAGCGGGTCGCCCTCGGGCAGGCCGGAGTCGACGAAGCCGAGCCACTCCTGCTTGACGCCCAGGATCTCGCGGGCTTCGTCCATCTCCTTCCTGCGGACCTCGTGGATGTTCTCCTCGATGTACGCGTCACCCTGGAGCTTGGGATTGAGAATGGAGCCGCGCTCGCCCCCGGTGCAGGTCACGACCAGCACGTCCACCCCCTCGGACACATACTTGGCCATCGTCGCCGCGCCCTTGCTCGACTCGTCGTCGGGGTGGGCGTGCACGGCCATCAGTCGCAGCTGCTCAGTCAAGACTCGATCCTCAATGAATAGTCGCGTCGTGCAACTTCTATAGTGACGGAATCGGTGGGGGGAAAATTCCTGCCTCCGGCGCTCGAAAGGAACGATCATGGCGGTTGCCGGCGACAAGCTCCCCCAGGGGCGCTACGGGCGGTCCGCGGACGAACGCGCGGACCGCACGCTGCGGTCCGTGGGCGCCGTGCTCGGTGCCGGCATGCTCGCCGTCGTCGGCTGGTTCGGCTACGACTACGTCGCGGGAACCGAGATCAGCGCCGAAGTGATCAAGTTCGATGTGACGGAGGGCGCCGACGAGGTCCAGGTGCATCTCGAGGTGCGCAAGGACGAACAGGCCACCGGCAGCTGCACGCTGCGGGCCCTCGCGGAGGACGGCGGCGAGGTGGGCCGGCTGGACGTGCGGATCGGCCACGCGGGCGAGAGCCGCCTCGACGAGGTCGTGACGATCCGTACGACCCGGCAGGCCACGGCGGCAGAACTGATGGGCTGCGGCGCCGCGTGACACCGGGCACGCCGCGCTGAACCGGGATTCTCCGTCCCCGCCGGGTTTCGTCCTCCCCCTTTCGCGCCGGAATTGTTAGGCTCGTGGTTTCGCCCGCCCAGGGAGGAACATCCTTCTTGGTAGGGCGATGCTTTGTATTCCCAGTACCTACGAGGAGCACCTGTGACCCAGACCAGCGACAACGTCACCTGGCTGACCCAGGAGGCGTACAACCAGCTCAAGGCCGAGCTGGAGTATCTGTCTGGTCCCGCGCGCACCGAGATCGCCAAGAAGATCGAGGCTGCGCGTGAGGAGGGCGACCTGCGGGAGAACGGCGGGTACCACGCGGCCAAGGAGGAGCAGGGCAAGCAGGAGCTCCGTGTGCGCCAGCTGACCCAGCTCCTGGACAACGCGAAGGTCGGCGAGGCCCCGGCGGACGACGGCGTCGTCGAGCCCGGCATGGTCGTCACCATCGCGTTCGACGGCGACGAGGACGACACCCTGACGTTCCTGATGGCGTCCCGCGAGTACGCGAGCACGGACATCGAGACGTACTCGCCGCAGTCGCCGCTGGGCGTCGGCGTGAACGGCAAGAAGGTCGGTGAGGACGCGGAGTACGAGCTGCCGAACGGCAAGACGGCCTCGGTGAAGATCCTCGCGGCCAAGCCCTACTCCGGCTGAGCCGCAGCAGAGCCGCAGCAGACAGAACCGGCGGAAGGGGGCCGGACCGCGTCACGCGGTCCGGCCCCTTCCGCGTGGGGCCGCATGCGTCACTCCGGCGCCGTGTCCCCGGGCCGCTGCCAGACGGCGGCGGCCCGGAGATGATCCGGTACGGCGATGTACGCCAGATCGTGGGTGACGTCCTCCCCGGTCCGCCCGCGCGGTCCGCACCTTCCACGGGGTGCCGCCTGCTGCCAGGCGGCACGCCTGGCAGCGGCCCGGGCCCGATGGGCGGCCTCCTCTTCGGACCCGTCACAGCGCGCCAGGCCGACGCCGACGGGTGTGCGGCCCAGGGCGTGGACCACCGCCCCGCCCATTGCCGCGCTGCCGAAGTACACCCGGCGGTCGCCGCTGCGCGAGCCGACGGCGCTGCAGCCGTGCGGAACGCCGCACTCCTCGCAGCGTCCGGCGTCGACGACCGGGTCGCCGGCGTCCGGACCCAGTGCCGCCGCCAGGAGCAGCAGCAGCCCCCGGCGGACCGCCGCGTGGTCCTGCTCTGCGACGTGCGCCAGCCAGAACGCGGGCCGGTCCCCCGGGGGCGGCCCGGGCGGCACACCGGCAGCCGTGTCGAGCAGGCGCGGCTGCTCCGGAGCGGCCTGCCGGAGGGGAGCGGTCCCGGGGTAGGCGGCGCCGGGAGCGGCCGCGATCCGTTCGGGCGTCCAGTGGCCGGTGGGATCGGACGCCGCTGCGGCCGTCGTCCGTTTCCGGCGGGGCCTGCGGCCCCTCGGGGGCGGCTCCTCCTGCATGGCCGTCACTCCTCTCCCCGGCCCGGTCCCCCGGCTTCCCCTCCACCGACCGCTCGCGCCCGGTCCCCGGCGCAGCGCCATTCATGCCTGGGAGGCGGCCATCTCCATCCAGGCGACGTGCTGGAGGGTCCGGCTGGTGAACTTCGGCGTGGCGACGAACCGTCCGTCGAAGATCCCGTTCACTCCGTAGATGTCACCCACCTCCTCGACCGGGTCGAACTCGTACAGCCAGGGTCCACCACTGGACCCCTCGTACATGTTCGGGCATTCGGCCATGATCAGCTCACGGGGAGGCGGAGTCGGCTCGGTGATGTCCTCGCAGTGCTCCTGGTGGTTCCCGTCGTGGCCGCCGGCGGCGGGGTAGCCGACGATGTGCACGTCCGCCGTGGTGCTGGGGGTGGTGCGGATGTCGAAGGCACCGGCCACGTCGGCGGCCGACTCCCCGGCGGCGTTGTCGTTCAGCTGTATGAGGCCGACGTCGTACCGCTCGTCCGCGTCACTGGCCCACAGACCGTCGGCCGCGACGTTGGCGGCGGTGAACACGCCGAGTTCCTCGGGCCCGCCGTGGCCCGGGACGAAGGCGATGTTCCGGTGCCACTCGCCCTCGGGCCCGCCTTCCTCGATGCAGTGGCCCGCCGTGACCACCAGACGGCCGGAAGGGGTGTTGACCAGCGTGCCCGTGCACGACCCCGGTGACCCGCTCTCGTAGGTGAACAGGACCTTGCCGACCGGCTCCAGGACGGGCCCCTCGACCGGTGCGAGGGCCTGCGCGGCCGTGGGACCGCCGCTCTTCACGGGGGCGGCGCGGCGGTCGCCGTTCGCCACCGCCTCCGCGATCCGCTCCGGCGTCCAGTACCGGAGCAGGTTCTTCTCGGCCTCCGCACGGGACGTGCCGGCCGCTCCCGGAAGGTCGATCGCGGGGACCCGGGCGGAGGCGACCGCGTCGGCGGCCGCCGCCCGGTCGGGGGCGGCCGTCACCAGCGCTCCCGCAGCGGTGAGGACGGCGAACAGCGCGGTGACGCGTGCTCGGACGGTTCGTCTGTGGGCGAGACCTGCGGCCAATGCTTCGCTCCGATCGATCGCGAGGATGCCGTCGCCGGTGGCTCCGCGGCGGTGGCCCGACGCGGTCCGGCGCCTGAAGCAGGCTCTCGTACGAACGTCTGCGCGACCCGATCTTGCCGAGAAATGACGAAGAACCGACCTCACGGCCGAAAAAGGGGCCGGACCGCTTGACGGTCCGACCTCTTCCGCGCGCGGATCAGGCAATGGCCGAACGGTACTTGCGGACCGCCAGGGTCCGGAAGACCAGCAGGATCAGCACCGACCACAGCACCGAGGCCAGGATCGGGTGCTGCATGGGCCATGCCTCCGACGCCTTGAAGCGACAAGCGACAACCAGAAGGCCTCACTGAACGCTTCTCATCCTGTGGTTCGCGGGTGATGACGGCTGGCGGTCGGGGGCCGTAACGCGGCAGGGCTCCTGGTCGTTTCGGCTGGTGATCTCACTCGCCAACGTCTCGACACAGGAGCCCTGTTGGTCCCGCATCGTGCCATGCTCGACGTCCCGCACGAGGTCGTGGAGCACGTTTCCTGGCTCATCTACGCCCGAAGGTGTGAGCTGAACTCCCGCTGGCGCAGGCTGGGCTGCTTCCGGCAGGCCCTGCTTGTCCTGGTGCACCTGCGCAAGAACGAGACTCTGGCCCAGGTCGCAGCGGGGTTCGGCGTCTCCACCGCGACCGCCGGCCGCTACGTGAGCGAAACGGTCGACATCCTCGCCGAGCGCGCCCCGAGCCTGCACGAGGCCCTGCGCGAGTTGCCGCCGGAGGGGTTCGTCATCCTCGACGGCACCCTGATCGCCACCGACCGCATCGCGGCGGACGAGCCGTACTACTCGATGAAGCACCGCCGTCACGGGATGAACGTGCAGGTCGTGGCCGCGCCGGACGGGACACCGCTGTGGTTCTCGCGAGCGTTGCCCGGCCGCACGCACGACCTGACCGCAGCCCGCGCACACGGTGTGATCCAAGCCTGTCTGTCCCGTCAGCTCCTCGTCCTTGCCGACCGGGCCTACCGCGGAGCCGGAGCCACCGTCCGCACCCCCTACTACGGCCGAGACCTTCCCGAGAAGTACGCCCAGTTCAACCGGGACCACGCCCGGCTGCGGGCGCCGGGCGAACGTGCCTTTGCGCGCCTCAAGCAATGGCGGATCCTCCGCAAAGCCCGCTGCAGCACCAACCGCATCGGCCGCACGGTCGCCGCCGTTCACGCCATCGAGATCGCCTGGAGCTCAGGATGAGAAGCGTTCACTGAGGCAAGCTGCAAAAATGCGCCATGGCATGGGCCGGAAACCCCCGCGTCCGCTTGAGCGCAAGCGGCTAGCATGACGCCTGACTGAAGTCTCAGGTGGCCACTAGAAGCCGAATCATGGCGGCTGGTTATGGAGTCGATTGTCGATGAAGGCAAGTAAAGTTCTCGGAATGGGAGTTGCGGCAGCAACTCTGGTTCTGGGTAGCGCGTTCACCGCTGAAGCGGCGGCACAGGCGTCGGGTTCGGTCAAGACGCCGTGGCAGTCCGGCAGCAACATCTACGGCGAAGCCACGCTGTATGGCCCTAACGCGCTGAGCAAACTCTGCGTGTACATCAATCAGGTTCACCCGATGGGGCCCGATGTGACGCTCGCATCGAAGTGCATAAACACCTACGCCGGCACTGTAAGGGTATCCACCACTAGGCCGAACTGCGCGACGGTTCAGACATGGACCGCCGCCACGGTCAATGGACGCATGACGTGGCAGGCTTCATCTCCATACATTACCTTCTGCTAATCCCCTTATCCTGAAGAGGGTCTCCGTAATCGTCTGGAGACCCTCTTCGGCTAGCTGGGCGCTGGCTAATTGGAACCCATGATGACGCGGTCCAGCCTCTGTCCGAAGGATCAGACTGTCGCCGAGCGGTACTTGCGGACCGCGAGCGTACGGAAGACCACGGTGATCAGTACGGACCAAATGACCGACGCCAGCACTGGGTGCTGCATCGGCCAGGCATCCGACGGCGAGACGCCCGGGTTCCCAAACAGCTCGCGGCAGGCCTGGACGGTGGCACTGAATGGGTTCCACTCGGCGATGTGCTGCAGCCATGGCGTGAGCTTGCTGGAGTCTACGAACGCGTTCGAGATGAACGTGACCGGGAAGAGCCAGATCAGTCCACCGGACGTGGCTGCCTCCGGCGTTCGCACCGTCAAACCGATCAGCGCGCCGATCCAGGAGAAGGCGTACCCGAGCAGAAGCAGCAGGGCGAACGCGCCCAGTGCCTTAGGGACGCCCTCATGGACCCGCCAGCCCACCAGCAGGGCGACAATGACGAGTACGACGATGGTGAGCGCCGTCTGTACGAGGTCGGCAAGCGTCCGGCCGGTGAGCACTGCACCGCGCGCCATGGGCAGCGACCTGAAGCGGTCGATGAGGCCCTTGTGCATGTCGTCGGCGATGCCCGCGCCCGCGCCCGCCGTGGCGAAGGTGACGGTCTGGGCGAAGATGCCGGCCATCAGGAACTCGCGGTAGACCTCCGGCGAGGTGGAACTCCCGATCTGCATGGAGCCGCCGAAGATGTAGCTGAACAGCACCACGAACATGACCGGCTGAATCATCCCGAAGATGATCATTTCTGGGATCCGGGTCATCCGGATCAGGTTGCGCTTGGCGACCACGAGCGAGTCGTTCAGCGACTGCCCTACGCCCCCGCGGGGCTTAGGGGCCGTGATCGCGGCGGCTTCGACCTTGAGACTCACTCCGCGGTCTCCTTCCTGGACTTCCTGCCATGGACGGGCTTGGCGATGACGCCCTCCCCCTCGCCGACGACCTCCGCCGCGTGACCGGTCAGCGAGATGAAGACGTCGTCGAGGGTGGGGCGGCGCAGACCGATGTCGTCGATCTCCACGCCACGGGCGTCGAGGTCGCGGATGACCTCGGCGAGCAGCTTGGCGCCGCCGGTGACCGGGACGGTGAGCTTGCGGGTGTGCTCGGCGATCGCGACGTCGCCCTTGCCGTAGGAGGCGAGGACCTCCCGGGCGGGGTCGATCTGCTCGCGCTCGTGCACGACGACCTCGACGCGCTCGCCGCCGGTGCGGGCCTTGAGCTGGTCGGAGGTGCCGCGGGCGATGACCTTGCCGTGGTCGACGACGCAGATGTCGTCGGCGAGGTGGTCGGCCTCCTCCAGGTACTGCGTGGTCAGCAGCAGGGTCGTACCGCCGCCGACGAGTTCCTGGATGACCTCCCACAACTGCTGCCGGTTGCGCGGGTCGAGACCGGTCGTCGGCTCGTCCATGAACATCACGGGCGGCGAGACGACCAGGGCCGCGGCCAGGTCGAGCCTGCGGCGCATACCGCCGGAGTACGTCTTGGCGGGACGGTCGGCGGCGTCGGCCAGGTTGAAGCGCTCGAGGAGCTGGAGTGCTCGCGCCTTCGCGTCGCGGGCGCTCAACTGGTAGAGCTGCCCGACCATCTGGAGGTTCTCACGGCCCGTCAGGTACTCGTCGACGGCGGCGAACTGTCCGGAGAGGCCGATGGACCTGCGCACCTCGTTGGGGTGCTTGAGCACATCGATGCCGGCGACGACGGCGGAGCCGCTGTCGGGCTGGAGCAGCGTGGTCAGTACACGCACGGTCGTGGTCTTGCCGGCGCCGTTGGGGCCGAGAAGTCCCAGGACCGTGCCTTCGGGGACGTCGAGATCGACGCCGTCCAGTGCCCGTACATCGCCGAAGGTCTTCACAAGACCCTCGGCGTAGATGGCGCCTGGCATAGGGCTCTCCCAAGGTGACAGGTGAACAGATGGTTCCGTACGAAAGATGACGCAAGCGACGAAAGGCAGCGAAAGACTTGATGCGCGGCCCGCGCCCGGCGGAGCATGACAGGACGCTCACCGTAACGCGATACATCGCGTTGCTCAAGCGGTTTCTCAAGATGTGTCGCGTCGGCTCCGCGACGGGTCCGCGATGGGTATCGCGATATGGATTTCGGCCTTCCGCTTCTTCCCCGACGGGACCGCGGAAGTGCTCAGCCCATGACCGTGTAACCCTCGGCGCGAAGCGTCGCCGCGACCGCTTCGCAGTGCTCGGGCCCCTTGGTCTCCAGGTGCAGCTCCACCTCCACCTCCGTGAGCCCGAGCCGGGGGTCCGTCCGTACATGACTCACATCGAGAACATTGGCATCCGCCACTGACAACAGCCCGAGAAGACCGGCCAGCGCCCCCGGCCGGTCCGTCAGGCGCAGCCGGAGCGACAGGTACCGGCCCGCCGCGGCCATGCCGTGCCGCAGGATGCGCTGCATCAGCAGTGGGTCCACGTTGCCGCCCGAGAGCAGCGCGACGACCGGGCCCTCGAAGGACCTCGGATCGCTCAGCAGCGCCGCCACCGTGCTCGCCCCCGCCGGCTCGACCACCATCTTCGCCCGCTCGAGGCAGAGCAGCAGCGCGCTCGAGAGCGCGTCCTCCGAGACCGTACGGACCTCGTCCACAAGATCGCCAATGATTTTGAAGGGCACATCACCGGGGCGACCCACCTTGATGCCGTCCGCCATCGTCGACGGCTGCCGGATCGACACCGGACGCCCCGCCGCCAGCGACGGCGGATACGCGGCAGCACCCTCCGCCTGCACACCGATCACCTTCACATCGGGGCGCAGCGCCTTCACCGCGACCGCGATGCCGGCCGCCAGCCCGCCACCGCCGATCCCGACCACGATCGTCCGCACCTCGGGGCACTGCTCGAGGATCTCCAGGCCCACCGTGCCCTGCCCGGCGATGATGTCCGGATGGTCGAAGGGGTGGATGAGCACGGCGCCCGTCTCGCGCGCGTAGTCCTCCGCGGCGGCCAGCGTCTCGTCCACCACCTGCCCGTGCAGCCGGACGTCGGCCCCGTACTCCCTGGTCGCGGCGACCTTCGGCAGCGGGGCGCCGACGGGCATGAAGACCGTGGAGTGCACGCCCAGCAGCGACGACGCCAGCGCCACCCCCTGCGCGTGGTTGCCGGCGGACGCGGCGACGACCCCCGCCGCCCGCTCCTCGGGCCGCAGGCCGGCGATCCGCACGTACGCGCCGCGCAGCTTGAACGACCCGGTGCGCTGCAGGTTCTCGCACTTGAGGTGGACCGGCGCCCCCACCAGCTGCGACAGATGCCTGCTGCCCTCCATCGGCGTGACTCTGGCGACGCCGGACAGCATCTTCTGCGCCCCCCGGACGTCGTCGAGGATCACGGAAGGAAGAATCTCGGGCGTACGGAAGCTCATGCTGCCAAGTCTGACAGTCCGGGCGCCCTGGAGCCGTGGCGTCCGCATCGCGGGCCACGCCCCCTGTGACGATGCCCCGCGCCGCCGCCGGAACGAGGGCCCGCACGGGATTGTGCAGCGCAGGTACGCATGGCCCCGGGGCCGCGTACTCTGTCCCCCACCAACCGACCACCGCACAAGAGAGCCCCCGCAGCCATGCCCACTTCTCAGGACATGACGACCACTGCGTCTGCCTCTCGGGGGACCCCCTCCTCCGAACCGCCCGGCGGCCCCGGTCTCCTCGATGCCCTTCAGCACCAGGTGGCCCTGTTCGCCCGCCGCGCGGAACAGACACGGCTCGGCGGAGTCGGCCAGGTCCGCAACTCCATGGACCGTGCCGCGTACCTGCTCCTCAACCGCCTCGACCTCGAAGGCCCCATGGGCGTCAAGGCACTGGCCGCCGGGATGGGTATCGACTCCTCGACCGTGACCCGGCAGGTGGCGCCGCTGGTCGACAGCGGCCTGGTCAAACGCACCTCGCACCCGGAGGACGGCCGCGCCGTCGTGCTCCAGCTGTCCCCGCGCGGCCTCGCCCGGCTCCAGGAGGTCCGCGACTCGCGCCGCGAGCTGATGGCCCAGGTCACGGACGGCTGGACGGAGAGCGAACGGGAATCGTTCTGCAGCCTGCTCACCCGTTTCAACGACTCGCTCTCCGCCCGGGCGGCCGGCCTCGGCGCCGGTGAGACGGATACGCCTCCGACCTCTTGACCCCGGGCCGTCGTCTGGCCCTAATGAGGACGTGAGCGAGCGGAATTCAGCCATGGACCGCTGCCGTGCCCAGGAGTTCCAGGCCTTCGTGGCGGGCGCGGCCGGCCGGCTGCTGCACGCGGCGACGCTCCTCACCGCCGAGCCCGCCACCGCCAACCCGCAGGCCCAACGGCTGCTGACCGGCGCCCTGGCCCGTACGTACGCGGAGTGGGACCGGCTGCGGGGCGAGGACCCGTACAACCGGACCCGCCAGGAGCTGGCCGTCCGCTTCGCCCGCAGCGCCTGGCGCTACCACCGGGTGCGCGGCGGAGTGCTGGACCGCCTCTCCCCGCAGGAACGTCTCATCCTCGTACTGCGCCTGTACGAGGGCGTCGCGGAGGAGCAGACGGCAGCGATCATCGGACTACCGGCGGACCGGGTGCGGGCCATCTGCAACCGGGCCGTCTCCACCATGCGCAGCGCCCCGCGCCCTCCGCGCCGGGCCGTACTGCGGGCGGCGTCGTGAACGGCCCCCGGCGCAAGGAGGACGAGGTCCGGCGGATGATGGACACCCCCCACCCGGTGGTGCCCGCGGACCTCGGCCCCCGCGCGGCCGCCCTCGGCGCGCGGATGCTGCGCCGCTCGCGGATCACACGCAGGGCGTGGCTCCTGCTGCTGATCGCGGCGATGATCGCGTGCACGGTGTGGGCGGCGGCGACGGAGCCGTGGGCGGTGCCCCCGTCGGAGACGACGCCGCCCCTCGAAGGCTGGTGACAGAGGCCGGTAGCGACGGACTCGTGCGGATCTATCCTGGTACGAGCGGCACATGCGAGAGCCCAGGAGGCCGTCATGACCAGGAAAGTCGCCGACTGCCGTAACACCCCGAGCGTCTCCGGATGCACCCTCACCATCAGCGGTGAGGAGGAGGAAGTCGTACGGGCGGCCGCGGAGCACGCCGTATCCGTCCACGAGCACGCCGACAGCCCCGAGCTTCGGCAGATGATCCGCGAATCCCTCCAGGACGAGAAGGCCGCCGTCTGACCCGTCCCTGCGCGGAGCGCATCAGTTCCCCGACGCGGCAGGTCCCCGGTGCACGCACGCGCACCGGGGACCTGACGGGACGTGGGGCCGTCGGGCCGACGGTCAGCCCAGGGCCTGCTGCAGATCCGCCAGCAGGTCGTCGACCGCCTCGATGCCCACGGACAGCCGGACCAGGTCCGCCGGCACCTCCAGCGCGGAGCCCACGACCGACGCGTGCGTCATCCGGCCCGGGTGCTCGATCAGCGACTCCACACCGCCCAGCGACTCACCCAGCGTGAAGAGCTTCGCCCGGTTGCAGACCTCCACCGCCGCCTGCTCGCCGCCCTGCACACGGAACGACACCATGCCGCCGAACGCCCGCATCTGCTTCGCCGCGATCTCGTGCCCCGGGTGCTCGGGCAGGCCCGGGTAGAGAACCTCGGTGACCTTCGCGTGCTGGGTCAGCATCTCCGCGACCCGTGTCGCGTTCTCGCTGTGCCGGTCCATCCGGACCGGCAGGGTCTTGATGCCGCGCAGCACCAGCCACGCGTCGAACGGCCCGGCGACCGCACCCATCGCGTTCTGGTGGTACGCCAGCTCCTCGCCCAGCTCGGCGTCGGCGGCGATCAGCCCGCCGCCGACGACGTCCGAGTGACCGCCCATGTACTTGGTCAGCGAGTGCACGACGACGTCCGCGCCGAGCGCGATCGGCTGCTGCAGATACGGGCTGGCGAAGGTGTTGTCGACGACGAGCTTCGCGCCCGCCGTGCGCGCGATGTCCGCGACGGCCGCGATGTCGGTGATGCCGAGCAGCGGGTTCGACGGCGTCTCGACCCAGATCACCTTCGTGCGGTCGGTGACCGACGCCCGCACCGCCGCCGGGTCGGAGGTGTTCGCCACCGAGAAGTCCACGCCCCACCGCTCGACGACCTTGGCGAAGAGCCGGAAGGTGCCGCCGTACGCGTCGTTCGGGATCACCACGTGGTCCCCGGGCCGCAGCAGCGTCCGCAGCAGGCAGTCCTCCGCCGCGAGCCCGGACGCGAAGGCGAGGCCGCGCCGGCCGCCCTCGATCGCGGCGAGGTTCTCCTCCAGGGCGGTGCGCGTGGGGTTGGCGCTGCGGCTGTACTCGTATCCACCGCGCAGGCCGCCCACGCCGTCCTGCTTGTAGGTGGACACCTGGTAGATCGGCGGGACGACCGCGCCGGTCTGCGGATCCGCCGTGTTGCCCGCATGGATGGCGCGGGTCTCGAAGCTGTGCAAGCTGTGCTGGTCGCTCATGAGGCCCGAGCGTAGTCCCGTACGGGGCAGGCCGTGGCCGCTCCCCGTATGCGTCCTGGACAATGGGCCCATGGAGATTCTCTGGTTCCTGATCGCGCTGTGCATGCTGGTCGTGGTCCTCGGCCCGTTCATCCGGAGCCGCCGCAACCGCGTCCAGCTCGTGCGGCCCGGTTCGCCGGACGCCGCCGACCCGGAGACGTACGGCTTCGTGCGCCAGGAGCTGCTGGACGTCCGGACCCCCGGACCGGACCAGGACCTCGTCGACGTACTGGACGTCGTCCAGCGCACCCAGGAGTGGAAGGCCGCCGCGCAGCTGCTCGCCGGCACGCCGAAGGACGGCGAGCTGCGCTGGCAGCGCGTCCAGGCGTTCGCCGGCGCCGCCTCCCTCGAACTCGCGCAGCAGCCCGGCGTCGGCGGCGCGTGGCTGCGCAAGTGGCGCTCCGAGGCCCCGAAGGACGCGGGCGCGGCGCAGGTGCACGCCGAGTTCCTCGTCCAGCAGGCGTGGCGCACCGCCACGGTGGGCTCGGACGAGTTCCGGATCATCCTCGAAGAGGCGAGGAAGGTCTGCGGCGACGCCGCGCTCCTCGCACCCGGCGACCCCGTCCCGTACATCACCGAGCTGGCCGTCGCCCGCGGGCTGGGCTACAGCCCCGAGCAGTTCGACGAACTGTGGGCCAAGGTCATCGACCGCGCGCCCGACCACATGGGCGCCCACCTCGCCGCCCTGCACCACCTGTGCGAGAAGTGGCACGGCTCCCGCGAGGAGGCGGACCACTTCGCCACCACCGCCGCGGCCCGCGCCCCGCACGGGTCGCTGCTGGCCGCCCTGCCGCTCTTCGCGGTGTACGAGCACCTGCCCGAGGTGAACCTCGTCAGCTCCTTCTACCAGAGCGCGGTCGTCACCAGGGCCATGGAAGGCGCGCTGTACGCGGTGCACTCGGCCCGCCCCGACGACCCGATGCTCCCGCACGTACGCCACCTGCTGATCGTCTTCCTGGTGAATTCCGAGCGGTGGGCCGAGGCGATGCACCAGCTCGTACGGGTCGACGGACACGTGGGCGCGGTGCCCTGGACGACCGAGCCCGACCCGGCGGCGGCCTACGCGGTCTACCGCGCCCTGGCGGTCGCCGGCTACGAGGCGAACGGCGGCAGCCCGGCGACACTGCTGCACTGAGCCGCGCCCTCACCGAACCGCGTCCGCACCGAGCCCCGTCATCCGGAATTCCGGACGGCACCGGGACGTTCTTCCCGGTGCCGACACCGTGAAGGAGAACCAGCCATGCTCTTCGGCCGTACGCCCGTGCTGCCCACCCCGGAGCAGGCCCTCAAGGGCCGCCCCGACCCGTCCTTCACCGTCCCCGACCGCCACACGGTCCTCGGCAACCCGCTGCTCGGCCCCTACCCCGGCCACCTGGAGACCGCGGACTTCGCGCTGGGCTGCTTCTGGGGTGCCGAGCGCAAGTTCTGGCAGACCGAGGGCGTGTGGACGACCCTCGTCGGCTACCAGGGCGGGTACACCGAGAACCCGACGTACGAGGAGGCCTGCTCGGGCCTGACCGGCCACGCGGAGGCCGTCCGCGTCGTCTTCGACCCGTCGGTCGTTTCGTACGAGTCGCTGCTGAAGCTGTTCTGGGAGTCGCACAACCCGACGCAGGGCTTCCGCCAGGGCAACGACGTGGGCACGCAGTACCGCTCGGCGGTCTACACCCACTCCCCCGCCCAGGCCGCGGCGGCGAAGGTGTCCCGCGACGCCTACCAGAAGGTCCTGACCGGCTCGGGCTACGGCACGATCACCACGGAGATCCTGCCGGCGGACGACCGCCCGTTCTACCCGGCGGAGGCGTACCACCAGCAGTACCTCGACAAGAACCCGGCGGGCTACTGCGGCATCGGCGGCACGGGCGTCTCCTGCCCGGTCGGCGTCGCCCCCGCCGGGGGCTGACCGGTCCGCCACGCCGCCGCCCGCTCCTCGGCCCTGGCCCGCTGCATGGCGGTGAGCCGGTGCACGAAGTGGATCGCGAACGCGGCGGCGGCGATGTCGACGGCCGCGGCGCCCACGAGCAGGCCGGTCGCGGAGACGATCTCGTCCGGCTCCTGGGCGTCGCTGTACCGGCGGTCGGCGAACCGCGTCGCGAACCAGGTGACGAGGAAGCCCGCCCACCACAGGTTCACGGGTGTGCGGGGCTCGCTGGTGGCGCTCGCGTAGGGAGAGGAGCGGCTCGCCGTCCACACCTCGGCGGCGATGCCACGGGGAATCCACAGGTTGGCGACGGGGATGAACCAGGCGCCGATCGTCCAGCCGGGGCCGCGGGTGAGCAGATCGGGCGCGAGGACACCGGCGATCGTGCGCACGCGGTGGAACCAGATGACGAAGACGACCGCCGTGGCGACGTAGGCCGTCAACTGGAGGGTGCTCGTCAAGAGCATGAACGAGTCGGCCCGTTCGGCCTCGGCCTGGGTGATGGCCGGGAAGTCCCCGTCGGCCAGCGGCTCGAACAGGGCACGCACGTCGAGGACGGCGGCGATCACGGCGACGTCGGCGAGGGCCACCACGCCGAGCAGCACCATGACGGCCCTCCCAAGCCCGACCGGCGAAAGCAGCACGAGGGGTGCGGGCGCCCGTACGACCGGCGTCAGACCCGGCTCCTGCCCGTGCGACGGAGCTGCATACGGCTGCGACTTGGTGGACAGGCACGCGACGCAGCGTCCGTCGCCGTCCGTCGCCGTCTGTCTACGGCAGTTGGTGCAGAGCATGGTGAAGCAGACCCCCCAGAAGTGAAGCGGCGCTCCTCCCCAGGGACGCCGCGGGTGAACGCGGCCGGGAACACCTCGGCCGCCTGCGGAAGATAGCCCGTGCGGCAGCGCCCGTCCACCGCGTTCGCCCAGTTCAGGCCCGTCCCGCCGGTACCGGACGACGCGCGGTCGCGCCGCCCCTCCGCCCCGCCGAGGACGGCCGGTCCGTGGGTGTCGCCCGGCGTACGGTGCCGGGACAATGGCGGGGCCGGGAACCACACCGTCACAGGGAACGAGGGGCCCATGCTGTTCGCCAGAGGCCGGGATCTGCGCCTGCCCACCCCCGAGGAGGCCCCGCCGGGCCGCTCCGCGCCCGCGTACGAGGTGCCCGAGCGCCATGCCGTGCTCGGGACCCCGCTGCGGGGACCCTGGCCCACCGGCCTCGAGGTCGCCGAGTTCGCCCTCGGCTGCTTCTGGGGCGCCGAGCGCAGGTTCTGGCAGACGCCCGGCGTCTGGACCACCGTGACCGGCTTCCAGGGCGGGTTCACGCCGCACCCCGTCGACGACGAGATCCGCACCGGGCTGACGGGGCACGCGGAGACCGTGCGGGTCGTGTTCGACCCGGCGAAGGTGTCCTATCCCGACCTGCTGAGGCTCTTCTGGGAGTCGCACGACCCCACCCAGGGCTTCCGCCAGGGCAACGACGTCGGCACCTACGTCAGGTCCCTCCTCTTCACCCACTCCACCTCCCAGGCCGCGGCTGCGGAGGCGTCCCGCGACGCCTACCAGGAGGCCCTGTCCGCCGCGGGGTACGGCCGGATCACCACGGAGATCCTCCCGGCCGAAGCGCACCCGTTCTACCCGGCTCGGGCGTACCACCAGCAGTATCTGGACCGGAACCCGGCGGGCTACTGCGGCCTCGGCGGCACGGGCGTCTCCTGCCCGACCGGGTTCGCGCAGGCCGAGGGCTGAGGCCGGCGGCACGCCGGGACGGCCGGTGGCGGTGGACGACGGCCCGTACCTGGCCGACCTGTCCGTCGGGCGGCAGCGGCGGCTGGAGCTGGCGCGTCCGGTGTCCTCGCCGGCGGACCTGCTCGTACTCGACGAGCCCACCAACCACATGGCGCCGGGCCTGATGGAGGAGGTGGAGCGGGCGCTGGAGGCGTACGAGGGAGCGGTGGTCGTCGTCTCGCACGACCGGCGGCTGTGCGGCGCTTTCACGGGCGACCGGCTGGCGCTGTCCGGGGGCCGGGTGGTCGGGTGAGGCCGTGGGCGAGAGCTCTGGTGACAGTCCCGGCGAGAGCCCCTGTGAGAGCCCTCTGCCCGTGGCGAATCTGCTGCGGGCAGAGGTTTCTGAAGCGGCGGCATCCTTGCGCCGACAGTGGGAGGACCGCGGCGGGCCGCCGTCGCGGGACCACCACGAGGAGGCCCCGATGCCACCGCTTGCCCCGTATCCGTACGAGCCGTTCCCGCGAGCAGCCGCCGACGGGGACACGCCCCCGTCGCGGTTCGACGACCATCTCGCCGCGCAGTTGCTGGCGCAGCGGATCGTGTTCCTGGGGACGCAGGTCGACGAGGTGTCCGCGAACCGGGTCTGTGCGCAGATGCTGCTGCTGTCGGCCGAGGACCCGCGCAGCGACATCAGCCTCTACATCAACAGCCCCGGCGGCTCGGTGACGGCCGGGCTGGCGATCTACGACACGATGCGGCTGATCCCCAACGACGTGTCGACGCTCGCGATGGGCTTCGCCGCGAGCATGGGACAGTTCCTGGTCACCGTGGGGACGGCGGGCAAGCGCTTCGCGCTGCCGAACGCGCGGATCATGATGCACCAGCCGTCGGCCGGTATCGGCGGGACGGCCGCCGACATCGCGATCCAGGCCGAGAACCTGGAGTTCACGAAGCGGGCCGTCGAACGGATCACCGCGGAGCACACCGGGCAGAGCGAGGAGACGGTCTCGCGCGACGGCGACCGCGACCGGTGGTTCACGGCCGCGCAGGCCAAGGAGTACGGCATGGTCGACCACGTGGTCGAGTCGCTGGCGGACGTCCGGCCGGCCGGGCCGGCGCGGCGCATCGGGCTGGGGAGCTGACATGGGCCAGTACACGATTCCGAACGTCGTCGAGCGCACTCCGCAGGGCGAGCGGTCGTACGACGTCTTCAGCCGGCTGCTGTCCGAGCGGATCATCTTCCTGGGCACGGAGATCGACGACGGCGTGGCGAACGTCGTCATCGCCCAGCTGCTCCACCTGGAGTCGTCCAGTCCGGACATGGAGATCGCGGTCTACATCAACTCACCGGGCGGCTCGTTCACTTCGCTGATGGCGATCTACGACACGATGACGTTCGTGCGCGCGCCGATCTCCACGTTCTGCGTCGGCCAGGCGGCCTCGACGGCGGCGGTGCTGCTGGCAGGCGGGGACCCGGGGCGGCGGTTCGTCCTGGAGCACGCGCGGGTACTGCTGGGCCAGCCGGCGAGCGCAGGCCGGCAGGGCACCGTCTCCGATCTCAGTCTGCAGGCCAAGGAGATGCTGCGGATCCGCTCCCAGGTGGAGGAGGTGCTGTCCCGGCACACGCGTCACGACGTGGCGGTCCTCCGCGCGGACATGGACCGGGACAAGGTGTTCACGGCGCACGAGGCTGTGGCGTACGGCCTCGCGGACGAGGTGCTGAGCCGGCGGGCGGTGGGTGTCTGACCCGCCGTCACGCGGCGAGGCGCACGTCGCCCGGGAGTGCGGCCCGCGACACGGGGGGAACCGGCCGGGCCGTCGTGGAACGCACCGAGCTCACCGTGCGGACCGGGCGGACCGGGCGGACGAGCTCGCGGTGGGTCAGGGCGAGCAGGTCGGCGAGCCCGTAGCCGAGGGCGTGCGCGGCCGCCGCGAGGACCTCGGACGAGGCCTCCTTGCGGCCGCGTTCGAGCTCGGAGAGGTACGGGACGGAGATCCGGGCGGCGTCGGCCACGTCCTTGAGGGTGCGCTCCTGCGCCAGCCGTTCGCGGCGCAGGACGCCGCCGACGACATGCCGCCACAGCGGCTCCCTGGCGGCGGGGTCCGGCGCGGGCGCCGCGGCCGGGCGCAGGGGAACGACACGGGCTCGGTTCGTCTCGTCGCTGCTCACTTGTTCAGAGTAGAAGCGCCGCGGCCTCCCGTGGAGCATCCGCGGTTGCGCCCGGGGCGAACGGTACGGTCGGGGACGCACGGGGCAGCTTGCCGCAACTGCTCGTTCTCCTACCGGCGTTGCTCCGTTGCCGTCAGGATGCCGCCGTGCCCCTGTCGGGCACGGCGCCGGCGCCCGCCTGCGCCGTGCGCAGTTCGGCGACGGTGCGGGAGGCGTCGTAGCCGGGGGCGACACCGTCGACGAGGATCACGTCTCCGGGGATGTGACGGGTCCGCAGCGGGGCGATCTCCTGGTACGCCTCGGAGTCGTACCAGGCGCGCGCGTCGCGCAGGGTCGGGAAGCCGACGACGACGAGCGCGCCCGGCCACTCGCCCTCGAGAACCTCAGGGGTCACTCCGTGGACCAGGAAGGCGCCTCCGTAGGGGGCGAAGGTCGACTGGATGCACTCTATGTAGGTGAAGACCTCGTCGTGAAGGTGCGCGGCGGGCCTCAGGTGGGCGACGGCGTACGCGGTCATGGGGTCCTCCCGATGTCAGGGGTGGCGCTGTGTCCCCGATGCTGCCGAACGGCCCGGCACCCGTCGAGCACCTCCGGGGTAGGCCCGGCGCGGGCGCCGGGCCCCGGCGCTCACAGCCGGAGCTGGAAGTAGCCGATGTCCCGCTCGCGCGCGTACCCCAGCCGGTCGTTGACAGCGAGCATGGGGCCGTTCTCGTCGGCGACGGTCGTGGCGGTCTCCCGCACCCTGGGGCACCGGTCGGTCACGACGCCCATCATGTGCCGCTTGACGGCCAGGCCGAGGCCACGGCCGCGATGGGCGGGCACCACGGCCGTGTCGTACTGGAGGGCGCGGACGTCCGAGGGGTCGCGCAGCACCAGTTCCGTGTAGGCGGCGACGGTGTCGGCGCCGTCGGCGGTGTGCACGACGGCCGAGGAGAGGAGGACGCCGCCGCGGTCCTCGATCACCTGTGCCGCCGCCCGTACCCGGGCCGCGTTCCACCGGGGTCCGCTCAGGTCGAGGTCCCCCATCGGCGCGTCGTCCATGGCGTTGTGGACCTCGGCGAAGGCGTCGGCGAGCGCGTCCGGCACGACCCCGGTCCAGTGGGCGTAGGCGTACCCGTCGGGAAGCACCGGTGGCACCGGGTGGTCGGCGAGCGCGCCGCGGACGTCCTGCACGTACCAGGACAGCGGCAGGGCGCTCGTGAAGCCATGGCGGGCGGCGAACGCCTCGCCCGGGCCGCCGAGTTCGAGGAGGGTGGAGAGCGATGTGCGGCCGTCGGCGGCGATTTCGCCGCGCAGGGCGTCCCAGAGTCGGCTGCCGACGCCGCGCCGTCTGGCCCGGGGGTGCACGGCCAGCTGGTCGAGGAAGGCCGTGTGCCGGTTGTTCTCGTCGGTGAACAGCACGAGCGAGCCCACACCGTCGTACGAACCGTCGGCCGCCACTGCCACACGGTGGAGCGCCCGGGAGTTCACCGAGGGGGTCCGCAGCTTCCCCTCCGTCTCCACGCGGCCGGGCGGGGGCACGTGGGCGGGCAGGTCGTGGGTGTGCGCGGCGTGGATCACGGTGTGCCAGGCGTCGACGGCGGACGCCGGGAGCGGCGTGGGGAGGCTGGTGATCGTCATGCGGGGGACGCTACGTCCCGGGTGGGCACGGCCGCCGTGAATTTGCGCCGTGGCACCGGGCGGGGAAAGGGCGGTGGCGGCACCCTTCGCGGGTGCCGCCACCGTACGTGCTCAGGGGGCGGGTCAGACGGCGGAGCCGGCCTTCCACTGCGCCCAGTCCATGTTCCAGCCGTTCAGGCCGTTGTCCGGCTTGATGGTGGTGTCCTGGGAGTTCTTGACGATGACGACGTCGCCGATGAGCGAGTTGTTGTAGAACCAGGCGGCGGGCTGCTTCGCGTCGCCGGCGCCCTTGACGTCGTTCAGGCCGACACAGCCGTGGCTGGTGTTGGCGCTGCCGAAGACGGAGTCGGGGCCCCAGTAGTTGCCGTGGATGAACGTGCCCGACGTGGACAGCCGCATGGCGTGCGGCACGTCCTTGATGTCGTACTCGCCCTTGCCGTCGTCGTCGGTGAAGCCGACCGTCGCGCCGTTCATCCGGGTCTCCTTGAACTTCTCGGAGATCACCATCTGACCGTTGTAGGTCGGGTTCTCCGGGGAGCCGGCGGAGATCGGGATGGTCTTGATCGTCTTGCCGTCCTGGGTGACCGTCATGGTCTTGGTGGCGGCGTCGACAGTGGAGACCTGGTTGCGGCCGACCTTGAAGGTGACGGTCTTCTCCTGGACGCCGTAGACGCCCTCGGCGCCCTCGACGCCGTCCAGGGCGAGCTTCAGCGTGACCGTGGAGCCCTCGGCCCAGTACTGGTCGGGGCGGAAGTCCAGGCGCTGGCTGTTGAACCAGTGGCCGACGACCTCCTGGCCGCTGCTGGAGCTGACGGTGATGGCGGACTGGACGGCCTTGCGGTCCATGATCGCCTTGTTGAACTTGATCGACACGGGCATGCCGACGCCGACGGTGGAACCGTCCTCCGGCGTGAAGTAGCCGATGAAGCTGTTGGCGGGCGAGACGGTGGTGAACGACGCGTTCTCGTGCGCCTCCAGGCCGGCGGAGTCCTTCGCCGTGGCGGAGATCTTGTACGTGGTGGAGCGCTCGAGCTGGCCGTCGGGCTTCCAGCTCTTGCCGTCGGCCGCGAGGGTGCCCTCGACCGGGGTGCCCTCCTTGGTCGTCATGGTGACCTCGGTCAGGGTGCCGTCCGTCACGGTGACCTTGGCAGCGTTGTTGATGCTCGCGTTCGTCGCGCCGTTCTCCGGCAGGATCGCTATTCGGGCCTTGGAGACTTCCTTGGCGGCCGCCTCGTCGATCTGCGCCTGTGACGTCCTGGTGTTCTCGGCGGCCGCGTCCTTGTCATCTTCCCCGCCGTTGCAGGCCGACAGGACCAGCACACCCCCGAGCACCGCAGATGCGACCTTGAGGCCGCTGCGCCGCTTGCTGTCCGTCATCACACGCTTCTCCATCGCTGCCGAGTCCCCTGTTCAACCACTACGGACAACCCCACTTCAGGTCATCCGGTTCCACATCGGTAAAAGATGTGGGCAACAACACTCGTCGAGCACACCCGCGGGCCCCACGCCCGCCCGATGCTCCTCACCGAACTGATCGACGCTGCTTCCGCCTCTCCGGTTGCACCGCTCACGGTCACGGTTCGGCTTCAGCCCTTCGATTGTCGCCCCCGCAATACGGCACGGGAAGGACCGGGCCTCGGTTCGCCTGCCCGGCGACCTGAGGCCCGAAGCCTGCCACACGTCCCCATATGTGCGATCTGCGGCACATCCGCATGCTACGGCTGCCCGTCGTTTCCGTCGGTGTCCAGCAGCGGGTAACCGTCGGGACCGCTTTCGTAACCCGCGACCATGTCGTCGTCATCGTCGGCGTCCAGCTGCCAGTCGTCGGAGTCCGGGTCGTACTCGATCTCCTCGCTGCTCCACGACGCCTGGGCCAGCTCGATCCCGGGGACCTCGCCGACCAGGTCGAACGGGTCCACGAGGTAGGCCAGGGCCTCCGCGTCGTCCTCGCTCACCGCGGACTGCGCATGGGTCCGCTCTGCGTCGGGCATGAATTCGTCGTCGGCGATCCGCTCGAGCGCCGCACCGGTCAGCGCCTCGGAGTCGTCGACCTCGATCACCAATTCCACTCGTAGCCGCACATAACGTGATGTCTCAGAGCTGGTCATACGACGGAGGGTATGACTCGAGGCCCGCGGCTTTCCCACGACCCGCTGCGTTCACTACCATCTGCCCACCGGCCGAGGCATCCGCCCACCGGCCGATCCGAGATGGCTCAAGATGCCTCAAGGGGGACCGAATTCCGTGTCCGTCGCACGTCGACCGCTGATCACCGCCACTGCCGCAGGAACGCTGCTGTGCGGGCTGTGGTTCGTTCCCTCGGCGAACGCCACTGCCGAGAGACCTGCCGGGGAGCGGCCGGCAGCCGCGTCCTCCGGTTCGGTGACGCAGCAGGCCGGCCAGGAGCGACTGCTGCTGGCGGAGACGGGCACCGTGGACACCACCCCGTATGTGATCGGCGGCTCGGTGTGCCTCGCCGTCGGGGCGGGCTTCGTCGCCCTTTCGACGCGCAGGGAGGCACCCGGCGCCGTCTGACGGTTCCCGGCACCACGCACGCAGGCCGCCCCGCCGTGACGGCGGGGGCGGCCTGCGTGCTGCGGCTGCGGCTGCGGCTGCGGCTGCGGGAAGGGTGTCAGGCCAGCGGGCCGGTCACCGGCTCGACGGCCGCGACGAGCCGTCCCTCCCGTACGAACGCGTCCGCCGCCTCCAGGTCGGGCGCGAGGAAGCGGTCCGGGCCGGGGCCCTGGACGCCTGCCGCGCGCAGCGCCTCGATGGCGGCCTGCGAGGCCGGGGCCGGCGTGAGATGGCGGCGCAGCTCGATGGCGCGGGTCGCCGCGTACAGCTCGACGGCGATGATCCTTCCCAGGTTGCCGACGGCGGTGCGCAGCTTCCGGGCGGCCGACCAGCCCATGGAGACATGGTCCTCCTGCATGGCGGAGGAAGGGATGGAGTCGGCGGACGCCGGGACGGCCAGCCGCTTCAGCTCGCTGACCAGGGCGGCCTGCGTGTACTGGGCGATCATCAGGCCGGAGTCGACGCCCGCGTCGTCGGCGAGGAACGGCGGCAGGCCGTGGCTGCGGTTCTTGTCGAGGAGCCGGTCGGTGCGGCGCTCGGCGATGGAGCCGAGGTCGGCGGCGGCGATGGCGAGGAAGTCCAGTACGTACGCGACGGGCGCGCCGTGGAAGTTGCCGTTGGACTCCACGCGGCCGTCGGGCAGAACGACCGGGTTGTCGACGGCGGAGGCGAGTTCGCGGTCCGCGACGAGGCGGGCATGGGCCATGGTGTCGCGGCCGGCGCCCGCGACCTGCGGGGCGCAGCGCACCGAGTAGGCGTCCTGGACGCGAGGTGCCTCTTCCTCCTGGAAGTGACCGGTGAGGCCGGAGCCCTTCAGGACGGCGAGCATGTTCGCCGCGGAGGCCCCCTGGCCGGGGTGGGGGCGAATGGCGTGCAGTTCCGGCGCGAGGACCTTCTCGGTGCCGAGCAGGGCCTCCAGCGTCAGGGCGGCGGTGATGTCGGCCGACTTGTAGAGGCGGTCGAGGTCGGCGAGCGCCATGACGAGCATGCCGAGCATGCCGTCGGTGCCGTTGAGGAGGGCAAGGCCCTCCTTCTCGCGCAGTTCGACGGGAGCGATGCCGTGCTCCGCGAGCAGCTCGTCCGCGGGCCGGACCGTGCCGTCGGGGCCCTCGGCGTCGCCCTCGCCCATGAGCGCGAGTGCGCAGTGGGAGAGCGGGGCGAGGTCGCCCGAGCAGCCGAGGGAGCCGTACTCGTGGACGACGGGCGTGATGCCCGCGTTCAGCACGTCGGCCATGGTCTGCGCGACCTCGGGGCGTACGCCGGTACGGCCGGAGCAGACGGTCTTCAGACGGAGGAACATCAGTGCGCGGACCACCTCGCGCTCGACGCGCGGCCCCATGCCGGCGGCGTGCGAGCGCACGATGTTGCGCTGCAGCTGGGCACGGAGCTCGGGGCTGATGTGGCGGGTGGCGAGGGCGCCGAATCCGGTGGAGACGCCGTAGACGGGCTCGGGCTTGGCGGCCAGCGCGTCCACGATCGAACGGGCCTCGGCAAGGGCGGCGAGGGCCTCGCCGGAGAGCTCGACACGGGCGCCGTGACGGGCCACGGCGATGACGTCATCGGCGGTGGTACCGGACGTCCCCACCACGACTGTTTGCATATCCATATTCAGCAGCGTACGGACTGAATCCAAACCTGTCACCACCGGCGGACATGTTGACCCCTTACCGGCCGGTACTCGTGTTGCCACCCGTCACCGTCCCCGCCGACGGCCCTGCGGCGCTTCATCGCCGGAGCTCACGGCTCGCTCCAGGGCTCCTCCTCCGACTCCTCCGGGCGGGCGTCCCGGAAGCGGCGTCGGTCCTGCGCGGAACGCGGCGGCGAGTCCGCGAGCCGCATCACCGTGCCGTCCCGGCCGGCCACCACCGGCATCGGGGAGCGCGCCGCCTTGGCCCGGTACTGGGCCGCGTCCGCCAGCCGGAAGAGCCGCCGGGCCGAGCGCACCTCGCCGATCGGGTCGCCCGTCGACGCGACCCCGCAGGCGACGCCCTCGCCCAGCTCCAAGTCCTTCGCCCGGATGCACAGTTGGCCTGCGACCTCGACCACCTCGTCGGCCGACGGCCCCACCGTGACCAGGCAGAACTCGTCACCGCCGAGCCGGGCCGCCAGCGCACCCGGCAGCATCGCCCCACAGAGCGACAGGACCGAGCCGAACCGTTCCAGCAGCCGGTCGCCGACGGCGTGGCCCTGGGTGTCGTTCACCCGCTTGAGCCCGTTGACGTCGCACACCACCAGGCTGACGACCGCGCCGTCCGACCGGTGCCGCTCCAGTGCCTCGTCGAGCCGCGTGTCCACCGCACGGCGGTTGGCGAGGCCGGTGAGGGGGTCGGTGAACGCGAGCTTACGGACCTCCTCGAGCCGCTCGGTCTGGGCGATACCGGCCGCCACGACGGACGCCAGGACGGTCGCGAAGTCGGCGTCGTCCCGGTCGAACACCGCGGCCGACTCCGGCCGGGCCACGTACAGCTCTCCCCACGCCCTGCCATGCAGCACGATCGGCGCGACGACACAGCAGCCCCGGCCACGTCGGCGCAGCGCGGCGACCCTCTGGTGGCAGTAGCCGTGCCCGGAGGTCGCCGGCCCCGCCGCCGTCTCCACCCACGCCTCCGGTTCACCGCCACCGGCCCAGCGCTCGTGAAGGAACTCGGTGATCTCGGGAAAACGGTTCACCGGGTACGCCTCGGAGTCGGGGAACTCCTCTTCGTCCGACGCGCGTTCACCCGCGTTCACCAGCACCCGCAGCCGCCCGCGCTCCCGTTCCCACACGGACAGCGCCGCGAACGACCCGGCGAGCGCGCCGCAGGCACCGAGCGCCGCCGCCCGCCAGGACTCACGCGGCGTCTGGGCCGCGGCCATCGCCTGCGCCAGCGCCACCACGGCTCGCAACCGCCCATCCACAGCCATCCACCCAGCTTAGGGAGGTTTCGACCGATTTGATCAGTTGTGGGGGCCCGGGTCGCGGACCTGGGCCACCCGCCGCACGATCCCGCTCGCTCCGCTGCCCACTCGCCTGCTCACTCGCCGGGCCACTGCGGCTTCCGCTTCTCGTTGAACGCGGCGACGCCCTCCGCGCGGTCCCCGGAGAACGCCGTCGCCCGCCACGCGGCGTCCTCGACCTCGAGACCGGCCCTCAGGTCGAGCCCGTGCCCGAGGCGCATGGCCTTCTTCGCGTTGCGCAGCCCCACCGGCGAATTCGCGGCCATCCGGGCGGCGAGGGCGAGCGCCTCGGTACGGGCGTCCTCCGCGAGGACGTCGACCAGGCCCAACTCCCTTGCCTCGGCGGCCTCCACGCGCCGCGCCGTGAACACGAGCTCCGCGGCGCGGGCGGCCCCGACCCTGCGCGGCAGCAGCTGCGTGCCGCCACCGCCGGGGATGACCCCGACGGACACCTCGGGCAGACCGACGACCGCGGTGGCGTCGGCGACGATCACGTCACACGACAGCGCCAGCTCGAAGCCCCCGCCGAGCGCGAACCCGTGCACGGCCGCGACGGTCGGCATCGGCAGCTCCAGCACACCGGTGTACGCGCCGCGGGTGGTCGGCCGCTGCCGCGACAGGTCGGCGTCCGAGAAGGAGTTGCGCTCCTTCAGGTCGGCGCCGACGCAGAAGGCGCGCTCACTGGTGGAACTGACCACACCCACGCGCACCTCGCGGTCCGCCGCGAGCGCGTCGCAGGCGGCCCGGATGGAGCGTGCCATCTCCGTGGAGACGGCGTTCATGGCCTTGGGGCGGTCCAGGACGAGCTCGGCGACGTGGCCGTGTTCGTGCTTGCGGACGGCGACGAACTCCCCGAACCGCTGCTCGGACTCCGACATGGGGCACCCTCCCGGTTAACGACGGTTAACGATGGCTCACCGGATCATATGCGGGGCCATGGGGAGGGGGGTGGGCGCGGGGGCCCTGGGGCCTCCGCCCCCGGACCCCCTCCGGGGCTCCGCCCCGCGCCCGGTACCGCCCTGCGGGCCCCGGTACCGCGCTTCGCGCGGTGGCCTCAACGCCCTCCTACG
Source organism: Streptomyces peucetius (assembly GCF_025854275.1). Classification (NCBI taxonomy): domain Bacteria; kingdom Bacillati; phylum Actinomycetota; class Actinomycetes; order Kitasatosporales; family Streptomycetaceae; genus Streptomyces; species Streptomyces peucetius. Next base: position 4,996,037 of record NZ_CP107567.1, on the reverse strand, counting down.
GCCTGGCGGCCGTGGGTGGGGACACCTCCCACGCCGCCGGCCGCAGGGGGGGAGTGCCCCAAGCCGGGCTGCTTTCCAGCCCCGCCGGGTTTGAGGCGCGGGGTTCGGGGCGGAGCTCCGACAAGACCGGCACGCCCCAGCCCCGCCGCCGATTGAGGCGCCGGGCTCGGGGCCGGAGCCCCGACAAGACCGGCACGCCCCAGCCCCGCCGCCGATCGAGGCGCCGGGCTCGGAGGCGGAGCCCCGACAAGACCGGCACGCCCCAGCCCCGCCGGGTTTGAGGCGCCGGGCTCGGAGGCGGAGCCCCGACAAGACCGGCACGCCCCAGCCCCGCCGGCGATCGAGGCGCCGGGCTCGGAGGCGGAGCCCCGACAAGACCGGCAAGTCCAGCCCCGCCGGCGATCGAGGCGCCGGGCTCGGAGGCGGAGCCCCGACAAGACCGGCACGCCCCAGCCCCGCCGGCGATTGAGGCGCCGGTGACGAAGGCGGTGCGGGTTGAGTCAGGAGGGGCGGCGGGTCAGGAGCCAGGGCTCCACGACGCCGAGCCCCCGCACCGGCCGCTGCCACATCGGCTGGAGCGCGAAGCGGTACGTCGGCACCTCGCGCCCCTCCTTCTCCGCCTTGACCGCTTCCTCCGCCGCCTCCGCCTCGGAGGCCGGTGCGTCGCCCGTGCGGATCAGTTCCTCCGCGAACGCCCCGTCCACCAGCAGCGCGTCCTTCGGCGCTATCGACGTCAGCCGGCTCGCCAGGTTGACCGTCGTACCGAAGACGTCGCCCATCCGCGTCGTGACCGTCCCGAAGGCGATGCCCACCCGCAGGGCCGGCATCGACTCGTCGTCGGTCATCGTCTCGATGAGCCGGAGCGCGATCTCCGCCGCCGTACCGGCGTCGTCCGCCGCGTACAAGACCTCGTCGCCGAGGGTCTTGATCAGCCGGCCGCTGTGTGCGGCGACCAGGTCCGCGCAGGTGGTCTCGAACGCCTCGACGAGCTCGCCCAGCTCCTCCTCCTCCAGCCGGCGGGTCAGCCGGGTGAAGCCGACGAGGTCGGCGAAGCCGACGGCGAGGCGGCGGTCGACCATCTCCTCGTCGTCCGCGGCCTGGACGACCCGGCCGGTCGCCGCCGCCAGCTGCCGCCGCCACACATAGACGAGGAACTCCTCGAGCTCCGGCAGCAGCAGCTCGACCAGCGGGTAGGTGACCTCGGTGCGGGTCATGCCGGGCTCGGGTGGCTCGGTCAGTCCCTCGAGGAAGGAGTCGATCTGCCAGTCGGCGAGCCTGGCGGTGGTCTGCCCGGTCGAGCGGGCGACCTGGACCGCCATCGGTTCGCTGAGCAGGCCCGCCTCGACCAGGCCGGCGAGCCGCCGCAGGGCGAGCACGTCCGCCTCGGTGAGGGCCTTCGCCTGTCCGATGTCGGCGAAGCCCATGGCCCGCCAGAAACGGGCGGCGAGCTCCATGGAGACGCCGGCGGTACGGGCGGCCTGGAAGGCGGTGTAACGCCGCTCGGCGCCGAGGATCAGCTGTTCCAGCCGGATGGCCAGCGGATCGTCGGACGGCTCCGCCGTGTGGTCGACCTCGTGGTGGGGCGTCGGGTGCACCGACCCTGAGGACCCTGAGGACCCTGAGGACCCCGAGGAGCCCGAGGACCCCGAGGAGGAGGCGGACGCGCCGGAGGAGGCGGACGCGCCGGAGGAGGCGGACGCGCCGGAGGAGCCGTCCGACGGCGGCTGCGCGCCCGCGCCGGAAGTGGTGTCGTCGACGGTCACCAGCCGCCTCCTGCCCGTTCCCTGCGCAATGCCCTGCCGATCTGTCGCGCGATCGCCTCAACGATACGGCAGGTGTGCCCCAGCTCACGTCCCCGCGGCCGAGCCGGTTCGGTCCGCGGGCACCCGGTCTCCGTCAGACCGCCGGCCGCAGGTGCACGATGTCGCCCGCGCTCACGGGCCGGCGCGTGCCGTCGTCGGTGGCCAGCACCAGCCTGCCGTCGCCGTCCAGGGCGACCGCCTCTCCGGTCACGGCCGTGCCGCCGGGCAGCTCCGCACGCACTCGGCGGCCCAGGGTGGCGCAGCCCGCCGCGTACGCCTCCTGGAGCCCGCAGGCGGCCGGGTCGCCGACGGCGGTGCGCCACGCGGTGTACCACTTCTCGAGGGAGCGCAGCACGGCCCGCAGCAGCGGGTCGCGGTCCGTGGAGACGGCGTTCGCCAGCCCGATCGACCCCGCACCCGGCACGGGGAGCTCGTCGGCGCGCAGCGACACGTTGATGCCGATGCCGAGCACCACGGCGTCGTCCCCGGCGCGTTCCAGGAGGATGCCTCCGGTCTTGCGTTCCTCGCCGTCCACGGTGACCAGCAGGTCGTTGGGCCATTTGAGGGACATGTCGACGCCCGCGGCCCGTGCGAGTCCGCTCGCGGCGGCGACGCCGGCGAGCAGCGGCAGCCAGCCCCAGCGGGTGACGGGCACGTCCGTGCCGGGCCGCAGGAGGACCGAGAAGAAGAGGCCGGAGCGGGCGGGCGCGGTCCAGGCGCGTTCCAGCCGGCCCCGCCCCGCGGTCTGCTCCTCGGCGATCAGCACGGCGCCCTCGGGCAGGGCCGCCGCCCGTGCCGCCAGGTCGGAGTTGGTGGAGCCGGTGGCCGCCACCACGTCCAGGGAGGTCCACAGGCCTCCGGGTACGACGACGCCGCGGCGCAGGGCGGCGACGTTCAGAGGAGGCCGGTCGAGGTCGGACCAGCGGCTCTCGGGCGCATTCGGAGGCGTCATGCAAGCCAGCGTAGGTGTGTCCAACGCCGCACTGCCGAACCGTATCCGCGCCGATACGCTACGAGCCAGTAGCAACCGATCGTTAACCGTCCCCCTTGAGTACGTCCCCGTCAGTCGTCCCCGTGACCAGCCAGGGAGCCGCATCCCGATGTCCGAGCCGGAAAACGCCCTCTCGCAGAATCCGAGCAGCCACACCACCGCGGGAAAGATCGCGGATCTTCAGCGCCGTATCGACGAGGCGACGCACGCCGGTTCCGCTCGTGCGGTGGAAAAGCAGCATGCGAAAGGCAAGTTGACGGCTCGCGAGCGGATCGAGCTGCTCCTGGACGAGGACTCGTTCGTGGAGCTCGACGAGTTCGCCCGGCACCGTTCGACCAACTTCGGCCTTGAGAAGACCCGTCCCTACGGCGACGGTGTCGTCACGGGTTACGGCACGGTCGACGGCCGCCCCGTCGCCGTCTTCTCGCAGGACTTCACCGTCTTCGGCGGTGCTCTCGGCGAGGTGTTCGGACAGAAGATCATCAAGGTGATGGACTTCGCCCTGAAGACCGGCTGCCCGGTAATCGGCATCAACGACTCCGGCGGCGCCCGCATCCAGGAGGGCGTCAGCGCGCTCGGCATGTACGGCGAGATCTTCCGCCGCAACACCCACGCCTCCGGCGTCATCCCGCAGATCTCGCTGGTCGTCGGCCCGTGCGCGGGCGGTGCGGTGTACTCCCCCGCGATCACCGACTTCACGGTGATGGTCGACCAGACCTCGCACATGTTCATCACCGGCCCCGACGTCATCAAGACCGTCACCGGCGAGGACGTCGGCTTCGAGGAACTGGGCGGCGCCCGGACGCACAACACCACGTCCGGTGTCGCGCACCACATGTCGGGCGACGAGAAGGACGCCATCGAGTACGTCAAGTCCCTGCTGTCGTACCTGCCGTCCAACAACCTCTCCGAGCCGCCGTCCTTCCCCGAGGAGGCGGACACCGCGGTCAGCGACGAGGACCGCGAACTGGACACCCTCATCCCGGACTCGGCGAACCAGCCGTACGACATCCGCACCGTCATCGAGCACGTCCTCGACGACGGCGAGTTCCTGGAGACGCAGGCGATGTTCGCCCCGAACATCGTCACCGGCTTCGGCCGGGTCGAGGGCTACCCGGTCGGCATCGTCGCCAACCAGCCGATGCAGTTCGCCGGCTGCCTGGACATCAACGCCTCCGAGAAGGCCGCGCGCTTCGTGCGCACCTGTGACGCCTTCAACGTCCCGGTGCTGACCTTCGTGGACGTGCCCGGCTTCCTGCCGGGCGTGGACCAGGAGTACGGCGGCATCATCCGCCGCGGCGCCAAGCTGATCTACGCGTACGCCGAGGCCACCGTCCCGCTGATCACCGTCATCACCCGCAAGGCGTTCGGTGGCGCGTACGACGTCATGGGCTCCAAGCACCTCGGCGCCGACCTCAACCTGGCCTGGCCGACCGCGCAGATCGCGGTCATGGGCGCGCAGGGCGCGGTGAACATCCTGCACCGCCGCACCATCGCGGCCGAGGCGCCGGAGGACCAGGAGGCGACCCGGGCGCGGCTGATCCAGGAGTACGAGGACGCCCTGCTCAACCCGTACACGGCGGCCGAACGCGGCTACATCGACGCGGTGATCATGCCGTCGGAGACCCGGGCCCAGCTCGTGAAGGGCCTGCGCCAGCTGCGCACCAAGCGGGAGAGTCTGCCCCCGAAGAAGCACGGGAACATTCCCCTGTAGGGGCCCCGAGGCCCGAGGAAGGGACGAGACGATGATCAAGGTCGTACGAGGCAACCCGACCCCCGAGGAGCTGGCCGCCGCCCTGGCGGTGGTCCAGGCCCGCGCCGCGGCGATCGAAGGCGGCGCGGCCGACGGCCCCAGGCCGCCCGAGGGCTGGTCGGACCCGGCACGCATCGCGCGCAGCAGCAGGCCGCTGCCGGGACCACGGGCGTGGGCGCGCAGCTACTGGCCGGTCTGACCCCCGGGACGTGAAGGCCGGGCCCCGACGCACAGGGGGCCCGGCCTTCACCCTGTTCACAGCACGTGGGCCAGTGCCTCGGCCATGGCCTGATACCCCTTGTCGTTGGGGTGCAGCCGGTCGCCGTGGTCGAACGCCGGGTGAAGACGGTCGGGGTCGGCGGGGTCCGCGAGGGCGCGGCCGAGATCGACGACCGCGTCGAACGCGCCGGCGGTCCGGACCCACTCGTTGATCTCCCGGCTCGTGCGGGCCGAGTGGGCGCCCCAGTGGTCGGAGCCGCCGAGCGGCAGCAGGGTCGAGCCGATGACGCGGAGCCCGCTGCCGTGCGCCTGGCGTATCAAGTCGCGGTATCCGCCGATGAGACGTTCCGCGGTGACGACGGGGGCCGGTTTGTAGGTCGGTTCGTCGGAGGCCTCGCTGAAGCCGATGTCGTTGAGGCCTTCGAGGACGACGACGGTGGAGACGCCGGGCTGGTCGAGGGCGTCACGGCGGAACCGGGCGGTGGCCCGCTCCCCGTACCAGGCGGAGTCGTTGAGGACGAGGTTCCCGCCGATGCCGGCGTTGAGCACGGGACGGCCGGTGAGTCCGGCGAGCGCGTCGGACCAGCGGCGGTCGGCGCCCGGGGTCGAGCCGAAGCCGTCGGTGATGGAGTCACCGAACAGGACGATCCCGTCCGCGCGGGCCGCGGCGACCTCCACGCCGGAGAGGTAGTACCAGGAGCTGGTGACAGCGGTGAACGCGGCGCCCGCCGCGTCGGCCCGGTGGTCGCCGTCGGCACGGTAGGTGTCCGCCCAGGCCTGGGCGTGGAACGTCGAGGGACCGGTCGTACCGGCGAAGTGCAGGGTGACGGTCACCTGACCGAGCGGCTCGACCGGCAGCCGCACCGGATCACTGCGCAGCTCGCCGCGGGCGGGGACGGCGACCGACCGCCGCCCATCGAAGGTGACGTGCCGTACGCTCCCCTCCTCCACGGCGGCGCCGCGTGCCGCCCGGGCGACGGTGGCGCCGGTGAGGTGCAGCGGGGACGTGCCGTAGGCATTCGTCAGCCGCAGACGGAGGCGCTCGCCTCCCGCGGTGACGCGCACGACCTGACGCACGGTCTGGTGCGAGAAGCCCTCCTGCGACCAGTTCGGCGTGAAGCCTGTGCTGGGCATCTGCGGGGAGGCGGCCCAGGCCGCGGTCCACTCGCTCATGGGATTACCCCTTCCACCCCGCCACTAATGGGCGGAGAGTTCCATTAGGATACCGAGCACGCTAGCACTGACACCGCCATTAATGGAACTGGAGACCCATTTGGATGCCACTCCGGGTACGGTCCGCCCCGGCGGCCGCACCGCGAAGGTCCGCGCCGCCGTACTCGAGGCCACCCAGGACGCCCTGGCCGACAGCGGCTTCCACGCCCTGAACCTCGACCGGATCGCTGCGGCCGCCGGCGTCGGCAAGACCACCGTCTACCGGCGCTGGGGCTCGGCGGTCGGCCTCGTGACGGACCTGCTGCGCGACATGGCGGAACAGTCGCTGCCGGCCGCCGACACCGGCTCACTGGACGGCGACCTGCGCGCCAACGCCCGTCTCGTCCTCGACACGCTCACCGACGCGCGTATGGGCCCCGTGTTCCGCGCCGTGATCGCGGCGGCGGCCTGCGACGAGCAGTGCGCCGACGCGCTGCGCGGCTTCTACGCGACACGGCTGGGGGAGTGGGCGCCGGTGGTCGAACGCGGCGTCGCACAGGGCGCCGTGCCCGCCGGCACGGACCCGCTGGAACTCCTGCGGGCGGTCTCCGCCCCCCTCTACTACCGCTTCGCGGTCAGCCGCGAGCCCCTGACACCCGACACGGCGGAAAGCGCGGCCGCTGCGGCGCTGGCTGCGGCGCGGGCGGGTGCGTTCGTGGTTTGAGTACGCGTACTCAGGCGCCGGGCCGTCCGCGCCAGCACCATCGAAGGCATGCTGTGGTCCGACCCGGAGAACGAGCCCCCCAAGGAGCTCCGCGACATGCAGACGATGCTGCGGCGCGCGGGGCTGGTGCTGGCGCTGGCGATGGTGGTGGCGATGTTCGCGGCGGGCCTTCGGTGACGCGGCCCCGGCGGCGGCACGGCTGACCGCGCCCTTTCCCGCTATCCAACCCCGCCGGCGGTTGAGGCGCGGGCTCGGGGCAGAGCCCCGACGAGACCGGCAAGTGCAGCCCCGCCGGGGGTACGCCCCCTACGCCTGGCGGCGCGGGAGGTGCGCCCGCCCACGGCCGCCAGGGCGCAGGGAGAGATTGAGGCGCGGGGGTGCGGGGGCGGAGCCCCCGTAAGGCGGGTCCGGTGGAGCAGGGGGTCGGCCCGCCGGAGGTGCGCCCGCTGGCCGCCTACGATGGGCGCCATGACCCGTCTCGTACTCGCCTCCGCCTCCCCCGCCCGGCTGAACCTGCTGCGGCAGGCCGGCCTCGCCCCCGAGGTGATCGTCAGCGGCGTCGACGAGGACGCCCTCACCGCCCCCACCCCCGCCGACCTCGCGCTCGTCCTCGCGGAGGCGAAGGCCGCGGCCGTCGCCGCCCGCCCGGACGCCGCCGGTGCGCTGCTGATCGGGTGCGACTCCGTCCTCGAGCTCGACGGCGAGGCGCTCGGCAAGCCCGCCGACGCCGAGGAGGCGACCGCCCGTTGGAAGGCGATGCGCGGCCGGGCGGGTGTCCTTCGGACGGGGCACTGCGTGATCGACACGGTGACCGGCCGCCGCGCGTCGGCGACCGCGTCGACGACGGTCCGGTTCGGCGAGCCGTCGGACGCCGAGGTCGCCGCGTACGTCGCGAGCGGCGAACCCCTGCACGTCGCGGGCGCGTTCACCCTGGACGGGCGCTCCGCGCCGTTCATCGACGGCATCGACGGCGACGCCGGCAACGTCATCGGCCTCTCGCTGCCGCTGCTGCGCAAGCTCCTCGCGGAGCTGGGGATCTCGATCACCGACCTGTGGGCGCCGGCGTAGGGCGCGCGACGCGCCACACGTCAGGCGGGCGTCGCCGCCCCGCCCACATCCGGTACATCCGGCCCGGCCTGGTCGGCCCGGTCGTCCGGCCCGGCCGCGGGCGGCCGCTCCTCGCCGTACACGATCAGCGACGCCACCAGCAGCCCCAGCACGACCATCATGAAACCGAAGGCGCTCCAGCCGACCAGACCCACCGTCAGCGCGCCGAGCACGCCGTGCACGACGGCGAGGGTGATCAGGAGGATGCGGGTGAAGCGGCCGGGGGCCCGGTCCCGTACGGCCACCACCAGCAGCAGCACACCGGCCAGGGCGAGCAGCAGGCCGGTCCCTATCCCGAGCCCCCATGTCGCGGTCACCATGACGTCGGGGTCCAGGCCGTCGAGCGACATCTGCTGGGCATCGACGAAGGTGGCCATGACGCCGTTGAGCACGACGATGCCGACGGCCTCCATCAGCAGGACAAGCGCAGCCACCACGGCCACCGGTCTGCGCACCACGGCGCCCCCAACCCTGTGTGTACCGGACGTACGTACGACAGCGCGAGGCTACTGACCGGTAAACGCCGGGGCAAGGGATTCGGCACGCCGGGCCGCTCGGCAAAGAATCATTGGGCCATTCGTAGGGACTCCACAAAGAAACGCTTCGGCCCGCTGCGCTCACAGACAGAGACCTTGACCACACCAGAGGGCTACTGTGCGAGGGAGGAACCCGTCGTACCGTGGTGCGACAAGGGATTTCGCGCTCGAGCGAGCCTCGAATCACGCTCCGTGTGGGCAAGCTCACCATTGGGGACGGGTCGAAAGGCCGTGTCGGCAGTCCCTAAACTCAGCTTGTTTCAAGGAGGGAGCCATCGTGCGCAAGGTGCTCATCGCCAACCGTGGCGAAATCGCTGTCCGCGTTGCCCGTGCCTGCCGGGACGCCGGGATCGCGAGCGTAGCCGTCTACGCCGACCCGGACCGGGATGCTCTGCATGTCCGCGCGGCCGACGAGGCGTTCGCCCTGGGCGGTGACACCCCGGCCGCCAGCTATCTGGACATGGCCAAGGTGCTTCAGGCCGCAGCCGATTCGGGGGCGGACGCCGTCCACCCCGGCTACGGCTTCCTGTCGGAGAACGCGGAGTTCGCCCAGGCGGTCATGGACGCCGGCCTGACCTGGATCGGTCCGCCGCCGCAGGCCATCCGCGACCTCGGTGACAAGGTCGCCGCCCGTCATATCGCCCAGCGGGCCGGCGCGCCGCTGGTCGCGGGTACCCCGGACCCGGTGTCCGGCGCCGACGAGGTCGTGGCGTTCGCTCAGGAGCACGGGCTGCCGATCGCGATCAAGGCCGCCTTCGGCGGTGGCGGTCGCGGTCTGAAGGTCGCCCGCACCCTCGAAGAGGTGCCCGAGCTGTACGACTCCGCGGTCCGCGAGGCCGTCGCCGCCTTCGGCCGCGGCGAGTGCTTCGTCGAGCGCTACCTCGACAAGCCGCGTCACGTCGAGACCCAGTGCCTGGCCGACTCGCACGGCAACGTGGTCGTCGTCTCCACGCGTGACTGCTCGCTGCAGCGCCGCCACCAGAAGCTGGTGGAGGAGGCCCCGGCGCCGTTCCTGTCGGAGGCTCAGAACGCCGAGCTGTACCGCGCGTCGAAGGCCATCCTCAAGGAGGCCGGGTACGTGGGCGCCGGCACGGTCGAGTTCCTCGTCGGCCTCGACGGCACGATCTCCTTCCTGGAGGTCAACACCCGCCTGCAGGTCGAGCACCCGGTGACCGAGGAGGTCACCGGCATCGACCTCGTCCGCGAGATGTTCCGCATCGCCGACGGCGAGGAGCTCGGCTACGACGACCCGGCCGTGCGCGGCCACTCGTTCGAGTTCCGGATCAACGGCGAGGACCCGGGCCGGAACTTCCTCCCGGCGCCCGGCACCGTCACCACGTTCTCGCCGCCCGCCGGCCCCGGTGTGCGGCTCGACGCGGGTGTCGAGGCCGGTTCCGTGATCGGCCCGGCGTGGGACTCCCTCCTCGCCAAGCTGATCGTCACCGGCGCGACGCGCGAGCAGGCGCTCCAGCGCGCCGCCCGCGCGCTGGCCGAGTTCCAGGTCGAGGGCATGGCCACGGCCATCCCGTTCCACCGCGCGGTCGTCGTCGACCCGGATTTCACGGCCGACCCGTTCCGCATCCACACCCGGTGGATCGAGACCGAGTTCGTCAACGAGATCAAGCCCTTCGCCGTCCCCGCGGACGCGGAGGAGGACGAGGCCGGCCGGGAGACCATCGTCGTCGAGGTCGGCGGCAAGCGCCTCGAGGTGTCGCTGCCGTCGTCGCTCGGCATGACGCTGGCGCGCACCGGTCTCGCGGCGGGCGCGAAGCCCAAGCGCCGCGCGGCGAAGAAGTCGTCGTCGGCCGCGTCCGGTGACACCCTCACCTCGCCGATGCAGGGCACGATCGTCAAGGTCGCGGTCGAGGAGGGCCAGGAGGTCAAGGAGGGCGACCTGGTCGTCGTCCTCGAGGCGATGAAGATGGAGCAGCCTCTCAACGCCCACCGCTCCGGCACGATCAAGGGCCTCGCGGCGGAGGTCGGCGCGTCGCTGACGTCCGGCGCGACGATCTGCGAGATCAAGGACTGATCTCTTCGTCCGTCCGCCGAAGGGCCTCCGGCATCCGCCGGGGGCCCTTCGGCTGCGTCGTCCTATGCTGCACCTGCCGCACGATGCCGACCGGACGGGGGAACACGTATGGAGATCCGGCTCACGGTGGACGACCCCGACCCCGCGGCGGAACACACTCGTTCACTGGCCGACTGGCTCCGACGCGACGGCAGCCGCGAGGACCGCTGGGAGACGGAGCTGCGGTACGGCACGAACACGGTGGCCGTGGTGCTCCCGGAAGAGAGCGGCGCGGCGGGCCTCGCCTGGTCGGTCGCGGCCTGGCGTGCCGGGCGCTCCGGCTCCCCGGACGTCGTCGCCGCGACCGCCGACGGCACGCCCCTGCCGGAGGAACTCGTCCGGATTCTGGCCGAGACGTCCGGGCCGCATCACAGTGGCCCGCCCATCACGGTGCTCGAGCCGGACGACCTCGATGGGATACCGCCGGTCGCGGAAGGAGCCGCGCGGATCGCCGGTGACTGGCACGTCGGCCCGCCCGGGCCGGTCCTCGATCCGGACGACGACTGGGACCGGGACTGAGCCGTGGGTGACATCGCCAAAGGCGTCCTCGGTGGCGGCTGGTCGCTCGTCGCCGGCTGGATCCTGCCCACCGCGATCAACCTCGCCGTGTTCTTCTCCGCCGTCGCGCCGGGCCTGCGGGGGACGGCGCTCATGGAACGGCTGTGGCCGGCGTCCTCGGCCCACACGATGCTGCTGCTCCTCGTGGCCTCCGTCCTGCTCGGACTCGTGCTCAACGCCCTCCAGGCACCGCTCTACCGGCTGCTGGAGGGCTACCTTCTGTGGCCGCGCCGTGTGTACGACCGTGGCTGCCGCGTCCAGCGCGCCCGCAAGGAGGCGATCGCCGCCCGTATCGAGCGGACCGGCGTCCGGGCACCGATCCAGGCCGCCCTGCTGCAGGAGCGCCTCGCCCGCTACCCGGCCGCCGACGAGCAGATCGCCCCGACCCGGCTCGGCAACGCCATCCGCCGTTTCGAGGAGTACGGGTACGACCGCTACCGCCTCGACACCCAGGTCCTGTGGAACGAGCTCACCGGCACGGCCCCCAAGGACGTCGGCCGCCAGGTCGACACCGCGCGCAGCAGCGCCGACTTCTTCGTGGCCCTGCTGTACGGGCACGGCGCGACGGCCGCCGCCGCGCTGGCGGCCCTCCCCGTGGGGACGCCGGACGTTCCGCTGCTCATCGTCACCGCGGTGGTCCTCCTCCTGCTGGTCCCGGTCTGGTACCGGGCCGCGGTGGCCGCCACGGACGAGTGGGCCGCCGCGGTGCGGGCCCTGGTGAACACGGGGCGCAAGCCGCTGGCGGACGCCCTGGGGCTCGTGCTCCCGCAGGACCTGGGCAAGGAGCGCGAGATGTGGCTGCTGGTGACGCGGATGTCCCGGCGGCCGTACCGCCCCGCCGCGGACGCCGCCTTCGCGCCGTACCGGGCGGAGCCGGCGCCGCCCGGGTGCTGCCCGCCGCAGCCGCCTGCCCGGTGATGTCCGGCATCCTTGACCACGTGACCGACTTGAGGCCCAAACGCGCCGACGCACGCCGTAACTACGAACGACTGCTGACCGAGGCACGGGCCGCGTTCGCGGAACGCGGCACCGACGCGTCGCTCGAGGAGATCGCACGCCGCTCGGGCGTGGGCATCGGCACCCTGTACCGCCACTTCCCGAACCGCCACGCCATGATGAGCGCGGTGTTCCAGGAGGCACTGGCCGACCTGCTGAGGCGCTCGCACGAGCTGGCGGACGCGGAGGAGCCGTGCGCGGCGCTCGTCACATGGCTGCGGGCCCTCATCACCCATGCGGGTGAGTACCGCGGTCTGGCCCGGGCGCTGATGTCGGCGTCCCACGACGAGAACTCGGCCCTGTCGGCATGCAGCGTCCCGCTGCGCGACGCCGGCGAACGCCTCCTGGCCCGGGCGCAGGAGTCCGGCACGGTCCGTACGGACGTCTCAATCGGCGATCTGATGCAGCTGACGAACGCGATCGCCCTCGCAGCGGAACAGGATCCGGCCGACGCGGAGTTGGCGGACCGCCTGCTGACGCTGACCCTGCGGGGCCTGCGGGCCTGACGCTCCCGTGCCCGGCCGGGCACGTATCCGTGCGTGGCCCGGTCGTCCCGGGTCGCACCCCCGAGCATGGCCGGTCCGGAGGTTCCCGGGCGCGGCCCGGTCCGGGTTGCTTGGCGTCCGGGTGCCGCTCCGGGGGCATGCCCGGGACTGCTTTCCCGTACCTGCCCCGCCCTGTCTCACGACGCTTTACGTCCCGAACACGCCCCCTGCGCGTCCCCCTCCCCCCAGGCCGACGCCGTCGCTCCCGCCGCACCTCCAGCCCCGCCGGCGATTGAGGCGCGGGGCTCGGGGCGGAGCCCCGACAACCCCGGCCACACCCAGCCCCGCCGGCGATTGAGGCGCGGGACTCGGGGCAGAGCCCCGACAAGACCGGCCGTCGGCGCAACCTCAGCGGCGGCGGAGGTCCGCGACCCGGGCCGGGCGGTCCGGGAGCGGGTCCGGTGTGAGCGCGCCCGCCGTGCTGCGCAGGCCCGCCCGGGTGCGCCGCTGCCCCGGCAGCGGCACCTCCTGCCGCGGCACCGCCGCGGCCGCGCCCGCCCCCGCGACCGCGATCTGCACGCCCTGGTCCGCCAGCGCCTGCAGCTCCGTCGCCGCCCGTTCGTCGTGCGCCGGCGGCTCGTCCGTCACGAGGCGCGTGATCACATCGGTGGGCACGGTCTGGAACATCGTGTCCGTACCGAGCTTGGTGTGGTCGGCCAGGACCACGACCTCGGCCGCCGCCTGCACCAGCGCCCGGTCCACGCTCGCGGAGAGCATGTTGGACGTGGACAGGCCGCGCTCGGCCGTGAGCCCGCTCCCGGACAGGAACGCGCGGGAGACCCGCAGGCCCTGGAGGGACTGCTCCGCGCCGCTCCCGACCAGCGCGTAGTTGGAGCCGCGCAAAGTACCGCCCGTCATCACGACTTCGACCCGGTTGGCGTGGGCGAGGGCCTGGGCGACCAGCAGGGAGTTGGTGACCACGGTCAGGCCGGGGACGCGCGCGAGCCGGCGTGCCAGCTCCTGCGTCGTCGTGCCGGCGCCGACCACGATGGCCTCGCCCTCCTCGACGAGGGCCGCCGCGAGATCGGCGATGGCCGTCTTCTCGGCGGTCGCGGACAGGGATTTCTGCGGGAAGCCGGATTCGCGGGTGAAACCGCCCGGCAGTACCGCACCGCCGTGCCGGCGGTCGAGGAGTCCTTCTGCCTCCAGTGCCCGCACGTCACGCCGTACGGTCACTTCTGAGGTCTGGACGACGCGGGCGAGCTCACGGAGCGACACGGCACCGTTGGCACGCACCATTTCGAGGATCAACTGACGACGTTCTGCAGCGAACACGAAACTGACAGTAACCCCACCGCTCGTCAGTTTTCAGCTCTATGCGCTGGATAGCGGAAATTGCGCACTTAAGAGGCCGCCAAGTGGTATAGGCGGCCTCTTAGTTGATCGGCTCCCGGGCGGAGTGCCCGGAGTTCGCCGGTTTTACGCTTCGCCCGCCGCCTTCCGGGTGTGCAACTGGCGTGCCACCTCGGCGATCGAGCCCGACAGAGACGGGTAGACCGTGAAGGCGTTTGCGATCTGTTCGACCGTCAGGTTGTTGTCGACCGCGATCGAGATGGGGTGGATCAGTTCCGAAGCACGTGGCGACACGACCACGCCGCCGACCACGATGCCCGTGCCCGGCCGGCAGAAGATCTTGACGAAGCCGTCCCTGATGCCCTGCATCTTGGCGCGCGGGTTGCGCAGCAGCGGCAGCTTGACGACGCGGGCGTCGATCTTCCCGGCGTCGACGTCGGCCTGGCTGTAGCCGACCGTCGCGATCTCGGGGTCGGTGAAGACGTTGGCCGACACGGTCTTCAGGTTCAGCGGGGCCACCGCGTCGCCGAGGAAGTGGTACATCGCGATACGGCCCTGCATCGCCGCGACCGACGCGAGGGCGAAGATGCCGGTGACGTCACCGGCCGCGTACACGCCGGGCGCCGACGTACGGGACACCCGGTCGGTCCGGATGTGGCCCGAGTCCTTGAGCCTGACGCCCGCCTCCTCCAGGCCCATCCCCGCGGTGTTCGGGACGGCGCCGACGGCCATCAGGCAGTGCGTGCCGGAGATGACGCGGCCGTCGGAGAGCGTGACCTCCACCCGGTCGCCGACGCGCTTCGCGGACTCGGCGCGGGAGCGGGCCATGACGTTCATGCCCCGGCGGCGGAAGACCTCCTCGAGGACCGCGGCCGCGTCCGGGTCCTCGCCGGGCAGCACGCGGTCACGGGAGGAGACGAGGGTGACCCGCGAGCCGAGCGCCTGGTACGCACCCGCGAACTCGGCGCCGGTGACACCGGAGCCGACCACGATGAGCTCCTCGGGGAGCTCGTCCAGGTCGTACACCTGCGTCCAGTTGAGGATGCGCTCGCCGTCGGGCTTGGCGTCGGGGATCTCCCGCGGGTGACCGCCGGTCGCGATCAGCACGGCGTCCGCGACGATCGTCTCCTCCGTGCCGTCGGCCGCGCGCACGATCACCTTGCGGGAGCCGTCCGTCGCCTGCTGACCGTCCAGCCGGCCGCGGCCCCGCACGACACGCGCGCCGGCCCGGGTGACGGAGGCGGTGATGTCGTGGGACTGGGCGAGCGCGAGGCGCTTCACACGCCGGTTGACCTTGCCCAGGTCGACGCCGACGACCCGGGCCGCCTGCTCGATGTGCGGGGTGTCGTCGGCCACGATGATGCCGAGCTCCTGGTAGGAGGAGTCGAAGGTCGTCATGACTTCAGCGGTTGCGATGAGGGTCTTCGACGGTACGCAGTCGGTCAGCACCGACGCCCCGCCCAGCCCGTCGCAGTCGACGACGGTCACCTCCGCACCGAGCTGAGCGGCCACCAGGGCCGCCTCATACCCTCCGGGTCCGCCGCCGATGATCACGATCCGGGTCACGAAAAAGTCCGCCTCGCATTGTCGATCCCGGCCTGCCTGCCCGCTCTGCCGGGGTACCGGGGACGCCCCCGGTGGCATGCAGTACGTACTTCATTGTCCCGCATCGTTCAGGCGTTCTCCCCTCGGGGGCTCCATAGGGCCCCGACCACCAGGGTTGGCATGTCCAGTACCGTCCGGCCCCGCCGCACCACGCGGCGCGGGCGGTCCTCGGCCGCCCTCCCGTACCCTCGACCCCATGTCGCTCTACGCCGCGTACGCCGGCAACCTCGACGCGCGGCTGATGTCCCGCCGCGCACCGCACTCACCGCTGCGCGGCACCGGCTGGCTCAACGGCTGGCGGCTGACCTTCGGCGGCGAGCAGATGGGCTGGGAAGGAGCGCTGGCCACGATCGTGGAGGCGCCGCGCTCGCAGGTCTTCGTCGCGCTGTACGACATCGCGCCGATGGACGAGGACTCGATGGACCGCTGGGAGGGCGTCGGTCTCGACATATACCGGCGGATGCGGGTCCGGGTCGCCACGCTGGACGGCGAGGAGGCGGCCTGGGTGTACGTACTGAACGCCTACGAGGGCGGTTTCCCGTCCGCCCGCTACCTCGGCGAGATCGCGGACGCCGCGGAGTCGGCGGGCGCGCCGCACGACTATGTGATGGAGCTCCGCAAGCGCCCCTGCTGACACCGGCGGGGGCCGCCGGGCGCGGGGTCGCGCTGTTCGTCGGAAACGACAAGACAACGATCCGAAGACCGTCGGCTGCGTCATCTACGCGCGTAGGACTTCACGGGTTACCCTCATCCGCGTGAACGCATCTGTGAATCCGGACCTCGTCGGCGCACTCGCCGACCCCCACGCCGCGGCCGACGCCGCCGCCGCACGCCTGCGCGAGCTGACGGGCACCGAGACCCACGACGTCGCACTGGTGATGGGCTCCGGCTGGGCTCCGGCCGTCGACGCGCTCGGCGCCCCCGAGGCCGAGTTCCCCGTCACCGAGCTGCCCGGCTTCCCGCCGCCGGCGGTCGAGGGCCACGGCGGCAAGATCCGCTCGTACCGCATCGGCCAGAAGCGCGCGCTCGTCTTCCTCGGCCGTACGCACTTCTACGAGGGCCGCGGCGTCTCCGCCGTCTCCCACGGCGTGCGCACCGCGGTCGCCGCCGGCTGCAAGACCGTCATCCTCACCAACGGCTGCGGCGGTCTGCGCGAGGGCATGCGCCCGGGACAACCGGTACTGATCAGGGACCACATCAACCTGACGGCGGCGTCGCCGATCATCGGCGCGAACTTCGTCGACCTGACGGACCTCTACTCGCCGCGCCTGCGGGCCCTGTGCAAGGAGGTGGACGACACGCTCGAGGAGGGCGTGTACGTCCAGTTCCCCGGCCCGCACTACGAGACCCCGGCCGAGATCAACATGGTTCGCGTGCTCGGCGGCGACCTGGTCGGCATGTCCACGGTCCTGGAGGCGATCGCCGCACGCGAGGCGGGCGCGGAGGTGCTCGGCATCTCCCTGGTCACCAACCTGGCGGCGGGACTGTCGGGCGAGCCGCTGAACCACGAGGAAGTGCTGCAGGCGGGGCGGGATTCGGCGGCGCGGATGGGGGCGCTGCTGACGAGGGTCCTGGACCGCATCTGACCCACCCGCGGTCCGGTGGCTCCGCCCCCGGACCGCTGCGCCTCAATCGCCGGCGGGGCTGAACTTGCCCGTCTTGTCGGGCTCCGCCCCGAACCCGGCGCCTCAAACTCCCCCTACGGCCTGGCGGCCGTGCCAGGGACCCCCAGCGGGGCTGTATTTCGCTCCCGCCCGGCGGGCTGGTGTGCCGCGCAGCGGCACATCAAGCCCGGCCGGCGATTGAGGCCACCGCGCGCAGCGCGGTACCGGGGCCCGGGGCGGAGCCCCCCGAACGGAGCCCGGAACTCCGTCCGGAGGGCGGACCGGGGCCGGGGCGGAGCCCGGTACCGCAGGGCGGCACAGGTCCGCGGGCGGAACCCCGAACACCGCCCGCAGGGCAGACCGAGGCCCGGGGCCGAACCCGGTACCGCAGGGCGGCACAGGTCCGCGGGCGGAACCCCGAACACCGCCCGCAGGGCAGTCCGGGGCCCGGGGCGGAGCCCGGTACCGCAGGGCGGCACAGGTCCGCGGGCGGAACCCCGAACACCGCCCGCAGGGCAGACCGAGGCCCGGGGCGGAACCCGGTACCGCAGGGCGGCACAGGTCCGCGGGCGGAACCCCGAACACCGCCCGCAGGGCAGACCGGGGCCCGGGGCGGAGCCCCGAACGCCGCCCGCAGGGCGGACCGGGGGCCGGGGCGGGCCCCGGTTTCGGGAAGGGGCGGGAGGGGGAACGGCCACGCGCCCGCCGCGCCCACACGCCCCCGTGGCGAATGCGGGACACTCCCCCGCCCACCGCGCACACTCGACACACGCAGAGACGAGAGGCGGATCAACCGTGCACCAGGACCTCATCGCTCGGGCCAAGGCATGGCTCGCGGAGGACCCCGACAGTGAGACCCGGGACGAACTCGGCAAGCTCATCGACGCGCAGGACCTCGACGCGCTGGCCGACCGGTTCAGCGGCACGCTCCAGTTCGGCACCGCCGGGCTGCGCGGCGAGCTCGGGGCCGGGCCGATGCGGATGAACCGGGCCGTCGTGATCCGTGCGGCCGCCGGGCTCGCGGCCCATCTGAAGGCCAAGGGGCAGAGCGGCGGGCTCGTCGTCGTCGGGTACGACGCCCGCTACAAGTCCGAGGACTTCGCCCGCGACACCGCCGCCGTCATGGTCGCCGCCGGCCTGCGCGCCGCCGTGCTGCCGCGGCCGCTGCCCACGCCCGTACTGGCCTTCGCCATAAGGCAGCTGGGGGCCGTGGCCGGTGTCGAGGTGACCGCGAGCCACAACCCGCCGCGCGACAACGGCTACAAGGTCTATCTGGGCGACGGTTCGCAGATCGTGCCGCCGGCCGACGCGGAGATCGCCGCCGAGATCGACGCGATCCGCAGCCTCGAGGACGTCCCGCGCGCCGACGAGGGCTGGCAGACCCTCGGCGACGAGGTGGTCGACGCGTACCTGGCCCGGACGGACGCCGTACTGACCGCCGGGTCGCCCCGTACCGCCCGCATCGTCTACACGGCCATGCACGGCGTCGGCAAGGAAGTCCTGACGGCCGCCTTCCACCGGGCGGGCTTCCCGCCGCCGGCCCTGGTCGCCGAACAGGCCGACCCCGACCCCGCGTTCCCCACGGTGGCCTTCCCCAACCCGGAGGAGCCCGGGGCGATGGACCTGGCGTTCGAGGCGGCCCGTGCCGTGGCCCCGGACGTGGTCATCGCCAACGACCCGGACGCCGACCGCTGCGCCGTCGCCGTCCCCGACGACACGACGGACGCGGGCTGGCGGATGCTCCGCGGCGACGAGGTCGGAGCGCTGCTCGCCGAGCACCTGGTCCACAAGGGCGCCACCGGCGTCTTCGCCGAGTCGATCGTGTCCTCGTCCCTCCTGGGCCGGATCGCCGACGCGGCGGGCCTGGGACACGAGGAGACCCTCACCGGTTTCAAGTGGATCGCCCGCGTCGACGGCCTGCGCTACGGCTACGAGGAGGCGCTCGGCTACTGCGTCGACCCCGAAGGCGTGCGCGACAAGGACGGCATCACGGCCGCACTGCTCGTCGCCGAGCTGGTCTCCGAGCTCAAGGAACAGGGCCGTACGCTCAGCGATCTCCTCGACGACCTCGCCGTCGCGCACGGGCTGCACGCGACCGACCAGCTGTCCGTACGGGTCGAGGACCTGAGCGTCATCGCGAACGCGATGCGGGCGCTGCGCGAGCAGCCGCCGACGGAGCTGGCCGGGCTGCGGGTGACCACCGCCGAGGACCTGACCCTGGGGACGGACAGGCTCCCGCCGACCGACGGTCTGCGGTACTACCTCGAGGGTGAGTTCAAGGCCCGTGTGATCGTGCGCCCGAGCGGTACGGAGCCGAAGCTGAAGTGCTACCTGGAGGTCGTGGTGCCGGTCGCCGACGCGAGCGGTCTGGTCTCCGCGCGGGAACGGGCGGCAGCGGTACTGGCGGCCGTCAAGCGCGACCTGGCCGCCGCGGCGGGCATCTGAACGGCCCTGCCGGGGGCAGGCGGACGTGCAGTGGGCGTGTCCGGGACGTGAGGCGCCGCGACTCGCGCGAGGCGCGGTGAGGAAAGCAGTCCCGGACACGCCCTGGGAGCGGCACCCGGAGGCCGAGGGAGTCGGCCCGCGCACAGCGCAAGGCCCCCGGAAGCGTCAGGCCGTGGCCAGGAGGATCGCCAGCAAGACCGCCCCGGCTGCCGCCGGGGCCAGCACCTCGTACGCCCAGCGGATCTGCGGCTCGCCCTGCGCCTCCGGCGCGTGCGAGCGGCGTTCGGCCAGTTCCCGCAGGTCGGCGATGGTCTGGTCGGTCGGCGCGACCCGGGACTTCGAGTCGCCGACGTCGGCGTGCACGGAGGTCCTGCCGTGCGGGTCGTCGTGGGCGGCCTGTGCCTGCCTGCGCGCGGCGATCTTGCGCTTGCGCAGCGAGACGGGGATCGCCCACAGCTGGTACTTCGTACCGCTCTGCGTGAAGATCTCGCTCGAGTACGAGGCCCGTACGTCGCTCACCGTGCCCCACGGCAGGACGATGCTGCGGAACGGGTTCCTGATCCGGATGCGGTCCTCGCCGACGAACACCGCGGGCCTGAGAGTGAAGGCGACGACGAGCGGCGCCGCCAGGAGCGTGCCGGCGAGAGCCAGCCACGGCGTCCGGCCCTCGCCGGCGACGACCGCGTCGACGACCATCCAGCCCATGAGCGCGAGCAGCAGCGCACCGCCCGCCATTCCGGCGTTCGAGCGGAAGACCCGTTCGCTGTCGGTGGGGGGCGCTGGCTGCTGGGGGCTCGTCATGGTTCCGATTCTGCCGCACACACGGGCGCGCCCCGCCGCGGCGTCCGGCACGTATCACACCGTGCCCCCTGTACAGGTCGCTACGCGCGTAGATATGCTCATCTGGTGACCATGCCCACCACCGCACCCGCATTCGCCGACGTGACCGCGTCCGACAGCACTCTGCGCCGCTTCCTGCACGGGCTGCCCGGCGTCGACGCCGTCGGTCTGGAAGGTCGCGCGGCGTCCCTCGGCACGCGTTCCATCAAGACCACGGCCAAGGCGTACGCCATCGATCTGGCCATCTCCATGATCGACCTGACGACGCTCGAAGGCGCGGACACCCCGGGCAAGGTCCGGGCGCTCGCCGCCAAGGCCGTCAACCCCGACCCGACCGACCGCACCACCCCGACGACCGCCGCGGTCTGCGTCTACCCCGACATGGTGGCGACCGCCAAGGAGGCCCTGAAGGGCTCCGACGTCAAGGTCGCCTCCGTGGCCACCGCCTTCCCGGCCGGCCGCGCCGCTCTCCCCGTGAAGATCGCGGACGTCCGTGACGCGGTCGCCGCCGGGGCGGACGAGATCGACATGGTGATCGACCGCGGCGCCTTCCTGGCGGGCGACTACATGAAGGTGTACGAGGAGATCCGGGCGGTGAAGGAGGCCTCCGGCAGCGCCAGGCTCAAGGTCATCTTCGAGACCGGCGAGCTCTCCACGTACGACAACATCCGCCGTGCGTCGTGGCTCGGCATGATCGCCGGCGCGGACTTCATCAAGACGTCGACCGGAAAGGTCGCGGTGAACGCGACCCCGGCGAACACCCTGCTGATGCTGCAGGCCGTCCGGGACTTCCGGGAGCAGACTGGGGTACAGGTGGGCGTGAAGCCCGCCGGCGGTATCCGTACAGCCAAGGACGCCATCAAGTTCCTGGTCCTGGTGAACGAGACCACGGGCGAGGACTGGCTGGACAGCCACTGGTTCCGCTTCGGCGCGTCGAGCCTGCTCAACGACCTGCTGATGCAGCGGCAGAAGCTGGCGACCGGCCGCTACTCCGGCCCCGACTACGTGACGGTGGACTGATCATCATGGCTTCCGTATTCGAATACGCACCCGCACCCGAGTCGCGGTCGATCGTCGACATCGCCCCGTCGTACGGGCTGTTCATCGACGGCGAGTTCACCGACGCCGCCGACGGCAAGGTCTTCAAGACCGTCTCGCCGTCGAGCGAGGAGGTCCTCTCCGAAGTCGCCCGGGCGGGCGCGGAGGACGTGGACCGCGCGGTGAAGGCCGCCCGCAAGGCGTTCGCCAAGTGGTCGGCGCTGCCCGGCGCCGAGCGGGCCAAGTACCTGTTCCGTATCGCGCGGATCATCCAGGAGCGCAGCCGTGAGCTGGCCGTCCTGGAGACGCTGGACAACGGCAAGCCGATCAAGGAGACCCGCGACGCGGACCTCCCGCTGGTCGCCGCGCACTTCTTCTACTACGCGGGCTGGGCCGACAAGCTCGACCACGCCGGGTACGGGGCGAACCCTCGTCCGCTGGGCGTCGCCGGCCAGGTCATCCCGTGGAACTTCCCGCTGCTGATGCTGGCGTGGAAGATCGCCCCGGCGCTGGCCACCGGCAACACGGTGGTCCTCAAGCCCGCCGAGACGACGCCGCTGTCCGCGCTGTTCTTCGCCGACATCTGCCGCCAGGCCGGCCTGCCGAACGGCGTGGTCAACATCCTTCCCGGCTACGGGGACACCGGTGCCGCGCTCGTCGCGCACCCGGATGTGAACAAGGTCGCCTTCACCGGCTCGACCGCGGTCGGCAAGGCCATCGCCCGCGAGGTCGCCGGCACGCGGAAGAAGGTCACCCTGGAGCTCGGCGGCAAGGGCGCCAACATCGTCTTCGACGACGCTCCGATCGACCAGGCCGTCGAGGGCATCGTCAACGGCATCTTCTTCAACCAGGGCCAGGTCTGCTGCGCGGGATCGCGTCTGCTGGTCCAGGAGTCGGTCCAGGACGAGCTGCTCGACTCGCTGAAGCGCCGGCTGTCCACGCTGCGCCTCGGCGACCCGCTCGACAAGAACACCGACATCGGCGCGATCAACTCCGAGGAGCAGCTCTCCCGGATCACCACGCTCGTCGAGGCGGGCGAGGCGGAGGGCGCGGAGCGCTGGTCCCCGGCGTGCGAGCTGCCGTCCTCGGGCTACTGGTTCGCGCCGACGCTGTTCACGAACGTCACCCAGGCGCACCGGATCGCCCGCGACGAGATCTTCGGCCCGGTGCTGTCCGTGCTGACGTTCCGCACCCCGGACGAGGCGGTCGCCAAGGCCAACAACAGCCAGTACGGCCTGTCCGCCGGCATCTGGACGGAGAAGGGCTCCCGGATCCTCGCGGTGGCGAACAAGCTCCGCGCGGGTGTGGTGTGGGCCAACACGTTCAACAAGTTCGACCCGACCTCGCCGTTCGGCGGCTACAAGGAGTCGGGCTTCGGTCGCGAGGGCGGCCGCCACGGTCTGGAGGCCTACCTCGATGTCTGAGCCGATGCGTCTGAGCGTCTTCAAGACCTACAAGCTGTACGTCGGGGGCAAGTTCCCCCGCTCCGAGAGCGGCCGGGTGTACGAGGTGACGGACTCGAAGGGCAAGTGGCTGGCCAACGTGCCGCTCTCCTCCCGCAAGGACGCGCGTGACGCGGTCGTCGCCGCCCGCAAGGCGTTCGGCGGCTGGTCGGGTGCCACGGCGTACAACCGCGGCCAGATCCTCTACCGCATCGCCGAGATGCTGGAGGGCCGCAAGGAGCAGTTCGTCCGCGAGGTCGCGCAGTCCGAGGGCCTGTCGAAGTCGAAGGCGGCGGCCGTCGTCGACGCGGCGATCGACCGCTGGGTCTGGTACGCGGGCTGGACGGACAAGATCGCTCAGGTCGTGGGCGGGGCGAACCCGGTCGCGGGCCCGTTCTTCAATCTCTCCACCCCGGAGCCGACGGGCGTCGTGACGGTCGTCGCGCCGCAGGAGTCGTCGTTCCTCGGGCTCGTCTCGGTCGTCGCCCCCGTCATCGCGGCCGGCAACACCGTGATCGTGATCGCCTCGGAGAAGGCGCCTCTCCCGGCGCTCTCCCTGGGCGAGGTGCTGGCCACCTCCGACCTGCCCGGCGGTGTGGTGAACGTGCTCTCCGGCCGTACGGCCGAGATCGCGACGCCGCTCGCCGCGCACCAGGACGTCAACGGCATCGACCTGACCGGCGCGGACGAGGTCCTGGCGAAGGAGCTCGAGATCGCGGCGGCGGACAACCTGAAGCGCGTCCTGCGTCCCCAGGCTGTGGACAACGACTGGCCGGCCGACCCCGGCACGCACCGTCTGACGGCGTTCCTGGAGACGAAGACGGTCTGGCACCCGACGGGTTCGCTCGGCGCCTCCGGTTCGGCGTACTGACGCCCGGTCCGGCGTACCGACGCCCACAGGCCGAAGCCCCTGCCTCTCCGTCCGGAGGCAGGGGCTTCTTCCATGGACGGCTACGGCAGCAGCCCGCCGACGACCGGGCCCGCCACCGGCAGGTCCTCGAGCGCCTGGCCCTTGGTGATGTGGTCCGTCGCGATCGCGGTGCTGACCGGCTTGAAGTCGGCGACCTGAGTGCCCACCGTGTTGTCCAGCGGGTCGACACTGGTGTTCGCCAGCGGGTGCAGCTGAAGACTCTTGAGCTCGCTGACCCCGCTCACCGAGTTGCCGACCAGCCCGGTCACCGCGCCCAGCGGCGCGGGCGGCGCCGCATGGGCCGCCGCCCCGCCCGCGCCGACCGCGGCGCCCGCCGCGGCGAAGGTCAGTCCGGCGCGCAGCAGGGCGCGGTGACGGTTCTTGGAAGCTGCGTGACGAGCCATGATTTCCCAGCCAATCGCGTGGTCGCTTGCGTACGTTACGTAGTCGAGGTTGTGACGCTCGTACCAACCGGGGGACCGAGGGGTTCCCGGCGCCCGTTCATGCGTCACACTTGTCTCCCGTGAGTTCCCAACCCATCCCGACCCGCGTCGTGCTGCTCGCGGGCCCCTCAGGTTCCGGAAAGTCCTCTCTCGCCGCCCGCACCGGCCTGCCGGTCCTGCGCCTGGACGACTTCTACAAAGAGGGCAACGACCCGACGCTTCCACTGGTGACGGGCAGCACGGACATCGACTGGGACTCACCGTCCTCCTGGGACGCGGACGCCGCGGTCGCGGCGATAGCGGAGCTGTGCCGCAGCGGCCGGACCGCCGTGCCGGTGTACGACCTCGCCACCAGTTCCCGGACGGGGACCGAGACGCTCGACATCGCCCGCACACCGCTGTTCGTCGCGGAGGGCATCTTCGCGGCCGACGTCGTGCGCCGCTGCGAGGAGCTGGGCGTCCTCGCCGACGCCCTGTGCCTGCGCGGCCGGCCGTCCACGACGTTCCGCCGCCGGCTGGCGCGGGATCTGCGCGAGGGCCGCAAGTCCGTTCCGTTCCTGCTGCGCCGCGGCTGGCGCCTGATGCGTGCGGAGCGCGGCATCGTCGCCCGCCAGGCCGGGCTGGGCGCGCACCCCTGCGGCAAGGACGAGGCGCTGAACCGCCTCACGGCCGCGGCGGCCGGCCGGCGCGTCAGGCCGGCCCCGAGCGCGAGCGCGTCAGCGGTCTGAAGGAGGGCCGGGCCCGGCCCCGGACACGGGACCGCCCGGCGTAAGGCCGGCCCCCGGCACGGAAGCAGCCCGGCGGAAGCCCGAACTCCGCGCGCGGACACGGAAGCGGGGCCGGACAGAACCCCCCGGTCTGTCCGACCCCGCTCCGTACCACGTGGATCCCCGTGTCCCCCGTGGATCCTCCGCCGTCTCCCCCGAAACGACGGCCCCCGTGCTCCCCCGTGTTTCCCCCGTTGCCTTCAGGCCACCAGCTCGCCGAAGGACTCTTCCTCGTCACGGCCGAAGCTGAGGACGTCGTCCTCGCGCAGCCGGCGGAGCGACCGCCAGATGCTCGACTTGACCGTGCCGACACTGATGTCCAGGATGTCCGCGATCTCCGGGTCGGTGCGGCCCTCGTAGTAGCGCAGGACCAACATCGTCCGCTGGAGCTCGGGGAGCCTGGCGAGCGCCTGCCACAGGACCGCGCGCAGCTCGGTGCCGCGCATCGCGTCGGTGTCGCCGGCCGTCTCCGGCAGCTCCTCCGTGGGGTACTCGTTGAGCTTGCGCCGGCGCCAGGCGCTGATGTGCAGGTTCGTCATCGTGCGGCGCAGATAGCCCCCGACCGCCGCCTTGTCACTGATCCGGTCCCAGGCCCGGTACGTGGAGAAGAGCGCGCTCTGCAGCAGGTCCTCGGCCTCGTAGCGGTCGCCGGTCAGGTGGTAGGCGGTCGCGTACAGGGAGGCGCGGCGTTCCTGGACGTAGGCCGTGAACTCGGCCTCCGAGCAGGACGTCCGCTCCCCGGCCGCCGTCCCGCTTGCCGCCGCGGTTGCGTCAACCACCGTCATGTAGGGCTTGCGCCCCTGCTCCGCGGACGACGGCTTGTGCTGACGCCCGGCGCCGCGAACGCACCCCCGCCCTCCCCCATGCTCAGGGCTGCGCCCGAGCAGGGAGGTACCCCCAGCGGCGCCGGACTTCTCGGTGCTCCGCACGACGGTGACGTCGTGGAGACGTGTCACAACTGCGCTTGAGGTGGTGCTGTGCAGTGCGTTCATCCCGCGCCCCCCGTCGAGTGGAGTCTGTTTCGTTCCGTGTGCCAAGAAGCTTGCCCGGGCTCTTTCATGGGGGTGTCCGCCGACTGTCACAGGCGCGTCACAAGGGGAGGAGTCGTGTGCATGAGGGTCCCTTGGACCCGGGGAGTCGAACTGGGGCTTCCCATGGGCCAGAATGACCCCCGTGCCTTTCCTGTTGCTGATCGAGGACGACGACGCCATCCGCACGGCCCTCGAACTCTCCCTGTCACGCCAGGGCCACCGAGTGGCCACCGCGGCGACGGGCGAGGACGGCCTGAAACTGCTGCGTGAGCAGCGGCCGGATCTGATCGTGCTGGATGTGATGCTGCCCGGGATCGACGGTTTCGAGGTGTGCCGCCGGATCAGGCGCACCGACCAGTTGCCGATCATCCTGCTGACCGCCCGCAGCGACGACATCGACGTCGTGGTGGGTCTGGAGTCGGGTGCCGACGACTATGTCGTCAAGCCGGTCCAGGGGCGGGTGCTGGACGCCCGTATCCGTGCCGTACTGCGGCGTGGCGAGCGGGAGTCGACCGACTCGGCGACGTTCGGCTCCCTGGTGATCGACCGTTCGGCGATGACGGTCACCAAGAACGGCGAGGATCTGCAGCTCACGCCGACCGAGCTGCGTCTCCTGCTGGAGTTGAGCCGCCGGCCCGGACAGGCGCTGTCGCGCCAGCAGCTGCTGCGGCTGGTGTGGGAGCACGACTACCTCGGCGACTCGCGTCTGGTGGACGCGTGTGTGCAGCGGCTGCGGGCGAAGGTGGAGGACGTGCCGTCCTCACCGACCTTGATCCGCACGGTGCGTGGCGTGGGCTACCGGCTGGACGTCCCGCAGTGACCGACGCGCACCCGCGGAACGGGACCGCCCGGTGAGCCGTGGTACCGAGGAGGCCGGCGGGCCACGACGCGGCATTCTCGTCGGCATCCGCCTGACCAGTCTGCGGCTGCGCCTGGTGGTGGTCTTCGGGCTCGTCGCGCTCACGGCGGCCGTTTCCGCGTCGGGCATCGCGTACTGGCTCAACCGCGAGGCGGTGCTGACCCGTACGCAGGACGCGGCACTCGACGACTTCCGGCAGGACATGCAGACCCGTGCCGCCACGCTGCCGCTGCGGCCCACGCAGGAAGAGCTGCAGCGGACCGCCGAGCGGATGGCGGACGGCGACAAGGGCTACAGCGTGCTGCTGATCGGCGAACGCGCGGAGGGCAAGCCGATCGCCGGCGTCTCCGACCCGGACACCTTCACCATGAAGGACGTGCCGCAGTCGCTGCGGGACGCGGTCGACGACCGGCAGGAGATCGCCGCGGGCAACTCGGTCCCCTACCACCTGTTCTGGCAGCGCACCGAGCGCGGCGGCACGCCGTACCTGGTGGGCGGCACGCGGATCATCGGCGGCGGGCCGACCGGCTACATGTTCAAGTCGCTCGACCAGGAGCGCCAGGACCTCAACTCGCTCGCCTGGTCGCTCGGCATCGCCACCCTGCTCGCGCTCGTCGGCTCCGCGCTGCTCGCGCAGGCCGCGGCGACGACCGTGCTGCGGCCGGTGCACCGGCTGGGCGAGGCCGCCAGGCAGCTCGGCGAGGGCAAGCTCGACACCCGCCTGCGGGTCTCCGGCACGGACGAACTCGCCGAACTGTCGAGGACGTTCAACAAGACGGCGGCGGCGCTGGAGAAGAAGGTCGCCGACATGAGCGCCCGGGACGAGTCCAGCCGGCGCTTCGTCGCCGACATGTCGCACGAGCTGCGCACCCCGCTGACCGCGCTGACCGCCGTCACCGAGGTGCTGGAGGACGAGGCGGACAGCCTCGACCCGATGATCGCGCCGGCCGTGAACCTGGTGGTCAGCGAGACCCGGCGGCTGTACGACCTGGTGGAGAACCTGATGGAGGTCACCCGCTTCGACGCGGGTACCGCACGGCTCGTGCTGGACACGGTGGACGTCGCCGACCAGGTCACCGCCTGCATCGACGCCCGTGCCTGGCTGGACGCGGTGGAGCTGGACGCGGAGCGCGGCATCATGGCGCGGCTCGACCCGCGCCGGCTGGACGTGATCCTGGCCAACCTGATCGGCAACGCGCTCAAGCACGGCGGCTCCCCGGTCCGGGTGTCCGTGCGGCCCGCCGACGACGAGCTGGTGATCGAGGTGCGCGACCACGGCCCCGGCATTCCGGAGGAGGTCCTGCCGCACGTGTTCGACCGGTTCTACAAGGCGAGCGCGTCACGGCCGCGTTCCGAGGGCAGCGGTCTCGGACTGTCGATCGCCGTGGAGAACGCGCACATCCACGGCGGCGACATCACCGCGGCGAACTCCCCCGACGGCGACGGCGCGGTGTTCGTGCTGCGGCTGCCGCGCGACGTCTCGGCCCGTTCCGGCGGCGAAGGGGACAGCGCGGAGGCGGACGGGAGCGACGAACGGGGAGAGGAGGACGCACGGTGACAGCGGTGGGGACCGGGGCCGGCGCGGACGGCACGGGGCGCGCACGTGTCGCGTACACGGCAGGCGCGGACGGCACGCGCCTGCGCCGCGGCAGGCGCGGTCGGGCGGTGGTGGCCGCCGTCGCGGCGGTCGCCGGGGTGCTCGCCCTCGGCGGGTGCGGGATCAGGACGACGCAGGTGCCCGTGGACGCCGGGGCGGCGCCCTCACGGGTCCCGTGCGAGGTGTCCGGCGAGAGCCTCACCCCGCAGGCGCAGGAGCAGGGCGTACCGGTCCGGGTCTACCTGGTCTGCGCCACGCGGCTGGTGTCCGTCGACCGCACGGCGGAGATCTCCGGGAGCAAGGCCGCCGACAGCCCGCTGCAGTTCGCGCAGACGGTCCTGGACGAGTTGCTGAGGGAACCGTCGTCGCCGGAGCACGAGGCGGGCTTCACGACGTTCGTCCGCGGGCCGCTGCTGGTGAACGGCGCCCGGGACGGCGACCCCGCCGGGACACTGCGGCTGAGCCGCCAGCCGGAGGACCTGCCGACGCCGGCGCTGGCCCAGATCGTGTGCACCCTGGCGGAGAGCCGGGCCGCCGGGGCGGGCGGCGGCGTGGTGCTCGGCGGGCCCGGGGACTACGCGCCGCGCGCGTACGCGTGCAGCGCGTTCACCAAGGAGCGGCCGGAGGGCGCGGTGCCCACGCTGAGCACACTGCCCTCACCCGGCCCCAGCGCCTCGTAGGAGCACTCGCGCACGGCGCGGAAGCCGGCGCGGGTCCGTGCGGAACCGTTTCCCGCCGAGTGTGCGTCTAGGGGTGCGTGCAGCGTCAAGGTTCGGGCGGCAGTGCCGCCATCCGCTTCCGCGCGGCGGGGGTCGTCCTCCTCCTCGCCCATCTGCTGCTCGTCTCCTGGCTGACGCTGCGACCACTCGACGTGATGTGGGTGACGGCGGCAAATCTGGAACCTTTCGCCGGAATCGAGACCGCCCTGGAGCTGGGGCCCGTCGAGGCCGTCCGGCACATCGGCGGCGGCCTGCTGCTGCTGGCGCCTCTCGGGGTCCTGCTGCCCATGGTGAGCGGCCGGCTCGCCGTGTCCCCGTGGGCGTCACTGGCCCGTACGGTCGCCGCGGGTGCGCTGATGTCGCTCGGGATCGAGCTGTTGCAGACCGGGGTGCCCGGCCAGGTCGTCGACGTCGACTCGCTGATGCTGAACACGGCAGGCGTGGCGCTCGCCCACCTCGCCGTCGTGCCCGCGGGCCGGGCCCGGCTGCGCCGCAGGCTGCTGCGTACGCGGGGCGGTGGGACGGCGCTGCGCGGCCGTGAGCACGAGGTACGACGCGGAGCCGTGCTCCGGGAGGGCGGCGCTCAGGGTGCTACCCCGACGATTCCCAGGGTCGGGATCGCCCCGTAGAGCGATGCTTCGTCACCTTCGCGAAGTCACCATGGAGACATCGGGAGCACACGGAGAGGTTCCCGGGAAACCACTCGCGAAGGAGCCCACCATGACCGCAATTGTCCGCCCCCGTGACGGCCGGATGATCGGCGGAGTGTGCGCGGCGCTGGCCCGGCGCTTCGGTACGTCCGCCACCACGATGCGTGTGATCTTCGTGGCCTCCTGCCTGCTGCCGGGCCCTCAGTTCCTGCTCTACCTGGCGCTGTGGATTCTGCTGCCGGCCGAGAAGACGGCCGCCGGCGCCTGGTGACCGGCCGCCCCGGGGCCGTCAGCCGGCGACCTGCCGCGCGATCTTCGCGAGCTGTCTGACGACGACGGCTCCGGGTACCCGCGGCGGCTTTCCGCCCGCGAGGTCGAACGCCGTGAAACGTGCCACGGTCGCGCCCCTTCCGACGACGACCAGGTGCACGGGCGAGACGGCCCCCTCGTCGGCGGCGACGGCGGTCCAACTGACCGTCCGGTCGCCGCCGCGGGCGGCGAACGGCACCGCCTTCACGTCGCGGTAGGTGGTGCTCCGGCCGTCCAGCGTCGCCCGGAATCCGGCTCCGCACGCGGCGACCGCCGCTTCGAGGCCGCCGATCAGTTCCTCGGCATCGTCCACGCTGTACGAGCTGAGTGACACCGAGACGGCCAGGCCGAGGTCGTCGAGCGAGCCGAGTCCCCTGCTGACGGTGTGCGTGGCCCGCGCGTCCGGTTCCGCCCCCATGGCGTCGGCGAGCGGCCGGCACGCGGCCTTGTCGGCGACGGGCTGTCCGGTGGGCGCGAGCGCGCTCTTCCCGGCCAGGACCTGGTAACCCGGGAGGTCGCCGGTGGCGAGGGCCGCCCGCTCCAGCTGCGGCGCGGTGAGCGGCACGGACGCGTCACCGCCGGTACCGTCGCCGCCCTTGGCCGCGTCGGTGCCGGGCGCCGGGCCCGTCCCCGTACGGGCGCCGCTGCCCGGGGCGGACGCGGAGCCGTCGTGGCTCGTACAGGCGGCGGTGGCCAGCAGCAGGGCGCAGAGGGCACCGAATGCACGGAGGCCGGTGGTCGTGGCTCGCATGGCGGCGATCCTGGCACAAGCGCCGCGGGGCGCACACCCGGTCCGGGTGTGCGCCCCGCGCACGTCGCCCGAGGGCGGTGTGGTCAGGCCCCGAGGCCGGGCAGGCCGCCGCCCAGGGCGCCGAGCGGCGAACCGCCGCCGAGCACCGGGAGGCCGCCGAGCAGACCGGCGACCTGCTCACTCGCTCCGGCCGGGGCGACCTCGCCGACGGCGCTCTGTGCGGTCGCGGGGAGAGCGGACGCGCTCTGGGTCAGCGCGCTCTGACCACCGGTCAGCGACTCGGCGGCGCCCGCCGGGAGCTTCTCGGTGACCTCGTTCAGCGGCAGCGTGTGGGAGACGTTGCCGAGCGCGCCGGTCGGGGCGGGCACCGTGTGGGCCGCGGAGGCGGAACCTGCGGCGGCAGCGGCGAAGGCGGCACCGAGAGCGGCGACACCGAGGGTCCTTGCAGCAGACTGCTTCATCAGGAACGAATCCTTGGGGACGGGAACATGAGCGGCTCTGCAAGCTAGCCAGCCTCGCACAGCCACCGCAAACACCGCGAAGCGGCCGGAACTTGACGACTCCGGCCGCTTCGTGTAGGTGCCGTACGGGTGACGGCGGGTGCTCAGTTCCCGGTGGTGGCGGTCTGCCTGAACAGCCATTCGGACTTGAGCTCGGCGTATCCGGGCTTGATCACATCGTTGATCATCGCCAGTCGTTCATCGAAAGGGATGAACGCGGATTTCATCGCGTTGACGGTGAACCACTGCATGTCGTCGAGCGTGTATCCGAACGCTTCGGTCAGCAGCTCGAATTCACGGCTCATGCTGGTGCCGCTCATCAGCCGGTTGTCGGTGTTGACGGTGGCCCTGAAGTGCAGCTTCCGCAGCAGCCCGATGGGGTGCTCGGCGATCGAGTCCGCCGCCCCGGTCTGCAGGTTGGACGTCGGGCACATCTCCAGCGGGATGCGCTTGTCCCGTACGTACGCCGCGAGCCTGCCCAGCGTCACGGAGCCGTCGTCGGCGACCTCGATGTCGTCGATGATCCGTACGCCGTGGCCGAGCCGGTCGGCGCCGCACCACTGGAGGGCCTGCCAGATCGACGGCAGCCCGAACGCCTCACCCGCGTGGATGGTGAAGTGGTTGTTCTCGCGCTTGAGGTACTCGAAGGCGTCGAGGTGCCGGGTGGGCGGGAAACCGGCCTCCGCGCCGGCGATGTCGAAGCCGACGACGCCGTTGTCGCGGTAGCCGTTGGCGAGCTCGGCGATCTCCAGCGCGCGGGCCGCGTGCCGCATCGCGGTCAGCAGTGCGCCGACCCTGATGCGGTGGCCTTCTTCCTTGGCCCGCCGCTCACCCTCGCGGAAGCCGTCGTTGACCGCCTCGACGACCTGCTCCAGGGTGAGCCCGCCCTCGAGGTGCTGCTCGGGGGCGTACCGGACCTCCGCGTAGACGACTCCGTCCTCTGCCAGGTCCTGCGCGCACTCGGCGGCCACCCGGAACAGCGCGTCACGGCTCTGCATGACGGCGCAGGTGTGCGCGAAGGTCTCCAGGTACCGCTCCAGCGAGCCGGAGTCGGCGGCCTCCCGGAACCAGATGCCGAGCTTGTCGGGCTCGGTCTCCGGCAGTGCCTCGTAGCCGGCGTCACGGGCGAGTTCGATGATCGTGCCGGGCCGCAGACCACCGTCCAGGTGGTCGTGGAGCAGCACCTTCGGGGCGCGGCGGATCTGGTCCGCGGTGGGCGAATTGAGGGTCTGGCTCGTCATCTGCGCACTCTAGCCCCTACGCGCGTAGAGCGCGCCCCCTCGGATCGCTTGTCGATACGTAACAGTGACCGTGCGTACGGGTGGCGTACACCTCGCCTTCTGAGACTGTTCTGCCATGGGACACCACGCACTGCCCCGGTGGTGGGGGCGTCCGGCCGCTGCGGCCGGAGGGGCGAGCGCCCACGGTGGGACGACGGTCGCACACGTGGCACGGGCGGGGCGGACACCGCCCCAGGCGAAGCTGGGCAGTCTGCCGCGGCGTTCCTCGGCCAGGGGCGACGGGGTCGACCCCGCGGTGGCCGGTGTGGTGGTGCTGCTGCCGGACGGTGAGCCCCAGTCGCCGCGCAGGGCCTCGGCCCTGTCGTACGCCGCGGCGCTGCCGCTCGGACGCACGCTGGCCAGGGCGGGACGCGACGACGGGCTGACCGTGCACAGCGTCCGCTACCGCGGCCGGGGCTGGAACGGCGCCGACGCGCAGCTCGCCACGGACGCGGCCTGGGCGGTCGAGGAGGTCGTACGCCGTTACGGCGACGTGCCCGTGTGTCTGGCCGGCCACGGCATGGGCGGACGGGCCGCACTGCGCGCGGCGGGGCATCCCGCGGTCAACTCGGTGCTGGCGCTGGCCCCTTGGCTGCCGGAGGACGACATGGCGGCGGAACCCGAGCCGGTGGAGCAGCTGGCGGACCGGCGGGTGCTCATCGTGCACGGCACCAACGACGCCCGCACGGACCCGGAACTCTCCTACCGGCTCGCCGAACGCGCCAAGAAGTCCCACCGTGACATCTGCCGCTTCGAGGTGCACTCGGACGGGCACGCGCTGCGCCAGTACCAGGAGGAAGTGCACGCGCTGGCCGTCGACTTCGTGCGCGGCTCGCTCTTCACGGGCAGCTACGCGCGCCCGCTCGCGGACGCGCTGGCGGCGCCGCCGCCGCTCGGCCTGCGGATGCCGCTGGCGGCCGGCTTCGGGCGGTCGCTGCGCGGCTGAGGCGGTCGCCGGGGTCCGTGCGGGGTTTGCCCTGAAGTGCGCTTCAAGAAGCAGACTCCCTTCCCGGGCCCGGCACTCCGGGCTCCGAGAAGGAGGGGACCACCATGAAGTACCGCACCATCGGCACCGACCCGCGGACCCGGCGCGAGGTCAGCGTGCTGGCCCTCGGCGCCATGCTTTTCGGCACCCTGACCGACGAGAAGACCTCGTTCGCCGTCCTGGACCGGTATGTGGAGGCGGGCGGCACGTTCATCGACACCTCCGACAACTACGCCTACTGGGTCGACGGCGGCCTCGGCGGCCAGAGCGAGGCACTGCTCGGCCGGTGGCGGAAGAGCCGCGGCATCGGCGACGAGATCGTCATCGCGACCAAGCTGGGCGCGGAGCCGCTGGCCCCCGGCACGGGTTACGTCGACAACGGGGAGGGCCTGTCGGCCAAGGCCATCCGCGTGGCCGCCGACCGCAGCCGCGAGCGGCTGGGGGTCGACAGGCTGGACATGCTGTACGCGCACATCGAGGACCGGTCCGTCGCCCTGGAGGAGACGGTCGGCGCGTTCGGCGAGCTCGTGGCGGAGGGGGCGGTGGGGCTGCTCGGGGCGAGCAACCACGCGATCTGGCGGGTCGAACGCGCCCGCGCCCTGGCCGCGGCGGCCGGGCTGGCCGGCTACGAGGTCCTGCAGTACCAGCACAGCCATCTGCGGCCGCGCATGGACGTCCCCACGGACTTCTTCCGGGACGGCAGCCTCGGACACGCGGGCGCGGAGCTGCTGAGCTATCTGCGCGCCGAGCCCGGGCTCACCCTGGTCGCGTACTCGCCGCTGCTCGCCGGCGCGTACGTCCGTGAGGACAAGCCGCTGCCGCCGGACTACGACCACCCGGGCACGCCCGCCCGGCTGGCGGTGCTGCGCGAGGTCGCGCAGGAGACCGGGGCGAGCGTGAACCAGGTGGTACTGGCCTGGCAGATCGGCGGCCCGCTCCCGGTGATCCCCCTGGCGGGGGCGTCCTCGGTGGCGCAGCTGAACGAGAACCTGGCGGCGGTCGACCTGGAGCTGACGCCCGAGCAGCGATCACGCCTCGACGCGGCACACTGACGCGGGCCCCGGTCGGGGCGTACGGGGCGGGGCGGGCGGACCGGCGCGGGGCAGGGCGGGGTGGAGCGGACCGGGGCGGACCGGGGCGGACCGGGGCGGCGCGGCAGGTACCGGCCGCGCGGAGCGGGGCGGGTGGTCAGTCCGGCAGGAGGCGGCCGCGCCGGGACAGGAGGAAGCGTTTGAACTCCGCGACCGGTGGCGTGTCCGGGTGGCCGTCGAGCCAGGCCACGCCGATCTCGCGGGCCGCCCTGGGTGCCGTCACCGTCAGTTCCACCACCCCCGGCCGTGCGACGGCCGGCGGCGGCAGCAGGGCCACCCCCAGACCCGCCGCCACCAGCCCGCGCAGCGTTTCCGCCTCCTCGCCCTCGAAGGCGACGCGCGGGCTGAAGCCCGCCTGGGCGCACAGGTCGTCGGTGATCCGCCGGAGACCGTAGCCGGGTTCGAGGGTCACGAAGGTCTCGTCGGCCGCCTCCGCGAGGCGGACGCGTCTGCGGCCCGCGAGCCGGTGGTCGTCGGGGACGACCAGCCGCAGCCGCTGTTCGTCGAGCCGGCGCGCGACCAGGTCGGGGGCGTCGGGCACGGGCGAGGTGAGACACAGGTCCAGCTCGCCCGCCCGGAGCCGTTCGATCATCGCCTCGCCGTAGTTCTGGACGAGGGTGAAGCGGATGCCCGGGTGGTCCGCGCGGAACGCACGGATCAGACCGGGCACCGTCTCCGAGCCCATGGTGTGCAGAAAGCCGAACGCGACCTTGCCCGAGTGCGGATCGGTGTCGGCACGTACGGACTCGGCGGCCCGCTCCACCTCCGCCAGCGCCCGTTCGACCGAGGCGAGGAACGTCCGGCCGGCGGGGGTGAGCGAGACCGTGCGGCCCTTGCGGGCGAACAGCGTGACGCCCAGGTCCGCTTCGAGGCGGACGATCGCCCGCGACAGCGTCGACTGCGGGACGCCCATCTCCTGCGCCGCGCGCGTCACATGCTCATGACGGGCCACTCCCGCGAAGTACGCGAGGCGGGGCGCAAGCTCCAGCGTGATGTCTTCTTCGTAACCACCCGGTGACAGCCGAGGCCCTGAGCTGCGTTCATGCACCATGGGAACGATTATCGCTGTTTCATGCATTGGACGCATGAAAAACGGCGGCCTACCTTCGACGTATGCCTCCTGCCAGTACCAAGGCGTCCACCACCGTGGGCGCCGCCCCGTCGTCCCCCGAACTCCTCTCCCCCGGCGCGCCCGGCTACCGCCGCATGAGCTTCGCGCTCTTCGCCGCCGGAATGGCGACCTTCGCCCTCCTCTACTCCACGCAGGCACTGCTGCCGGCCGTCTCCGCCGACTTCGGCGTCACCGCGGGCACCGCCAGCTGGACGGTCTCCGCCGCGACGGGCGCGCTGGCTCTGTGCGTACTGCCGCTCAGCACGCTGTCCGAGCGCTACGGGCGGACCACCGTCATGAACGTGTCCCTCGCCGTCGCGGTCGTGGTGGGCCTGCTCGTGCCGTTCGCACCGAACGTCGAGTCGCTGGTGGCGCTGCGCGCCGTACAGGGCGCGGCGCTGGCCGGGCTGCCGGCGTCGGCGATGGCGTTCCTCGCGGAGGAGGTCAGGCCAAAGGCCCTGGTCGGCGCGATCGGTCTGTTCGTGGCGGGCAACAGCATCGGAGGCATGAGCGGCCGGATCGTCACCGGCTGGGTGGCGCAGGCCTTCGGCTGGCGGGCCGGGCTCGCCGCGGTCGGTGTGATGGCGCTGCTCTGCGCGCTCGTCTTCCGCGCGCTGCTGCCGAAGGCGCGGCACTTCACGCCCGGCACGCTGAACCCGCGCACCCTGGCGAAGACGGTCCGGGGCCATCTCGCCGATCCGCTGCTGCTGCGGCTGTACGCGATCGGCGCACTGTTCATGACCGTCTTCGGAGCCGTCTACACGGTGATCGGATACCGCCTGGCCGAGGCGCCGTTCAGCCTGCCCCAGGGCGTGATCGGCTCCATCTTCCTGGTGTACCTCGTCGGTACGGTCTCCTCCGCGGCGGCCGGCGGGCTGGTCGCCCGCATGGGCCGCAGGGGCGCGCTGTACCTGGCCGTGACGACGACCACCGCGGGTCTGCTGCTGTCCCTCGCGGACACGCTGGCGTCGGTGCTGCTCGGCCTCGTCCTGATCACCGCCGGTTTCTTCGCGGGCCACGCGGTGGCCTCGTCCTCGGTGAGCCGTACGGCGACGACGGGCCGCGCCCAGGCGTCGGCGCTCTACCAGTCCGCGTACTACCTCGGCAGCAGCGCCGGCGGCACGCTCGGCGCGGTCGCCTTCCACGCCGGCGGCTGGAGCGGCACGGTCCTGCTGGGACTGCTGGCGGTCCTCGGGGTCGTGTCGATCACGCTGTACGGGACGCACGCGGCGCGGACGCAGGCACGGCTGGTACCGGCGGGCGCGGGACACTGAGCGGCCGCGCCACGGTAGCCAGCGCCCCTGGATTCCGCCCTGCTTTCCCGCGTCCGGGGGTGAGTGTCAGTGGCCTGCGGTAGCTTTCGAAGCGGTGGTACCGATGGGTGACAGGGGTGGACCCGCATGAGTGACCTCGTGACGACGCAGGACCTGGAATCGCGGCTGGAGCGGCACCGAAGAGAGCTGACCGGCTACTGCTATCGGATGCTCGGCTCGTCCTTCGAGGCGGAGGACGCGGTCCAGGACACGATGGTCCGGGCGTGGCGCAGCTTCGACAAGTTCGAGGGCCGTTCCTCGCTGCGCTCATGGCTGTACCGGATCGCGACGAACGTGTGCCTCGACATGCTGAACGCGGGCAATCGCCGCGCCCGGCCGATGGATCTGTCCGGCCCGACGCCGGTCGCCCAGGCCCAGCTCAACGCCCGCCCGGAGATCACCTGGCTGGAGCCGGTGCCGGACGGGCGGGTGCTGCCGTCGGTGGCGGACCCTGCGGAGACGGCGGTGGAGCGGGAGACGATCCGGCTCGCCTTCCTCGCCGCGCTGCAGCATCTGCCGCCCAAGCAGCGGGCCGTGCTGATCCTGCGCGAGGTGCTGGCCTGGAAGGCGAGCGAGGTCGCCGAGCTCCTCGACACCACGGTCGCCTCGGTCAACAGCGCCCTCCAGCGGGCCAGGGCGACCCTCGCCGAGCAGCGGCCCACCTCCTCGGACGCGGCCGACCCGCTCGACGAGGAGCAGCAGGACCTGCTGAACCGCTATGTCGCGGCCTTCGAGGGATACGACATGAAGGCGCTGACGGCGCTCCTCCACGAGGACGCGACGATGTCCATGCCGCCGTATGACCTGTGGCTGCGCGGGCACGACGACATCGTGGGCTGGATGCTCGGCGTCGGCGACGTCTGCCGGGGCTCGAAGCTGGTGCCGACCGTGGCTAACGGCGCCCCGGCCTTCGCCCACTACCACCCGTCGGCGGACGGCGAGGGGTACGAGCCGTGGGCGCTGATCGTCCTCGAGCTCTCCGACGGCAAGGTCGGCGGGATGGACTTCTTCCTGGACACCAAGCGCTGGTATCCGCTGTTCGACCTGCCGGCGCGGCTGGACAAGGAGGGCGCACCGATGATCGACCAGTAGCCTTCTCTGCACCCCCGGTGCCGCCCCGGCGGACGGCCCACCCCTCGGCTCGCGAACCCTCCACCTGGGAGCGCAAGTCGATCACTTAAGATGACTTTCAGGACTGTTGATACCGGGGGTGTGACAGCCATTGCGTAATGAAGCGCAACACCGATCCATCGCCACCAGAGTGCCTGACCAGCACTCCAGGCGAATCGACGCGAAATCGCACGCTGCGTGCAGTTGCGAGTGCGCCCTGCTGCAGGGCGCGGTGAATGACGTACGGGGTTTACAAAACTGACGGAGCGTGAACGGCAGGTTCTCACCCTGCTCGGCCAGGGACTGGCCAACCGACTGATCGCCAGACGACTCGGAATCGTCGAACGCACGGCAAAGGCCCATGTGTCGAGCATTGTCGAGAAGCTCGGGGTGAGTTCTCGGCTGGAGGCCGGACTGATGGCTCACCTCCACCACAAGTTGCTGTGCCCCGCGGGCCATTGTCCCGAAGGACACCTCACCAACGACCAATAGCAGTCGTACTGTGCCGGGTTGTTGACTTGGCGTTGTCGGCCGGACCACCGGCGGACATCCGCGAGATCGGAGAGCACAGTGCAGAAGAACGACACGGTCGACATCATGGAGCTCGTCGGTGGCTTCGAGTCCTACGCCGAGGCCGCCGAGCTGAACTTCGAGGCGTCGGCCGACGCCCCGGCGATCACGCCGACCCTCACCACCATCGCCTACACCAAGGTGAGCGTCGCCAGCGTCTCGGCGTCGGTCAAGTGGGGCTGCTGACCGCCTAGTCGAGCGGTCGAGCCGACGGTCGACCCGCAGCGGTCCTGGGCGCGGGCAAGGCGCCCAGGACCGCAGCTGCCGCCGGCGATCGCCAGGTGACACCTGTACGGGGCGGTCCTCGTGTCCGTCCCGTACGGGCCTGCGCCCGCGAGCCCTTGCACTTTATCCCGCGACACCGGAGGTCCGGCGATGAGCCGAAGTGTCTCTGTCCTTCTGCCGATCGTCCCCACCCGTGCCGAACAGGCGGCCCCTTTCGCCGCGTTCGTGCAATGGCGCGGCGCACGCGCTCTCTGGCAGGGCCAGGCGCTTCTCAATGAACAGCACCAGATCATGGCGCAATTGAGCGGCCTCGGAATGCGGGTGCCTTTCGGACTCGGTGTCTCCTTGATGCCGCTGCGTCATCCCGTCCAGGCGGCCATCGAGGCCCGTACGCTCGCAGCCGCCTCCGGACATCCGGTCACCGCCGGATTCGGGCCGGGTGCCCGCGTTTTCCAGCGGATGGCGCTCGGCGCTCCTTACGCGAGCCCGCTCACTGCCTGCCGCGAATACCTGACCGTTGTCCGCACACTTCTCGACGGCCGGGAGATCGATCAGTCCGGCGAATACTTCTCCTACACCGGTTCCCTTCCCGCCTCGCCCGCCCCGCCCGTCGAGGTGGGGCTCGGAGTGCTGCGCCCGGGAATGGCCAGGCTCGCCGGTGAGGTGGCGGACGTGGCGATCACCTGGCTGACTCCGCCGTCGTACGTGCGCGATGTCATCGTCCCGGCACTCACCGAGGGCGCGCGGGCCGCCGACCGCCCAGTGCCGCGCGTCGTCTCGGTCGTCGCCATGGCAGCCGCGACAGGCTCCCGCGTGCCCAAGGAAGCGGTGGCCGCCGGGAGCTCCGGGCACTTCGCCATGCCTCACTACCAGGACATGCTCGAACGCGCCGGCGTGGGCGTGGTTCCCGAGGATCCCGTGGCAACGGCCGATGCGCTGATCGCCGCACGCGGAGCGCTGACCGGCAGCACGGACGACATCCGCGCGGGCATCACCGCGTACCACGAGGCTGGTGCCGACGAGGTCGTCGTCAACGGCGCCGGTGTGGCGCTGACCGAGGGCCCGCGCGCCGTCCTGCGCGACCTCGAGCCGCTGTTCGACGGAAACGGCTGGTAGACGTGACCGAACGGACAGCGAACACCACGGCAGCCGGGCCCGCCGGGGACCCGCATCGGCCGACGCCGCCTGGGCTCGCACTCGGGTTCACCCGCCTCCTCCTCGTGGGCACCGGTGCGGTCTGCGTTTCCACGCTGCCCGAGCAGATCGCGCGCATACGCGCCACCTGTCCCGCCTTGGAGATCCAGACGGTACTGACCCGCAGCGCCCTGCGTTTCGTCACCCGCGAGACGCTCAACCTGCTGACAGGGCGCCGGACCGTCATCGACGCGTGGCCGGACGAGCCGGTCCTGCGTGCCCCCCATGTCGACCTGACCGCCTGGGCGGAGGCCGTCCTCGTCCACCCCTCGACGTTCTCCTACACAGCCCGGCTGGCCCTCGGCCTGGCCAACAGCCCCTCGCTGCTGACAGCGCAGTGCACCGCCGCACCTGTCGGTGTCGCGCCGGCACTGCCGCCGGGCGGCGTCGAGAGTCACGCCTACCGCGCCCACGCCGCATCCCTGGCGGCCAGGCCCAACTACGTCGTCGCGCCCCCGGTCCCCGCGCTCAGTTTGACGACCGGTCGCATGGACAGCTGGGCTCCCGCGGAGCTGCCGGACCTCCTCGAGCAGGTCGCTCAGCTGCGCCGCCGACTCGTCGCAGGCGCCGCCGGGGCGGCGACAGACGTCCCAGGAGGGAGCCCGGAATGACTGACCGTTCCGCTTCCCATGCGGCCGGGCACATCGTCGACGAGCACAGCACCGGCCTGCTCGTCACCACCGTGACCGCACTCCCCGGCGGCCTGCACCGCTGGCACCGCCGCCCCGGACCGGCCTGTCCCGCGCCCTTCCACACGCTCACCGCCCCGTTGCGCGCGCTGGTCCCGCACACCTACGACTTCCACGGAACGCAAGCGGCAACCGGGGAAGCAGCGCCCGACGGAAGCCGCGAGTACACCGCTTCGGGCCCCTACTCCCTCGCCCATGTCCTCATGGCGGGCGGGGGACCGCACGCCGCCCCTGGCGGACGGCACGCGGTCGAGCACATCCTGCACGGCACGGGGGCGTTGCTGGCGTCCCTCCACCGGCAGCCCGTCACACCGGAGGTCCGGCGGCCCTCGCGGGGGATCGCGCGCCTGCACGCCTGGCTGTCCGGGGCCACTGCGGCGGGCGGCGCCGATGCCGTGGCGCTGCTGGGGTCGGCTGCCGTCGCGCCACTGACCGCGTGGGCGGCGGAAGCCGTCACGCATGCCGACGCCCATGTCCTGTCCCACGGTGCACCCGGCCTCGGCTCGCTCGTACCCTCGCCTGCCGGAGACCGCGCCGTCCTCCTGACGGGCGAGGACATCTGTGCCGCACCGCGCCACCTGGACGTCGGTTGGCTGACCGGCGAGCTTGTCGAACTGCGCTGGCTGCTGGGCCGAGCCGCCGACCCGGGTGCCTGGCAGGCACTCGTCGACGCGTTCCTGGACGGCTACGGCGGCGAGGCCGCGTCGGGCGGACACCACAGGCGCGGAACAGCGCTCCGGGTCGCGCTGCACGCGCACGACTCGGCTTCGTACGTGGCGCAGGGCAAGGGGCCGGCCGCGCTGTACGGCGTACTCGCCGCCCGCCTGACCGCCGAGGCGGCGTCATGACCCGCTCGCTCGTGCCTGCGCCTCCGCGGAAGCACGTTCTCGGCAACGGTCTGCGGATCCTGGTCGACACGGTGCCGGGCGAACCGCTGACCGCCGTCGCCGTTCACTACGGCGCCGGGTTCCGCTCGGAGCCGCGGGGCCGGGCCGGACTTGCCCATCTCGTCGAGCACATGATGTTCGAGGGAAGCGAACGGCACCCTGACCGCGCCTACTTCGCGGATCTCCTCGCCTCCGGTGGCTCCGCCACCGGAACCACGCACCAGGACTACACGGACTACGTCCACGTCGTGCCCGCCCACGCGCTGGAGGACGCCCTCGTCGCCGAGGCCGACCGGATGCGCGCCCCGCTGTTCACTACGCGGGGATTCGCGGAGCAACTCGCCGGTGTGGAGGCAGAGATCAGGGCCGCCGTGTACGGCGCGCGCCTCGGTGGGCTGCCCTGGCAGGTGCTGCCCGGCGTGCTGTACGACCGCTGGGCCAACTCCCACGACGGCTACGGCGCCCTGGAGACCCTGGCCGAACTCACACCCGACGACTGTGCCGGCTTCTTCCGCGACCACTACACCCCGGCCAACGCCGTCGTCACCGTATCCGGGGGTGGCGAACCCGACCACGTCGCCGGCCTCGTCGCCCGGCACTTCGGCGAGATTCCGGTCCGCTCCGCACCGGCCGCGCGTCCCGTCCTCACCGAGCCCCCGCTCGCCGAGGACCGGGTGGCCGTACGGCCGACCGCGACGCGCGATGGAGCCCTGTCGCTGGGGTACCGGTTGCCCGATCCCGCCGCCGATCTCGACGGCTATCTCGCTCACCTCGTGCTGGCCCGGCTGCTCACCGCACCGCCGCGGAATGCGGGCTGCGGCTTCTTCAGGCCGTTCGACGCCGTGGACCCGGACACCCTTGTCGTGGGCCTGGCCATGCCCGCGGACGGGATGGCAGCCGCTCTCAGCGGGTTCGACGCGGCGCTGCGGGGCATCGCCGATGGCGCCTACGGCGAGGAGGCGGTGCGCCGGACGAC
This sequence comes from Streptomyces peucetius, assembly GCF_025854275.1. Lineage (NCBI taxonomy): Bacteria > Bacillati > Actinomycetota > Actinomycetes > Kitasatosporales > Streptomycetaceae > Streptomyces > Streptomyces peucetius. The sequence continues at coordinate 4,953,352 of NZ_CP107567.1, read as the reverse complement.
CGGGCGCCTCGCCGCCGAGCACATCCGCGACCACCACGGCCCTGCTGCGCGGGCGGCGGCGCTGGGACGGCTGGAGCTCCTGTTCGGCCGCGCGGTGCTCGTCGACGAACTGCCGGGCCGCATCCGTGCCGTGGGCGCGGAGCGCGTCGGCGCGGCGGCCGCGAGACTGCTGACCGCCCACCGCGCGGTCTTGGCCGCCGTGCCGGTCCGCGCCGCAGCTGGGCCCCAGGGACAGCCCGCCGGCTCTCCCAGGGAAGCCGAGCCTATGGAAACGGGGCCTGCGGAATCCGGGCTCCGGCCTGCCGGGCCTGCAGCCGTCGACCCCGCACCGGCCGAAGGGCACGTGGACACCGACCGGGCACAGGCCGAAGGACGCACGGACAACCGCACAGAGACCGAAGGACGCACGGACAGTGAACGCGCAGCAGCCGGAGAGCCTGTGACCGCGGATCGGCCGGTGGCCCGTTCGGACGACGCAGCCACGCGGGGCCGGCCACCTGCGGAAGCCTGCGCAGCATCCGGCGGCGACCGTGCCTGCTCCGACGGACCGTCCGCCGCGCCCCCGCATCCCGCCGGAACCCGGCGCCGACCCCGACGGGCGGGGCTTCGGCTGCCCGGGCTCGTCGAGAGCGGCGGGCCCGGTGAGGCGAGGGTCGTCGCCGTGCGCGACAGCCGGGCGCCGGTCGTCGAGTTCCGCCTGCGGCTCCCCACGCCCCCCGGCACGCCCCCGGCCCGGCAGGAGCATCTGTGTCAGGTCGTCGCGGACCGGTGGGACGCCCAGTGGGGCAGGCGGACCACGACCGGCGGTCGTACCGTGCGGACCGAGGCCGGGACCGTCGTGGTCGACGCCTGGTTCCCCGCCCCCGGCCCGGACCCGGTGCTCCTCGCCGGCCTGCTGGCCGCCGCGCCGACCGCCGCGGAGTGGGAACGGGCCGCGCCACGGGCCCGCGCCCGTGTCGCGGCCTGCGCGGGCGACCCGTGGTGGCTGGCCGACCAGGCCGTTCGGCAGCGTCTCGCTCTTGGCGCCGCTGCGCACGCCGGCGCTGTCACCGTCGTCGCCGTCGGTGACCTCGACCCCGAGCGCTGGGTTCAGGCGGCGACCGGTGCCCTGCGCCCGCTGACCATCCGGCTGCCGGACCGCACCGAGGAGTCCGCGCCGGCCGAGGGCCTTGCGCTGCTGCGTCTGCCCCCGGCGCAGCAGACGCCCGCAGTCGCCCATGTCGTGTGGGCGACACCGGAGCCGCCACGAGCCGTGCCGCTCGCCGCCCGCTGGCTGGCCACGGCCGTGGTCGGCGGCGGCCAGCCGGGCGCGCGGCTCACCGGGCTGCGCACACCGGGCGCCCCGCACGGCTTCACCGCGTACGCGGGCCGCTTTCCCGGGCTGGGGCCCGGCGACGGCGCGCTCGTCCAAGTGGGGGCCCAACTTCCGCCCCAGGACGCCGTCCTGGGCGCCGGCCTGGTCCGCGACGCCCTGCGCCGGATCGGTGAGGCGCCTCCGGTGGGCGCCGATGTGGACGCTGCCCGACGCTACTGCGCCGGACAGCTCGCTCTGGTGCGCGGCACCCAGAGCGAGCTCGCCGACCAGGTCGGGGCTTGGGTCGCGACCGGCGCCCGGGCCGCCGAGCTCGACGGCTTCACCGACGCCCTCCACGAGGTCGCGGTCGACGACGTCGTCCGTGACTGTGCAGCACTGTTCGCCCATCCCGCCTACGCCGGAGTACTCGTCGGCGCGGCGGCAGACCCGGCAGAGGACACGCCGTGACACGCATCACCGCCCCGCACTCCGCGGGCGGCGCCCCTGCTTCCCGCCAGGCGTCCCACCGGCGGCCGGACCGGACCGAACTCCGCTTCGTAGCGGTCGATCTGGACACCGTTCCGGAGGTCGACGCCCTGCTCGACCGTATCGGCGTCGGCCCGTTCGACCGCTCCGACGTCACGGCGCTGCCGGGACGCAACGACACATGGGCGGGCCGTACGGCAACCGGCACGGAGGTGTTCGTGAAGCGGCTGACCGGAGACGGCGAGGACACCGCCGCGAGGATGGACCGTGCGCTCGCGTTCGAACGGACGGCCGCTGCCGCCCCGCCCGGGATCCTGCGCGGCCCAGCGCTGCTCGGCAGCGACCGCGGGGCACGACTGCTGGCGTTCCGGTACCTTCGCGACGCGCGCAGCGGTGCGGAACTGATGGCTGACCAGCAGTTCACGCCGCAGCTGGGGTACGCAGCGGGTACGGCGACCCGACTGCTGCACGCGTGCGAGACGGCGGCACCGGAGACCGGCCCGCCTGCTCTGCCCTCGTCCGTGCTCCTGGAGGCGCTGCCCGCCGCGATGTTCGAGGAGCTGAGCGGAGCGGAGCTTCAGACATGGCGGCTGCTGCAGGGTGACGACCCGCTGATCGCCGCCGTGGAACAGCTGCTGGCTGCCGAGCGTGCCGCGCCCGGGGTGCCCGCCCACTGTGACTTCCGGCTGGACCAGGTCCTCGTGTGCGGCCCGGTGACAGGCGGGGAAGCAGGTCCCGACACGAGCCTGTACGTCGCGGACTGGGAGGAGTTCCGTCTCGCCGACCCCGCCCGCGACATCGGCGGCTTCGCGGGTGAGTGGCTGCACCGCGCGGTGCTCGACATCGTCACCTCGCGGGGTGACGGCGACACCTCCGCGTTCGCCGGGCTGTCCATGACTCGGGAGGACGTCGTCGCCCGTGGGGCGGCGAAAATCACCCGACTGCGCCCGATCGTCCAGGAGTTCTGGCGCGGTTACCGACAGGCCCGCCCCGACGCCGATCCGGGGCTCGCCGAACGCGCCACCGCCTTCGCGGGCTGGCATCTGCTGGACCGCCTGCTCGCCGGGGCCGCCCGCAGCAACCGGCTGCTCGGAATCGAGCGTGCCGCAGCCGGCATCGGCCGCACCGCGCTGCTCCAGCCCGGCCGTTTCGCCTCCGTCATCGGCTTGGGAGACCCCTCTTGACCGTGCCCTCACCCCTCGCCCCCGCACTGGTGGACGCCTTGCGGGACATCCGGCTGTCCGCCGACGGCTGCGCCGCGGCCGTCGGCCCCCGCAGCGTCGACGGCGATTCGCCGCGTGAGCTTCAGCAGCGGCTCGGCGCGGCCCTGTACGAGGTGTGCCACACCGGCCGCGCCGAAGCCGGCCCACGCACACGGCGCCTGGTCCTGCGGGACCCCGACTTCGAGCGGGCACTCGAGGCGGCTCTGCCGCACCGCAAGGTCCACCGCTCCGGCGTGTTGCTGCGCGCCCCGCTGGGCGAGGGCACCCGGGGCCGCGAGGCCGGTGGCCGTGGCGGCGACGGAGGCGACGGAGGCGAGGCGATCGTGTCCTGGGACGGTGTACGGGTACGCGTGCCGGCCCGTTCATTCGGGGAACAGGGGCCGCTCGTCCCTGGGGCCGCGGTGAGCCATCGCGTCTCCCCCGCCCGGCCCGCGCTGTCGCCCGGCTTCTTCTACGCCATGGGCAGCCGTGAACCGAGCCTCGACGGCGAACTCCTCCGGGTCTACGTCCACATCAGCGCCCCCGAGCACGCCCCCGGGCTCTGGGGGGCTGTGCTCGGCGCCCTGGAGGACGCCGGAGCGCACTACCACGCCAAGGTGCTGTCGAACCGTGACGAGTACCCCCGGCGCGATGCGCTCGTCGTCTACCTGGGCAGCGAGTCCTGGCGCGCCTGCCACACCGTCGCCGGCGCCGTACGGGGCGTACCCGGCACAGGTGAGGACGTGTCGGTGTTCGCCCACCGGCTTGGCCCCGGCGCCGCGGTCGCCTGGGAGCCCGACGATCCGCGGCCCGGTGCCGGCGGGCTGAGCTTCGGCCAGCACCGGGCGGCGGCCCTGGCAGAGGCCGTCGTACGGCTGTCCGGCGGCGGGGACATGGAGGCTGCCGCCCGGGCGTTCACCGAGGCCGGTGCCGACCCGCTGGCCCCGTACCGGAACTCGGGCTCGCCCGAGCTCCCGGGACGCTGAACCGGCGCCGGGCCCCCCGGTTCACTCACTCGGACCCCGCCCGGCCTCCTGCGGGCACCGTGGCCGGGGCCCGGCGCATCACCCCCACATCACGCGGAAGGGCACACCATGCACCACCCCCCTCCGGACGGCATGCCTCTCGCTGCCGTCGACGTACGGCAGTTGCGGAAGGAGTTCGACAGCAAGGCAGCTGTGGACGGCATCGACCTCACCGTCCCGGCGGGCAGCTTCTACGGGCTCGTCGGCCCCAACGGCGCCGGCAAGACGACCAGCCTGTCGATGATCACCGGTCTGCTGCGACCGGACTCGGGGACCGTGACGGTCGCCGGTCATGACGTCTGGCGGGACCCGTACGAGGCCAAGCACCGGATCGGCATCCTGCCCGACGGGCTACGTCTGTTCGAACGACTGAACGGTCGCGAACTGCTGCGCTACACAGGGCGTTTGCGGCAGCTGCCGGCGCATCAGACCGAAGAGCGAGCGGAGGAGTTGCTGGAGGTCCTCGGGCTCACCGAGGCCGCCGGCAAAATGGTCGTCGACTACTCGACCGGCATGCGAAAGAAGATCGGGCTGGCCGCGGCCCTGCTGCACAATCCGCCGGTGCTGTTCCTCGACGAGCCGTTCGAGAGCGTGGATCCCGTCTCCGCCGAGACGATCCGGGAGGTGCTGCGGCAGTACACGGGCACCGGCTCGACGGTGATCTTCTCCAGTCACGTGATGGAGCTCGTGTCCGCGCTGTGCAGCCATGTCGCCGTCATGGCTGCGGGCCGGGTCGTCGCCGACGGAACGCTGGACGAGGTGCGCGCCGGGCGGACGCTGGGCGAGCGGTTCATGGAGCTGGTGGGTTCCCCCGCCTCGAAGGCGAAGGGAGGCAGCCTCGCATGGTTGGGGTCTTCGTCGGGCTGAAAGTCGCCCTCCTGCACAGCAGTCTGCGGCGCAGCAGGTCCCGGGCCGTGGGGTTCGTCGTCGGGACGACCGCCGCCGTCGTCGGCTCCTGCTGGACGTCCGTGCACCTGGCCGGGGCTCGCCCGGCGAACGAAGCGGCCGATCTCACGGTGCTCGTCTTCACCGGCCTCGCCGTGGCATGGCTCGCGCTGCCGCTGTCCTTCGGCGGGGGCGGTGACGAGAGCGCCGACCCGACGCGGCTCGTGGTCCTCCCCGTACGCCCTCGTGCACTGATCACCGGCGCCACCGCCGCCGCGCTCGTCGGCCCGGGGCCGCTGTGCTCACTGATCCTCGTCGTGGGCGCCGCGACCGGGGCCGCCCGTGCAACCGGAGGGTCCTCGGCCGCGGCAGGGGCGGCCGTGGTGGCGTCCGTCCTGATGCTGCTGCTGTGCGTGATCGCTTCGCGTGCCGTACTGGCCTCCTTCGCGCGGGCGTTGACCGGGCGGCGCGGCAAGGACGCGGCGGCGCTGGGCGGCGTCCTGACGGCGGTCGGCGGCTATGCCGCGTATCTGCTGCTGAGCACGGCCGGTTCCGGTCCGCAGCTGCCGTCCTTCGTGGTCCGCATGCTCCGTTGGTCGCCGCCGGGCTGGATCGCGGACAGCATCCGAGCCGCCGCCGAGGGGCGGGCGGCGGTCGTGCTGGCGGAGGCGGCGGCCGCCGTCGCGCTGACGGCGCTGCTGATGGTCTGGTGGCACAGGTCGCTGAACCGGCTGATGACCACCGTGGACGCGTCGACGGCCCAGGCCGTCCGGGAGCGAGGCGCGCGTTCGGGAACCATGGCCCGGCTGCTGACGTCGAGCCGCACGCTGCTGATCGCCCATCACCAGTTCACGTTGTTCCTGCGCGCGCCGCGGCACCGGATGACGCTGATCGCCGCGCTGGCCTACGCGCTGCTGTTCCCTGTGGTGTGCGTGCCCGTCGGGGCGAAGAGTCCGTACGTTGCCGTCGGCGGTGCCTGGGTGTTCGGACTGACCGCCCCGGGCGTGCTGTTCGCGATGGACGGGTCGGCGATCTGGAGCAACATCGCCACGCTGCGTACGCGTGCGCAGGCCCGGGCCGAACTCGCGGGCAGGATGCTGCCGCAGGTGGCGCTGATCGTCCCGTGGGTCACCGCGACGGCCGTGGTCGTCGCGCTGCTCACCGGGCGGGGCGATCAGCTCGCGGCGGCCCTCGGACTGACCTTCGCGCTGCTGGGGCTGACGTTCGCCATCGGCATGGTCATCAGCGTCTACTGGCCCTACCCGTACCCGGAGGACCCCTTCGAGGTGAGCGCGCCCGGGCAGAACGGCGGCTATCACACGGCCAACTTCGCGGGCACCCTTATCGGCCTGCTCGCCGTCTCCCCGTTCGTCGTCGGTGCGGTCGTGCTGGAGGGGTCACCGCATTCCTGGCTGCTGCTGCCGCTGGGTACGGCCTACGGCGTGCTCGCGGTCGTGATCACGTTGCGCTCGATGGCCCGTCGGCTGCATGCGCGGGCGCCGGAGGTTCTCACCGCGCTGCGGGCCTCCTGACCCGCGCGCTGTCCACCAGGCCCTGCCCGGTCGTGCCCGCGCGGCCGGGTCCGACGACCCGAGGAACACGTCACGATGCAGGATTCCGCCTTCCGTACGCTGCTGCGCCATGCCCGCCCGCACCGCAGGGGTCTGGTCACGGGAGCCCTGCTCGCCGCGGCCGGCTCGGTGGCGGGGCTGGCACAGCCGCTGGTGGCCAAGTCGTTCGTGGAGGCGCTGGCCGCCGACGCGCCGGTGACCCGGCAGATGCTGCTGCTGGCGCTGCTGATCGCCGGCGGGGCGCTGGCCGCGGCGCTCGGCATGTATGCCGTCGAACGGTCCGCAGAAAGCGTGGTGCTGGGCGCCCGCCGACGGCTTGTGGGGCGGCTGCCGAGGCTGCGTGTCGCCGAACTGGAGCGCCGTCCGCCGGGGGATCTGATCTCGCGGGTGACGGCCGACTCCACGCTGCTGCGTGAGGCGGCGACCAGCAATCTGGTCGACACACTGGTCGGCGCGGTCACCCTGGCCGGGATGCTGGGTCTGATGGCGTGGCTCGACGGCGTCCTGTTCCTCGCGGTGCTGGGTGTCGTTCTCGCCGTCGGAAGCTGCACGGCCGTGGTGATGCCGCGCATCAGCCGGGCCGGCCAGGAGGCGCAGGCGGCTCTCGGTGAACTCGGCTCGGGTCTGGAGCGTCTCCTCGGAGCGATCCGTACCGTGAAGGCGAACGGCGCCGAGCACCGCGAGATCCGGTCGCTGGAGCAGGCGGCGGACAGCGCCTGGCGATCCGGGGTCCGAGCGGCGGGCTGGACCGCTGTCGCCGGGACCTCCAGCGGCCTCGTGGTGCAGCTCGCCTTTCTCACCGTCCTCGGGCTCGGCGGTGCACGGGTGGCGAGCGGGGCGATGGATGTCGCGTCGTTGATCGGCTTCCTGCTCTATCTCTTCTATCTGGTCGGTCCCGTCGCCCAGTTGGCCGGCGGAGTGGGCGGTCTGCAGGCGGGCGTGGCCGCGGTGCGCCGTATCCACGAGGTGCTCGATCTGGAGACGGAGGAGGATGCCTACGGCCCCGGGCGGGTACCGGAGGCCGACCCGGACGCGATGGGGGCGGCGCTCGCCTTCGACGACGTGGTCTTCCGCTACCGCGAGGACGGTCCCGCTGTCCTGGACGGGGCCTCGTTCGAGGTGCCGTCCGGCGGGCTGACCGCGGTGGTCGGCCCTTCCGGCGCCGGCAAGAGCACCCTGTTCGCCCTCCTGGAGAGGTTCTACGACGCCGAGCACGGCAGCATCCGCGTCGACGGGCACGACGTGCGCGACTGGGACCCGGCGGAGCTGCGCCGGACCATCGGCTACGTGGAGCAGGACGCGCCCGCCCTCGCGGGCAGCCTGCGCGACAACCTCCTGTTCGCGGCCCCCGGCGCCACCGACGCCGACCTGGAACGAGTGCTCCACCAGGTCGGCCTGCGGCCGCTGGTCGACAACCTGCCCGAGGGCCTCGACACCCGCGTGGGCCATCGTGGGAGCGCGCTCTCGGGCGGCCAGCGGCAGCGGGTCGCGATCGCCCGCGCCCTGCTGCGCAGACCACGGCTGCTGTTGCTCGACGAAGCGACCTCCCAGCTCGACGCCCTGAGCGAGGCCGAGTTGAAGGACGTCGTGTCCCGGATCGCGCGGTCCACCACGGTGTTGGTGGTCGCACACCGGCTGTCCACCGTGGTCGGGGCGCGCCGCATACTCGTCATGGAGAACGGCCGCGTCCGGGCGGTCGGCTCGCACAGCGACCTCCTGCGCGATGACAGTCTGTACCGCCGCCTGGCGGCGACGCAGGGCCTCGCCCCGGAGACGGGCCATGTCCCCGCACTTGTGAGCCGCCCATCAGGAGATCGCCCGCACGAGCCGGCGTGACAGCGGCCGGCCGGGCCCGGTCCGGCCCGCGGGTGGGGCCCAGGTCTTTCGTTTGGATCAGGCCGGATCAGGTAGCGGGGTCCGGTGCGTGCGATCGCAAGGCGGAGGAGGGAGGCATGGCGGAGCCATGCCGACCGACGGCAACGCGGCGAGCGTGCGTGCCAGGGCCCGCGAGCCCGGCATGATCCAAACGAGAGGCCCTAGTAGGGCCCGGCCCGCACGGTGGACTCCCCCAGCCCGTCTCGCCCGGACAGCCCGACGAGGCCGAGCAGGGCGACGAGGTCGGGCGGGGCATTCCGCAGGCGGATGCGGGTGCCGTGGCGGCGGGCGGTGAGCTGGAGACGGGCGAGCACGTCGACGACGGCGAGGCTCGTCCGGGCGAGCCCGCCCACGTCGCACACCACCTCGGCCCGGCAGCGCCGCGCCACACCGTCTCCCGCCGCCGCGTCCGGGTCCGGCGCCGTGTCTGCCGCCGCTCCGCTGCCGCCCGGCGCCAGGTCGTCGTCCCAAGCCGTTCCGGGTGAGGCCGTCGTGCCGGCGTCCCTCAGGAGGGCGGTCAACTCCTCGCACAGGCGTGCGGCATCGCCTGGTGCGACCCGCCCGGCGATGTACATGACGATTGGCTGCATGGCGTCCACATGGGGATGACCGCGTCCGCGGCGGGAAATCATCGCCGCGGACGCGGACGTGCCCGCGGCGCGCGTCGGCCCCGGGTCAGGCGATGCGGTCCAGCACGATCGGGTTTGCGGTGAACTCCGTGCCCGGCTCTGCGATGTCGTAGGCGGCGCCCAGGGGCTGGAGGGCGTAGTCGAACTTCTCCGGCGTGTCCGTGTGGAGCGTCAGGAGCGGCTGGCCGGCGGTCACGGTGTCGCCGGGCTTGGCATGCAGCTCGACGCCCGCCCCCGCCTGGACCGGGTCCTCCTTGCGGGCCCGGCCGGCGCCGAGGCGCCACGCGGCGATGCCGATGTCGTAGGCGTCGAGGCGGGTCAGGACGCCCGAGGACGGGGCGGTGACGACGTGCTGCTCGCGGGCGACGGGCAGCGTGGCGTCGGGGTCGCCGCCCTGCGCGGCGATCATGCGGCGCCAGACGTCCATCGCGGAGCCGTCGGCGAGGGCCTTCGCCGGGTCGGCGTCCTTGATGCCGGCGGCGTCGAGCATCTCGCGGGCGAGCGCGAGGGTCAGCTCGACGACGTCGGCGGGGCCGCCGCCCGCCAAAACCTCGACGGACTCGCGGACCTCGAGGGCGTTGCCGGCCGTCAGGCCGAGCGGGGTGGACATGTCGGTGAGCAGGGCGACCGTCTTCACGCCGCTGTCGGTGCCCAACGCGACCATCGTGGAAGCCAGTTCGCGGGCGTCGTCGATGTTCTTCATGAAGGCGCCGGTGCCGACCTTGACGTCGAGGACGAGCGAGCCGGTGCCCTCGGCGATCTTCTTCGACATGATCGAGGAGGCGATCAGCGGGATCGCCTCGACGGTTCCCGTGACGTCCCGCAGGGCGTAGAGCTTCTTGTCGGCGGGGGCGAGGCCGTCGCCGGCGGCGCAGATGACCGCGCCGGTGGTGTCGAGGACGTGCAGCATCTCCTCGTTGGAGAGCAGGGCCCGCCAGCCGGGGATGGACTCCAGCTTGTCGAGCGTGCCGCCGGTGTGGCCGAGGCCGCGGCCGCTCAGCTGGGGCACGGCCGCGCCGCAGGCGGCGACCAGCGGGGCGAGTGGCAGCGTGATCTTGTCGCCGACGCCGCCGGTGGAGTGCTTGTCCGCGGTGGGGCGGGAGAGCGTGTCGAAGTTCATCCGCTCGCCGGAGGCGATCATCGCGGCGGTCCAGCGGGCGATCTCGGTGCGGTTCATGCCGTTGAGGAGGATGGCCATGGCCAGCGCCGACATCTGCTCGTCGGCGACCTCGCCACGGGTGTAGGCGTCGATCACCCAGTCGATCTGCTCGGGGCTCAGCTCGCCGCGGTCCCGCTTGGTGCGGATGACGGAGATGACGTCCATGGCATTTCCTCCAGATTGATCTGCCCGCGCTCTACGCGCATAGAAAGAGGGTAAGGAGCGGCCCTTCCGCCAGGGCGGCGGAAGGGCCGCGAGGTGTTGCTCAGTCGAGGTGGCCGGGCCCGAAGGCCTGCGGCAGCATCTCCGAGAGCGGCAGGACCCCGGCCGGCGTGTCCAGCAGCAGTCCGGGCCCGCCGAACTCGTACAGCAGCTGCCGGCAGCGGCCGCACGGGACCAGCAGTTCGCCCCGGCCGTCGACGCAGGTGAAGTGGGTCAGCCGGCCGCCACCGGTGGCCTGCAGCTGCGAGACGAGGCCGCACTCGGCGCACAGTCCGAGCCCGTACGACGCGTTCTCCACGTTGCAGCCGGTCACCGTGCGGCCGTCGTCGACGAGCGCGGCGACCCCGACCGGGAAGCCCGAGTAGGGGGCGTACGCGTGCGACATCGCCTCACGCGCCCGTATCCGCAGGGCGTCCCAGTCGAAGCCGTCGCCGGCCGTCACTTGCCCTGGCCCTTGAAGTACGGCTGCCCGTTGGCCTTGGGCATGCGCAGCCGCTGTGCGGACACCGCGAGCACCAGCAGCGTGGCGACGTACGGCGCAGCGTCGACGAACTGGCTGGGCAGCTCGTCGGTCAGCGCGTACCAGGCGAACAGCAGCGCGGAGAACACCGCCGAGACCACGGCCTGCACGTACTTCTTCCGGTACAGCATCCAGACCACCGCGATCAGCAGCAGGATGGCGAGCAGCAGCAGCATCGCGTGGACGTTCACCGCTCCGCCGCGCAGCTTGAGGCTGTCGGTGAAGCCGAACAGGCCCGCGCCCAGCGCCATGCCGCCCGGCATCCAGTTGCCGAAGATCATGGCGGCGAGACCGATGTAGCCGCGGCCGCCGGTCTGGCCCTCCTGGTAGATGCCGGTGATGATCGCGAGGAACGCGCCACCGAGGCCGGCCAGTCCACCGGAGACGATCACGGCGATGTACTTGTACTTGTAGACGTTGACGCCGAGCGACTCGGCGGCGACCGGGTTCTCACCGCAGGAGCGCAGTCGCAGACCGAAGCCCGTACGCCACAGCACCCACCAGGTGCCCGGCACGAGCAGCAGCGCGACGACGGTCAGCAGCGACAAGTTGGTGACCAGGCCGCCGAGCACGCCCGCCAGGTCGGAGACGAAGAACCAGTGCTTGGCCTGGAGGTCGCCCAACCCGTCGGAGAGCCCTGGGATCGTGATGCGGTCGATGGCGTCGATCCGCGGGGACTGCTTGGAGGAGCCGCCCGGGGTCTCGGCGAAGGTGAAGTTCGACATGTACCGGGTCAGGCCGGTGGCCAGGATGGTGATGGCGACACCGGAGACGATGTGGTTGACCTTGAAGGTCACCGTCATCACCGCGTGCAGCAGGCCGCCCAGCGCGCCGCCGACGATGCCGAGGACGACACCCGTCCACGGGCCCCACTGGTAGCCGGCCCAGGCACCGAACCAGGTGCCGAGGATCATCATGCCCTCGAGACCGATGTTGATGACACCGGCCCGCTCGGCCCAGAGTCCGCCGAGACCGGCGAGACCGATCGGCACGGCGAGCTGGAGGGCGCCGGAGACCTGGCCCACGGAGGTGAGGTCGTTCGCGCCGCTGATGACCCGCACCAGCGAGAACAGCGCGAGGCCGCCCGCGATGATCAGCAGGACGACGGGCAGGGACAGCTTGCGGCGGCCGCCGCCCTTCTTCGGCGCGGTGTTCGCCATGGAGACGGTGCTCGTCGACTCGCTCATGCCGCGACCTCCTTCTTCTTGCGGGCCTGCGCGGCAAGCTCCTCGCCGACCTTCTGCTGCTGACGGCGGAGCCCGTACTGGCGGACCAGCTCGTAGGACACGACGACCGCGATCACGATCAGGCCCTGCATGATCGTCGCGAGCTCCTTCGGGTAACCCTCCAGGCCGATGCCCTCCGCCGTCTTGTCGAGGAAGGCGAAGAGCAGCGAGGCGAAGAAGATGCCGATCGGGTTGTTGCGGCCGAGCAGCGCGATGCCGATGGCGGTGAAGCCGACACCGACCGGGAAGCTCAGGCTGTACGTGTGGGTCTGGCCGAGCAGCATCGGCATACCGGCCAGGCCCGCCATGGCACCGGAGATCAGCATGGCGGTGAGGACCATCTTCTTGGCGTCGACACCGCTCGCCTGGGCGGCGGTCGTGCTGGCGCCGGTGGCGCGCAGGTCGAAACCGAACCGGGTGCGGTTCAGCACGAACCAGTACACGATGCCGAGCGCGAAGGCGACGAAGGTGAAGCCGTAGATCGTGCCGCCGTCGAGCGACAGGCCGGGGAACCAGCCGGACTCGGCGATGATCCCGGTGTTCAGGTCGTTGGAACCCTCCGGCCGCACACCGAGGTTCGCCGGCAGGATCATCCAGGCGATCAGGCTGGTCGCGATGGCGTTGAGCATGATCGTGGAGACGACCTCGCTGACGCCGCGGGTGGTCTTCAGGACACCCGCGATGCCGGCCCAGAAGGCGCCGACGGCCATGGCGACGAGCACGATCAGCAGGATGTGCAGCGGACCGGGCAGTTCCACCGCTGCGCCGACGACGGCGGCGAGCATGACCGCGAGGCGGTACTGGCCGTCGACACCGATGTTGAACAGGTTCATCCGGAAGCCGATGGCGACGGCCAGGGCTGCCAGGTAGTAGATGCCGGTCTGGTTGAGGATCAGGACCTGGACGTCCGTGAACTCGATCTGCTCGACCATCAGCCGGTACGGCTCGGTGGGGCTGAGGTCCGAGACGAGCAGCACCACGGAGGTGAGCAGGAAGGCCACGACCAGGGCGAGCGCCGGACCCGCCAGGGCCAGGAGCAGCCGGTCCTTGTCGAACTTCTTCATCGGCTCTCACCGTTCTCGTCGTGCTCGAGGTGGCCGGACGCGGCACCGGTCATGGCAGTGCCCAGTTCCTCGGGTGTGATCGTGGCGGGATCCGCGTCGGCGACCAGACGGCCCCGGTACATCACCCGCAGGGTGTCGGAGAGCCCGATGAGTTCGTCCAGGTCGGCGGAGATCAGCAGCACCGCCAGACCCTCGTGACGCGCCTCGCGGATCTGGTCCCAGATCTGCGCCTGCGCACCGACGTCCACACCGCGGGTGGGGTGCGCGGCGATCAGCAGCTTGGGCGCGTGGCTCATCTCGCGGCCGACGATCAGCTTCTGCTGGTTGCCGCCGGACAGCGACGCGGCGGTGACCTCGATGCCGGGCGTGCGCACGTCGTACTCCCGCACGATGCGCTCGGTGTCCCGGCGGGCGGCCTTGAGGTCGAGCAGGCCGTTCTTGCTGTTGGGCTTCTCCGTCACATGGCCGAGAATGCGGTTCTCCCACAGCGGGGACTCCAGCAGCAGCCCGTGCCGGTGCCGGTCCTCCGGGATGTAGCCGATGCCGCCCTCGCGGCGCCTGCGGGTGGAGGCGTGGGAGATGTCGGCGCCGTCGAGCGTGATGACACCGCCGTCGGGGTCGCGCAAGCCGATCAGGGCCTCGATGAGCTCCGTCTGGCCGTTGCCCTCGACACCGGCGATGCCCATGACTTCGCCCTTGTGGATGGTGAAGCCGATCCCGCCGAGTACCTCGCGGACCACGCCGTCCGGGTCGGTGGCCGTGAGCCTCAGGTCGTCGACCTTCAGCATCGGCACATCCGTGACCGTCGACTCGCGGGTCTCCGGCGACGGCAGCTCGGTGCCGACCATCAGCTCGGCGAGCTGCTTGGTCGTGGTGCTCCGCGGGTCGGCGGTGCCCACCGTCGTACCGCGGCGGATGACCGTGATCTCGTCGGCGACCGACAGCACCTCGCCCAGCTTGTGCGAGATGAAGATGACGGTCAGGCCCTCGGCCTTGAGCTCGCGAAGGTTGTCGAAGAGCGCGTCGACCTCCTGCGGGACGAGCACGGCGGTCGGCTCGTCGAGGATCAGCGTGCGGGCGCCGCGGTAAAGGACCTTGAGGATCTCGACCCGCTGGCGGTCGGCGACACCGAGCTGCTCGACGAGGACGTCGGGACGCACGCCGAGGCCGTACGCGTCGGAGATCTCCTGGATCTTCTTCCGGGCCCCGGCACCGATGCCGTACAGCTTCTCGCCGCCGAGAACGACGTTCTCCAGGACGGTGAGGTTGTCGGCCAGCATGAAGTGCTGGTGCACCATGCCGATGCCGCGGGCGATGGCGTCGGCGGGGCTCGAGAAGGTGACCTGGTCGCCGCCGACGGTGATGGTGCCCTCGTCCGGCTTCTGCATGCCGTAGAGGATCTTCATCAGGGTCGACTTGCCGGCACCGTTCTCACCGACCAGGGCGTGCACGGTGCCCTGATGGATCGTGATGTCGATGTCGTGGTTGGCGACGACGCCGGGGAAGCGCTTGGTGATGCCGCGCAGTTCTACGGCAGCAGCCTGCGGCGGTGACGGACTGGACGCGTTGATGACGCACTCTCCTTGGCGGAAGGAGCGGGAGGGCAGGCGGAAGGGGCGGGCTGTGGTTCTCATGGGGGCGTGGCGAAGTTATCGCGCCGGGGCGCCCTCTACGCGCGTAGCGCTCCCGAATACCAAAACCCGGGACCGGAAACCGGTCCGCGGGCCGTGGGGCTCACGCCCCGGGCCCGCGGACCTGCGGTACCGGCCGCTCGGTTACGGAGCGGTCTTGACCTTGATCTTGCCGGCGATGATGTCGGCCTTGGCCTTGTCGACCGCCGCGATGACGTCCGTCATCTTGGTGAAGGCCGGGTTGGACGTGGACAGTGCGACACCGTCGTCCTCGAGGCCGTAGCGGATCTCACCGTTCTGCGGCTTGCCGTCCTGGACCGACTTGATCAGGTTGAACACGGCACCCGAGACGTTCTTGGTGACCGAGGTCAGGATCCGGTCCTTGTAGGCGGCCAGACCCTTCTGGTTGTACTGGTCCGAGTCGACGCCGATGGCCCACTTGCCGGCCTTGGCGGTCGCCTCGATCGAACCGGAGCCCGCGAGGCCGGCGGCCGCGTAGATCACGTCCGCGCCCGCGTCGAGCTGGCCCTGCGCGGCGGCCTTGCCGAGGTCCGGCTTCGAGAAGCCACCGAAGTCCGGCGGCTGCGTCAGGTACTGGACCTTGACGTTGACGCCCTTCTTCGTGTCCTTGACGCCCTGGACGAAGCCCGCCTCGAACTTCTTGATCAGCGGGGTCTCCACACCGCCGATGAAGCCGACCGTGTCGGTCTTCGTCACCTTGGCGGCGGCGACACCGGCCAGGTAGGAGCCCTGCTCCTCGTTGAACACCAGGTTGGCGATGTTCGGGCCGGTCTTCGACGTGTCGTCGATGAGACCGAAGGTCGTCTTCGGGAACTTCGGGGCGACCTCGGCGATGGCGGGCGCGTAGGCGAAACCGACACCGATCACGGGGTTGTTGCCGGCCCGCGCCAGCGCCGTCAGGCGCTGGATCTTGTCCGGGTCGCCCTCACCCTCGCTGGGCTCGGCGTCGTTGCCCTCGATGTCGAGTTCCTTCTCGGCCCTCTCCAGGCCCGCGAAGGCGGCGTCGTTGAACGACTGGTCGCCGCGGCCACCGATGTCGTACGCGATGGCGGCCTTGCCGCCGTTGTCGTCCGAGCCGCTCGACTCGGACGACGACTTGCTGCCACACGCGGTGGCAGACAGTGCGAGAGCCGCGGACGCGATGCCCACGGTGGCGATCCTGGTGATCCGGCGCACTGGGGGGCTCCTTTAAACCTGACCGAAAGCGCCACTTCCGGCGCTGGGTTCGCGGCGATCGTAACGCGCGTAGATGTCAGTTAAAGACCCGTTCATCAGTCGTTATCGGATCGTCGCGAAGCCCTTGGGCGCACGGCGACCAGGTTACGCCGCAGGCGGGGGCGGTGGGCGGTCTCGGCGTGTCGGCCAGGCCCTGGGCGGGCGGCCGACCGGGCCGTTTCCGGGCGTCGCCGGGTTCGGGTGCTTCTCGGGCTCGGCCCGGTCCGTGTTGTTGGGCGTCCGGGTGCCGCTCCGGGGGCATGTCCGGGACTGCTTTCCCGCACCTGCCCCGCCCTGACTCACGACGCTTTACGTCCCAGCCACGCCCCCTGCGCGTCCCCCTGCCCGGGCCGACGCCGTCGCTCCCACCGGTGGGCCGGTGCGGGACAGGGAGAAGTCCCCCGCCCCGCCCTTTCCCGAAACCGGGGCTCCGCCCCAGACCCCGGGACACCGGGGCAGGCCCCCCGGGCACGGGGACCTGCCCGGTGGAGGGGCTCCGTCCCGGCCCTGGACGCGGAACAGCCCCGTGCACGGGAGAACCGCCCCCGGCGGAAGGGCTCCGCCCCCGCGTGGGGCCCCGGCGGAAGGGGCTCCGCCCCAAACCGCGGGACGGGAGCCGCACCCACGGGGGACCTGGCCGGGCCCGCCCCCAGGCCGGACGTGGAACGGCACCGCGACGCACCGGGGCACCTGGGCGGCCCGCGGAACGGCTCCGCGTACGAGGGACAGCCCCGCGACACGCGGGGGCCTGCCCTGGCGGGCACCGGACCAGCCCCCGAAACGGGGAGCCGCACCCAACGGAGACCCGCCCCTGGCCGCAGGGGCTCCGCCCCAGACCCCCCGGGGACGGAGAGCCGCCTTCTACCGGGACCCACCCCCGGCGGGACGGAGGACACGGCTCAGGCGGCGGCCACCGGCCGGGACGGGCGCCACCGGCAGGAGGGGGGTGGGGTCGGAGGAGGGGGGTGCCCGGACGTAAGGCGTCGTGAGGTGGGGCGGGGCAGGTACGGGAAAGCAGTCCGGGTGCCCCGCTTTGGAGGCCCCCCCCGCACCACCCACCAGCGGAGCCGGCCAGGCCGGGCCAGCCCCGGGCCGGGCCCGGGCCGGGCCCGCCCGGCCACGGTCAGAGTGTCAGGCGGGCGTCCAGGAGGGCTGCCGCGGTGAAGAGTTCGACGCCCGCCGCGATCGCCGACTCGTCGACGTCGAAGTCGCCCCGGTGCAGGTCCCGGCGGACCGTGTCGCCCGGGACCCGCACGCCCAGGCGTGCCATCGCGCCCGGCACGTGCTCCAGGTACCAGGAGAAGTCCTCGCCGCCGAGGCTCTGCTCGGTGTCCTCGATCGCGTACGACCCGCGCCGCGCGGTCTGCGCGTCGCGCAGCAGGTCGGTGACGACGGGGTCGTTCACGACCGGCGGGACCCCGCGGATGTAGTTGATCTGGGACTTGGCCCGGTGCAGCGTCGCGATCTCGTCGATCGCCGCGTGCACCAGGTCGGGCGCCTCGCGCCACCCCGGCAGGTCGAGGCAGCGGACGGTGCCGGAGAGCTCGGCGTGCTGCGGGATGACGTTGCAGGTGTGGCCGGCTTCGACGCGTCCCCAGGTCACCGCGAGGCCCGAGCGGGCGTCGACGCGGCGGCTGAGGAGCGCGGGGACCTCGGTGACGATCTTCGCCGCCGCGGTGACGAGGTCGGTGGTCAGGTGCGGGCGGGCGGTGTGGCCGCCGGGGCCGTCGAGGGTGACTTCGAGGCGGTCGCAGGCGGAGGTGATGGGGCCGGGCCGCAGCCCGACGATGCCCGCGTCGACCTTGGGGTCGCAGTGAACCGCGATGATCTTGTTGACACCTTCGAGCACGCCGGACTCGATCGCGTCGGCCGCACCGCCGGGCAGCACTTCCTCCGCGGGCTGGAAGATCAGCCGGACGGGCTGCGGCAGGAGGCCCTGCCGGTCGAGTTCAGCGAGCACCAGGCCCGCGCCGAGCGCGACGGTGGTGTGCACGTCGTGGCCGCAGGCGTGGGCGCGGTCGGGCACGGTGGAGCGGTAGGGGACGCCGGTCTTGGTGTCGGGGATGGGCAGCGCGTCGATGTCGGCGCGGATGGCGAAGAAGGGCCGTACGGCGTCGGGAGCCGGCGTACCGATGTCGCAGATCAGGCCGGTGCCGGCGGCGAGGACACGGGGCTTGAGCCCGGCCTGCTCGAGGCGCGCCTTGATCACGGCGGTGGTGCGGAACTCCTGGTTGCCGAGCTCCGGGTGCATGTGCAAGTCGCGCCGGAACGCGATCAGTTCGGCACGCAGCGACTCCGACAGCGTGCCGGGCAGTGCGACTGCGCCGGGCCGTTCGACATCTTCTGACTCGCGGGACATCAACTGGTTCACCCAGTGAAGGGTATGCCCCTTCGCCCCTCAACTACCGTGCGATCAACAAAACATCAGCCTCCTAGGGGACAGAATTTTGGGCGCACGGCGATTGGTCGCATTTGGCGGTGGGTAAACTCACTCGGCTCTCTCTTGAGTGGATCTTCCCCTTTCGGACCGTGTCCGTCCGCTCACTTCCCTCTTCTCCCGGCTCTTCAAGCCGGAGCCGGGAGCCGCTGCACATCGCGGGCCGTGCCCGTGACCCCCGCCAGGAAGCCCCGGGCGCGTGGCGAGGCGTTCTCCTTGAGCCATTCGGGTGCGATGTCGCAGACCGCCACCTTGATCCCCGTGCCGGCCAGGGCCAGCGGCAGTGTGTGGACGACGGTGGAGGGAAAACTCAGGACCGTTGCTCCGATCGGGCCGCGGCGGGCAATCAGCTCGAGCGGCAGCTCGGGGCGGACCACTTCCAGCCCGGTCTCCACGGAGAGCCGGTAAAGCTTGTCCGCACTCTCCCTGCGGTGCGCGAAGTAGCGGGTCGCGCCGTGGGTGCGGGCGAGGGCGGACACCGCCTCCAGATACTGGCCGAGATCGACGACGCCCGTCTCCACCAGGGAGGTGCCGACCATGTCCGCACCGCGCGTGATCCGCGGCGGCCCGAACCGTGCCCGGGTCCAGGCGAAGTCGTTGGGCGTGACGGTGATCCCCGGCTGCGGTTCGACCGGCATCGAGGTGAAGACCTCGACCGACCGGTCCTTCGACGGGCTCAGCCGCCGCCGCGCCAGGAACGTCACGGGCGCGAGCACCAGCTCCCGGGGCCCGCGGCGGCCGCCGCGCCGGTGCCAGCGCACCAGCTGCTCACCGCGCGAGACCTGGGCGACGAACTCCATGGTCGCGGTGCCGTCGTCGACGACGGTCACGTCCTTCCTGCCGACCAGTGTCAGCAGGAGCTGTACGTACCGGGAGAACGGATCCCCGATGACGATGCGCTCGGCGCGGCGCAGCACCGGGCCGAGCTCGCGCACGGTGCGCAGCGGGGCGCCCGCGCCGCCGCGCGCCTCCTGCCAGCGGACGGTGAACCCGGCGTCACGCGCCAGCTCCGCCATCCGGCGCAGCTGGCCGCGCGACATGGGGTCGGTGGGCGACAGCACGACCACGGTGAGGCCGTCGGGCCCGGGTGCGGCCGGCGCGGCGTGGGCCCACTCCAGGACGTTCAGGAGCTGGACCGGACTCTCGACGAAGGCGAGATTCACTGGTTGTCACCTCGTGATGCCGGGCCGGCCTGCGGCCGGGTCCGTGGCTGACCGCCCGCGAGGGCGTGGGTTGCTTTCGGTTCGTGGCCACCGGCCACGGGCGGGCCCGCTCCGTGCGGGCGTCGCGTCCCCCGGCCGAGGGCCGACCGGTAAGCCCGGCGCCGTAACCGGACCGGGCGGGCCCGGCCTGTGCGGGCGTCGCGTCCCCCGGCCGAGGGCCGACCGGTAAGCCCGGCGCCGTAACCGGACCGGGCGGGCCCGGCCTGTGCGGGAGCGAGGACGGTGTGCGCGCCAGGTGCCGGCGCCCACCGAACGCCCCCGGCCGTGGCCCGGTCGCACGGCGTGCGCTCCGGGGCCTGCGGGCCGGGGGGCGGTGTCCGGGGCCGCGTGGCGGCCCCGGTCGGGTCGTCAGACCGCGGCCGGCTCACGGTCGCCCGCCTCGGCCACGACACCCACGACGCGGCGCAGCTTCTTCATGGGCGCGAGCTCGGAGTCGTAGACCTTCTTGACGCCGTCGCCGAGGGCCTCCTCGATGGTGCGGATGTCGCGCACCAGGCGGGTGAGGCCCTGCGGCTCGACGGAGGCGGCCTGGTCGGAGCCCCACATGGCGCGGTCCAGGGTGATGTGGCGCTCGACGAACGCGGCGCCGAGGGCGACGGCGGCGAGGGTGGTCTGCAGACCGGTCTCGTGGCCGGAGTAGCCGATCGGGACGTTCGGGTACTCGCCCTGCAGGGTGTTGATGACGCGCAGGTTGAGCTCCTCGGCCTTGGCCGGGTACGTCGAGGTGGCGTGGCAGAGCAGGATGTTGTCGCTGCCGAGGACCTCGACGGCGTGGCGGATCTGCTTCGGCGTCGACATGCCGGTGGAGAGGATGACCGTCTTGCCGGTGGCGCGCAGGGCGCGCAGCAGCTCGTCGTCGGTGAGCGACGCGGAGGCCACCTTGTGGGCGGGGACGTCGAACTTCTCCAGGAAGGCGACGGCCTCGGTGTCCCACGGGGAGGCGAACCAGTCGATGCCGCGCTTCTTGCAGTGCTCGTCGATCCGGCGGTACTCGTCCTCGCCGAACTCGACGCGGTGGCGGTAGTCGATGTACGTCATCCGGCCCCAGGGGGTGTCGCGCTCGATGTCCCACTGGTCGCGCGGGGTGCAGATCTCCGGGGTGCGCTTCTGGAACTTGACCGCGTCGCAGCCGGCTTCGGCGGCGGCGTCGATCAGGGCGAAGGCGTTGTCCAGGTCGCCGTTGTGGTTGATGCCGATCTCACCGGTGACGTAGACCGGCCGGCCGGGGCCGGCGGTCTTGTTGCCGAGGGTGCGCAGACGGGACGTGCTCATGGGGGTGGTTCCTTACTTATTGGGGGACATGGAGGTGGACTCAAGGGGTGTTGAGAGTCGGGCCGAGGAGCCAGGCGGCGATCTCACGGATCGCCCCCTCGCCGCCGGGTGTGGCGGTGACGGCACGGGCGGCGGCGCGTACGGAGTCGTGCGCACTCGCGACGGCCACGGGCCAGCCGACGAGGTGGAAGCACGGAAGGTCGTTGACGTCGTTGCCGACGTAAAGCACCCGTTCGGGCGCCAGGCCCCGTTCCTCGCACCACTGCTTGAGCGCGAGGTCCTTGCGGTCGATGCCGTGCAGGACGGGGATCTTGAGCTTGCGGGCGCGGGCGGCGACGACGGGGTTCTGCTCGGTGGACAGGATCAGCAGGTCCAGTCCGGCCCTGCGCAGGTGGGAGACGCCCAGGCCGTCGCCGCGGTGGACGGAGACGATCTCGCGGCCGTCGGCGTCGATGAGCACCCGGTCGTCGGTCTGCGTCCCGTCGAAGTCGAGGACGACCGCGTCGACGTCCTCGCGCGCGGGCAGCGCCGCGGTGTCCAGCAGCGGCGCGAGCGCGCGGGCGCGGGCCAGGTCGTGCGGGTCGTCGACCTCCAGGACCCGTGCCGGGTCGGTGCGCACCAGCGCGGTGCGGCCGAAGAACCGGTGCCCCGCCTCGCGGAACCCGGGCGCGGACATGGCGTACGCGGCCCCGGTCTCCAGGAAGTCCTGCGGGCGGTCCTGGCGGCGGGGCCGGAACGAAGCGTCGTGGTTGACGCCGTAGCCGGTGCCGGTGGCCGTTCCGGTGGCGGTGTCGACGAGGACGGCGCCTGCGCCGGCGGCCCGCTCGGCGCTCTCCTGCCCAGCGCTCGCCGCCTCGTCGGTCTCGCGCCACACGAAGCCGTGGAAGGGCGCGACGGTCACGGCGCTGTCGGCGCCGTCCAGGACGACGGCGCGGGCGACGCCCTCGATGTCCTCACGGGAGACGAAGGGGCTGGTGCACTGGACGAGCAGGACGACGTCGACGGGTGCGCCGTGCTCGGTCTCGTGGGCGTCCATCGCGTGCAGGACGGCCGACTCGCTGGTGGCGGTGTCACCGGCGATGGCGGCGGGCCGCAGGACGACGTCGGCCCCGGCGCCGCGGGCGACGGCCGCGATCTGCGGGTCGTCGGTGGAGACCGCGACGTGGGTGACGAGCGGGGCGTCGAGGCAGGCACGGACGGCCCGTGCGACGAGCGGGACGCCGCCGACCGCGGCCAGGTTCTTTGCCGGGACGCCCTTTGATCCGCCGCGGGCGGGGATCACGGCGAGAACGGTCATCGGTGGCTCCAGACGCTCTTGGCTGTGCTGAACAGGGGTGTCGGGTGAAGCGGGACGCCGGCCGTCACAGCTCGCCCATCCGCCGGATCACGGGCGCGACTCGCTGCACGCCGTGGCGGTACGCGCCGCGCGCCACCTCCCGTACGGCGTCGCGCACCACCCGCCGCACGCCGGTGACCTCGGCCTTCGGCGCGGCGCCGGCCAGCGGTGTGCCGTCCGGGGCGAGGTGGTGGCGGGCGAGGAGGGCCGGCAGGTAGCCGGGCGCGGTGGTCGGGGTGTAGTACGGCGCGGGCGCGGGCAGCGCGGGGACGAGCAGCAGTTCGGCGACCCGCTTGCGGGCCTCGTCGAAGGCGGCTTCGTACGAGCCTCCCCCTACTCCCCCTACGCCCTGGCAGGCGTGGGGGGACCCCGAGGGCGGCGTGGGGGGACCCCCGGCCGCGACGCCCTGGCGCGCGAGCCATTCGGCGTCGGGGGCGGGGCGGAGGCCGCCGTCGAGCTGGTCCCAGGAGGCGAGCAGGCCCGAGCCGAGGAAGTGGTGGTTGCCGAGCGCCTCGCGCACGCCGAGGTCGGTGAGCACGGCGGTGGGGATGCGGCGGTGCAGTGCTTCGAGGGCGGCGGTGGACGACACGGTGACCAGCAGGTCCGTGCGGTCCAGCACCTCGCCCATGTGCCCGTACACCAGACGGAAGTTGGAGGGCAGCCCGCCGGGCAGCTTCTCCACGAGCTTCTGGTACGGGAGTTCTTCGAGGTGGGTGGTGTGCTCGCCGGGCTTGGAGCGGAGCTTCAGCAGCACCTCGCGGCCCGGGTGCAGCCGGGCGTGCTCGACGAGCCTGCGCAGCAGGTACGTACGGTCGGCGCGGGACTCCGGTACGGAGGGCTGGACGGCGAAGACGACGGTGTCGCGGCCGGCCTCGGCCCGGTAGGGGGCGCCGCCGAGGAAGGGCAGCGCGGCCTCGGTGACGCAGGAGGCGTCGGCTCCCACCCCTTCGTACACGGCGCGAAAACGCTCCGCGTCGTGACGGGAGTTGGCGAGGACGACGTCGGCGCCGTGGCGCAGCAGGAGCCCGTCGGACAGCTTCTCGTAGACGACGCCGACGTAGCCGGTGACGACGACGGGCCGGCGCTCGAGGCCGAGTGCGGCCAGTCCGTGCAGCATGGCCTGGACGCCGCCGCCGACGAGGGCGAGCACGACGACGTCGTACGCCTCGTCCTTCATCGCCCGCAGGAACTCGTTCCCCGTGACCTCGCGCAAGTCGTCGGCGCGCACGCCGACTTCCGCGAGCTGCCGGGCCGTCGGTGTGGCGCGGCCGCGCAGCAGGAAGCCGCTCAGCTCGACGGAGGTGCTCGGCGCGATGCGGCGCGCGGTGAGCGCACCCCATTTCCACCGGGTGTCGGAGTCGGCGAGTACGGCGATCCGTACGGCCTCGCTGCTACGTGTTGGCACGTCGAGGACGTTAGAAAGGCATTTCGTTTCACGGCCCAACTCGACTGCAACAAAGGGTTAACAGAGGGTCTACGGACAGCGAAGCGGCCCGGGAAACGGGTGGGTTAACAAGGTTGTTGCCCGGCGTTCACCTGACATCCTTGCGAGCGTCGATACGAATGACGAACGCGCCCCTAACGTCACGCGGGTGGTTAAGCTCTCCGTCATCGTGCCGTTCTACAACGTGCAGACATATGCCCCCGACACACTGCGAAGCCTCAGGGCGAATGCCCGGGACGACTTCGAGTTCGTACTCGTCGACGACTGTTCGACCGACGGTACGCCGGAGATCCTGCAGCGTGCGGAGCGTGAGCTTCCGGGCGCGGTGCTGATCAGACACGAACAGAACGGTGGACTGGCCACCGCACGCAACACCGGTCTGGACGCCGCGAGCGGCGAGTACCTCACCTTCCTCGACGGCGACGACTGGCTGGCCCCCGGCCACTTCGCGCACCTGCTGGGCGCCATGGAGGACCTCGGGTGCGACTTCGTGCGCACCGACCATGTGCAGTGCACCGGCCGCGCCCGCTCGGTCCACCGGGCGCCGGTCGGCCGGCGCGGCGAGGTGCTGCGGCCGCGTGACGTGATCCTGCCCGCCGACCGCTCGACCGCGGTCGACTACCCGTACGCCTGGGCGGGGATGTACCACCGGCGGCTCGTGGACCGGGGGCTGCTGCACTTCACGCACGGGCTGCGCACCGCGGAGGACCGGCCGTGGATCTGGCGGCTGCACCGCGAGGCGGACTCGTTCGCCGTGATCAGCCACCTGGGTATTTTCTACCGGCGCGGAATCGCGTCGTCGCTCACACAGATCGGCGACATCAGGCAGCTCGATTTTATCAAGGCATTCGACCAGGTGATCGAGGAAACGGCGAACGATCCGGATGCGGAACGGCTGTTGCCGAAGGCGGTCCGCACATATTGCGCTCTCATTTCCCACCATCTGGGATCGATCGAAAGGTACGAGCCCGCTGTGGCGAGGAAATTGCGCGCGATGAGCTCGGCCGCGCTGAGGCGCATGCCGCAGGACGTGCTGAACGAGGCGCTCGACTCCATGGACACCGCGCGTGCCTCGCGGCTGCGCAAGGTACGCAGGCGCCCCGCGTCGCTCTCGGTGGAGGCGGCAGCCTGATGGCCACGACGCAGATCTTCTTCGCCTCGTCCCTCTACGGCACCGCCACACTCGCCGCGGCGATCGACAGCGGCGCCTTCAGCGACGCGGACCGACGGCTGCTGCTCGTCTCCAACAACGCGGCGATCCCCGAGACGACACCCTCCCTGGACGAGATGGCGGGCTTCGAGCGGCTGCGTGACCGCTTCGACGACGTGCTCTCCTGGAACGAGACCATCGCCCCCTTCCACCCCGGCGACTGGTCCCCGCGCGCCGACGACGTGCCGTTGTGGGAACGGTATCTGCGCCTGCTGTGGAACCTGGGCGACGACCGGATCGAGCTGGCCGTCGAGTCCATCCAGGTCAACCCGGCGCTGGCGATCGCCCAGCTCTTCCCCGACGCGAGGCTCCACGTCTACGCCGACGGACTGATGAGCTACGGCCCCACCCGCAACAAGATCGACCCGCTGGTCGGCACGCGGGTGGAGCGGCTGCTCCACCTCGACCTGGTACCGGGACTCGAACCGCTGCTGCTCACCGAGTTCGGTGTCGCGCCGGAGGTGGTGCCGGCCCCGGCGTTCACCAAGGTGCTGGCCGAACTGGTCGACACCGGCGCCGCCTTGCCGGATGTGGAGGAGCCCGCGCTGCTGCTGGGGCAGTACCTGTCCGCGCTGAACATCCTCTCTCCCGATGAGGAGGAGGACCTGCATGTGCGGATGCTGAAGGGCGCGGTCGGCCTCGGCCACACCCGGGCGGTGTTCAAGCCGCACCCCTCGGCCCCGGCACGCTTCACCCGCACCCTGGAGGACGAGGCCGAGCGGCTCGGCGTCGACCTCACGGTGGTGGACACGCCGGTCCTGGCCGAGGTGCTGTACCAGCGGATGCGTCCGGCGCTGGTCGTCGGCTGCTTCTCCACGGCCCTGCTCACCGCGTCCACGCTGTACGGCCTGCCGGTCGCCCGGGTCGGCACGGACACGCTGCTGGCCCGGTTGAAGCCGTACGAGAACAGCAACCGCGTCCCGGTCACGATCGTCGACGCGCTGCTGCCGGCGCCGGACGACCAGGCGGCCGTGGCCGAGCGGCGCTGGAGTACGGACACCGGCGCGCTCACCGAGCTCGTACGGACCGTCGGGTTCGCGATGCAGCCGAAGATCCTTCCGCAGCTGCGGGCGGAAGCCGAACGGTACCTGTCGGCGCGGCTGGACGACGGCACCCGGCGCTACTTCAAGAAAAAGCGGCTGACGTCCCTGGGTCTGCCGGGCGGGGTGCCGGCCCAACTGGGATTCCTGCCGCGCAACGCCGCCGTACGGCGGGTCGCACGCAAGGCACGCAGCCTGCAGCGGGCGATGGCGCGCCGCTGACCGAACCCCATGCATCCACCCATAGACAGTGCGTCACCCGAACCCGTGAGGCATCCATGACGAACCTCGGCCGGCTCTACCCGCTCCTCGACGACGTCCGCCTGCCGGACACCATCCCCTACTCCCAGGTGAGCAGCTGGGAGCTGAGGTTCCTGTACCTGCTGGGACGTCATCACCTCACGGGTGAGGACCGGCTGGTCGAACTGGGTTCCGGCGGGGGCGGGTCGACGTACGCCCTCGCGCTGGGGCTGCGCGAGAGCCCCGTCTTCGACGAGCGTACGGGGCGGCTCCACGCCTATGACTTCTTCCGCGTGGGCAAGGGCACGTTCGCCACGGAAAAGTTCTTCACCGCTGGTGCGAAGCCCACCGGCGACAACTCCTTCCTGGACGACTTCCGCGGGCGGCTGGAGCCGTTCCTGCCGTTCCTGGAGATCCATGCCGGGGACCTCTGGCAGACCTCCGACCCGGCGGACACCAGCCCGATCGAGTTCCTGCACATCGACATCGCCAAGACGGCCCGGGTGTTCCGCTGTGTGACCGAGCGGTTCCTGACCCGGCTGCGGCCGGGCTCGGTCGTGCTGCACCAGGACTTCGCCGGGCCGCGGCTTCCGTGGCTGCACCACAGCACGGGCGCGCTGCTGCCGTACATCGAGATCTCCGGGCCGCCGATCCGCTCCACGCTCGCCTTCGAGGTCGTCCGGCCGATCCCCGAGGACGTACTGAAGAGGATCGCGGAGGACGCGTACTCCGTCGACGAGAAGCTGGCGCTGATCTCCGCGGTCCAGGAGCGGCTCGACCGCGACCACACCGGCGGGATCCCCTTCAAGTCGGTCCTGGAGTTCGCCAAGGCCTACGTCGCCCACTACGCCGGCGAGCACCGGCGGGCCTGGTCTCTGGCCAGGCCGCTGACCTCCGACGCGTATCTGAGCCGGACCCGCGCCGACCACTTCGAGCAGCTGCGCAAGGCGTACGAGCAGGACCGCGAGGAGAACGGCGGTTCACGTCTGACCCGGCTGGTGAGGAAGGCTGTGGGCCGCTGAAGCCGTGGGCCGCTGAGCCGGCATGCGTGAGCCCCCGCGGTCCGTGAGAACGGACCGCGGGGGCTCACCCGTTTCACGACCCGAGGATCGCCCGCAGGTCGGAGGCGTTCGCCTCGGTGACCTTCCACAGCGTCTGCTGGCGCTCGTGGACGTCGGCGACCGTCGCCGCGTGGGAGTCCAGGATGCCGATGGCCCGCTCGGTGAGCACGGCGCCCAGGTTCCGGTCGTGCACCGAGACGCCCCACTCGGGGCGCTCGATGTCGGCGAGGAAGTACGCCATCTTCGGGTGCGAGATCAGGCTGATGATCGGCGTGCCCACGCCGAACGGGATCATCCCGGCGTGCCCGCGCATGCCGATGACCAGGCGGGTCTTCGCGTAGAGGTCCCGAATGGCGTCGTTGTCGAAGTCGTACATCGGGATCACCGGCAGCGAGATGCCGTACTCGCGGCGCAGGTCGAAGGCGATCCGCTCGTCGTCCAGCGAGTGCGCCGCACACCGGACCTCGGTGTGCGCGCCGATGTTCCGCACGGCCTTCGCGATCTCCGCGAGGAAGTGCCCGTAGTCGTGTCCGAAACGCAGGCCCGCCCTGTCGTACGCGGCGTTCAGCAGGACGGTGTCCTCGCGGTGCGCCGGGTCGCTCCAGCCGGGCACCAGCTGGCGGCTGACCGTGGTGGGGCAGGGCTGGAAGCGGACCTTGTCGTGCAGATGGTCCGGGAGCATGGCCCGTACCTTCGCGATGGAGCCGTGATTGCGCAGTCCGAAGAACGCCGACTTCTCCACCAGCAGCCTGAGGCTCTCGCGGAACCGCCCGGCCCGGTAGGACTGCCCGTCGAAGGCGTTGAACCCGACCGCGTACACCATGATCGGCACGTCGATGCCGCGCAGCTGTTCGTCGGCCACGTTCCACTGCCAGGCGCTGTTGCCGTTGGGCATGGTGTCCGGGATGAACAGTCCGCCGCCGCCGATGACCAGTCCGCGGCGTTCGTTGACCCGCTTCAGGGCCGCCCGGTCGAACAGGCGGTGGGCGTGGACGGAGTGCCAGCGCCGGGAGGTGGTGTCCGTGCCGAAGCCGAGGCGCACGGTCTCCGGAAGCAGCTTGTCGCCCGCGTTGCCCTGCCGGTCCATGTAGAAGGCGACGTGCGCCAGCTGCTCCTCGGCGCTGCCCTGCTCCTGCGCGGGTACGGCGGCGGCGCGCTGTGCCCACAGCCGGCTCGCGCGGTGGGTGGGGTCGACGGACATACCGGCGGTGGCGTGGCGCAGTGCCTCGGTGTTGTCGCCGTGCACCCAGGCCATCTGGGCGAGCCGGGCGTGGGCGGTGGCGGCCCGGTTGGGGGCGGCGGTGGCCAGCAGCAGCTGGGCCTTCGCCTCCTCGTAGCGGGAGACGCTCATCAGGGCGTGCCCGAGAACCTCGTGCGGCCAGGCCTCGTCGAGCGGGATGTGCACGCTGCTCAGCATGTCGACCGCGTCCTGGTAGTCGCCGGACGCGATGTGCGCGGCGGCGACCTTGCGGGCGCTCTCGACGTCGCCGGTGCGCCGGACGTGCGGGGTGCCGTAGTGGACGAGCAGGTCGTGGTGGAGGGTGCCGGGCCGCGCCAGGAAGGCGGCGTGGAAGTCGGCGTCCGACAGCTCGAACTCACGCCAGCGGTCCTCGGCCCGGCTGTATCCGGCCTCGCCGCCCTGCCACGGCTTGTGACGGCCGGTGAAGTGCAGGATCGCGGTGTCCTCCGGCACGGGCAGATCGCCGGACAGCCGCCGCTTGACGAAGTTGTAGCGGGCGTCGAGGCGGACGAAGTCGCCGTCGAGGACGGCGTTGAGGATGCCCTGGTCGTGCTTGTCGAGTTCGTAGTCGCCGCTGCGTCCGACGGCGTCCAGCCGCGCGCAGAACGCGTCGGTGAGGTACTCGCGCTGGATGACCAGCAGCCCGGAGTTGAGCTTGTGCTGCCCGTAGAAGAACTGCGGGACGGCCGCGAGCCCTTCGCGCAGCCGCAGCAGTTCACGGAGGTCCGAGAGGACGACCATGTCGGTGTCGAGCGTGATGATCGTGTCGTACTCGCGCAGCCGGAAGACGTCGAGGATGAAGTACGCCTTCCGGACCAGGTAGTTGTCCTGGTCGCCCTTCTGGTAGGCGTCGTAGTGCTCGGCGTTCACCCGGCGCAGCACGATGCGCGGGTGCAGGGCGCGGATCCGCGCGATCGAGCCGGGGCGCAGGTCGTCGTGGAGGACGACGAAGTCCTCGCACACGCCCGGGTTGGACAGGGCGAGGCTGCGCAGCAGCGCGAGGAAGCCGGGCAGGTAGTTCTCGTCGACGAAGGAGGCGAACGCGACACGGCGCTTGCCGGTGAGCGCGTCCGACGAGGGGACGGGGGCCGGGGAGGCGGTGGCCCGGGCCGGGGAGGTCGTGGTCATCGCAGGGAGATCCTCATGTCGGTCACTCGCTGGGCCCGCTGCATGACCCATTCCTTCTCGCTGGTGTACTCGTGCACGGACGTGATGGGCATCTTCATGGCTTCCGGCACGCGGTACGCGCCGCTCTCGTAGAAGTCGAACCCGATCAGGTCCAGCGCCGGGCTGACGTCCAGGAAGTCCAGCAGGAACAGCATGTTCAAACCGGTGGTCGGGATGCCGGACCAGACGTCGGCGCCGAGCTTGCCGATGTTGCGCACGGGCCAGCGCAGCGACTCGTCGCCGAGGAACTGCTGGGCGCCGGGCACCAGGCGGTTGCGCAGGGAGTACTTCCAGTCGCCGGAGATGCCGCCGAAGACGAGCCGGGTGGTGACCGGCTGGTCCCAGTTGAAGCCGTGCTTGTGGATGGTGGCGTGGATGTCGGTGCGGCTGCCGGTGTGCTTCGGGTCGATCCGGTACGAGTTGAAGCGCACCACCAGGTCGTAGGCGTCGATCTCGGCGCCCAGACCACTCGCTCCGACGCGGCCGGAGTTGGCGACGAGGCAGACGGACTTGCCGGCGATGAGGTTGCGGAACTCGCCGAGGCTGATCCACTTCACGCCGCCGACGGTGGGGTCGGCGACGGGACCGCGCATCCGGTTGCGGCGCTGCTCCGCGTAGAGCGCGAGGGCCTCGGTGAGTGCGGGAAGGCCGTCGCCACGTGCGATGCGCAACTCCAGGTACTGGCTGAGCAGTTCCTGCCGGTCGGCGACCGGCTCCTGCCCGGCGGCCAGCGCCAGGAGCGCTCCCACCATGCGCGGCTCCGCCTCGGTCCAGTCCCCCACGGCGTGCGCGGCCAGGCCCTCGGCCCAGACGTCGGTGGCGGGTCCGCGGGCGAACGCCTCGGCGCGCGGGCACTGGCGCAGCAGCAGGGCGAGCAGCTCCTGCTCCTTCTCTCCCGCGGCGCGCAGTCCGGCGATCTTCGAACCGACACCGAATCCGTCGTCGTCGGTCAGACTCAGGTAGCGCTCGTAGGCCGCCACGGCCTCCGCCTCGTCGCCGAGGACCTCCAGCAGCCGGGCGCGCAGCCGCCAGCCGGCGCGGGAGTTCCTGCGCTGCTCCAGGACAGTGTCGCTGATGACGAGCGCGAGGTTCAGCTCGTCGTCGTAGCCGCATTCCAGGGCCTTGTTGGCGACGGCGAGCAGCGCGTCCAGCATCTCGTTGGACAGGTCGGAGGCCGGTGCCGGCGCGCCCTTCACGGCCCGCTTGAGCCGCGCGGCGGCGCCTCCCGGGGCGGGCGCCGGGGCAGCCGCGGAACGGCTGGTGCACATGACGAGCAACTTCCTGAGCTGTTCGGCAAGTTCGCTGCGGCGGCGGTCGACACTGCCGACGAGTTTGCCGCTGTGCACCGCGCAGGCGCGCAAGCAGTCGTCCAGCTCCCCTCCCCGCGCACGTGCCCGCCTGTTCTGGACCGTCGTCATGGCACTCCTGATGTGCGGAACCGGTCGCCGTCTCCGCGACGGCGTCGGTTGCGATTTCTTCTGCGTGGGGGGTTTCCGGGAGAATTTAGGAAGCCAAAACGACGACGAGGTGAACTCGTCGCTTCCGAACGGGGAATCGTTGGCCTGTGGGCCGGGTGGCGCCTGCGAATCGGACTAGCGTGCTGTTGATTCCACGGCAGACCATGAGCGCAGGGGATTTCCTTGACCAGCACGATCGCCCGCCCGGCGCCCGATGCCACCCGGCGACAGGACTCCGCGAAGCCCCGCCGTGAAACGCGGCTGCGTGCTCTGGACGGGCTGCGCCTGGTCGCCGCCCTCATGGTCGCGGCGTATCACTACGGCGGTCGCGGCGGTGCCGTCACCGAGGCCTGGGGAAGCTCGCCCAAGGTGCAGTTCCCCACGCTGCACGCCTTCTTCTCCTACGGCTGCCTGGGTGTGCAGATCTTCTTCGTGATCAGCGGGTTCGTGATCTGCATGAGCGG
This sequence comes from Streptomyces peucetius, assembly GCF_025854275.1. NCBI lineage: Bacteria > Bacillati > Actinomycetota > Actinomycetes > Kitasatosporales > Streptomycetaceae > Streptomyces > Streptomyces peucetius. The sequence goes on along the minus strand of NZ_CP107567.1, from coordinate 4,921,736 downwards.
CTGGGGCCGGCCGCTGAGGTCGTTCTTCGCCTCCCGCGCCTCCCGTCTGCTGCCCGCCTACTGGGCGGCGGTCCTCCTGGTCACGGCGGTGTTCGCGCTGCCGGTGGTCGCCTACGAGGCGGTCTCCCCCAGCGACGCCCTGGTGAATCTCACGATGCTTCAGCAGCCACTCGGCGTGGACCGGGTGCTGGGAGTGTGCTGGACCCTGTGGGCGGAGATCCGCTTCTACGCGCTGTTCGCCCTCTGTGTGGTCCTGCCCGGAGCGAACCGCCGTCGCGTGATCCTGTTCTGCGCGCTGTGGATGCTGGCGGCGGCGATCGCCCAGGGCGTGGACGAGCCGCTGCTCGACCTCGTTCTGATGCCTCAGTACGCGCCGTTCTTCGTGGGCGGCATCGGCCTCTACCTCGTCCACCGGGACCGCCGGGACGCGTACGCCTGGGGCATCGTCGGCGTGAGCTGGCTGATCGGCCAGCACTACGTGGTCCGGGAGCTGTGGCGCGCGCCGAGCCCGGACGCCTTCTCGAACCGGACGTCGCTCGGGATCGTGCTGGTGGTGACGCTCGGCTTCGTGGCGGTCGCGGCAATCGCGCTGGGGTGGCTGAACCGGCTGAACTGGCGCTGGCTGACGGTGGCGGGCGCGCTGACGTATCCGTTCTACCTGGTGCACGAGCATCTCGGCTGGGTGGTGATCCACGCACTGCACCGCGGCCTCGGCCTGGCGTCGGCGGAGACCTTCGTGCTCACGGTCGTCTCGATGCTGCTGCTGGCCTGGCTGCTGCACCGCTGCGTCGAGAAGCCACTGACCCCGCGGCTGCGGGCGGCCCTGTCCAGAACGCGCTGAGCAGGGCCCGGGAGGCTACGCGCCCGCCAGCGACAGCTTCACCGCGAAGCCGAGGAACAGCGCGCCCGCCGCCGACGTCGCGCCCGCCGACAGCCGCTTCCGACGGCGGAACGCGGCCGCGAGGTGCGTGCCCGTGAAGATCAGCAGCGTCAGGTACAGGACGCTGGCCAGCTGCGCCAGCGAGCCGAGCACCGTGAACGACAGCGCCGGATACGCGTAGGCCGGGTCGACGAACTGCACGAAGAAGGCGATGAAGAACAGGATCGCCTTCGGGTTGAGCAGGCTGATCACGAACGCCCGGCGGAACGGCCGCTCCCCCTCCGGGACGTCGGCGACCGCGTCCGCCACCCGCTCACGCCGCGTGCGCCACATGGACCAGGCGGCGCGCAGCATCCCGATCGCCAGCCAGGTCAGATATCCGGCACCCGCGAACTTCACGATTCCGAACAGCAGCGCGTTCGCCTGCAGCAGCGAGGCCACGCCCGCGGCGGAGAGCACCATGAGGACGGTGTCGCCGCACCACACGCCCGCGGCGGCCCGGTAACCCGTGCGCACACCGCGGCGGGCGGCCACGGACAGCACGTAGAGCGAGTTCGGCCCCGGCAGCAGAATGATCAGGACAAGGCCGGCGAGATAGGTCGGCAGATCGATGACACCCAGCATGGGCGGAGTGTCGCACACGGGTGCGACACTCCGCCCATTCGTCTCAGAACGCGTCGGTCGGGACGTACGTCCCCCACACCTCGCGCAGCGCGTTGCACACTTCGCCGACGGTCGCGCGCGCCTTCAGCGCCTGCTTCATCGGGTAGAGCACGTTGTCCGTGCCCGCCGCCGCCTTCTTGAGTTCGGCGAGCGCCGTGTCCACCGCGCCCTGGTCGCGTTCGGCGCGCAGCTTCGCCAGGCGCTCGGCCTGCTGCGCCTCGATCGCGGGATCGACGCGCAGCGGCTCGTACGGCTCCTCGGTGTCGAGCGTGTAGCGGTTGACACCGACGACGACGCGTTCGCCGGAGTCCGTCTCCTGGGCGATGCGGTAGGCGCTGCGCTCGATCTCGTTCTTCTGGAAGCCCTGTTCGATGGCGTTGACGGCGCCGCCGAGGTCCTCGACCCGTTCCATCAGGGCCAGCGCCGCCGCCTCGACGTCGTCGGTCATCTTCTCGACGACGTAACTGCCCGCGAAGGGGTCGACGGTGGCGGTGACGTCCGTCTCGTACGCCAGGACCTGCTGGGTGCGCAGCGCCAGGCGGGCGGACTTGTCCGTCGGCAGCGCGATGGCCTCGTCGAAGGAGTTGGTGTGCAGGGACTGCGTGCCGCCGAGGACCGCCCCGAGGCCCTGCACGGCGACGCGCACCAGGTTGACCTCGGGCTGCTGGGCGGTGAGCTGCACGCCCGCGGTCTGGGTGTGGAAGCGCAGCATCAGCGACTTCGGGTTCTTCGCGCCGAACTCCTCCTTCATCACCCGGGCCCAGATCCGGCGGGCGGCGCGGAACTTGGCGACCTCTTCGAGGATGGTCGTGCGGGCGACGAAGAAGAAGGACAGCCGGGGTGCGAAGTCGTCGACGTCCATCCCGGCGGCGACGGCGGTGCGGACGTACTCGATGCCGTCGGCCAGGGTGAAGGCGATCTCCTGCGCGGGTGAGGCCCCGGCCTCGGCCATGTGGTAGCCGGAGATCGAGATCGTGTTCCACTTCGGGATCTCGGCCCTGCAGTACTTGAAGATGTCCGCGATCAGCCGCAGCGACGGCTTGGGCGGGAAGATGTACGTGCCGCGGGCGATGTACTCCTTGAGCACGTCGTTCTGGATGGTGCCGGTGAGCTTGTCCGCGGGCACGCCCTGCTCCTCGCCGACCAGTTGGTAGAGGAGCAGCAGGAGGGCGGCGGGGGCGTTGATCGTCATCGACGTGGAGACCTTGTCCAGCGGGATGCCGCCGAACAGCACCCGCATGTCGTCGATCGAGTCGATGGCGACGCCCACCTTGCCGACCTCGCCGTGCGCGAGGGGGGCGTCGGAGTCGTGGCCCATCTGCGTCGGCAGGTCGAAGGCGACGGAGAGGCCGGCCGTGCCGTGGGCGATCAGCTCCTTGTAGCGGGCGTTGGACTCGACGGCCGTACCGAAACCGGCGTACTGGCGCATCGTCCAGGGCCGGCCGGTGTACATCGTCGGGTAGACGCCACGGGTGAAGGGGTACTCACCGGGCTCGCCCAGTTTCTCGGCCGGGTCCCAGCCCGTCAGGTCGGCCGGACCGTAGACCGGTTCGATGGGCAGTCCCGACTCGGACTCGCGCGCCATGTGACTGTGCCTCCCGTTGGACCTACTGACAGGTAACAACTTCTGCGACGGACTGTAGCGGCGGGCGCCCGGCGGTTGGAGTGCCACACGCTGGGACCTTGCTCACAAGCCGTAGGCGGGTGACGTGGTCCGTTTCGTCCGCGTCGCCCAACCGTTACCGCCATGATGCGCGGGATTGTGCAACCGGGCCGGACGGGAATCTGTCTCATCAGTACACAGATGACCCGTGGGGGGCGACATGTTCGACAAGAGTGCCGGTACGAGAACGCTGGCCGCCGTGGCCGCGCTGCTCGTGGCAGTGGTGACGGCCGGCTGCAAGGCGGAGGCCGCGACCGACGCACCGACCACCGACAGCAGGCCGAGCGCGGCACCGGCGCCGTCGGCTCCCTCCCCGACGCCGTCCGCGTCGGAGTCGGCCGCGCCGTCGAAGAAGCCTTCGCCGTCGCCTTCCACTCAGGCGCCCGCGCCCAAGGTGCTGATGGCCCCGGGCGCCAAGGGCGAGCAGGTGCGCGAGCTGCAGGCCCGGCTGGCACAGATCGGCTGGTTCGACGACAGGCCGACGGGCAATTACGGACCGGTCACCACCGCGTCCGTCAAGGGTTTCCAGGGCAAGCGCGGCCTTCCCGTGACCGGCAGCACGGACACCGTCACCTGGCAGCGGCTGCTCGGCATGACGACGGAGCCGACACGCGCCGAGCTGGACGGCAAGGACGTCAACAAGCCCAAGGCGAAGCTGGACCCGCGCTGCATGACGGGCCGGGTGATGTGCATCAGCAAGACCACGCGCACGCTGTCGTGGATGATCGACGGCAAGGTGCTGTCGACGATGGACGTGCGGTTCGGGTCGCAGTACACCCCGACCCGCGAAGGCGTGTTCAACGTGGGCTGGAAGTCCCGTGACCACGTCTCGACGATCTACGACACGCCCATGCCGTACGCGATGTTCTTCAGCGGCGGCCAGGCCGTGCACTACTCCTCGGACTTCGCCGCCCGGGGCTACAACGGGGCCTCGCACGGCTGCGTCAACGTCAGGGACAAGGGTGCGATCGCCGCGCTGTTCGACCAGGTGCGGACCGGCGACAAGGTCGTCGTCTACTGGTGACGGGCCGCCTTGGCCGCGACGCGGGCCGAACAGAAGAAGTGAGAAGAAGGGCGCGGGCGGGACCGGGGGAACGTGTCCCGCCCGCGCCATTTGCGCTGAGCCGTAGGTACGGGGGGAACCCCGGCTCGTCGCGCCGCCGATGACCAGTCGGCTCACTCTCTACTGCGCCGCAGCCCGAAAAAACGTCACACTCGACGATGCGCCCCGCAGAACCGCAGGTCAGAAGGCTTGTACGGCGGCAAGCGACAGAGTGGGAGCGGGGCTGACGGACGGCGACGTCACGGCCGTCGGCTCAGGGGTGAGCGACCAGGAGACCGGCGGGGTGGCGGGAAGCTGCTCGAGTTCGTCGCCGTCCGCGTCGCCGTCCGCGTCGCCCTCGACGGAGCGGTCGCCGGCGCCGCCGGAGTTCTTGCCGCCGGTGCCGCCCTCGCCGCCGCCGGAGCCGCTCGAGCCGCCCGAGCCTTCGGAACCGGCCGAGCCGCCGTCACCGGAGCCGCCACCCAGCAGCTGGTCGCAGAACCGCTCCACGCGCCCGGGACCCTTGGCCGCGGCCTCCAGCCGGCGCCTGCTGTCCTTGGCGATGTGACCGCTGCGGTAGTCACGGCAGGCGTCGACGGTCTTGCGGTACAGCTCGCTGTCCTTGGCGAGGTCGTCGCCGCCCGGCGCCGTTCCGCCGTCGCCGACCGTCCCGCCGGAAGCAGGCATGCCCGTACCGCCGGGGGACGGGCTCGTGCCGCCGGGCGCGGGCGGCGCGACCGGCGGTGTGCCGGTCGCCCCGGGCGACCATGAGGGCGAGCCGGTCCCGGGCCCGCTGTGCGTCGGCGAGGCCACCGGACCGGGCGTCGCCACGGCAGACACCGAGGACGCGGGCGTCGGACGCTCGTCGCCGAAGGAGGGGAGCACGCCGCTGCCCGCCGCGACGGCCACGCCGCCGATGGCGCAGCCCGCGAGCGCGGTCGCGACACCGAAGCGGAAGGGGCGCCCGAGGCCCCGTCCCGGGCGTGCGGCGCGGGCGACCCGTACGGTTCCGAGCGAGGCGCCGGCCGCGGCACCCGGGGCCGTCACGTCGGCCCTCGCCTTGCGGAAGGCGGCCATCGCGGCCGCCTCGCCGGGAAGTTCACCGTCGTCGTACCGGTGGCCGGAGTCGGCCGCGCTGTCCAGAGCGGCGGCGAGCCGGGCGGCGTCGGTGCGGGCACGCTCGTCCGCGGCATCGACAGGCATTCCACGCAGCAGTCGCTCCGCCGCGTCACTGTCGAGCCACTCGTACCGCTCGTCGGCCATCACATGTCCTTCTGCGTCCGCAGACGTGAATGCGTCACACCGGCGGGTGCCGCCGCACCGGGACGCGAGTCGCGCTGGGAGGGCAGCCCACCGAGCTCCGGAGCCGTCTCCGCCGGGCCTTCCCCGGCCCCGAGCGGGGTGTCGGAGTCGCTTTCGCCGGCGTTGTCGAGGGCGGTCACACCCTCCGCTCCCAGCAGTTCCGCCAGCCGTTTCAAGCCACGGTGGGCGGCGGTCCGCACGGCGCCGGGCCGCTTGCCGAGGGTCTTGGCCGCGCTCTTCGCGTCGAGGCCGACCACGACCCGGAGCACGACGGCCTCCGCCTGGTCCTGCGGCAGCTGTGCGATGAGCGCCATGGTGCGGCTGGTGGAGATGGACTCCATGGCCTCGTCGACGGTGTCGGAGTCGGCGGGCCTGCCGGTCAGCTCGGTCTCGTCGCCGCCGACGGCGGGCCGGCGGCCGCGCATCCTGATGTGATCAAGCGCACGGTTGCGGGCGATCCGCGCGGCCCAGCCGCGGAACCGGTCGGCGTCGCCGCTGAAACGATCGAGGTCCCGGGCGATCTGGAGCCACGCCTCCGAGGTCACGTCCTCGGCATCGGTCTCGCCGACCAGCGTGCGCACATAGCCGATCAACCGCGGATGCACGGCGCGGTACACAGTCCGGAACGCGTTCTCGTCCCCGGCCTGAGCCGCGAGCACGGCGGCGGTCAGCTCCGCGTCGTCCCCCAGCACTACCTCAACCCGTCGTTCTGAACCGCAGCTGGTCATCACTGCCGCGCGTCGCTGCGCGAAGCAGCACGCTACGTCGTTTCCCTGCTCCGCGTCCACGTCTTGTACAACTTGCAACAACTTTGGGACCCGGCGCACGGTGTGACAGAAAAAGCACTCTCGGCGCTGAGAGTAGTACGGGGTGCTACTGGACCCCGCACGAACGACGACCGGGGCCTCTCCTGTGGGGGGTGGCGGCCCCGGTCGTCCTTCATGTCCGGACCGGTCCGGGCGACCGCCGGCGACGCGTGCGGGTCATCCGCTTCCGGCATCGGTCGCGTCCGGCGCCCACGGCACCAGCTCGATGAACTCCAGCGGGTCGTCGTCCACGTCGAGGCCGGGAAAGCCCTCCGCGCGGAAGCGGCCGCGCAACCACTCCAGCAGTGTGTCCGTCAGCCCCTGCGGCAACGGGTCGCCCTGGTCGGCGTGGCGGGGTACGACGATGAGCGGCCAGGCGTCCGGGTCGTCGCCCTCGGTCAGCCAGCAGATCTGGTCACCGTCGATGGTCGACGCGAAGGGCAGGAAGCCGCCCTTCTCCGGCCAGACCTGAAGGGGCTGGTACTCGGGGAACTGCTCCCGCAGCTCACGGTAGGCGTCGCGGTACCACTGCTCGGCCACCAGCCCGCCGGGCCCGGTGTTCAGCGGTGCGGGCAGGTTCAGCCAGCCCAGCCAGGTGCTGCCGCCGTACGCCTCCATCAGCTCGACGTACTCGGCCGGCAGCCGCGTACCGAGCTGCTCGGCCACCCACTCCCAGTCGGCGTCGCCGAGGTACGGCTCCGGGGGCGGCGGCAGCAGCGTCCGCAGCGCCTCCAGCCCGCTCCCCTGCGTCAGCGCGGCCCGGCGAAGCGCCTCCGCCTCGGGGGACCCGCCCGGTCCGGGTGGCGTCCAGGGCGACGCTTCTGTCAGGTAGGCCGTGCGCCGCACAGTGGCGGGCAGCGGCCCCAGGGCACCGCCGCCGGGCAGCGGAAGCCCGGTCCTCAGCAGCGCGACCAGTGTCTCGGCCAGCGGCATCCCGTAGTCGAGCCAGGGGTTCACCCCCTGGTGCACCGCGTCCTGATGGAAGATGACGACCGGCCACTCGTCCGGGTCGTCGGACGCCGAAGTGTCCCAGAACAGGCAGCTGGTGGCCCTGGTCTCGCCCAGCGCCAGGAGCCCGCCCGGCGCGGGCCTGAAGACGGGCGGCTCGTGCGGCGGAGCGTTCCGCGAGTCGATGCGGCAGTGCCGGTGCGTCGACTTCAGCCAGGAGCCGTAGTCGAAGCGGCCTTCCTCAGTGCACGGGACGTGCAGCCAGACGAATTCACCGATGTCGAGCGGACCGCAGGCCGCCAGCGCCTTGTAGTCGGCGGGCAGCCGTACACCGAGCCAGGCCTCGACCGCGTCCCACTCGACGGGCACCGGCTCGGGGGCGGACGCGTCGAGGAGCGCCGTCAGGAAGGAGACGGAAGGGAGCGCCACGGGTCAGCCGATCGCGATACGCGGGTGGGCGGAGGGCTGGACCCAGCCCATGAAGCGCTCCATCGTCGCGCGCGGCACGGAGACACAGCCGGCGGTCGCGCCGCTGCCGTTCACGTGCAGGAAGATCCCGGCGCCGCGGCCGGGCACGGCGGGCCAGCGGTTGAAGTTGATGACCAGTGCCTTGGCGTACTGCGTCGGGTAGTTGATCAGGTGCTCGCTGCCGCGCTCACCGGACTCGGTCAGCGGGAAGTCCGCGCCTTCCTCGGTGTGCATCGAGTTGTAGAACTTCGACTCCGGGTCCTGGACCCACCAGTGGCTGTCGTTGACCTTCGTGTACGGCATGGCGGTACCGCTGGACTCCACACCGAAGCCCTCGGTGATCGTGTACGTCCCGGACGGCGTGGTGTACGTGCTCTGCTGACGGGTCGAGCCGGGGACGACGCCCTTCGAGCCGACCCGGCCGGCGCTCGTGGAGAACTGCGCCTTCCAGCCGGACGAGCCCTTCTGCCAGGCGGTGACGGTGGCGTACGAGCCGCTCGCCTTGACCGTGATGACCTGGGTCGCGTTGCCGACCTCGACCGGGACGGGGAAGTCGGGCGCGGCGGGTGCGCCCGTCTGCTCGGAGCTGCCGGACCCGCTCCCGCCGCTGCCGCTGCCGCTGCCCTGGCCCGATCCGGTGGCGGTCGCCTTGGGGGACGCCCCGCCGGAGGCCTTCGCGGAGGCGGAGGCGGACGGGGAGGCGGATGCCGACGGGGACGCGGACGCCGACGCCGAGGCCGAAGCGCTCGGCGACGCGGACGAACCGGCCTCGGCCCCGGCCTCGTTCACGGCCTCCGGCGAGACGGACGCGGCCGCACCGGCCGACTCCTCGCCTCCCCCTCCGCAGGCGGACACGAGCGACATCGCACCGACCACGGCCAGCACGGACGGGAACTTACGGGGGGAACGCAGCACAGGGGATTCCTTGGCTCGTCGGAACGGCGCGGCAGAACGGGGCCGCGCTTCGAGGCGGGCCGGTTATACATCGCCGCAGTGGCCGAAATCCAGGCACAGGACATTGCGGACACATCGCACGGCCTGCGAGGTGAACGTCTCCCGTACGCCTGCCGTACGCCCACCGAATGCCCGCCCTACGCCCGCCGAATGACTGGCGAATGGCTGGCGAATGTCTGCCGGACACTCGTCGGCACAGGGGCTTCCTCTGGGACCTCGTCACCGGCGGCACCCTCACCAACCCGCAGACAGAGAGATACCAGGCCGGCGACAAGCTGGTTTTCACGTACACCGTCACCAACGTCTCGGTCGCCGCCACCACGGTCGTGCCGAGCGGCAACCTCGAGGACTTCGACCCGAAGACCGACATCCGCAACTGCCGCTGGCGCACGCTCGCGCCGGACGCCTCGTACACCTGCGCCTTCCCGTACCACGTCGTCACCCAGGACGACCTGTCCGCGGGCCACTTCACTCCGCGCACGACGTGGACCTCCACCTCGGGCACCACCGTCACCACCGTGGAACACACCGGCGAACGCGTCGAACTGGGCTGATCCCCCCACCCGACGCCGCGTGAGCGTCCGCCGCTGCCCGGCCGGTCAGCGGGGGATGCTCACGCGGCGTCGCTGGTCGCGCGGCTCAGGACGCGGCGGCCAGGGCTAGGGCCGCGACCACCGGGGCCGCGTAGACCAGCGGGAACGGGATGTGCGCGTACCAGCGGGCGCGGATCACGGTGGCCACGGCGCCGGTGAAGTACAGCACCAGGCCGATTCCGGCCGCGACGCCGATGAACGGCACGAACAGGCCGACCACCAGACCGACCGCGCCCGCGGCCTTCGCCGTACCGAGCCAGGGCAGCCAGGACATGGGCACGCCGTAGTCCGCCATGGGCTGCACGACCCACTTGGCGCGCAGGAAGACCGAGACGGCGGAGAAGCCGACCATGGCGGCGGCGATCAGGGTGACGACGACGTAGGCGGTGGACATGAGGGTGCTCCCATCGGACGTGGCGTGTGCCGTTGCTCTGTCACCCGTACTGACACGCCAGGGCGAGCAAATGTGACGGCGCCCGGAAACCGGCCCCGGGACCGGGCTGCGGGACGGTCGTCACACGGGACGGTCGGCAGCGGCGGAATTCACGCCGTCCGGTCCCGAACGTGCGGGCGGCGTCATCGCTGTGTCATGCGAGGGCAACAGTCGGCGACGGGCACTGCCCGTCCCGCGCCCCCGCTGCTGTGCTGGATTCCACACGGTCCCGACGCAGCGGGACGGCATTAGGGGGGCGTCACATGAACCTGAGGCGATCCGAACAGCGAAGACTCCGTCGGCCGAGGGCAGTGGCGGGTGTGGTCGCGGCTGTGCTGGCCGTGGGTGGCCTCGCCGCCTGTGAGGAGCCGGCCGGCACCCCGGACGCGACCGGCTCGGCCGCCCCGTCGGCCGCTTCCTCCTCGCCCGCGAGAGGCACCGGCGGCGGCGAAGGCGGCGGCGGCGAGACCGGTGGCGCCGGTGGGGCGGACGGCGGCGGGGCGGATGCCGGCCCGTCCCCCTCGCCGGACGGCTCCGGCGGCTCCGGCGGCTCGGGCGGCTCCGGCGGCTCCGGTGGCGGGAGCGACGGCCCGGCGGCCGGGGGCTCACCGTCCCCCGCCGGCGACGAGGACGTCCTCGAAGGAGACCCCAGCTTCATGGGCCCCAGCGAGATGTACCGCTATCCGAACGGGCTGGAGGTCACCCTCCACGCCGCCGAGCCCTACACCCCGACCGTGGGTTCGGGACACGGCGCCCGCGTCCACCGCTTCCTCGTCACCGTGGACAACTACGGCGACACCACCAACGAGGCCATCTTCGGCTTCTCCGCCCACGCGGGCGGCACCGAGGCCGTCGAGATCCACGACCCGGCCCTGGCCGTCGAGCCGGTCGGCGCCCTGCCGCCCGGCGGACACTTCGAGGCGTACGTCGTCTTCGACGTCCCGCCGGGCCCCGACCTCCTGGACGTCACCGTCGACCCCCTGGGAGTCGACAAGGAGACCATCTTCTGGATCCTCCCCCTCTGACGCCGATCCGCGCCTGCCGTTCCCTGCCTCCCCGCCGGGCGAGCCCGCCCTGCGCTGGTAGCTCCACGACGGCGTGCTCGTCGGCGACGCAGGCGGCGAGTGGCTCCGGATCCGGGGCCGGGGCCGCACGGAGGACGCCGTCGACCGCGTGCGCGAAGCGTTCGACGGCGACTGGCTGAACGGCTGAGCGGTGCCGCCCGCGCCTCCACCGGACCGATCGGACGCCGGTCCGGGGCACTTCTACCGCGGGGCCGCGGAAGCCGGCCGTGCCGTGGTCTTCACCGTCGGCCTGCAGCCATCGGCGCCGGCGTCGACGTCGACGTCGACGTCGACGTCGACGTCGCCAGTACGACGGCCGAGGTGGGCAGGCCGTCCTCGTCCCGTGCGGTCAGGACGCTGAAACCGGCGTCGGGAAAGGCGAGTTCCGCTTCCCGGTCGACGACCCGCAGCCTCTGCCCCGTCGCCTCCGCCCGCACGTCACCCCGGGGGCGCCCCAGGAGCTGCACACCTGCGTACCCGACGGACGTACGTCCCGTGAGAGCGATCCGCACAACCGACCCGGCCGCGTCGTACGAGAGCACCACGCCGCAGAAGAACGTGTCCTGCGAGACAGCGCCGAACTCCGGGACGGAGCCGATGCCCGGCCCCAGCAACCGGCGCATTTCGCCGCGACCCGCGCCGAGCCGCAGCGGGCCGACGGCCTGATGCGGGACCACCGTCAGACCGTCCAGGGGATACGCCGGCTCCTCGGAGGCCTCGAAGAACTCGAAGGCGTGCCGGCCCGTGGCCACACCGCAAAGCCGCACGCTCTCGAACCCGTCCGTGTCCTGAGCCGTGCCACCGAGCGTGACGCCGAGCGCCGGCAACGACCATCCGGTACTCCCCGCCTCCGTCTCGGCCACGACCTCGTGCCCGGCCTCACGGAGTTCGGCGACGACCTCGCCCTCGGGCCGCCCGAGCAGCCGTATCCCGTACAGGGTGACCGGACCGGGCGAGGCGATCTCGATCGCATGCAGAGAGTCGGCGTCGTCGTACTCGAGGAAGACGCAGGACTCGTCGGCGTACATGTCCGTCAGCGGTTCGGCCCCCCGCCGGAACGCGGAGTCCGGTGCGCCGCGCTCGCCCCGCACCGAGGCGCGGGGTTCCCCGAAACCCGCGCCCGCCATCCCCGCGAGCGGAACGATCTCCACGTCAGCGCACGCCCGCCGGGAGCTCGATCTTCCCGTCGTACGGGCCCTGGTTCGCCTCGGTGACCTGCTGCTCGAAGGTCATGTCCCCGCCGCTGTACGGAATCAGGAAGCCGAACTCGAAGCGGTGGCTCTTGATCCGGTACGTCTTGGCGTCCAGGACGAGCACCTCCTCCAGGCCGGAGAGCGTCAACTGCCCGTCCGCCACCGGGACGCCGGCCGCGCGGAGCTGTTCGGCCGTCGGCTCGAACTCGCGCTTCGCCTTCTTGGCCCAGGCCCGCTGCTGGACGGCGCTCAGCTTCTGCTCGCCACTCGTGACGCGCAGCTCGACCGTGCCGCCGCCGTCCGCCCCGGTCACCTCGACGTCTCCGCCGGCGGCCTGCGCGTAGATCCGGAACTCCTCGACGACCCCGATCGGGTCGTCGGCCTTGTTGCGCATCTCGGGGTCGGCCGGAGACACGGCCTTCCAGTCCGCCGTGCCCTCCTTCAGGTAGCCCGCCTCGCCGACGAGGTAGAGCTCCTCGGTCCTCTTCTTGCCCTTGCTGCTGGTGCTGACGCCCTGCGTGTGCAGCGCCGCCCGCCCGACGGCGCGCCGCACCGTGCCCTCGTAGGTCGCGGCGCTCTTCTGCCCCTGGTGTGTGAGCCCCTCCTCGCCCTTCACGGAGAAGGACCAGGCGGACTCCTCGGCCATCGCCTTCTCGGCGAGGTCCAGGAAGTCCTCCGCGGTCTCGGGCGGCGCGGCCTGCTCGGACGCCTCGGGCGCCTGCGCGGAGGGCGCCACCTCGGGGCTGCCCGCCCCGTCCTGCTCCTCCGCCCCGCCGCCGCACGCGGCCAGCACGAGCGCGAACGGGATTACGAGCACGGCGGTGCGCCTGGGGCGAGTTCGCATGGGCCTCTTCCTTACGTCACGACGGGGCGCGGACTGTACAACAGCCACCGCCCCTTGATCACCCCGGCGGACATTCCCGGCGACCCGCCGGCAAGGGCGGCACGTCGATCCGAGGACGTCACGTCAGGTGGATCTTCAGCTGCTCGTTGTGCTCCGAGTGCTCGACCACGACACCGGTGACCGGATCGCCCTCGCCGGGCCAGATCACCACCGAATCGTCGGCCGCATGCTTGCGCATCCCGGCGACGTCCGCGACGACGCCGTAACACCGCACGCCTTCGACGGAGACGAAGATGCCGAAGGCAGCGGCCTTCTCGACGGTGCCCCGGACCTCGGCTCCGATCGGATACTCCAGTTTTGCTTCGGACCACAGGGGCGTCACGTCGGCAACTCGCTCTCGTAGCACTCGAACCAGTGGGCGTCGAAGCAGCATGATGTCGCCCGTGACGAACATCGTGGACCTGATCCCCACCCGGATACCCGGCTACGACGGCGGTCCCCTCACCCACCGTCCCGAACTCCTCGACGAGCGGCTGTTCTGGCTCGGGCACCTGTACTCCTGCGCGCAGAGCAGCGAGGAGGCGGAGGAGTTGCTGTTCGGCGCCGACTACGACGCCGCCGGCGAGTTCCAGGCCGCACTGCACAAGCGTGCCGACTGGCCGACGTTCACCGTCCCGCTGACGGCAGGCCATCGCCTTCACGTCGTCCTCCGCACCTTCGAGGACGACCCGGGCACCGACTACCTGGTGCACCACCCCGACTGGGACCGGGCCGAACACCTCGCCCAGGACGACGGCCACTTCATGGGCCCCGCCCTGTCCTGGACCGAACTGGTGACGGCGGTCGACAACGGTCTCCCGGGCGGTTCGACCACCGACCCCGACGCGCGTCTGCTGCTCCTGCTGCCGGCGCAGGGCGACGACGACGTGCCCGACGACGCGGTCGAGCGCCTGACCTCCGCCCTACGGAGCCTCGTCGGCGTCGACGGCCCCGAAGCGGCCGCCGCCGCGCTCCTGGAGAGCCAGGGCCCGGCGGGAACCGCGACCTGGATCACCCGTGACGACGGGGTCCGGGTCAACGACGGCGAGTATTCCTTCCGCAATCCCGCCAACCGTTTCGCCCTGCCACCCGCCCGGCTGGCCCGGGTGTCCGTCGCGCTGGCCCCCTGACCGCCACGCCGCCAGCTCGCACCAGACGGTCTTGCCGCCGGGCCACTGCGTCACGCCCCACCGCAGGGTCAGCGCGTCGAGCAGAGTGAGGCCCCGGCCCGACTCGTCGTCGGCGGTGGCCGTCCCGCACAGGACGGGCAGGGCACGCGGGTCGGGGTCGGTGACCTCCAGTCGCGTACGGCCGCCGTCGCAGGACACGCGGACGGTGACGGGGGCACCCTCGCCGACGTGGCGGATCACGTTGGTGACGAGCTCGCTCGCACACAGCTGGACGTCGGCGGCGTGGTCGCCCAGGGCGCGGCGTACGCCGGACACTGCGGCCGGGGTCGCGAGCAGGTCCAGCGTCAGGGGCGGCCGGCTCATCACGCGACTCCCTTGCGGAGGGCGGCGATCAGCGTCCGGGCGGTCAGCAGGTTGCAGTTGCCGAGGGAGATCAGCGGCCGGGCCGGGTAGCGGGCGGCGAAGGTCGGCAGGTCGACGCGGAGGGACGGGAGCGTGATGCCGTGCTCGGCGAGGACGGCGCGCAGCTCCTCGGTGCAGTCGTCGGCTTCGGAGTGGTCGTACATGGGTGGGCTCACACCTTCCAGTGCGCTGTGTGACGAACTGCTCACAGCGTGGTGCCGGGCGGCGTAGCGTGAAAGAGGTTCTGGCTCCCGGCCCTGAACTGCACGTGTGCGCGGTGCGGTTGGTAGAGGCCGGGGAACGCCGGGGAACGGGCGGTACACGGCACCAGGGACGGTGGGCGATGGGGCAGCGCAAGGACATCGACGGCTCGGCGAGCGTTCCGACCTTCTACGGCAGCGAGTTGCGTTGGAAACGGGAGGAGGCGGGCCTCACCCTCCAGCAGCTGGTCGAGGGCAGCTTCTACGGCCCCAGCCACCTCAGCGAGATCGAACGCGGCACGCGCCGGATGCCGGCGGAGCTGGCCGAGCACGTGGACCGGGTGCTCGGCACGGACGGCTTCTTCCGGCGGCGCTGCGAGGACGTACGGAGGGCGAAACGGCGGGGCCACGCAAGCTACTTCGAGCGGGTCCTGGAGGCGGAGAAGCACGCGGAGACCATCGAGGAGTGGTGCCCGACCCTGATCCCGGGCCTGCTCCAGACGGACGCCTACGCGCGGGCGGTGGTGCGTTCGGCGCATCCGCTGGCGCCGGACGAGGAGGTGGAGGAGAAGGTCAGCGCCCGGATGGCACGGGCCCGTCTCTTCGAGGACAACCACAGGACCCCGGAGTACTGGGCGATCCTGCCCGAGTCGCTGCTGCGCCAGCCGATCCTCCCGCCGGAGCAGACGGCCGAGCAGCTGGAGCGCATCGCGGCGCTGGCACGTCGCCACCGGATCCTTCCCCAGATCCTTCCGTGGAACTGCGGACCGCACCCTCTCATGCTGGGTACGGCGATGGTCATGACCTTCCCCGACGCTCCTCCCCTGGTCTACACGGAGGCGCAGTACAGCGGGGACACCATCGACGATCCGGCCCTCGTGAAGCAGTACCGCAAGGCATACGATCGGCTCAGGGCCGCCGCACTGCCACCGGAGGCGTCCCTCGCCCTGATCGAGCAAGCGGCTGAGGATGACCGAAATGGCAAGCAACGGGATTGACTTGAGCGCCGCCGTCTGGCGCAAGAGCAGCTACAGCAACGGCAGTGGCGGGGACTGCGTCGAGGTCGCGGAGGCGTTCCCCGGCGCGGCCGCCTGGCGCAAGAGCACGTACAGCAACGGCGACGGCGGCAACTGCGTCGAGGTGTGCGACGCCCACCCCGGCGTCGTCCCCGTCCGCGACTCGAAGGTCCCGAGCGGCCCGGTCCTCACCGTCCCGGCCCCGGCCTGGACCGCGTTCGTGGCGTCCCTCAAGGCGACCTCGTAGGAACTCTCCGGCCGGGGCCAGGGGCTGGGGTTACTTGTCCACCTCGGTGAGCTTGCGGTCGTTCAGCGGCTGGGTCGGCCGGTTGCTCTTCGGGAACAGCTCCTTGTACGTGGCCACCTCGTCCGGGGCGACCGTGACCGGGTCCTTCAGGACGGTCCACTTGACGCCCTCGGTGCAGGGCGGGGTCGTCAGTGACCCCTCGTACCGGTACTGGTCCCGGTCACCGGGCAGGAAGGCGGTCAGGTCGAAAGCCTTGGTGATCTTCGCCGTGGCGCCCTCCTTGGTCGGCAGCCTCTTGAAGAGGTCGGCGAAGGCCGATGCGCCGGACTTCTCGTCCATCAGCACGGCCAGGACGGCGAGCTTGCCGTTCTTGTCCGCGTGCACGAAGTGCAGCTCCATCGCGGTGTGCTCGCCCTCCTCCGTGTGCTCGCTGGGGAGGTGGAAGTGGAACTGCTTGAGCTCGTAGGAGGTACCGTCGATGACGATCCTGCTGCCCGCCGGGACGTTGGCCTGGATCGTGTGACCGTTGTTCACCAGCTCCGCCGTGACGGGTCTGTAGTCGATCGTGACGGCCTTGTCGACCGGGGCCTGAACCGCCTTGTCGTCGTCGAGGTCGATCGGGGACTGCTCGCGCCCGGCCTCACACGCCTCGAAGTCCTCTGCCAGGGTCGCCCAGTTCGCCGGGCCGTCGGCTCCCTGGTAACCCCAGTGGGCCCCTTCCTTCTTCTCGCCCTGCCCGCCCTTTCCGTCCGAGTGGGGCGATGCGACCGCGGCCGGTGTCACCTTCGCGTCAGCCCCGCCGTCTCCACTTGAGCAGGACGTGGCCGTGAAGATCGTAAGAGCGGTGACTCCCGCTGTCGCAGCCATGCGTATGACACGTGAGGACATGCTTGTTTCCACCTCGTGGAGGTCGTCTGATCTTCGGGTTCGGCCACCCGCTGGGTGCCGACCTCCACTGTTCGACCTGTTCGACCAGCACGGAGACAAGCAATGGACAAGCAAGAACCAACAAGGGTAAGGGTTCGTACAAAAAGGTTCTGAATCTGTCAACCGGCCAGGCGCGGTCCTCCCGCGCCACGGTCAGTTCTGGTTGACCGGCCAGACCGCCGCCGGATCGCAGTGCGCCGGGCCGCCCAGGAGGTAGACCTCGTTGCCTAGGAACAGCCCGTAGGTGTCGGTGCCGGCGCTGTAGGGCTGTTCCGGAAGGCCGGGGTGGACGTCGAACTCCCAGCCCTCCGGCACCTGGCAGACGAACGCCATCTCCGTGCCGCACGCGCACCGGTAGTACTCGGGGAACTGGGCCCAGGACGGGACGCCGCCCACCTTGAAGCCCTGGGCACCGCGCTCCCGGTCCGGTGTGTCCACGAAGGGCCGCAGGGTCAGTGGCAGGGCGCGTACCGCCGGTTCGACGTCCGCCGTGGGCCGTACGGCGTCGCGCTGGAGCAGCACACGCCAGAACGTGCCCGGCCAGGGCGGCTGCGGAGCCTCCCAGTACCGGGCCACGAGCCGGCCGTCGTCCATCACCGCGTCCATCACCGGGTCCGACGCCTCGTTGTGCGCGCCGCAGTGGAAGACCAGCAGGTGGTCCCCGCCGAAGGGCTCGACGTCGGCAGGTACGTCGAGCTGGAAGAACAGCGCCATGCGCTCGCCGCAGAAACAACGCGGCCATTCCTGGCCGTCGTCGAGGAACGGCCGGCCGCCCACCGAGTTCCGCGCCGGGCGGTCCAGCGACTCGGTGCCGACCTCGACCATGTACGCGGGCCGTACCGCCTGTGCCTTCCCGGCTTCGTCCTCGACCACCGGGTCACTCTACGAGGGCATTGTCGGCTTGCCGCCCGCCGGTCCGGCCGGACAGGAAGCCCGCATGCTCAGAGGCAGCAAGATCGGGCCGTGCACCCCGACGGCGGCGGCGACAGGACGCGCGGGACGGCGCCCGCGGCGTCAGTCGCCCGAGAACCCGAAGATGCCCACGTGGGTCGGCTCCGGCTCGTCGCCCGCGTACAGGAGGACGTACAGGCCGGTCCACCGCATGCAGCACTCGTCGATCAAGGTCTCCGCGGGTTCGGGCCGCTGCCCGACCGTGGCGCCGAGGTCGAGCAGTTCCTGGAACCGGGCGGGTGTGGGCCGGTCGGTGCCGAAGTGGCGGGCCAGGCGGTCGTGCGCCAGCGGACGCAGCGTCCCGTAGTCCTCGACGTCGCTCGGAGACGGGGCGGCGGTGGAGTGCACGACACGCATGATGTCGAGGATGGAGTGCGTGCCCTCCTCGCCCATGAACTCCTCGGCCGCCCACAGGTCGTCGAGACAATCGAACGTGTCGTCGTCGCCGTACAACTCCTCGAAGACCTGCCGGTGGAGTGCGTCCAACGACTTCTCGACGCTGCCCGTGTACGGAGTCACGTAGTCCCAGCCGCTGGCACCCATCGCGCCACCCTCCCCCTTGGTCGGTGCATCCGCCCCCAGGCTAAGGAGACGCACTGACAATGCCGTGCCCCGGCTCACGGGCCGTGCGGCGGGACGAACGGGCTCGGCACCTGCGTCCAGACGGCCACCGAGCCGTCACGCGTAGGTCCGCCGGATCACGGGACCGCGGGGCCGCCGAGGTAGTCGCCGTTCCGGTCGTAGGGCCACGCGTTGGCGACGCAGCCCTTCAGGCCCTTGATCTGCTGCATCATCGCCGGGGCGGGCATTCCCGGTCCGGGGCAGGTCTCGTGGCCCCGGCCGATGCCGTGGCCGACCTCGTGGTTGATGATCAGCGCCCGGTAGTCGCCGATCGGCCCGTCGAACTCGGGCGAGCCCTTCACCCAGCGCTTGAGGTTCACCACCACGTTCTCGCCGACCCGGCAGTTCACCTCGCCCCGGGTCCGCAGGCCGGCGGCCCCGCAGATCCGGTCCACCGTTCCCGGCGTCGCGATCTTCACCGCGAGGTCGTACGTGCCCGAACTCACCCGCCGGAACGAGTGGACACCGTCACGGGTCCAGCCCCGCTCGTCGGCGAGGATGGCGGCGATCTCGGCCGCCGCGTCGCTCGCTCCGATGTCGATGCCGTCCTCGACCATCACCTTGTAGCGCACCACCTTGCTGCCGCTCCCGACAGCCGAGCCGCCCGTGCCGGCCGTCGTGAACGTACCGGGGCCGGTGGCGGGGACGGCGATGACCTTGTCGGCGTCCGGGGACGCCGACGGGGACGGGGACGCGGACGGACCGGTCTTCGGGGACGGGCTGCTCTTGAGGGACGGACTCGGGGTGCTGCTCGGCGACGCGCCGCCCGAATCGGCCCTCAGCGGGGCGGCGGCGTCCACGGCGCCGTCGGCCGCCGAGTCGGCGCGGGTCTCCTGCCAGTGCGCGACGGCGACGCCGCCGCCCAGCGCGGCGAAGACGGATATGCCGATCGCCATCCCCCGCACCGCACCCTGGCCGCCGGAGCGTCTGCGGCTACGGGCACGGGTGCGACGCCTCCGGCCGCCGCCGGCGGACGGGGCCGGCCGACGCCGACGGGATGCTTGCCGACCCACGGCAGACCTTCCTCCATGACTGAGCGGCACCGCGCGGCGACGTACGGCGCGGCGGGCCGATGACTTCGTTCGGGTTCGCCTCGGGCCGGGTCCACTCCCGGCGCCCCCGGCTACGAATCCCTCGCGGTCCGGAGCGGGACTGCTCACCTGATCTGAACAGGAAAAGCATTAGACGAACATACATGCGACCGTCAAACCGGCGGACCAATTCGACCAATTCCACGCATCACCCTCTATCCGGGCGTGCGGTCCCTCAAGACTCCCCAGACAGACCGCCGGACTGGCGCGAGCACAGAAGCCGTGGAGCTCACCGACCGGCCTGAGGCGAGGGACGAATCCGTCGGTCCGCTCACAGAGCCCACCAGCAATACACACCCAGGCCACCGGCCCGCGCGCGCCCGGCAAGGGCAGCCAGGGCCTCGAGGACACCCAGCGCCGCCCGTTCGTCGAGCCGCAACTGCGCCGGTTCAGCGGTCGCGGACCACCGCTCGGCAGCGCGCACGAAATCTGCTCGCGTCGCTCGCGCGAGAGCCTCGACCAGGGTGTCCGACAGGCTGAACACGAAGGGGCCTTCGTCCTGCGGGGAGGACAGCAGCTGCCCGGCTCGCGGGCGGCGACCGGCTTCCTCGTACGTGCAGTTCGTCAGGACCGCTTCGAGCTGAGCGATGGCGACGACCGGGTCGATGTTCTTGAGGTGGACCACGTCGAACCCGGACTCGGCCGGTCCTCCGGGCCGTTCGACCACCGCAGCAGCGGTCCGGTCGTCGACGGCGGAGAAGTAGTCGCACAACGTCATGCGCCGAGTCTGGCATTCATGACTGACAGCCCCAGCGGCCCGATGGGGCAGAACCCGTCAGCAGATCCGTGATTCGCCGGCCCGCGGCGGCAACGGCACGTTCTGGTCACGCAAAGTTCAGGAACATTTCGTTCCGGGCGTTCCACGACGCGTACGGCCGGTCCAGGTGTCCAGGAGTCCGCAGACCGCAACGCCGGTGATGAGGAACCCTGCCATGGCCGACAGCAGGGCCACCTCTTCGTACGACCGAGGGGTCACCCGGACGGCGGGGACCGCGCCGGCCGCTGCGGCGAGGATCGCGCACCCGAGCCAGGCGGCCAGCCGGAGGGCGGCGCGGACCCGGGGCCCGGCCCCGTCCCCCGTGCCGGGCACCTCGGCCAAGGCGTCGCGGCCCGCCTGCACGCATGCGACGACGGATGTCAGCGCCCCCGCCGCCAGGGCCAGTCGCGGTGTCCCGAAGAGCAGCCCGTAGCGCACCACCAGGGCCGGTACGAAGAACAGGACCAGCCAGCGGCGCAGCGCGTGCGCCACGAACGACAGGGCCGGTGTCGGGGGCCCCGTCCGCGTCGGGAGACGCGAGGCGGCCGTGTGCAGGCAGACCAGGACGGCCGCGGCCGCCAGGGCGAGCGGCAGGCGGTCGTTTAGCCGGCCCAGGTTGTACAGCAGCGCGGTGTCGTACACGACGAGCACCAGGCCGCCCAGCGCCCCCAGCCAGCCGATGAACATCAGCAGGCCGGGCACGGAGGCCGTCACCCGGGTCGTCGCCGTTTCACGCGCCGCCACACGGGCGATCAGCCACGGAGTGACCACCGCAGACACAGCGCGGATCACCACGTCGTCGACGGTGTACGGATTGCGCAGATCCCACTCGACCAGGCAGAACACGACCGTGTACGACACGGCCGCCGCCGGGAGCAGGGCCGAGCGGGCGATCCGCCGGTACAGGTCGGCGTCCAGCCGGCGCACCACGGTCACGAACGCCAGGAGCACGAAGGGGAGTTCCAGGAACGCCTGGACACGCAGCACGCTGGGGGCGAGAAGGCCGGGCGCGGGGAAGACCTCCGCCAGGCCGCGCAGAGCCGGATTCGCCGTCGCCAGGTCGAACCACCCGGCGGGCAGATACCGCGCGATGAACGACGCGTCCCCGTCATGGACGCGCAGCACGTACACGGTGAACAGCACCTGGTTGACGTAGACAAGGCCCGTCACGAGCATCAGCAGCACGGCCGGGGACACCGAACGGGCCGCCGGTCCGGCCGTGCCGGGACGACGGGCCAGGGCACGCGGCGCGATCACGAGGGCCGAAGCGACCGACGCGACCACCACCGCGTCCACGAGGACCCGCACACCTGTCATGTTCCGAAGCACCTGCACAGCAGCGAGTGTCACCTTTCGTTCCCCTCCCGAAGGAGTCGCAGTGCGAACTCCGGACGGATCGAAAGCCGCAGCCCGAGCGCAAGCAGGGCCACGCTGCAGGCACTGCCGCCTCCCAGATGGGTGCGACGGCATCTTGGTCACCGCAGGAAATGCTTGTCCACGCCGGTGAACTGCTTCTCGTCGTCGGAGCCGTACGCCGAATACCCGTACGTCGCCCTGGTGTTGCCTTCGTCCTTCGTGATCGCCTCCACGTCACCCTTGGGGTGGTAGAGGAACTGCGAGTACTCCTTCGTCGCATCGGCGTTGTGCTTGATCTGGGTCAGCTTCTGACCCCACGGCGAGTACTGGTAGGACTTGGTCGCCTTGTCGGCGACCTCCTCCCGCAGCACCTTCGACTCCATGCCCAGGTACGTGAAGAGCGTCGTCTTCCCGCTCGTCCCGGACGTGGCCTGCTGCACCGTGCGGTCGAACGCGTCGTACTCGTACGTCGTCGACACGGCCGACGTTCCGGTGCCGGCCGTGTGCTTGGCGATCCGGTCGAACCCGTCGTACGAGTACTTCTCCTGCACCGACCCGTTCGACGAGACCGTGTCCAGACGGCCCAGCGGGTCGTAGTTGTACGTGGAGGCGACACCGCCCGCGGACGTCTTCAGCAGACGGTTGCGGTCGTACGTCGACGTGGACGTGACCGAGCCCACCGTCTGCTCGACGATGTTCGAGTTGCCGTCGTACGCGTACGTCTCCGTGCCCGCCGCGTCGCCGGTCTTCGTGACCTGCGCGATGCGGTCCTGCGGGTCGTAGGTGAACGCGGAGACGGTGTCCAGGTAGTCCGCCGTGTTGTCGGCGTTCATCACCTTCGCCGTGTCCTTGGAGCGGTTCCCGTTCGGGTCGTACTCCAGGTCGTGCGAGGCGACCAGCGTGCCGCCGCTCTTCTTCTCCACCTGCGACTTGACCGCGCCGTTGAGCCAGTACGCGTAGTCGACGGTGTTCCCGTTCGGCTTCGTCTGCTTCAGCGGCTGGCCGCGGTCGGTGTAGGTGAACGTGGTGATCTGCTGGTTGCCCGCCGTCGGCGAGTCCGCGTTCGTGATCTTGTTGATCATGTCGCGGATGTCGTACTCGGACTTCGACCACGTCACATCGTGCGTGGTCTCCACCGGGTTGCCGTTGACGTCGTAGGCGAGGGCGGTCGTGTTCTTGACCGTCGTGCCGAGCTTCTCCTCGACCTTGGTGAGCTGGTTGAGCTCGTCGTAGGTCATCGAGTAGGTGTCGGTCTTCGCACCCGGCGACAGGTCCTTGACCTCGGTCAGCGGACCGTTGACTCCGTACCGGTAGGTGAAGTCCTTCTTCTCGTTGTCGGTCTCGCCCGTGTTGGAGCGGACCAGCTTCAGGCCGTCGGCGACGACCGTGCCGTCGGCCAGGTCGGACAGGGTGACCTTCTGGGTGCCCGACGCCGTGAAGGAGTACGAGCCCAGTGAGACCCACTCACCGGAACGGGTGGTCTGGTCGACGGGCTTGGTGACCTCGCCGCCCGCGTGGGTGATCTTGAACGGGGCGTCGGTCGCCGCGCCGGTCACGTCACCGTGCCGGACGAAGACCTCGTACGTGCCGTCCTGCGGGATGTTCAGCTGCCAGGTGAAGGAATCGAGGCCGAGTCCCTTCGGGTGGGTACGGACGTCGTAGTCCCACTGGAAACGGGTCATCGGTGCAGCGGCTCGGCACCGGACGCGATCATGTCCCCGATTGGGGAATGCGCCGCGCGGTCGACCGCGCCAGGTGTCGAGGAGTCCAACAGAACGCGACGCATGTCACCAGGAACGCCACCGTCGCCGACAACGCGTCGCCCAACCGCGCATAAGGGTGCGGCTCCGGCAGACAAGCTGCCGGAGCCGCACCCTTGCACAACCTACTTGCCGCGAGCGGCAGTAATCCCCTGAACCATGCGCCCTATTGCTTCAGAATACGGATTCTGTCGAAATTCCGGATACCGATCAATTATATGATCCAGAACTTCCGTGGAGAACCTGGAGGCTGCTTCCAGAAATTCTTCCGCGCCGCATGAACCTGAAACGGGATCCCACGAACGCAACACCTTCACATCTGCACCCTGCGGAGTGAAGTAGATCAGCATGCTGCTCTCGGTAAAACTGATTTGACCGCTTTCTCCGCCCGCAACAGAACGCGCCGCCAGCAGTGTGCAGTGTGTGAAGTCGAGAAGCGGCACTGGAAACGTCTCGGTTTTGAAGCCATCCGCAGCCAGGGACACGCGGGCCTGGAAGTAGGCGTAGCGCAGGTCCATCTCGCTGGCCGTGGCCAGTGCGGCGACCTGCTTCTCCGAAGGCTCACGCATCGATTCTCGATCGAACTCAAGGAGAAACATTCTTTCTCTGAACCCTTCGTACTGTTGCGAGGAGTGCCTGCGCCGGCAGGTTTCCTGCCGGCGCAGGCACCGGAACGGTATCACGCTGAGTGGCTACGGAATGGGGTGAGCAGTCCGCAGGCTCCCGTCCGGATTGAGGACGACCTTGATTCCATATGCCGTCTTGTGCGACAGTCCCTGACTCTGCTTGTCGCTCAGAACCCCGACACCGTTGGGACCGGCATTGACCCGCCCCTCGTAGACCCAGCCGTCACGGTCTCCGGTGTTCTTCTGTGCCTCATTGTTCTTCACGACCTGCTGAATCCAGGCCTTGACCTTCTTTTCCTTCCCAATGAACGCTCCCTTCCACTCCGCGTCGTAATCCTTTCCTCCGATCCGGTGACCGTCGAGCACATGCTGCCAGCCGTCGAATTTTTCCGTCGACCAAATGACGTCCGGGTTTTGTGCGCCCACGTCGGTGGACTTGCCGGAGCTTGAGCCTCCGCCCCCGCCCCCTCCGGTGCTCTCCATCCGGGCGATGCTGTCCCCGAGCCCCATGGCACCGTGGACGGAGACGAATGCGCCCGCCGTGATGAGGCTGGCGCCACCGGCCACACCGGCCACGCTGGCGATGCAGATCGTGCCGAGGGTAGGAATGGCCCCCGCGGCACATCCGCCCACGGAACCGGCGACGAGCGCGGCACCGCCGGCCATGGTGCCGACACCGGCAGCCATTTCGAGCAGGCTGCCGGCCGCGTCCGACAGCGCGTCGGAGTTGTGGTCGGCCCACTCCAGGGTCGAGTCCAGAGCGTCCCCGCCCGCGTCAACCGCGTCCTCGCACCAGCCCCAGCCGAAGCAGTGCCCGTCGAGTTCGACCCGGCTCACGGGGTTGCCGCCGGTGAACGCGTATCGGTTGCCCGTGTAGGGGTCACTGCCGAGCCCCATGTCCGCCAGCGCCCCGTTGTACATGTCGCGGGTCGTGAAGCGGTTCAGACCGGGGTCGTAGTCACGGAAGCCCATGTCGTAGGTTCCGGACTGCGCGTCCCAGCGCTTGGCGTTGTAGCGGTAGGGGTTGTACTCCTCCTTGGCGGAATCGGCCGGGTCGGGCTTGTCGACACCGGTGAACTCCGACGTGTCGTCGGAACCGTAGGCGGTGTAGCCGTACGTGGCCTTGGTGTTGCCGTTGCCGTCGGTGAGAGTCTCTACGTCGGTGTGGCTGTTGTAGCCGTAGTACCCGTCCTCGGTTGTGCCGTCCGAGTTGTGCTTGATCTGGGAGAGTCGCTCACCCCACGGGCTGTACTGGTAGGACTTGGTCAGCTCACCGGCGACCTCTTCGTTCAGCACCTCGCTGGACAGTCCGAGGTAGGTGAAGTCGGTGGTCTTGCCGTCCGCCGTCTTCGACCTGGTGCGGTCCAGCGGGTCGAAGGTGTAAGTGGTCGACTTCAGGGCTCCCGTGTCGTCCATCTTCTGGGATTCCACGACGTGGTCGAAGCCGTCGTAGACAGTCCGGGAGATGACCTGTCCGCCGCTAGTGATGGAATTCTGGC
Organism: Streptomyces peucetius; assembly: GCF_025854275.1. Classification (NCBI taxonomy): domain Bacteria; kingdom Bacillati; phylum Actinomycetota; class Actinomycetes; order Kitasatosporales; family Streptomycetaceae; genus Streptomyces; species Streptomyces peucetius. Next base: position 4,896,261 of record NZ_CP107567.1, on the reverse strand, counting down.
GGCCGAAGGGGTCGTAGTTGTAGTCCGCCATGGTGCCCGAAGTCGTCGCGCTCAGCAGCCGGTTGCGGTCGTAGTGGAACGTCGTCGACGTGCCCTTGACGGTCTGGCTGATGACGTTGGCGTTGTCGTCGTGGACGTACGTTTCCGTCCCTGCACCGTTACCGGTCTTGACCAGCTTCGCAAGCCGGTCGACGGGATCGTAGGTGTAGTCGGTCGTGGAGTCGAGGTACGCCGCGTGGTCGTCGGCGCTCATCTTCTTCGCGATGTCCTGCGCCTTGTTGCCGTTGGGGTCGTAGGCGTAGGTGTGCGAGGAGACGAGGGTGCCGTTGGACTTCTTCTCCGTCGCCGACTTGACGACACCGTCGCGGTAATAGGTGTAGTCGACGGTGTTGCTGTTGGCCTTGGTCTCCTTCAGTTTCTGGCCGCGGTCGGTGTACGTGTAAGAGGTTGCCTTCGGTGAGGTGTCCGTGGCCGTCTTCCCGACCGTGACAGTCTTGACCAGGTCACGCACGTCGTAGGTGTAGGCCGAGTGCTGGTCGGGGTGGGTGACCGTCTCTGCGAGGCCGTTGGCGTCGTAGGTGTACGACGTCGCCTTCTTCTCCTGGCCTGCCAGCGCCTCGGTCACCTTCTGGACCTGATTGAGCCCCGTGTAGGTGATCGTGTAGGCGTCGATGCGGGCGTCGGACGAGGTGTCGTCGATCGACGTCATGTTGCCGTTGACGTCATAGGTGTAGGAAAAGCTGCGCTTCTCCGTGTCCGTCTCGCCCGTGGTGTCACGGACAAGCTTGACGGCGTCGGCGACCACGAGCGCCGAACTGTTCTGAGACAGCTTCAGCTCGGCCGCATTGCCCTGGGTGAAGGTGTACGAGCCGAGACTGACCCAGGTACCGGTGCCGGCGTTCTGGTCCTTGGTCACGTCCACCGAGCCGGTGGCGTGTGTGACGGTGTACTTCGCCGTGGTCGCGGCGCCAGTGACCTTCGGATACTTCACGTACGCGGTGTACGTGCCGTCCTTCGGGATGTTGAGCGTCCAGGTGAAGGTATCGGTTCCGGTCCCGGCGGCGTGGACCTGGTGGTCGTAGCCGTGCTGGCCGGTGGCGTCCCCCTTTGCCCACGTACCGGTGGAGGACGTGTTCTGAGTGTCCGAATTGTCGACCAGGACCACCGCGCTGCCGACCGGGACGCCGTCGTCCGACTTGGACTTGAGCTTGCCGTCCGGATAGTACGACCACGTCATCGCGCGGTTCGAGGGGCCCCCGGCCGATGTGAGGGTCCGGGCCGTCTGCTGGCCCAGTTCGTTGTAGTCGTACGTAGTGGTGATGTCCCACGGGTCGCTGGAGGACTTGGTCCAGCCGTTGTCGAAGTAGCTGTACGTGGCGTCGTTGCGGACCGTCTGACCGTCCGACGGCGGCAGCGACGTCTTCGCCACTCGGCCTACGGCATCGTAGAACGTCTGGATGTAGACGTTCGGGTCGTTGTAGCGGGCGTCGTTCGGATCGTACGGCTGGTACCGCTTCACTGGACGATTCAGGGCGTCGTACTGGGTCCGCGACGTGAAGTCGTCCGCGACCGCTGTCTCGACACCGCGAGGCGTGATCACCTTGGTGGTGTTACCGGCTTGGTCATACTCGTACTTCGTCGTCCGGTAGGTGATCGGGGATGTGCCGTCATGCGGGACCTTCACCTCGGTCCGCATACCCCGTTCGTCATAGGTGACGGTGCTGGTGTTGTTCTCCGCGTCTGTCATCGACACGACGAGCGAGTCCTTGTCATAGGACTGCCTGGTCGTATGCCCTGCCGCATCGGTGACCGACGTGACCCGGTGATTCAGATCGTAAGTGGTCTTCGTGGTGTAGTCGGTGGCGTCGGTGGTTGCGTTCTTCTTCGGATCAACGACCAGCGTCTCGTTGCCCACATTGTCGTACGCGTATGAGATCTTGTCTCCGACGGCGTCCTCGACCGTCGTGAGCTGATAGATCTCGTCGTACGTCAGGGTCGTCACGAAGTCCGACGGGTCCGCCGTCGTGAGCGTGCCCTTCGGTTCCGTGACAGTGCGGACGTTTCCGGCCTTGTCGTATGTGTAGGTCGTCGTTCTCGCTGCCGCGGCCGACGTGTCCTTGGGATCCGACGTGGACACGGCCTGGTCCGCCGCGTCGTAGACCGCGTTGTACATCGCCCCGTTGGTCGCGGTAGACGAGGTGACGTTGTCGTTGGCGTCGTAGACCGGGGCCGGGGTGGTGATCAGGTCACCTGTGGCCTGGTCCTTGGGCACGGTCTTGACCAGCGGACGTCCGAAGGTGTCGTACGTCTGTGTGGTCTTCTTGCCGAGGGCGTCGGTGACCTGGGTGACCTGGCCGCGCTCGTCGTAGACGAACGTCGTCGACTTGTTCAGCGCGTCGGTGATGGTGGCCGGGTAGCCGGTGGGGCCGAAGTCGCTGTTCGTCGTCGGGTTGCCGTTGGCGTCGGTCGTTTTGGTCATCTGGCCGTAGGCGTCGTACTCGTACGACGTGGTGTAGTCACCCGTCGTCGTGGTGGCGACGCCCTTGGGGTCGGTGACCGTCTTCAGGTTGCCGAAGGTGTCGTAGCCGAACTGCCACTTGCGGCCCTCCGGTGAGGTCTTGGTGAACAGGTCGGCGGAGAAGCCGTCCAGACGCGTCTGGTAGCTGTACTGCTGCGAGTTCGGCGGGTAGGTGCCGGGCGCGCAGTCCGACGACGGCGGGACGCCGGCCTTGTTGTTCTCTGCGTCGCGCTGCCAGAGCGGGTAGCCCGTCTTCTGGTCGTAGCAGTACGCGGTCTTGGCGCCGTTGGCCTCCTCCAGGTACGTGACGTTGTTGTCGGCATCCCACGACATCTTCGTCGTCTGCGCCTTGGCGTTGGTCGTCTGGACCGGGCGGCCGAAGTCGTCCGTCACGTAGTCGGTGGCGTGCGACTCGGCGTCGGTGACCTTGGTGTCGGTGAACTTCGTGTTCGTGGCGTTGACCGCGTAGGTGAATCCCGTGGTGCCCTGCAGACGGTCGGTGATCGTCTTGGTCCACCAGTGGTACTTCGGGTCGTCCCCGGCCTGGGGCGCGTAGTACGCCAGGTTCGTGGCGTTGCCGCGCGGGTCGGTGGCCTTGACCAGCTTGACGTTCTTGTTCCCCTGCGTGGCGTCGTAGGTGAACGTGAAGTTCTTCGGCTGGCTGGAGCCGACGCCGTCGGTGATCTGGCCGAGCAGGCCCTTGTCGGTGTAGTAGAAGGCGATCTTGCGACCGGAGATGTCCGTCATGGACTTCACGTGGTCGTAGATCTTGGAGTTGGTCAGGTTCGAGCCCGTGACCTTCGCGCCCGTGTCGTCGATGTACTCGTAGGACGCGTCACCCTTCTTGTAGTAGTCGACGGTGAGCGACTGACGGCCGGCCGGGTCCGTGATGTAGGTCAGGAACTTGGTCGGCTTGTTGTTGGACTTGCGCTCCTCGTACGTGAACGTCTGCGTGTTGCCGTTCTTGTCGACAGTCGACGTCATGTAGCCGTCGCAGCCGAACAGGAACCGCGTGCCGTCGGGGCGGGTGAGCGTCCAGGCGTCCGGGACCGGGTCCTTGGTCGGCTTGCAGTCCAGGCCCGACTTCATCGTGACCTTGTAGTGGACACCCGCCGGGGCCTTCCACACGCTGTTGACGCTGTCCCAGCGGAAGACGTGCGTGGTGCCGTCACCGTCCGGGAGACGGATCTCCGTCGGGTTCGGGTTGGGGTGGAAGTCCAGCGGCGCGCCGAGCCGGATGGGTCCGGCGGCCTGGAACGACCAGCCGTGTCCGGCGACCGTGTCGCTCGTGTCGAGGCTGTTGTAGGCGAACCGGGCGAACGTGCTCAGTCCCCGGCCGGGGTTGGTGAACGCGTTGTACTGCCACACGGTGTTGCCGGCGGCCAGGTTGTTCATGACCGTGGAGCCGGCGCCGGTGTTCTTGCCCGTGTAGGAGTAGAACTTCTCCAGGCCGAGCTGGTTGGAGGTGGGGTCCTCGACCGCCACGTTCTGCTTCAGCGCCGGGATGCCGCCGGTGCCGGCGGACAGCCAGGTGCCGTCGGAGATCTTGCGGACGTCCCAGCCGAGCACGTACTCGTTGCGCTTGTTGCCGGAGTCCGAGTTGATCGGGGTGGCGACCTGGGCCTGGATGGTGGCCGACTTGCCCGGCGCCAGGGCCGGGATCGGGGTGGCGAGCTGGTTGCCGCCGGTGGTCACGTCCGTGCCGTCGGGCAGCTTCCAGGTGTAGGACAGCTCCCGCTCACCCTCCGTCCACTGCGAGGACGTGGTGTTGGTGACCGTGAAGTCCACCGTGTAGGTGGTGTTCGGGGTCATCCGCGACGGGGTGGTGGGCGCGTAGTACGTGGACTGCGTGGTCGAGTCGACGTAGATGACCTGCATGTACGGGCGCAGCTGCGGGTCGGCCGCTTCGGCGGACAGGAACAGGGTGCGCTCCTGCGGGCCGGAGGAGGACTCGTCCTGCAGCCTGACCGCGACGCCCTTGTTGCCGGCCGGGTTCTCCACCCAGCTCTGCATCAGGCTGGTGGCGTCCCACCAGTGGCGGCCGACGTCCGACATGTTGGCGACCGTGTCGGAGACGGCGGCGTTCATGTCACCGCCGGGGCTGGTCCAGGCGGTGGTGGAGGTGGCGTTGTTCCACGTGGCGCTGGTTTCGGCGAAGTCCCTCGTGAGGGCGTGGAGTTCGTAGATCGCTCCGGTGCTGCCCGTGGTGGTCTCCGCGCCCCACATGTACATCCGGTTGTTGAGCACCGTGGCGGTGGCCGGGATGTCGCTGGTGGGGAACTTCAGCACGGCGCGGGTCGTGCCGTAGGTGCCGGAGTTGTTGCCGACGCTCAGCCAATTCTGGCCGACGCCCCAGGACTGGATGGTGTCCTGGTTGGTGGTGGGCTGCTGCGAGGAGAGGGTGGTGTCGGTGACGCCGCCCTGGCTGCCCTGGATGATCTTCATCGTCCGGCCGGCCTTGGGAATGCCGACGACACGGGTCGGGGACCCGAGCAGGTCACCGTCCTCGGTCTTGACCGCGATCTGGTAGTAGTACGACTTCCCGATCTCGCTCGAGCTCGAGTCGGGTGTCGGGACCGCGGTGGTGTCGGTGTAGGCGGTGGCCGCCTTGTCGATCGGCGCGATCAGCGTCGCCGCGGACGGGGTGAAGTCCTGCTGCGTGGAGCGGTGCAGCTGGTACTCGACGATGTCCGCGCCCGTGTCGCCGCTGGTGTTCTTGTACGCCGGCCAGTGCAGCTCGGGGCCGGTGGAGTGCACGACGGTCGGCGAGTCGAGCGCGGTACCGACGCGGCCCCAGGTCACGGTCAGACGCGGGATGCTGGAGGTTTCGCCGCCGTAGTAGCCGTCACCGGCCTCGTAGCGGGGACCGCCGAGCGGTGCGGTGGACGACTCGTCCTTCGCCGTCAGCACGAAGCCGTGATTCGCGGTGCCGTTGACCCACTTCTGCACGGTGTCGGCGACCGGGAACTCGTGCCACTGGTTGTACTCGCCCTTGTTCTTGACGATCTGGGCGGGGTTCACCAGGCGCACCGCGTCCGCGACGACCGCGGTGGAGGTGGAGGCCGGTCCGTCGCCGAGGACGACCTTGCCGACGGTGCCCTTGGTGAACGGCAGCTGCTTGCCGCCGTTCAGCGAGGTCCACACACCGTTCGTGCCGGCCGACTGGTCGACGGTGAAGGTCTGGCTGCCGTCGCGGTGGGTCACCGTGTACGGGGCGTTCGTCGCCCGGTCGGTGGCCGGCACGTAGTGCACGTCGACGCGGTAGGTGGCCGTGTCGGTGACCTTCGGCTGCCAGGTGTACGTGTCGCCGGCGACCGAGTCCTTGTTGTAGTGGTAGTCCTGGCCGATCGCGTACTGGGTCAAAGTCGAGCCGGACGCCGGCCAGACACCCGTCGCCGCGGTCGTCCCGGCGTCACCGTCGTCCGCCTGGACGCTGGTGCCCGACAGCTCACCGACGAGGCCGCTGGTGTTGGACCAGGTGGCCGTCGACTCGTCCCAGGCGCCGGTCGCGCGGTGCGCCTCGATCGTGACGTCGTTGCCGCCTGTGGTGTGCGTCTGGTCGAAGTAGACGCCCAGCCGGGCGCCGTCGACCTTCACCCCGGCCGGGATCTCGTCCAGCGGGAACTTCAGCAGCGACCGGGCCTGGGCGCTGCTGGAGGTCTTGCCCACGGACAACTTCCAGGACGAGTTGAAGTTCGTCGAGGCGGAGTCGGACAGAACCATGGTGTCCTGCGAACCGGACGGCGAGGGCGCGATGGTGATCGTCGGGTCGACCACCACCGGGTACTGGCGCTCCTTCGCCGCCAGCCACTTCGCGTCCGGCGTGACGGTCAGCTTCCAGCCGTCCCCGTCACGGGTGAGCTTCTGGCTGACGGCGGCGCTGTACTCGAACCCGTACGGCGAGGACGCGGACTTCTTCGCGTCCGTCATGTACGGGGCCGGAATGACCAGCACCGGCGTGTTCGGCAGCTCGCCGAAGAACGCGATCGACCCGTCCTTGCGGGCCTTCGGCGTCAGGCCCTCGGTGTCCAGGGTGAAGGTGTACGTCACCGGACCGTCGGGCCGCTCGGCCAGGACGATGTTCTCCTTCACCCGGCCCGGACCGACCCGATACTCCAGATCGGCGCCGTTCACCGCACCCTGGTAGGTGACCGTGTTGCCCTGGGCCTCGGGCTTCAGGTTCTTCGCCGCGCCCTCGATGCCGAGAGTGACCGACTGGCCGCCCTCGGCCGTCTCGAAGCGCAGCAGCTTCTCCGGGTCGGAGCCGAACCAGCTGCGGCCGGTGTTCGCCGTGTTGGCGAAGTCGAAACCCTTGGCCCTGACCGCCCTGACCCGGGTGTCGATGCTCTTCCAGGACTGGGAGGCCTTGTCCTTGTAGGAGGTCGGCGCGGCCGACAGCTCTGCCTCGACCCGGCCGTCGGAGAGCTGCCAGAAGCGCGCCGAGGGCGTACGGCGGGAGGTCAGTTCCTTGACTCGCTCCGCCTTCGGATCGTTCTTTCCCTTGGCGAGCTTCTGCCGGTCGGCTATTCCACGATTGCCGTAGGAAGGCGGCTCTTTGTTTTCCTTGCCGTCATCTTCGAACCACTCGGCGACGGTATCGACAATTGACTCGCCGTCGTCCTTCTCGGGCTCCGAGGGTGGGGCCGCATAAGCGACCTGCGGAAGTAGCGTGCCCGCCACCGCCGCGACCACCAGACAGGAGAGATATCTCCTGTATGGCACCTTCACGTCGTTGCCTTTCGACATCGGCGGCCGGCCCCGCCGCAGGCGAAACGGGCACGCCGAACGAGCCGGAGCAGGGGATTCCGCCCGGCTTGGAGCATGACTGCCACTACCACCCGCGAGCAGGCGAAAGGCCAGCTCACGGGCGCGGCAGCGGATTATCGATCACTGGAGTGACGTCCCGTCAACCCCACGGACATTCAGGGCGAACGGACCCCGGAAACGCCGCTGCTCCGCACCTTTTGTCCCATCGCTCGCGTGGCGCACTCCGCGTGGTGTATAACCGCCCGGTTCGACGTCAGCAGAATCGATCCGACTCACCGAAAGCCGGGCCCCGTTCATGTCATCCAAGGAATCCACGGAAAGCGCAGCTCCGGAGCCGAAGTCCGACGAGACGCCGGACACGGAGACTGCGGAAACGGCGGCGGCCGGCCCGGAGACCACCGGCGAGAGAAGCAGCGATTCGGAAACAAACGAAAAGCAGACTCCCGACACCGGGACGGTGAACAAGAACCCGGAAAAGGGCACCGGCGGCGGTCGGGCGGGAGTGGCGATCGCCGCCGTCCTGCTGCTCGCCTGCGGCGGTCTCGTCGGCTACGGCGTGCTCAACACCGAGGACGAACCCAAGGCGGCCCCCACGGTGCCGACCGCCGAGGTGACGTACGAGGTCACCGGCGAGGGCCCGGTCGAGATCTCGTACCTCGCCCGCAGCGAGGACGGCTCAGCGACCGTCGTACGGGGCGCCGAACTCCCGTGGAAGAAGACCGTCCAGGTGCCGCTGGGCAAGGCGCCGACCGTGGCGATCGTCCTCGGCGAGAAGGGCGGCCAGGCGGCCTGCACCCTCGCGATCCGGGGTCAGCACGTCCAGCGAGCCACCGCCATGGGCGAGTTCGGCCGCGCCACCTGCGCGGGCGAGCTGCCTGCCACCGACAACTGATCAGCGCGTACAGCAACGGCATTCGCGTACAAGGTTCACGAGGGATGGCATGAGTCCGAGAGCGACCCGCGCGCGGCGGGCGAGAAAAGCACCGCGCACCATCTGGCTGGCAGCGGGAGCCGTCGTCCTGGCGGGCACCGGAGTGACGGCCGTGGCCGTCACCACAGGTTCCGAGAACGCCGGCACCGACGACAACACCCGTCCTGCGAAGGCCCACACCCTGGCACTGGACGGCAAGGACACCAAGAAGCGCGAACTGCCGCGTACGGAGACGCAGCTCTTCTCGCTCGTCGGCGTCTCCTGGGAAGACAGCGCCGACGACTTCGAGGGCACGGCGCAGATACGCACCCGCGGCGCGGAGAGCGGCACCTGGACCGAATGGCGCGATCTGGACTTCGACATCCAGGCACCGGAGACGGAGGAGGGTGACGCCTCGAAGGTCCGCGGCGCGTCCGAGCCGCTGTGGGTCGGTCCTTCGGACGCCATCGAGGCCCGTGTCGTGGCCGACGGCAAGGAGACCGCAGTGCCCGAGGCGCTGCGGCTCGACATGATCGACCCCGGCGAGACGAAGAACGACAAGGGACAGGGCAAGGGGAACGGGGAGGGCAAGCCGTCCGCCAAGCCCAAGAAGACCGCGACGGCCACCCCGAGCCCTTCGGGCTCCGGCGGTGACACCGACCCGAGCACGGCCCCCGAGCCTTCCTCTCCCCCGTCGGAGCCGACCGGGACCCCGGTCACCGACGAGCCGGTCTCCCCCTCGGCCCCGGCGCCCTCCGCGGAGCCGACGCAGGAGCCCAGCGCTCCCGCCCCCAGCCAGGAACCGACGGCGGAACCCAGCAGCCCGAGCGCCGAGCCGACGCCCCCGGCCCCCTCCGCGGAGCCGACGGCCGAGCCGACGACGGATCCGACGGCCGAGCCGCAGGAGCCGACCGCCGGACCGAGCGCTCCCGCCCCGAGCCAGGAGCCGACGGCGGAGCCCAGCGCCTCCGTCCCGACCGACGAGTCCACGGCGAAGCCGAGCACCCAGCCGGAGCCGGCCGAGTCGACGGGGCCGACGAGCCCCGCCGCACCGGCGATCGTCAGCCGGGCCGAGTGGGGCGCGGACGAGTCACTCGTCGCGGACCCGCCCTCCTACCTGGACAAGGTCGACGCGGTGTTCGTCCACCACACCGCCGGCACGAACAACTACGACTGTGCCGAGTCGCCGGCCATCATCCGGGCGATCCTCACGTACCACGTGAAGACGAACGGCTGGAACGACGTCGGCTACAACTTCTTCGTCGACAAGTGCGGAACGGTCTTCGAGGGCCGCGCGGGCGGCGTCGACAAGCCCGTCCGCGGAGCCCACACGTACGGCTTCAACGGCTACTCGTCCGGCGTCTCGCTCCTCGGTGACTACGAGAACGGCGGCACGCCCACCGCCGCGGCCAAGCAGGCGATCGCCGACATCTCCGCCTGGAAGCTCGCTCTGCACGGCGTCGACCCGGAGGCGAAGGTGACGCTCACCGCGGCCGGTGACACGGGCGTGTACAAGACGGGCGAGCAGGCCACGCTCAACACCATTTCCGGTCACCGTGACGGCTACGCCACGCTCTGCCCGGGAGCCACGCTCTACTCGGCGCTGCCGGAGATCCGCCGCACGGCGGGCGCCTCGGTGTACGCGACGCGCTGACCCTGCCGGCCTGACGGCCGTCTCCCGCCCGTGTGGCGGGAGGCGGTCGTTCCGCACGGGCGCAGAGGCACACAGCACAAACACGGGCGCGACGCGGGCACGGCCCGACGGCCACGCGCCCGACGCGGGGACGAGCTCCGCGCCGTCTAGCCCGTGACGCGCGCCCGGCGCGAGACCGCGGCGCGCAGAATGCGGCGGCCCTCCGTCGACGCCTCGAGCGCGTGGCGCAGCCCGGTGCCGCCGGCCGGTTCCGCGAGGATCTCCAGAATCTGCATCTGCCTGCGCAACTCCCCCGCCACCAACGGCCCGGCGCCCTCGGGGTCGCCCTCGCGGCAGCGTTCGAGGGTCTGGGGTCCGCAGGCGCCCACGTCGAAGCGGCGGTGCACCTCCAGGGCGGCGAGCGAGCAGCCGTCGGCCCACTCGCGCAGGGGCCCGGCGGACCAGTTGGAGGGGGCCGCGCCGAGCATGCCGCGGACCAGGGCGGCGTCCTCGTCGTCGGGCGACAGGCCCTCCATGGCCTGCCTCACGGCCGCCAGTTCGCCGGCCCATGCCTCCTCGCCGCCGGCCATTGCCGCCCACAGCGAGCGCAGCATGTCGTCCTCCACCGCGAGCAGCGGCAGGCAGCGGTCCACGCACGCGAGCCCGCTCGCGGCCAGGCCACGCTCATCCGCCTGTGCGATGAGTCCCGTCAGGCTCTTGGAGGTCATACGGCCGCCTTCCGTCGCGGACGAAGTACTTGCCCTTGTACCTGTCCCTACTGCGTCCGGTGGCGTGAATACGTCACAGTGTGGCCGGAACGTTACCGTTCCGGCAGGGCGTTCGCACACAATTGCGCCACACCTCTGTTACCTTCCCCTCACAGGAACTGGGCCCGCGCGCAGCGCAGTTGGCCCGTCCTGACGTGACCGCGGTGTGAGTCCGCACACCCCCGGGCGGGCTCACACCGCGACCGTCGGCCCCTCGTGCCCTGGCGCTCCCGCCCGTCAACCGAGCTTCCGCGCCAGCTGGTCGAACGACTGCCAGTCCCGCTCCGGCTGCCGCGGGTCCCACAGCTTCTGCGCCGTCGCCTGGAGCGGGCGGCGGATGCCGGCCGCGACCTGGTCCTGGGTCTGGGAGTTCGCCAGGTCGCACCAGACGGCGAAGCGGCCGCCCAGGATCTGGGCGGAGTACTTCTCCGGCACCGCCTGCGTGCCGCGCAGCACCATCGGCGTCCACTGCTCGTAGATGCGGCGGCCGGTGGGGTACGTGAACTGGTTGGGCTCGCCGAGCACGTAGTAGAGGAACTCGTCGTTGAGGTTCACCACCCGGCGGCCCTCCGCCAGGTACTCCACCGGCTGCCGCGCCCCGATCTCCTTGCCGGTCCAGTAATCGACCTCGATGCTCTTGTCCGGGGTGACCTTCCCGCCGCTGAAGAAGCCGTCGTTCCATGCCTTGGGGGTCTTCCCGGCCTCGCGGACCACCGCGGCGCGGTCGTTCAGCCAGCCCTCCGCCAGGTCCTCGATGGTGGCCCCGGCGCCGTACTTCTGGGTGGCGGCGCGGGCCAGCTGCGGGTAGGAGGCGGCCGGGTTGCTCACGGTGAGCGCCTGGTACTCGTCGGCGCCGACGTGGAACCAGGCGCCGGGGAAGAGCGCCGTGTACTCCCGCAGCAGGTCGTCGATGATGCGGGCCGCGTCGGGCTGGGAGATGTCGATGGCTCCGCGCCGGGGCACGCCCTGGGTGTTGCGGAGCTGGAGCTGCGGATGCGCCCGCAGCACGGCGCCCAGGTGTCCCGGGGAGTCGATCTCGCCGAAGACCGTGATGTGGAGACGGTCGGCGAGCGCGAGGATGCGGCGCACCTCGTCCTTGGTGAGGTGCTGCTCGGAGACCACCTCGGGGTGCGAGTCGGACTCGATGCGGAAGGCCTGGTCGTCGGAGAAGTGCAGGCCGAGCTGGTTGAGCTTGAGGTCGGCCATCTCCCGCAGCCGGTCCTCGATCCACCCGGCCGTGAAGTGCTTGCGCGCGATGTCCAGGTTCAGTCCGCGCTGGGGGCGGTCGGGCCGGTCGCGTACGACGCCCTCGGGCATCGAGCCGCCGGAGCGCACCGCCTGCTTCAGGGTCCGGGTGCCGTAGAAGACACCGGCCTCGTCCGGTCCGGTTATCCGTACCCGCCCGCCGCTGGTGGTGAGCGTGTACGACTCGGCGGCGCCGTCCCCGGCGAGTGCCAGCTCCACGTCGCCGGCGCGGGCGGCGACCGCGCCGCGGTAGGTGAGTTTCAGCTCCTGGGCGAGCAGCCTGCCCTCGTCGGACAGGGCCTCGCTGCCCTTGGCCACGACGACGCCGCCGCTGTCGGTCCGGCTCCAGCCGGGGCCGCGGGCGGCCTGGTGGCTGCGGACCGAGGGGATGGTCGCGGGCTCTTCGGAGAGCGGGTAGGTGCGGGTGGGGCTCGGGCTCGGGGCGGCGGCCTCCGACGTGGTCCCCACCCGGTCCGGCGGGGCGCTGCCCGGGTCGGGGGCCCCTTCGTCCGAGCAGCCGGCCAGCGTCAGCGAGAAGACAACGGCCGTGGCGGTTGTCGCACCGGTGAGACGGATCCTGCGAGAGAGCCACATCGTTCTGATACCTCCCAAAAGCGGCGAAACCCCGTACAAGCACCCCCTTCTGCGTCCATTACCTCGGTGCAAACTCTCCCGTCCGGGTGAAATTCGCGCATCCGTCGGACAGCTTCGCGTCCCTGTCGATAGCGTTACGACACACCCTTCTCTCCCTTCCCTACCGTCCCGCTGCCCTTCGAGGAGCCCCCGCTGACCAGCGAATCCCACGGCGGCTTCCCGAAGCGACCGCCGACACTCCACCACACCCGGGGCACCGCCGCCCCTTCTGCCATACCGTCCCAGCGTCGCCCGGAGCCGGGGCTCGAGCACTTCAACGGCGCTCCGGCGGACGCCGCGGAAGCGATCGTGCTCGCCTGCTGCGGCAGTCGCCACTGGGCGCGCCGCGTGGTCGCCCACCGCCCCTACCCCGACCTCGAGTCCCTCCTCGCCGCCTGCGACGAGGCCGGATACGACCTCAGCCCCGCCGACGTCCACCAGGTGCTGGCCCGCGAATCGTCCACCGGGCTGCCACCGAGCGCCCCGCAGGCCGCCCACACCGCACTGGCCGCGGCGCACGCGGCATACGAGAGCAAATTCGGACATGCGTTCGTCATCTGTCTCGACGCCTACCGGCCCGACGAGTACCTGGATCAGGTACTGGCCGGTATCCGGAGCAGACTTTCCCATGAACCGGACGAGGAGAGGGCCATTTCGGCCGATGAACTGCGCGCTCTCGTCCGCTCCCGGCTGGCGCACACCATGTCCGAACACCCCGAGTCCGACATCGCGGGCGCTGCCACCCCGTAGTCCGGCCGCCGGGACGGCCCGGCGGAACGACCGGGCAGGACGGCGGACGGAACGGCCGGCGGGATTGGTCCGTCCGAGGCTGATTGATTGCCTGTTTGATCACACCGGTGGACCCCGGGCGAACGAACCGACAACACGTCGCTACGATGGCCAGGGCCGGTGGACCGTACCCGGCCGGGCCAGACCGACACCCCAAGCCGGCAGGCCCCAATCCCCGCTCCCGGAGGGTTCTTCCGTGCCGGCTGGAACGCTGTACCGCGGCCGGGAAGGAATGTGGTCCTGGGTGGCTCATCGAGTCACCGGCGTCCTCATCTTCTTCTTCCTGTTCGTACACGTGCTGGACACCGCTCTCGTCCGCGTCTCGCCCGAGGCGTACGACGAGGTCGTCGCCACCTACAAGACGCCGATCGTCGCGCTGCTGGAATACGGCCTCGTGGCCGCGATCCTCTTCCACGCGCTCAACGGCCTGCGCGTCATCGCCGTGGACTTCTGGTCCAAGGGCCCGCGCTACCAGAAGCAGATGCTCTGGTCCGTGATGGCCGTCTGGTTCGTACTGATGGTGGGCGCCCTTTACCCCGTGCTCGGCCACGCCGTCCGCGAAGTCTTCGGGAGCTGAGGCCAGACATGTCCACTGACACCACTTCCGCGATCGGTCCCGTCGAAGGCGCCCACGTCTACGACGCGGACAACCCGGCCCCGCTCATCGAGCCCCCGCGCAAGCGCACCAAGAAGACCCCGCGCTCGACCCGCGGGAACTTCGAGATGGCCGCATGGCTGTTCATGCGCCTGTCCGGCGTGCTCCTCGTCGTCCTGGTCATCGGCCACCTGCTGATCCAGCTGGTGCTCGACGGCGGCGTCTCCAAGATCGGCTTCGCCTTCGTGGCCGGCCGCTGGGCGTCCCCGTTCTGGCAGACCTGGGACCTGCTGATGCTGTGGCTTGCCATGCTGCACGGCGCCAACGGCCTCCGTACCGTCATCAACGACTACGCGGAGCGTCCGAACACGCGCCTGTGGCTCAAGGGCCTGCTGTACACCGCCACGGTGTTCACCATCCTTCTGGGCACGCTGGTGATCTTCACCTTCGACCCGAACATCCGCTAGGCACGGGGCTGAGGTAATCCACCCATGAAGATCCACAAGTACGACACCGTCATCGTCGGCGCCGGTGGCGCCGGCATGCGCGCCGCCATCGAGTCGACGAAGCGCAGCCGCACCGCCGTGCTGACCAAGCTCTACCCCACCCGCTCCCACACGGGCGCGGCGCAGGGCGGCATGGCCGCCGCGCTGGCCAACGTGGAGGAGGACAACTGGGAGTGGCACACCTTCGACACGGTCAAGGGCGGTGACTACCTGGTCGACCAGGACGCCGCCGAGATCCTGGCGAAGGAGGCCATCGACGCCGTCCTCGACCTGGAGAAGATGGGCCTGCCGTTCAACCGGACCCCGGGCGGCACCATCGACCAGCGCCGCTTCGGCGGCCACTCCCGCAACCACGGCGAGGCGCCGGTCCGCCGGTCCTGCTATGCCGCGGACCGCACCGGTCACATGATCCTCCAGACGCTGTACCAGAACTGCGTCAAGGAGGGCGTGGAGTTCTTCAACGAGTTCTACGTCCTGGACCAGCTGATCACCGAGGTCGACGGCGTCAAGAAGTCCGCCGGTGTGGTCGCCTACGAGCTGGCCACCGGCGAGATCCACGTCTTCCAGGCCAAGGCCGTGATCTACGCGTCCGGCGGCACCGGCAAGTTCTTCAAGGTGACCTCCAACGCGCACACCCTGACCGGTGACGGCCAGGCCGCCTGCTACCGGCGCGGTCTGCCGCTGGAGGACATGGAGTTCTTCCAGTTCCACCCGACGGGCATCTGGCGCATGGGCATCCTGCTGACGGAGGGCGCCCGCGGTGAGGGCGGCATCCTCCGCAACAAGGACGGCGAGCGCTTCATGGAGAAGTACGCGCCGGTCATGAAGGACCTCGCGTCCCGTGACGTCGTCTCCCGCTCCATCTACACGGAGATCCGCGAGGGCCGCGGCTGCGGCCCCGAGGGCGACCACGTCTACCTGGACCTCACCCACCTGCCGCCGGAGCAGCTGGACGCCAAGCTCCCGGAC
Source organism: Streptomyces peucetius (assembly GCF_025854275.1). NCBI lineage: Bacteria > Bacillati > Actinomycetota > Actinomycetes > Kitasatosporales > Streptomycetaceae > Streptomyces > Streptomyces peucetius. The sequence continues at coordinate 4,880,929 of NZ_CP107567.1, read as the reverse complement.
ATCACCGAGTTCGCGCGGACGTACCTCGGCATCGAGCCCTACACGGACCCGATCCCGATCCAGCCGACCGCGCACTACGCCATGGGCGGCATCCCGACCAACGTCGAGGGTGAGGTCCTGATGGACAACACCACCGTCGTGCCCGGCCTGTACGCCGCCGGCGAGGTCGCCTGCGTCTCGGTGCACGGCGCCAACCGCCTCGGCACCAACTCGCTCCTGGACATCAACGTCTTCGGCAAGCGCGCCGGCATCGCCGCCGCCGAGTACTCGGCGAAGACCGACTACGTCGAGCTTCCGGAGAACCCGGCGTCCTTCGTCGCCGAGCAGGTCGAGCGGCTGCTGGGCTCCACCGGCTCCGAGCGGGTCTCCGTGCTCCGCAAGGAGCTCCAGGAGACGATGGACGCCAATGTGATGGTGTTCCGCACCGAGCAGACGATCAAGACCGCGGTCGAGAAGATCGCCGAGCTGCGCGAGCGCTACCTCAACGTGTCCGTCCAGGACAAGGGCAAGCGGTTCAACACGGACCTGCTGGAGGCCATCGAGCTGGGCAACCTGCTCGACCTGGCCGAGGTCATGGCCGTCTCCGCGCTCGCCCGCAAGGAGTCCCGCGGCGGTCACTACCGCGAGGACTTCCCGAACCGCGACGACGTCAACTTCATGCGCCACACCATGGCGTACCGCGAGGTGGGCGACGACGGCACCCAGTCGATCCGTCTCGACTACAAGCCGGTCGTCCAGACCCGCTACCAGCCGATGGAGCGTAAGTACTGATGGCTACCCCGACCCTGGAGAAGCGGGAAGCCGGCTTCGCCGACTCCCCGTACATCACCGCCACCTTCCGGATCCGCCGCTTCAACCCCGAGGTGTCGGAGCACGCGGTCTGGGAGGACTTCCAGATCGAGATCGACCCCAAGGAGCGCGTCCTCGACGCCCTCCACAAGATCAAGTGGGACGTCGACGGCTCGCTCACCTTCCGACGCTCGTGCGCGCACGGCATCTGCGGCTCCGACGCGATGCGGATCAACGGCAAGAACAGGCTCGCCTGCAAGACGCTGATCAAGGACATCAACCCGGAGAAGCCCATCACGGTCGAGGCCATAAAGGGCCTGACGGTCCTCAAGGACCTCGTCGTGGACATGGAGCCGTTCTTCCAGGCGTACCGCGACGTGATGCCGTTCCTGATCACGAAGGGCAACGAGCCGACCCGCGAGCGTTTGCAGTCCGCGGAGGACCGCGAGCGCTTCGACGACACCACCAAGTGCATCCTGTGCGCCGCGTGCACGTCCTCGTGCCCGGTGTTCTGGAACGACGGCCAGTACTTCGGCCCGGCGGCGATCGTCAACGCGCACCGCTTCATCTTCGACTCGCGTGACGAGGCCGGGGAGCAGCGCCTGGAGATCCTCAACGACAAGGACGGCGTGTGGCGCTGCCGCACCACGTTCAACTGCACGGACGCCTGCCCGCGCGGTATCGAGGTCACCAAGGCGATCCAGGAAGTGAAGCGCGCGCTGATCACGCGTCGCTTCTGACACACGTCCCGCTCCGTGTGACACGGCGTCAAGGGCCCCGGCTCCCCTGGAGGAGCCGGGGCCCTGTCCGTACGTCCGAACGGGCTTCACCGACCCGGGCGCACCTGGCAGGATCGGGGAAGGTCTGATCTGAGGCAGTGCGAAAGCGGGGACGAGAACATGACGACGCCCAATCCGTACCAGGACGGCGAGCCCGAGTACCAGTGGGGCCCGGCCCAGCCGCCCGGTGGCACGCCGGCCTACGGCTACCCGGGCCCCACGCCCGGATACGGCTATCCCCAGGGTCAGACCCCGGCCTACGCGCAGACCCAGCCCGCCGGCGTCCCGATGCCGTACGCGGGGCCGCCCGCCGCGGCGGGCGGCACGCCGCTGGTGTCCATCGGAGACATCACGGTGACGGGCGACTCCATCATCACCCCGGCCGGCACGATGCCGCTCAAGGGCGCCGTGTGGAACGCGACGGACATGTCGCGGACCGAGGAGAAGATCCCGACCCACGCGATCGTGCTCGCGATCGTCTTCTTCATCTTCTGCCTGCTGGGCCTGCTCTTCCTCCTGATGAAGGAGAAGACGACCACGGGCTTCATCCAGGTCACGGTCACCAGCGGCGGCAAGCACCACTCGACGATGATCCCGGCCCAGGGACCGGAGACGTTCCAGATGGTGATGGGCCAGATCAACTACGCCCGCTCACTGAGCAGCATGTAGCCCCGACCCCGGTGCCAGGCACCGGGGTCAGGCCGGGGTGTGTCCAGCGGGGAGACGGGTCGTTCGAAGAGCGTCTCCAGCGCGACGGTCGACCGTGTACCGCTCACCGTTCCTGGGCAGTGAGCGGGAGTGAACCCGTGCACCGGCACGCCCCGAACGGTCTTGGACGCACTGGTCGTCCGCTTTCGCCTCCGGGCGGCGACACGGATCCTGTCCGTGGTCCGGCCCCGGAAGGGCGGAGTCCCTCACGACCTGACCATCTGAACACGGCCAGAGGCGACGGAGAGGCCCTGAACCATCTCGCTGGTGGAGCAGGGGCCCCGCGCGCTGGCACCATGCCCGGCGTCCCAGATCGCGTTGCCCACGCCACTCCGGCCTGCACCGCAGGCCGCAAGCCCGGAGGCCGGTCATCACACGATGGAGCTAAATCACCCCAAACGCCGTTCTCGGCAAGCAGTTTCCATCCCTTCGCGGCGTACGGCGGCCGCAGCACGTCCTGCGGATGCTCGGCGGCGGCTGTGCGCACCTTCACCAGGACCGACGCGCCGTCGGCGATGACGTGCGCTTCCTGGATCTCCGGGATCGCGGCGAAGACGTCCGCCCAATCCCTCTTCCAGGCCGACGACCCGGCTCGAGCGGCTGCACGGGGACTGCCGCCGGGCCGAGGGGCCGGTCTACCTCCCGGTCTGGCGCCAGCTGATCTGGAGCGACATACCGAACGACCGCATGCCGCGCTGGGACGAACAGAGCGGCGCGATCGGCCTCTTCCGCTCCCCCGCCGGCCACAGCAACGGCAACACGCTCGACCGCGAGGGCCGGCTGATCTCGTGCGAACAGGGCAACCGCCGGGTCACCCGCTCCGAGGCGGACGGCAGGATCACCGTCCTCGCCGACCGCTTCGAGGGCAGGCGCTGCAACAGCCCCAACGACGCGGTGGTGCGCTCCGACGGCTCGATCTGGTTCTCCGACCCCACGTTCGGCATCACCAGCGACTACGAGGGCCACCGGGCCGAGCCGGAGATGGACGGCCGCGACGTCTACCGGATCGATCCGTCGACCGGTGCCGTACGACGGGTCGCCGACGGCTTCGGCGGCCCCAACGGCCTGGTCTCCTCCCTCGACGAGCGGCAGTTGTACGTGTCCGACACCGTCGCCGGCCACATCCGCGTCTTCGATGCCCGCGACGACGGCACACTCGACGACGGGAAGGTGTTCGCCGAGGCGACGGGCGACGACGACCGGTTCGACAACATCCGCTTCGACGACGACGGCCGGCTGTGGGTGGCGGCGATGCACGGCGGCATCCACTGCTACGACCCCGTCGGCACCCTCATCGGCCGCATCCGCGTCCCCGAGGCCGTCTCCAGCATCGCCTTCGGCGGCCCCAAGAACAACCGTCTGTTCATCACGGCCACGACCTCGCTGTACTCCCTGGTCCTCTCCGTGACCGGCGCCCCGCGCATCCGCCGCGCCTGAGCCGCCCGCCCCGGTGCGGGCCCGGACGCAGCCGCCCGCACCGGGGCGGGTTCCGGCTCGAGGGCCCGCACCAGGGCGGGCTCCGGCTCAGGCGGCGTTCACGGCCGCCGGGAGTGCCGCTCCGGCCAGGAAACCGGTCAGCAGCGCGCCCGTCTCGCCAGGCCGTTCCAGGGACGGGAGGTGGCCGGCCCAGGGGAGTTCGAGGTGACGGGCGTTCGGCAGCAGCGCCGGGACGCGGGCCGCGGCCCGGCGGAAGTCCGGCAGGTCGTGGGCGCCGGACACCGCGAGGCAGGGTGAGGCGAACGCCGAGAAGTCGGGCAGCCCCGTGACCCTGCCGCCGGACAGGACATGAGGCGCGCCCTCGGTCTCCACGGCCTCCTCCGCCGCCGTCTGCACCTCGAAGGCGTGGAGCTGCATCTCGTACACGGCGCCCCTCGCCGCCTCGTCCGCGTCAGGGCCGAGCCAGGTGGCCACGTTCAGCGCGGCCGCGCCGGCGAGGTCGCGCGTCTCGAAGAGCGCGTCCTCACGGGCGTCGAAGGCGGCCAGTTCGGCGCTCTGCTCCTGGCCGGGGAGCGGGGCGGCGCACAGCAGCGCCAGCGCGGACACCCGCTCCGGGGCAGCGGCCGCCGCCAGCAGGGCGACCCGGCCGCCGAAGGAGGACCCGACCAGGGCTGCCCGTTCGACACCGAGGGCATCCATCAGGCCGAGAACGTCGCCTGCGTCCGCGTAGGGGCGGTCGGCCACGGGCGTCGCACCGTAGCCGCGGAAGTCGCAGCGCACCACGCGGTGCCCGGCGGCCGCCAGCGACCGGAACTGCGCGTCCCACATGCGCCGGTCGCACACGGAGGAGTGGAGCAGGACGACCGGAGGGCCTTCACCGGCTTCGTCATAAGACAGCGTCATCCGGGTGACGTTACGACCCTGACCCTCCTCCGCGCTCTGCCTTTTCCGCCTGTCCGCGCCAGGCACGGCACCCACTTGAACATGTTCAAAGACAGGTCTACAGTCATGACCGTCAGCTTTTGAACATGTTCAAGGGAGGTGGGGCATGGACCTCACTGTTGTCGCGTACGTCGCCTACCTGCTGATCAGCATCGGACTCACCGTCTGGGTCGCTCGCACCCTCAGCAAGAACGGACGGATCTTCCTCGCCGACGTGCTCAAGGGGGACGAGAAGCTCGCGGACGCCGTGAACCACCTTCTGGTGGTCGGCTTCTACCTCGTCAACCTCGGCTTCGTGGCGCTCTACCTCAAGTCCGCCGACGAGATCACCGAGGCCCGCGGCCTCTTCGAGGCCCTGTCGGTCAAGATCGGCGTGGTGCTGCTCGTCCTCGGCGTCATGCACCTCGGCAACGTCTATGTGCTCAACAAGATCCGCCGCCGCCGGGTCATGGAGCGCGAGCAGACCCCGCCGGTCGGCCCCCAGGGCTGGACACCACAGTCCGCCGCGGGCCCGTGGGCCGCGCCCGCCGCGGGTCCCGCCGCCGGCCCCGCCGGGGCGTGACATCGATGAGCATCGCGATCCGGTCGCTGACGGTCCTCTACGACGCCGGCTGCTCCCTGTGCGTACATCTGCGGGGCTGGCTGCTGCGGCAGCCGCAGCTCGTGCCGCTGCGCCTGGTGCCCGCGGGGTCGGCCGAGGCACGGCGCAGATACCCGGAGCTCGATCACGCCCGGACCATGCGCGAGATCACCGTCATCGGCGACCGGGGCCAGATCTACTCGGGTCAGGCCGCCTGGATCGTCTGCCTCTGGGCCCTGGCCGAACACCGGCCCAAGGCCCACTGGCTCGCCACTGAGGCGGGCGCGCCCTTCGTGCGCGTCACGATGCTCGCGGCGGCCAGGTACCGCGAGGCGATCGGAGCGGGTCGCGCGGGGGCGGGCGGTGCCGGGGCGGGCGGCGCGGGGGCGGATGCGGGCTCCGGAGGCATGGGCACCGCTCCCTGCGGCGACCGGTGTTCGGTACCCGACTAGGCTCGGGCACCGTGACTGAAGCGAACGACCCTACCGAAGCGAAGGCCCCCAAGAGCGAACAGACCCGCACGCTCATCCTCGAGACGGCGCTCCGGCTCTTCCAGGAACGCGGTTACGACAAGACGACGATGCGGGCCATCGCCAAGGAGGCCGGAGTCTCGGTGGGGAACGCCTACTACTACTTCGGCTCCAAGGAACACCTCGTCCAGGGCTTCTACGACCGGATCGCCGCCGAGCACCAGGCGGCGGTGCGGCCCGTACTGGACAAGGAGACCGACCTCGAGTCCCGGCTGGCCGGGGTGCTCACCGCCTGGCTCGACATCGCCGCGCCGTACCACGAGTTCTCGGCCCAGTTCTTCAAGAACGCGGCCGACCCGGAGAGCCCGCTCAGCCCCTTCTCCCCCGAGTCAGAGCACGCCCGCGAGACCGCCATCGACGTCCACCGCGAGGTGCTGGCCGGGTCGAAGTCGAAGGTGGCGGAGGAACTGCGGGAGGTCCTGCCGGAGTTGATGTGGCTCTCCCAGATGGGCCTGGTCCTGTACTGGGTCTTCGACCGCTCCGAGAACAGCGAACGCAGCAGGCGTCTCGCCCAGCGCGGCGCCCGGCTGACCGCCCGGGGCGTGGCGCTCGCCCGCTTCCGGGTGCTGCGCCCGCTCGTCCACGACGTGCACGAGCTGTTCACGGACTTCCTGCCCGGCATGGCGCAGACCGCGGCCGCCCGCAAGAAGGCCTGAGGCCCGGCCCGCGGGTGGCGGCGGCTACGCCTGGCGCGACGCGAGCTCCACGACGGTGATGTCGGACGGCGCCCCGACGCGCACCGGCGGGCCCCACGCGCCCGCGCCACGGCTGACGTACAGCTGGGTGTCGCCGTAGCGCTCCAGGCCGGCAACGGTGGGGTTGGCCAGCCCGGCCAGCAGATTGCCCGGCCAGAGCTGTCCGCCGTGCGTGTGACCGGACAGTTGCAGGTCCACACCGTGCTCGACGGCGTCGTGGATGACGACTGGCTGGTGCGCGAGGAGCACGGCCGCGCGGGAACGGTCGCGGTCGCCGAGGGCCCGTACGAAGTCGGGGCCCTGGCCCTCGTCCTCCCCGGCCACGTCGTCGACGCCCGCGAGGTCGAAGCCGCCGGCCATCTCGACACGCTCGTTGCGCAGCGGACGCAGACCGAGCTCACGGACGTGGTCGACCCACTCGTCGGCGCCGGAGAAGTACTCGTGGTTGCCGGTCACGAAGAACGAGCCGTGGCGGGAGCGGAGCTGCGCAAGCGGCTCGGCCGCCGGCCCGAGGTCGGCGACCGAGCCGTCCACCAGGTCGCCGACGACGGCGACGAGGTCGGGCTGGGTGGCGTTGATCGAGTCGACGATGCGCTGTGTGTGGGCCCGGCCGAGTATCGGTCCGAGGTGGATGTCGCTGACGACGGCGACACGGAAGCCGTGGGCGGCGCGCGGCAGCTTGGCGAGCGGAACGGTGACGCGCTTGACGCGGGGGCCGCCCAGGACGCCGTACGTGCCGTGTCCGACGGTCCCCAGCGCGGCGGCGGCGGCCGCGCCGCCGACGATCCGCGACACGAACAGCCGCCGCGACACGGCCGCGCCTGCCGGCCGGGCCCGGTCGGGGGCTGCCACGTCCTGGGCGCCTGCGGCGGCGCCCGGCGCGTCGCCGGTGCGCGGCGCGTCGCCTGCGGCGGCTGTGCCCTCTTCAGGGCCGGCCGCCTGCCCGGTCGGCGGCGCGGCGTCGACGGCGACCGCGGCGCCCGCCGGACGGGCCGACTCGCCAGGGGCGGCCGCTTCAGGTGAGGCGGCGGTCCCGGCGGGGACCGGCGTGTCGTTCGCAGAGGCGGCGGGCCCTTCGGGCCGGACCGGCACAGTCGCGGACGCCGGCGGCGTCGAAGGGGCCGCGGTCTCGTTCGGGTGATCCGCACCGGCGGCACGCCGCTCCAGGACCCGGAGGAGCAGGGGCCGGACCGCCTCGCCCACGACCAGCGCCAGGACCAGGTAGAGCAGCACCGCGAGCCAGAGGTACCCCGGCCACGCCAGGATCCGCTCCAGCCAGAACGGCGCACCGGACCGGCCCGACGCGAGGGCCGCGAAGGACAGCAGGGGCAGGACCCAGACCGCCGCCGTACCGATTCTTCGCGCGGCTGTGCCCCGCGCGGTCGTGTCGCGGACCAGCCGCCGCCACACGTACCAGTGCACCCCGGCGAGCAGGGCGACGACCAGAATGATCACGAGCACGACGACTGCCGCCACGATCCGCTCCCCGTCCCCTAGCCGTTCCTTGTTCCCCGGGTTCCCTGGCCGTGCTCACGGCGCAGGGCGCGCACACCGCGCAACCCGATGACTCCGATGACCGTCCCCAGAACAAAGGACGTGACGGCGAGCAGCAGATGGACCCAGAAGTAACCGGTGGGATCACCCGCGTCGTCGAAGGCGAGCCCGCTGGCGTCCTGCCACAGGTTCTTGACGAAAGTGATCCAGATGAACCAGCTCCACACCCCGAACGCGAGCAGGAACCAGGAGACGGAGCGGCTGAGCTTCATGAGCCCAGTATCGCGGCCGTCCCCCGGCCGGGTTCTCCGGGGTGGTCTGTCCCGGCGTCAGTTCACGCCGAACAGCGGGCCGATCTCCATATTTTCAACGGGGCCCTGTACGTTCTCGTCCGTGTCTGCTCTGAAAACCACCGCGCGACGGGCCGCCTTGACGGTCCTCGCCGCCGCGATGCTGCCCGCGATGACCGCTGTCCCGTCCTTCGCGGCCACGCACGACGAGAACCCGGGCCGGAAGAAGCCGAAGCCTCCGGCTGTCATGTCCTCGGTCGGCGGCGCGCAGCTCGCCAAGCCGGGCACACAGGTCCGGCTGGGCCCCGGAGCGCCGGTGATCCCCAAGGGGGTCACCGGCCGGTCCTGGATCGTCGCGGACGCGGAGAGCGGAGACGTGCTCGCCTCCCACAACGCGCACTGGCGGCTGCCTCCCGCGTCGACGATGAAGATGCTCTTCGCGGACACACTGCTGCCCAAGCTGCCGAAGACGACCGTGCACAAGGTCGCCCCGGAAGAGCTCGCCGACCTCGGCGCGGGGAGCAGCCTGGTCGGGATCAAGGAGAACCACACCTACACGGTCCACGACCTGTGGCTGGGGGTCTTCCTGCGTTCCGGCAACGACGCCGTCCATGTCCTGTCGGCGATGAACAACGGCGTGGACCAGACCGTCGCGGACATGCAGGAGCACGCGGAGGAACTGCAGGCACTCGACACCAAGGTCGTCTCCCCCGACGGTTACGACGCCCCCGGCCAGGTGTCGTCCGCGTACGACCTGACGCTGATCGCGCGCAGCGGCATGCAGAAGAAGGACTTCCGCGAGTACTGCTCGACGGTGAGCGCCGACTTCCCGGGCGAGCAGAAGAAGGGCAAGAAGCGCGAGACGTTCAAGATCCAGAACACCAACCGGCTGCTCACCGGCGCGAACGGCGTCACCCCGTACAAGGGCATCGCCGGCGTCAAGAACGGCACCACCACCCAGGCCGGCTCGACGTTCACCGGGGTCGCGGAGCGCAACGGCAAGGTGCTGCTCGTCACCGTCATGCACCCGGAGTCGGACGAGAGCATGGCCGTCTACAAGGAGGCGGGCAGGCTGCTCGACTGGGGGTTCGCGGCGGCCGGCAAAGTGACCCCGGTGGGTGAACTCGTCCCGCCGGCGTCGGCACAGCCTGCGACGTCCCCCGCCCCGGAGCCCGCCAAGAACGACGGGGGCAAGGACGAGGCCGCCGAACCGGTCGCCGCCTCGCAGACCGGCTCGAGCGGCATGGGCGTCGCACTGAGCATCGCCGGCGCCGTGCTGGCAGGTCTCGGGGCCGCGATGTTCCTGCTCAGGCGCCGGTGGCCGCTGCCGGACCGGCCGCGCCAGGAGCCGCGCCCGTAGCGGGGCCCCGACCGCCGGTCGGCTTCCTGACGACAGGCCTGTCGTCGGCGGGCTTCCCGCCGACGGGCTCGTCGTCGGCCGGGGGCTCGTCGGCGGGCCTCTCGCCGGCCGGGGGCTCGTCGGCACGCTTCTCGTCGGCGGCGTCCTCGTCGAGGCTCGGCGTGGCCGTCCACGCGGCGCAGAACAGCAGCAGCTTCGCCGTGAAGTTGATCCACAGCAGCAGGGCGATCGGGACGCCGAAGGCACCGTACATGCTGCGTGACGCGACACCGCTGATGTAGCTGCCGAGCAGCAGCTTGAGCAGTTCGAAGCCGACCGCGCCGATCAGCGCCGCCACGACCAGCCGGCGGCGCGGCGGCTGGACGCCGGGCAGCATGGTCAGCACGTAGAGCAGGATCAGGAAGTTCGCGAGCACACCCACGGCGACGGCGGCGATCTGCAGCAGTACCCCGCCGATCCCGCCGCCCTCCAGGCCCAGCCGGTCGGCGGTCCAGCCGACCGTCGTGGAGCCGAGCGCCGAGGCGGCGAACGAGGCCAGGCCGATGCCGCCGAGTCCGGCCAGCACCCCCACGTCCTTGAGCTTCCGGACCACCGGATTGCCCTCGTCCTCGTCGTCGAGCTCCCACACGGCCCGCAGGCACTCCCGCATCGAGCCGACCCAGCCGACGCCCATGAGCAGCAGCAGCGCGCCGGCGACGACACCGACCGTGCCGGCGTTGGCGACGAGACCGTCGATGTCGAGCTGGTCGGAGATGCCGGGCACCTGGTCGGACAGCTTCTCGTCGAGCTTGTCCAGCGCCTGCTGGTCGAGCGCGGCGGCGACGATCGCCGCGGCGACGGTGATCAGCGGGAAGAGCGCCAGGAAGCTGAGGAACGTGACCGCGGCCGCGAGACGCGTCCAGTGGACCCGGTCGAGCGTCTCGTACGACCGCCAGGCGTGGGTACGCATCAACCGCTGCACGAGCGGGCCGACGACGGGGAGCTTGATCAGCCAGTCCATGCGAGTACGCCTACCCGCCGTCCTGCACGGCAGGCCCGGCGGCACGCCGGGGCCTGCGGATGCCACGCTGCGTGACGACCGCCGGGGGCGTGCCTCAGAGGGTGGTGGCGTGCTCGTCGACCGGGGCGCCCTGCGGGGGCACACCGGTGACGCCGCCCCCGAAGGTGTAGGTGCTGAGCTTGCGCCACACCGCGTCCGCGCCCTGCTCGTAGAGCGCGAAGGAGGCGCAGGTCCACTCCGCGCGGTACTCGGCCAGCTCCTCGTAGGCACGGTCCATCGCGTCCTCGGAGATGCCGTGCGCCACCGTCACATGCGGGTGGTAGGGGAACTGCAGCTCCCGCACCAGCGGCCCGGACGCGTCCCGCACCCGCTTCTGCAGCCAGCTGCAGGCCGCGCCGCCCTCGACGACCTGGACGAAGACGACGGGAGACAGCGGGCGGAAGGTGCCGGTGCCGGAGAGCCGCATCGGGAACGGCCGGCCCGCCGACGCGACGGCCTCCAGGTGCGCCTCCACGGCGGGCAGCAGGGAGGAGTCGACCTCGGTGGGCGGCAGGAGGGTGACGTGGGTGGGAATGCCGTGCGCGGCGGGATCCCCGAAGCCCGCGCGCCGCTCCTGGAGCAGGCTGCCGTAGGGCTCCGGGACCGCGATCGAAACGCCGAGCGTTACGGTCCCCACGTCGTTCTCCTCAGATGTCGGGGCGGATCGGTGAGCGGGTGTGCAGCCGCCAGTGTGGCGGCTGCACCCTCGGTGTGGCCAGAGTCCTTGGTCACGGACCCTGCGGCTGGTCCCGGCTCAGTGCTTCGCGGGGACGAATCCCAACTTGTCGTACGTGTCGGCCAGGGTCTCCGCGGCGACCGCACGTGCCTTCTCCGCGCCCTTGGCCAGGATGGAGTCCAGCGTCTCCGTGTCGTCCAGGTACTCCTGTGTACGGGCCCGGAAGGGTGTGACGAAGTCCACCATCACCTCGGCGAGGTCGGTCTTGAGCGCACCGTAGCCCTTGCCCTCGTACTTCTGCTCCAGATCGGCGATCGCCGTACCCGTGAGGGTGGAGTAGATGGTGAGCAGGTTGCTTACGCCCGGCTTCTCCTCGGCGTCGAAGCGGATCACCGTGTCGGTGTCGGTGACCGCGCTCTTCACCTTCTTCGCGGTGGTCTTCGGCTCGTCGAGCAGGTTGACCAGGCCCTTGGGCGTGGAGGCCGACTTGCTCATCTTGACCGACGGGTCCTGGAGGTCGTAGATCTTCGCGACCTCCTTCAGGATGTGCGGCTTCGGGACGGTGAACGTCGGGCCGAAGCGGCCGTTGAACCGCTCCGCCAGATCGCGGGTGAGCTCGATGTGCTGCCGCTGGTCCTCCCCGACCGGGACCTCGTTGGCCTGATACAGCAGGATGTCCGCGACCTGCAGGATCGGGTAGGTGAACAGGCCCACGGAGGCCCGGTCGGCGCCGTGCTTGGCGGACTTGTCCTTGAACTGCGTCATCCGGGAGGCCTCGCCGAAGCCGGTGAAGCAGTTCATCACCCAGGCGAGCTGTGCGTGCTCGGGCACATGGCTCTGTACGAAGAGGGTGCAGCGCTCGGGGTCGAGGCCGGCGGCGAGCAACTGGGCGGCCGCGAGGCGGATGTTCGCACGCAGCTCGGCGGGGTCCTGCGGGATCGTGATCGCATGCAGGTCCACGACCATGTAGAACGCGTCGTGGGACTCCTGCAGCGCCACCCACTGGCGGACGGCACCGAGGTAGTTGCCGAGGTGGAACGAGCCTGCGGTGGGCTGGATTCCGGAGAGCACACGGGGTCGGTCAGAGGCCATGCACACCATTCTCTCAGGTGTGGAACCGATCTCCGGCCGCCGGTGTATCAAAGGTGTGAGGACGCGGGAGGGGACCCTCGAGCGGGGTCCGGAGGGGGGCCGCATCGTCGACGCCGAGGGCGCGGTGATCGCCCGTGTGCGCGCCGGAGAGCCGGAGGCGTACGCGGAGCTGGTCCGCGCGCACACGGCCGTCGCGCTGCGCGCCGCGGTGGTCTTCGGGGCGGGCGCGGACGCGGAGGACGTGGTGCAGAGCGCGTTCCTCAAGGCGTACCAGGCACTGGGGCGCTTCCGGGACGGGGCGGCGTTCCGGCCGTGGCTGCTGCGGATCGTGGCCAATGAAACGAGGAACACCGTCCGTTCCGCGGTGCGGCTGCGTGCGGTCGCCGACCGGGAGGCACTGCTGCTCGCCGCCGAGCCGCTGATACCGGAGTCGGCGGATCCGGCGCTGGCGGCCGTGGCCCGTGAGCGGCGGGGGCTGCTGCTGACGGCGCTGGCGGAGCTGAGTGAGGAGCAGCGGCAGGTCGTCGTCCACCGCTATCTGCTGGAGATGGACGAGGCGGAGACGGCCGAGGCGCTCGGCTGCCCGCGGGGCACGGTGAAGTCCCGGCTGAACCGCGCGCTGGCACGGCTGGCGGAGCGCATAGGCGGTGAGGGAGGTGAGGAAGGTGAGGGGCATGGCTGACGGGGACGGTGGCCGTGAGGAGCGTTCCGCTGCGGCGGGCGCGGAGGACGGCCGCCGGCACAAGGAGCCGACGGAGGAATCGGCGGAGGAATCGGCGAAGGAGTCCCCCGAGGAGTCTGCCCAAGGGCTCGCGGAGGAGCTGCGCCGGCTGGGGCGCGGAGTCCGGATCCCGGACGTGGACGGCGAGACGATGGCCGAGCGGGTGCTCGCCCAGCTCCTCGCCGAGTCGGCAGCGCCGGCCCCGCCGCCGGTGCGGCGACGCGGGCCGCTGCGTGGGCCGGGACGGCTGCGTGGGGGGCGTGGGCCGCTGCGTGGGGGGCGTGGGCCGCGAGGGCTGTTCCCGCGCCGGGTGGTGCGGTGGCTGCGCAGACGGTGGCGTGCGGTGTCCGTGGGCCTCTCCGGCGTGCTGGTGGTCATGGTGCTCACCCCGCCGGTGCGGGCAGGGGTCGCCGAGTGGTTCGGCTTCGGCGGCGTCGAGGTGCGCCACGACCCGACGGCGCCGCCGCGGGCGGCCTCGGCCGTGCCGTGGTGCACGGACCCGGTCGCTCCGGCAGAGGCCGGCCGGCTGGCCGGCTTCACGCCCCGGGTGCCGGGCACGCTCGGCGATCCGGACGCCGTGTCGGTGACCGTGGGATCGCAGGGGCGTTCGGTGGTGAGCCTGTGCTGGCGGGAGAACGGCCGTACGGTCCGGCTGGACGAGTTCCCGGCGAGGCTGGACCTCGGCTTCGCCAAACAGGCCCGGCTGATGCCCCGGTGGGTGCCCCTCGCCGACGACGGGACGGAAACGGGGGCGGGAACAGAATCGCGGACAGGGCTGTGGTTCGAAGAGCCTCACCGGCTGCGCTTCGGGATGACCGACGTACGCGGCGAGGGCTGGGTGCGCGCGGAACGGACGGCGGGCCCGACCCTGCTGTGGACGAGCGGGGACGGAAACACCACGCTGCGGCTGGAGGGCGTGGCGTCGGTGCAGCGGGCCAAGGAGATCGCCGAGTCGGCACGGTAGGGGCCTGCGGTGATGAGGACCGGCGGTGCGGGACCGGCACTGATTCCGGGATTCCCGGCCCGAGGGTGGAACCTCCGGCGGTCGGGCGGTGTACCAGAGGTGACGCGGGCCGGAGGGTCCGGGCCGGACGTCGGCTGGGGGAAGTATGCGACTGTTACGACGACTTGCCGCACTGGTGGCGCTGCTCGCACTGACCTGGGCGTTCGCGCCCGGCGCTGCGGCGGGCGGGCCGACGAGCGTGCTGCTCTCCTCGCCGGAGAGCGGTGAGATCACCGCGCTGTACTACACCGACGCTGAGTACGAGAAGCTGATGGCCCTGCTGGGCCCCGCCGGGACGGACGGACACACGGAGCGGCCACCGTCGCTGGACATGGCGGCCGGGACGAGGCTGATCAATGTGACCTGGATGATCCACGATGTGCAGCCGTGGCGGGTCGACCGTGTGTATCCGGCCGAGGGGGCGGACGCCGTGTGGATAAACACGTCGATCGAGACCGGCGCCAAGCAGGACACGTGGTACCGGGCGGGGAATCCGGAAGAGCTGACCGGGCTGCTGTCCAAGCTGGGATTGATGGGGGCGAAGTCGCCGTCCGGGGGCGGCGGGGCCGGGTACTCGCCCGCCTGGGAGCAGGACGAGAGCGTGGTGGAGGGCTCGGCGGACGGCGCGATCACCGCGGCGGAGGAGTCCGAGCAGGAGCCACTGCCGGTCGCGGCGGACCCGGCGGTCACCACCGGCTGGTGGTGGTCGGTACCGGGCCTCGCGGCCGGCGCGGCTCTCGCGGTCACCCTCCGCCCCCTGGCGCGCCGCCTGCCGCGCCCGCTCCTCGGCGGCCCCGCACGGCCCGTCGATCCGGGCCCACGGCAACAGCTCCTGGACGACTAGGCCCGCACTCTCGGGCGCGGAGGCTGCCCGTTCCCGGCCGGACCGGGACGCCCAGGACCTACCTGGTCGCATCCGGGCGAGTGGCGAGGCGCGGGCCGGGCCCGGCCCGCGCGACCGGTTCGGGGGGCGTGGCCGGTTCGGGGGGCGTGGCCGGTTCGGGGGGCGTGGCCGGTTCGGGGGGCGTGGCCGGGCGGGCACGGGGCCGCACGGCCACATGGGCAGGCCGCCGGCCCGAGGTCACACGGTCACATGGCCACCCGGCCAGGTGACTGGGCGGGCACGGGGGCAGGTGGGCACGGGGCCGGTCCGGGTCATGGCGTCGCGTGGGTCCGGGCCGGGGCCGGGCAGCCACAGGTCACTCGGTCACGTGGGCAGGCCCGGCGCGGGGTACGCGCTCATCAGTTCCGCCACCTCCGCGCGGATGGCGGTGAGCTCGTCCTCGTCGCCCTTGCCTGCGGCGGCGACGCCCCGCTCGATCCATGCGGCGACCGCGGCCATGTGCTCGACACCGAGACCACGGGAGGTGAGGGACGGCGTACCGATACGGATGCCGGAGGGGTCGAAGGGCTTCCTCGGGTCGTAAGGGACGGTGTTGTAGTTGACGACGATCCCGGCCCTGTCCAGTGCCTTGGCCGCGACCTTGCCCGGGACGTCCTTGGAGGTGAGGTCCATCAGGATCAAGTGGTTGTCGGTGCCGCCGGAGACGAGATCGAAGCCCCGGGCGAGGAGTTCTCCGGCCAGCGCCTTGGCATTGGCCACGACTTGCGCGGCGTAGTCACGGAAGGAGGGCCTGGACGCCTCGTGGAGGGCGACGGCGATCGCAGCGGTGGTCTGGTTGTGCGGTCCGCCCTGCAGGCCGGGGAAGACCGCCTTGTCGATGGCCTTGGCGTGCTCCTCTCGGGACATGAGCATCGCGCCGCGCGGCCCGCGGAGGGTCTTGTGGGTGGTGGTGGAGACGACGTCGACATGCGGCACGGGCGACGGGTGGGCGCCGCCCGCGATCAGGCCGGCGATGTGCGCGACATCGGCGACCAGCACGGACCCGGCCTCCCGCGCGATCTCCGCGAAGGCGGCGAAGTCGATGGTGCGCGGCAGTGCGGTGCCACCGCAGAAGATGACCTTGGGCCGTTCCTTGAGGGCCAGGTCGCGCACCTCGTCGAAGTCGACGAGGCCGGTGTCGTGGCGCACGCCGTATTGGACGCCGCGGAACCACCGGCCGGTGGCGGAGACGCCCCAGCCGTGGGTGAGGTGGCCGCCCATCGGCAGCGCCATGCCCATCACGGTGTCGCCGGGCTCGGCGAAGGCCAGGTAGACGGCGAGGTTGGCCGGGGAGCCGGAGTAGGGCTGGACGTTGGCGTGCTCGACGCCGAAGAGGGACTTGGCGCGGGCGACGGCGAGCAGTTCGACCTGGTCGATGTTCTGCTGGCCCTCGTAGTACCGGCGGCCGGCGTAGCCCTCGCTGTACTTGTTCTGCAGGACGGTGCCGGAAGCCTCCAGCACGGCCTGGGAGACGTAGTTCTCGCTGGGGATCAGCCGCAGCGTGTCGGCCTGGAGCCGCTCCTCCGCGCCGACGAGCGCAGCGAGCTCGGGGTCGGTCGCGGACAGCGCGGGATGGGAAAGGGGAAGGGTCATGGGATTGGTCCTCCGGGGCGATCCGTGGTCGTCGGTCGTGGTCCCGGGGTGCCCAGGCGGGCGGCACCTCGCGCGTATACCCGCGCACGGCTTCCTCGGGGTCGCTTCCCCGTACGCCAGTCGCCGTGCGTGACGAACACACTAGCGGCCGGTCGGGCGGCGCGCCGGGCCGTCCACACTGCGAGCCGCGGACGGAGCGCGACGATGGAGGGGAGGACGGGCGCGACGGAGCACCGGGTCGTTCCGCCCTGCCGAGAGCCGAACACGACGATCGGAGCACCCGTGTCGAGAACGACATCCGCCTTCGCCGCTGCCGAGGCGCACAGCGCGCACAACTACCACCCGTTGCCGGTCGTCGTCGCCACGGCGGACGGCGCCTGGATGACGGATGTCGAGGGCCGCCGCTTCCTCGACCTGCTCGCCGGGTACTCGGCACTCAACTTCGGCCACGGCAACCGCCGGCTGATCGAGGCGGCCAAGGCGCAGCTCGAACGGGTCACGCTGACCTCCCGCGCCTTCCACCACGACCGGTTCGGCGACTTCTGCGCCCAGCTCGCGGAACTGTGCGGCATGGAGATGGTCCTGCCGATGAACACCGGCGCCGAGGCAGTGGAGACGGCCGTCAAGACCGCCCGCAAATGGGGCTACCGGGTCAAGCGGGTGCCGGCCAACATGGCAAAGATCGTCGTGGCGTCCGACAACTTCCACGGCCGGACGACCACGCTCATCAGTTTCTCGACCGACCCGGAGGCCCGGGCCGACTACGGGCCGTACACACCGGGCTTCGAGATCGTTCCGTACGGGGACCTGACCGCGCTGGAGTCGGCGGTCACGGAGAACACGGTCGCCGTACTGCTGGAGCCCGTGCAGGGCGAGGCGGGCGTGCTGGTCCCGCCCGCCGGCTACCTCGCCGGCGTCCGCAGGATCACCCGTGAGCGGAACGTACTGTTCGTCGCGGACGAGATCCAGTCGGGGCTGGGCCGGACGGGACGGACCTTCGCCTGCGAACACGAGGACGTGGTGCCGGACATGTATGTGCTCGGCAAGGCCCTGGGCGGCGGCGTGGTACCGGTGTCCGCCGTGGTGTCCTCGGCCGAGGTGCTCGGTGTCCACCGGCCGGGTGAGCACGGTTCCACGTTCGGCGGGAATCCACTGGCCTGCGCCGTCGCCCTGGAGGTCATGGCGATGCTGCGCACCGGTGAGTTCCAGCGGCGCGCCGCCGACCTGGGTGAGCATCTCCACCGTGAACTGGGCTCGCTGCTGGGCAGCGGCGCGGTGACTGCGGTGCGCGGGCGCGGTCTGTGGGCAGGTGTGGACATCGCTCCTGAGCACGGCACCGGCCGGGAGGTCTCGGAGAAGCTGGTGGATCTGGGGGTGCTGGTGAAGGACACGCACGGGCCGACGATCCGGATCGCCCCGCCGCTGGTGATCAGCAAGGAGGACCTGGACTGGGGCCTCGACCGGATCAGCGCCGTACTGACGGCCTGACGGACGACCGGGCGTCGCGGCCCAGCGCCGCGGCGCCCGGCAGCACCCGCGCACTGGCTCCAAGGCTGGGAAGTTCTTGGTCGGAGGCGTGTTCTTGGTCGGAGGCGTGTTCTTGGTCGGAGGCGTGTTCGCGCGGCGCGGTCGCTCGCTCAGTCGAGCAGGTCGGGGAAGCCCTGCTCCGTCCAAATGATCTTCCCGGCGTTCGTGTAACGCGTCCCCCAACGCCGGGCGAGCTGCGCGACGATCAGCAGCCCCCGCCCTCCCTCGTCCGTGGTCCGGGCATGACGAAGGCGGGGCGAGGTGCTGCTGGCGTCGGACACTTCGCAGATCAGGGCGCGGTCCCGGATCAGCTTCAGGACGATGGGCCCGGTGGCGTGACGGATGGCGTTGGTGACCAGCTCGCTGACGATCAGCTCCGTGGTGAACGTCAGGTCATCCAAGCCCCATGCCGCCAGTTGCCGGGCGGCGACGCTGCGGGCATCTGCAACGGCAGCGGGGTCCGAGGGCAGGTCCCAGGAGGCGACCCGGTCGGATCCCAGCAGACGGGTCCGGGCGAGGAGCAGGGCGGCGTCATCGGACGGCGGGACGGCCAGCAGTGCGTCGACGACGTTGTTGCCGATCTCCCGCAGCGACGGGCCGGGCACCATGAGCCGTTCCCTCAACCGGGAGAGGCCGACGTCGATGTCCCGGTTCGGGGCCCGAACGAGGCCATCGGTGTAGAGCCCGATCAGGCTGCCCTCGGCCAGTTCCAGTTCCACGGACTCGAAGGGCAGGGAACCGAGGCCGATCGGCGGTCCGGCGGGCAGGTCCAGGAACTCGACGGTGCCGTCGGGGGCGACGATCACCGGCGGGGGGTGACCGGCCCTGGCCATACAGCACATCCCGGTGACCGGGTCGTACACGGCGTACAGGCAGGTGGCACCCATCATCGCGGCGCTCACACTCTCGTTCTCGGCCCGGGCCGCCTCGTCGCTGCCTGACGACTGCATGAGGCCGATGACCAGGTCGTCCAGGTGGGCCAGCAGTTCGTCGGGGGGAAAGTCCAGATTGGCGAGAGTGCGCACCGCCGTGCGGAGCCTCCCCATCGTCGCCGCGGAGTTGATGCCGTGCCCGACCACGTCGCCGACGACCAACGCCACCCGTGCCCCGGACAGGGGGATCACGTCGAACCAGTCACCGCCCACGCCGGTCGGCGCGTCCGCAGGGCAGTACCAGGACGCCACGTCCAGCGCGGATCCGCCGGTCACTTCCTGCGGCAGCAGATAGCGCTGCATCGACCGGGCAGCGGTCCGCTCACGGGTGAAGCGGCGCGCGTTGTCGATGGACACGGCGGCACGGGAGACGAGTTCCTCGGCGAGACGTACGTCGTCCTCCTCGAAGGGCCACGTGCGAGGCCCGGACCGGACGAACGTCGCCACGCCCAGCGTGACGCCACGGGCCCGTACCGGCACCACCATCACCGAGCGGAGGTCGAACCGGCGGATGGCCGAGCCCAGCGACGGGTCCATGGCCACCCATTCCTCGGGCGAGCGCTCCAGGTCCTCCACCAGGGTCCTGCTCTCCAGCAGGCAGCGCGCGACGGGCGAGGACGGGGCACGCTGGACCACCTCCCCCACGGCCAGCCGCGCCTCCGGGTTGCCCTTGCGGACCGATCTCTGCCCCGCGCGGCGGATGACCGGGCCGAGGTCGACCGGCCCGGGAGCGGGCTCCTCGCCCCTGATGACCGACTCCAGCAGGTCGACGGCGACGAAGTCGGCGAGAGCGGGCACGGCGTTGTCGGCCAGTTCCTGCGCCGTCAGCTCCACATCCAGCGCGCTGCCGATGCGGGCACTGGCCTCGTTCAGGAGGGCGAGGCGCTCCTGTGCACGTCGGCGCTCGGTGACGTCGATGATCATGTACCAGACGCCCACCTGCCGACCGCGCCGGTCCCTCATGCCGAAGAACGAGGCCGAGTACGCCCGCTCCCGGTAGGGCGCGGGATGATCGACGGCGCGGAACTCGTGGTCCATCACCGGAGCCCCGGTCCGCAGGACGGTCCGCATCCTCTCCTCGAAAGCCTCTGCCACGGGCTGCGGCAACACCTCCTTCACCTGGCGCCCCAGCCTTCGGTCCGGGGGGAGCAGCCGTCCCAGGATCTTGTTCACCCAGACGTAGCGCAGGTCGGTGTCGAGGACCGCCACACCGACCGGCGCGTCGGACAGGAACGGTACGAGCAGCAGCTGGCTGACCCCGCCCCCCGGCATCCGCCAGAAGGCTCGCTGCGGCGGCCGGCCGACGAACCTGCCGAAGACCAGCGCGGCGACCGTGGCGACGAGCACGCCCGGAACCATCTCGTAGATGTCCGACTCGAGCGGCCCCAGCAGCGGATTGATGCGGTCCCACAGGAGCACCGTGGCCGCGCCCGACACGATCCCGGCCATGGCCCCCGCCCAGGTCATCCGCGGCCAGTACAGCGACAGCAGGACGACCGGCCCGAACGCCGCGCCGAAACCGGCCCAGGCGTAGGCGACGATGTTCAGTACTCCGCCGCCGCCGAGCGCGATCACACAAGCGACGAGGATCACCACCACCACGGCCCCGCGGCCCACCCACACCAGCGTCCGGTCCGACGCGCGCCGGCTGAGGAACGCGCGGTAGAAGTCCTCCGTGAGGGCGACGGACGACACCAGGAGCTGGCTGTCCGCCGTCGACATGATCGCGGCCAGCACGGCGACCAGCATCAGCCCGGCGACCCAGGGGTTGAGCAGGGTCTCGCTCAGGACGATGAACACCGTCTCCGGGTTGTTCAGGGGCGTGTCGAGCCGCGCGACCCCCACGAGGCCCACGAGCGTGGCGCCGGCGAGCACGACCAGCACCCAGACCGTTCCGATGCGCCGGGCCGCCGGGACCGCCCGGGTACTGCGGATGCCCATGAAGCGGGCCAGGATGTGCGGCTGGCCGAAGTAGCCGAGGCCCCAGGCGAGCAGCGACACGATCGCCACGGCGCCGAGCGACCCGCCCGCCGTCCACCGGCCGTCGACGAAATTGGCCTCCGCCCCGACGTCCAGCAGGCTCGGCGTCTTGCTGTCGAGGGATTCGTCCAGGGAACCGAAGCCCCCGAGCGCCGTGACGCCGACCAGGGGGAGCACCAGCAGGGCGACGAACATCAAGGTGCCCTGCATGACGTGTGTCAGGCTGACGGCGAGGAAGCCGCCGAGACACGCGTAGGTCACGATGACCAGGGCGGTCAGCAGCACCCCGAGTTCGAAGGGGACGTCGAAGACCTGCTCGAACAGCAGCCCTCCGGCCACCAGACCGCTGGCGACGTAGACGGTGAAGAACACGACGGTCACGGCGGCCGAGACCATCCGCAGCATCCGGGTGCGGTCCTCGAAACGCTCCTCCAGATAGGCCGACAGGCTGACGGCGTTGCCGGCCCGCTCGGTGTACGTGCGCAGTCTCGGGGCGACGAGCAGCCAGTTCAGATAGGTTCCGGCGGCCAGGCCCACTGCGATCCAGCTCGCGCCGATGCCGGCCGCATAGACGGCTCCGGGGAGGGCGAGGAACAGCCAGCCGGACATGTCGCTCGCGCCGGCGGAGAGCGCCGCGACCGGCGCGCTGAGCCTGCGGCCACCCAGTGCGAAATCGGCAAAGGTCCGGGTCCGGGCGTACGCCCAGACTCCCACCGCGACCACGGCCACCACATAGACGATGAACGTGACCAGGACCGGCGCGCTCAGGTCGGACATGTCTTCCTCGCTCGGGAGGCGGATGACCGCAAGCAGCAGCGTCGGCTGAGCGGCAGCTCACCCTGGCACAAATGTACCGATTCTTGGCTGAAGATGGCTGCTGGGGAGAATTTCACCCCGGGCTCCACGTCCGGCTGGAGCCGGACATGGAGTCCAGCAGCCGATGGCGCGAGCGCCGACAGCGCCCCGGCGGCTCGCCGTCCGGGATGCGCCCGCTGTGGACTTCGGCCGAGTACGCGGGTCCCGCCGCGGCGGGAGAGGGGAAGCGAGGAGGACCTGGACTGGGGCCTGGAACGGATCGCACCACGCTGACCGGCCGACGGACGCCGGGACGGCGTGGCGGCGCGGGTGGGCCCGATGGCGCGGCAGGCACG
This sequence comes from Streptomyces peucetius, assembly GCF_025854275.1. NCBI lineage: Bacteria > Bacillati > Actinomycetota > Actinomycetes > Kitasatosporales > Streptomycetaceae > Streptomyces > Streptomyces peucetius. The sequence goes on along the minus strand of NZ_CP107567.1, from coordinate 4,858,728 downwards.
GCCGGGGCGGCAACGCGACGGCCGGCGGCCCGGCATCGGACCGGTACGACGGCCCGGCGGCCCGGCGGCCCGGCATCGGGCAGGTCCCGGCGCCCGGACACGACCCGGCCCCGGTCTTTCGGCCCGGCGGACCCGCCCGGCCGGATCAGTCCGGATCGCCGGACACCGAAAGGCCCTGGCCCATCGACCGGCACAGCGCGTCGAGCGCGCCTGCCCAGGCGCTGTCCGGCGGGGTCGCGTAGCCGACGACGAGTGCGTCCCGGCCCGGTGCGGTGTCCGGGTGCCTGAAGCGGCCGAGCGGCTCGACCGCCAGGCCCTGCCACGCCGCCGCCCGGACGGCCGACTGCTCGGTCCCCGGTGGCAGTTCGAGCACCGCGTGCAGCCCGGCCGCGATACCGCTCACCCGGACGCCGGGTGCGTGCGCGGCGAGGTGCCGCACGAGCTCGTCGCGGCGGCGCCGGTAGCGCAGGCGCATGCCCCGCACATGCCGGTCGTACGCACCGGAGGTGATGAACTCCGCAAGGGTGAGCTGGTCCGGTGCGCTCGACATCCATTCCGGGCCGCCCTTCGCCTCCAGCACCTCGTCGACGAGGTCCTGAGGCAGCACCATCCACCCCAGCCGCAGCCCGGGGGCCAGCGACTTGCTCGCCGTGCCCAGGTGGACGACGCGCTCCGGATCGAGGCCCTGGAGCGCGCCGACGGGCTGACGGTCGTAACGGAACTCCCCGTCGTAGTCGTCCTCGAGGATCACGCCGCCCGACCGGCGCGCCCAGTCGACGGCGGCCGCCCGCCGGTCGGGGTGCAGCGGCAGCCCCACCGGAAACTGGTGGGCGGGCGTCATGAGCACGGCGCCGACGTTCCGCAGGTCGTGCTCGCCCAACCCGGCGGTGTCGGTGCCCAGTTCGTCGAGGGGCAGTGCCGGGACGCGCAGCCCGGCGTCGGTCAGCAGGTTCCGGTGCACATCGAGTCCGTAGGACTCGACGGCCACGTCCCTGACCCGTCGCTGTCGCAGCACCTTGCCCATCAGCATGAGCCCGTGGACGAAGCCCGCGCAGATCACGATGCGCTCGGGGTCGGCGTACACGCCACGGGCCCGTGCCAGGTAGTCGGCGAGCACGGTCCGCAGCTCGACGCGGCCGCGTGGGTCCCCGTAGCCGAAGGCCTCGTGGGGTGCGGCGCCCAGCGCTCTGCGGGCCGCCTTGAGCCACTCCGAACGCGGGAAGGACGCCAGGTCGGGGCTGCCGGGGAGCAGGCTGTACGCGGGCCGGCCGCGCGCCGGGCGCGCCCTGACGGTGCCGGTGGCGGCCTTGCGCGGCGCCGAACGGCGTGCCACCCGGGTACCCGACCCCTGCCGTGCCGTGAGCCAGCCCTCCGCCACCAGCTCCGCGTAGGCGTCGGCGACGGTGTTGCGGGCGATCCCGAGGTCGGCGGCGAGCGAACGGGACGACGGCAGCCGGACCCCCGGCGCGAGCCTCCCGCTGCGCACCGCGTCCCGCAGGGCGTCCGTCAGCCCCTGGCGCAGCCCCGGCCCGCGCGGTTCGAGATGGAGATCCACGCCGACCGCCCTGAAGGCGGCGAAGGTGGTGTCGGCGCCGGAAGTGGCCCGTGAATCCGTCATGAAAGTGGACCATACCGGTGCGCCACCGACGCTCTACGGTCGTACCCATGACAACCACGAACGAGACCAACGCCCCCGAGCAGGCACCGCGCATCCGCTGGACCGAGCACGCCCCCGACGTCTACAAGGCCATGGTCAGGCTGGACCAGGCCGCCCGTAGGCATCTCGACCCGGTGCTGCTGGAGCTGGTGAAGATCCGCGCCTCACAGATCAACCACTGTGCCTTCTGCCTCGACATGCACAGCAAGGACGCGCTGGCGGCCGGCGAGTCGGTGGAGCGGATCGTGCAGCTCAGCGCCTGGGAGGAGTCGCGGCACTTCTACACGGAGAAGGAGATCGCCGCGATCGAGCTGACCGAGGCGGTGACGGTGCTCACCGACGGTTTCGTCCCGGACGAGGTCTTCGAGAAGGCCGCCAAGCACTTCGACGAGACGGAACTGGCCCATCTCATCTCGGCGATCACGGTCATCAACGCCTGGAACCGCTTCGGCGTGACGGCCCGCCTGACGCCCGGTCACTACACGCCCGGCTCGCTGAAGCACTGAGGGGGACGGGATGCCGACGAAGGTGCGGACGTTCCACGCCCTTCATCACGGCCGCGAGGCCGGTGATCCGCTGGTGCTGCCGGGGCCGTGGGACGCCGCGAGCGCCCGCGCGTTCGCCGACGCCGGTTTCCCCGCCCTCGCGACGCCGAGCGCGGGGGTCGCGGCGTCGTTGGGGTACGAGGACGGCGCGACTCCGCCCGAGGAGATGTTCGCCGCCGTCGCCCGTATCGCACGGGCCGTCGACGTCCCCGTGAGCGCCGACATCGAGGACGGCTACGGGCTGCCGCCGAAGGAACTGGTGGCCCGTGTCCTGGAGACGGGGGCGGTCGGCTGCAACCTCGAGGACACCGACGGTGCGACGAAGACGCTCAAGGACCCGCGCCGGCACGCCGACTGGCTGGCGGAGGTCCGCGCCGAGGCCGGTGACGAACTGTTCGTGAACGCCCGCGTCGACACGTTCGTGCGCGGGGTGAACGACCCGGCCGAGGCCGTGGAGCGCATCCGGCTGTACGCGGAGGCGGGCGCGGACTGCGTGTATCCGATCACTGTGCCGCCGACGCGGCTCCCGCTGCTGCGGGCGGCGACGGACGTCCCGATCAACGTGTACGCCTCCGTGTCGCCCTCCGGGCCCGTCTCCGACCTGCCGGTCGCGGAGCTGGGTCGCCTGGGCGCGAACCGGATCACCTTCGGTCCGGGGCTCCAGCGCCGGGCGCAGGCCGCCGTGGCCGGCATCGCCCGCGAGCTGTACGGGCAAGGGCATGGGTGGTGAAGCGTCAGCGTCTCGACGCGGCGGGCGGACGGGCCCGGCGGACTCCATCCCGGCGATCAAGGCCCTGCGCGAAGCTGCCCCGGGGCTGAGCCTCAAGTCGGCGGTGGAGCCGGCGAAGACCGCGCGGCCGGCCCAGTCGGCGCGCCGCGGCGCATGGGAACGACGGCTCGGGGCCCGGCCCGGCTCCAGCGGAACCGGGGCCGGAACCGGAACCGGAGCCGGGGCCGGAACCGGAACCGGGCCCGAGGCCCAGGGGGTGCCGGCCTGCACCTGGACCTCGGGCCCGGGCCCGCTCAGGGCGTTACTTCTTCGGCAGCCAGGCCTTCCACGTCGACTCGTTGGCCTTGACCCACTTCTCCGCCGCCGCCTCGGGAGAGAGCTTCTCCCCGGCGATCATCTGCGCGACCTCGTTCTGCTGCTCGGTCGACCACTTGAAGTTCTTCAGGAACTCGGCGGCGTCACCGCCGTTCTTCGCGAAGTCGGCGTTGAGGAACTTCTGCAGCGGGGTGTTCGGGTAGGCGCAGGCGACCTTCTTCGGGTCGGCGTCGCAGCCCTCCTTGTACTCCGGCAGCTTGACCTCGACGAGCTCGACCTCGGCGTTGAGCCACTGCGGCGTCCACCAGTACGTGAGGAAGGGCTTCTTCTCCTTCACGTACTTCTTGATGGCCGTGATCTGCGCAGCCTCGGAACCCGCGTAGTTGGTCTTGAGGTTCAGGTCGAGGTTCTTGATGATCGCGTCGTCGTTGGTGACGTAGTCCGGGGAGCCTTCGAGGATCTCGCCCTTGCCGCCGCTCTCGGCGGTCGCGAACTCCTTGGCGTACTTGTTGAGGTTCTTCCAGTCCGTCACGTCGGGGTGCGCGTCGGCGAAGTACTTGGGCACGAACCAGCCGATGTGGCCGGTGACACCGAGGTCGCCGCCCTTGACGACGGTCTTCTTCTCCTCGACGTACCGCTTCTCCTCCTTGGGGTGGCCCCAGTCCTCCATGATCGCGTCGACGTCGCCCTTGGAGAGCGCGTCCCAGGCGAGCACCTCGCCCATCTGCTGGGACTTGACCGTGTAGCCGAGCTCCTTCTCGAGGATGTACTCGGCGACGGCCGTGTTGGCCTGCGCACCGACCCAGGAGGGAACGGTCAGCTTCACGGTCTTGTCACCGCCGGCCGCGTCCTGGCTCTTGCCGGTTTCCGCGGCGCTGCACGCGCTGAGCGTCAGGACGCCCAGGGCGCCGACGACGGCGGTGGCGGTACGGATGGCTCTGGTGCGGTTTCGCATGATCATGATGGTGCTCCTGCTGTTCGTGACGGGGACGTCGGTGGTGGGTCTTCGAGGGCTCACAGACGGATCGGACAGATCGGACGGACGGATCAGTGACGCTTGCGGGCGGCGGGCTGGGTGACCCTGTCGAGGACGAGGCCGAGGCAGACGATCGCCAGGCCGGCGGTCATGCCGAGGCCCATCTCGCCGCGGGACAGGCCCTTGACCACGTCGTAGCCGAGCGCCCCACCGCCGACGAGTGCGCCGACGACGACCACCGCGAGGACCAGCACGACGCCCTGGTTGACGGCGAGCTGAAGGGCGGGCCGGGCGAGCGGCAGCTGGACCTGGAAGAGCTGCTGCCTGGTCGAGGCGCCGAGTGAACGTGCCGCCTCCATGGCCGCCGGGTCGACCTCGCGCAGGCCCTGTGCGGTGATGCGCACGACCGCGGGCAGCGCGTACACGACCGCGGCGATGATGGCCGAGGCCCTGGTGACGCCGAAGAGCGCCACGACCGGGATGAGATAGACGAACTGCGGCATCGTCTGCATGGCGTCGAGAACGGGCCGCAACAGGCGTTCGAGGCGTCCCGCGCGGGCACACACGATGCCCGCGAGCACGCCCAGGACCAGCGTGACGACCAGCGCGGCCAGCACCTGCGAGAGCGTGTTCAGGGACTTCGTCCACACGCCGAGCACACCGATCGCCGACATGGCCAGCGTGGCCGTCAGCGCGGTCGCCCAGGTGCCGACGACCCAGGCCAGGGCCGCGACGATCAGCAGCACCGACCACCAGGGCAGCCAGAGCAGGCCGTCCCGCAGCGGGTTGAGGATCCACAGGGTGAACTGCTCCGACCAGACCTCTGTGCCGCCGAGCACCGGGATGCCGGACGAGAAGTGCTCGGTGACCCAGCTCTGCGCCTTGTTCACGGGCGTGGAGATGTTGAACGTCCAGGCCTCGGGCCACGCCCCGCCGATCAGGAAGCGGGCCGACACGGCCACGGCGACACCCGCCGCGACCAGGGCCCAGCCGGAGCGGCCGTGCAGCAGGCCGCCGCCCGGGACGCTGCTCCCGATGCGGTCACCGGCGGCCCCCGTCGTGCGGTCGAGCCAGATGGCGATCAGCACGATCGGGATACCGGCGGTGAGCGCCTTGCCGACGTCGACGGTGGAGAGTGCCGAGTAGACCTCTTCACCGAGGCCGCCGGCGCCGACGAGGGCGGCGATGACGACCATCGACAGCGCCATCATGATCGTCTGGTTGAGGCCGAGCAGCATCTGCCGGCGGGCGAGCGGCAGCCGGGCGGTCCGCAGACGCTGCCACGGGCTCGCGCCGAGCGACGCGGAGGCCTCGAGCACCGACGGGTCGGCGCCGCGCAGGCCGAGCGCCGTGAGACGGGCCATGGGCGGGGCGGCGTAGATGACGGTGCAGAACAGCGCGGCCGGTGTGCCGGTGCCGAAGACCAGCACGAACGGCAGCAGGTACGCGAAGGCCGGCAGGACCTGCATCGTGTCCAGCACCGGCCGCAGCGCGCGGTTGATCCGGTCGGACAGGCCGGCCGCCAGACCGATCAGCACACCGAGCAGCGCGGCCAGCGCCACGGCGACGACCATCAGCGCGATGGTCAGCAGCGTGGCGTCCCACATGCCCAGGAACCCGCACAGCGCGAACGCGCCGAAGGCGGTCGCGGCGACCTTGGCGCCCGCGCGGCCGAGTCCGGCGGCGCGCCAGGCGACGAGGACGCCGACGGCGAGCACTCCGAGCCAGCCCATCGAGTGCAGCACGTCGTACACGCCGCCGACCGCGTCGGTGGCGGTGTTGGACAGGTGCAGCAGGAAGTAGAGGAAGAGCGGGTGGGAGTCGCGGTTGTCGATCACCCACCGGTTGGCGTCGTCGAGCGGTCCGGAGATGTCGACGTGCAGCGCCGCCGGCCAGGTGCCGCTGCCCCACAGCATGATCCCGGCGGGCACGAGGACGACCGCGAGCGCGGCGAGCGCCAGCAGCTTGCCCTTGACGGGGTGGCGCAGGACGTCGCGCAGCGACGGTCCGGTGATGTTCTTCTTCTCCGCGGCGGGCGCGGACACGGCGGCGGTCATCGGGGCCACCGCCCGTCGGTGTGCCGGCGCGGCGCCGGGTGCGGTCCGTGGATCACGCGGCCACCCCCTTGGGGGCGGTCGTGCCCGCGACGACCGCCAGCAGGTCCGCATGGCCGACGACGCCCAGACAGCGGCCGCCCTCGACGACGCGCGCGGTCTGTCCGGTGCGGGCCACGGCCTCGATCGCCTCGAAGACGGTCGCGCCGGGGGCGAGCGCCGGGCCGTCCTCGCCGTCGCCGTCGACGGCGGGGCGCATGGCGGTGCGCACGGTCATGACCTGCTCGCGCGGCACGTCACGGACGAAGTCCCGTACGTAGTCGTCGGCGGGGGCGCCCACGATCTCCTCCGGGGTACCGAGCTGCACGATCCGGCCGTCGCGCATCAGCGCGATGCGGTCGCCCAGCTTGAGCGCCTCGCTCAGGTCGTGGGTGATGAAGACCATCGTGCGGCCCTCCTCGCGGTGCAGCCGCACGACCTCCTCCTGCATGTCGCGGCGGATCAGCGGGTCGAGCGCGCTGAACGGCTCGTCGAAGAGCAGCACCTCGGGGTCGACGGCAAGGGCACGTGCCAGTCCGACACGCTGCTGCTGACCGCCGGACAGCTGGCCGGGCCTGCGGTGCTCCAGGCCCTCCAGGCCGACCTTCGCCACGACCTCGGCGGCGCGCGAGCGGCGCGCGGCCCTGCCCATGCCCTGGATCTCCAGGCCGTAGGCGACGTTGTCGAGGACCGACCGGTGCGGCAGGAGACCGAAGTGCTGGAAGACCATGGAGGCACGGTGGCGGCGCAGTTCCCGCAGCCGCGTGGTGTCCATGGAGAGCACGTCCTCGCCGTCGATGGCGATCGACCCGGACGTCGGCTCGATCAGCCGGGTCAGGCAGCGCACCAGCGTCGACTTGCCGGAGCCGGACAGGCCCATGACGACGAACACCTCGCCCTTGCGGACGTCGAAGGAGACGTCACGTACGGCGGCGGTGCAGCCGGTGCGTTCGCGCAGCTCGGCGGGGTTCAGGGCGGCGAGCTCCGGGTCGGCCGGGACCTTGGCCGCCTTCGGGCCGAAGACCTTCCACAGGTCACGGACGGAGAAGACGAGGGGCTGCCCGCCGTCGTCGGCGGCATCGTCGGGTCCGCCGGCCTTCGCGACCGGCTCCGCCGTTTCCGGCACGCCGGCGTCCGACACCTCGGTCACAAAGACGTTCGCGTCCGACGCGTTCGTCCCGGCCTTCGGCTCCGACTGCGGCTCGGACTGCGACTTCGGCTCCGACTCCATCGACTCTGCCTGCTTCATGGGATCTGACTTCATCGGTTCCCGCCCCTCTTGTCGGCTTCCGCGCCCAACAGGTCGGCGCACTTCTCCCCGACCATGAGGACGCCGATCATCGGATTGACAGCCGTCATCGTCGGGAAGACGGACGCGTCGGCGATCCGGACGCCTTCGAGGCCCCGGATCCTCAAGTCCGGTGCGACGACGGCGAGTTCGTCGTCGACGGCACCCATCCGGCAGGTTCCGGCCGGGTGGTAGACGGTGTGCGCGACCTTGCGCGCGTACTCGCTGATGTCCTCGTCGGAGGTGACCTCCGGTCCCGGGCAGACCTCGCGCTTCAGCCAGCCGGCGAGCGGCTCCCGCGCAGCGATCTCGCGGGCGATCCTGATCCCGTCGACGAGGGTGCGGCCGTCGTAGTCGTCCTCGTCGGTGAAGTAACGGAAGTCCAGCGCCGGCTTGACCTCGGGGTCCGCGCTGGTCAGGTAGAGCCGGCCGCGGCTGCGGGGCTTGGGGATGTTCGGGGTCATCGACACACCGTGCGCGGGGCGTTCGTAGCCGAGGCGCTCCGGGTTGTCGGTGAAGGGGATCTGGTAGAAGTGGAACATCAGGTCGGGGCCCTCGGACTCGGGGTCCCGCCGTACGAAGAGTCCGGCGTCGCTGTCCATCGCGGAGTTCTCCGGGATGGGCCCGTGGGTCTCCCAGACGATGACCGACTCCGGGTGGTCGAGCAGGTTCTCGCCGACACCCGGCAGGTCGTGGACGACGGGTATGCCGAGCCTCTCCAGGTCGGCGCGCGGCCCGATGCCGGAGTGCATCAGCAACCGGGGCGTGTCGACGGCGCCCGCGCACACCAGTACCTCGCGCCGCGCCCGTACGACCCGTTCCTCGCCGTCCTTGGCGCGGACGTGCACGCCCGTCGCCCGCGTCCCGTCCAGCTCCAGCCGGTACGCCCAGGTGTCCAGGGCGATGTGCAGGTTCGGCCGGTCGAGGAAGGGGTGCAGGTAGGCGACCGACGCCGACGAACGCTTGTTGTTCTCCGGGTGGTACGCGAGGTCGAAGAAGCCGACGCCCTCGTGGAAGGGCTTCTTGTTGAAGCCCTCGACGCGCGGCACTTCGAGCGCGGTCTGCGCGGCATCGACGAAGTCGCGGGCGATCGCGTTCCGGTCGGCCTCGTCGACGGGGACGATGTTGTTGCGCAGCTTGTGGAAGTACGGGTCCATGGCCGCGGCGTCCCAGCCGTCGGCGCCGGCCTCGGCCCACTCGTCCCAGTCGGACGGCAGCGGCTTGAACGCGATGAGGGTGTTGTGCGACGAGCAGCCGCCGAGCACGCGGGCACGGCTGTGCCGGATGTGCGAGTTGCCGCGGGGCTGCTCGGTGGTCGGGTAGTCGTAGTCGAGCTCCCCGCCGAGCAGGCCCATCCAGCGGCGCAGGGTCAGCACGTCGTCACGGCCGACGTCGCTCGGGCCGCCCTCGATGACGGCCACGGTGACACCGGGGTCCTCGGTGAGGCGGGAGGCGATCACCGAGCCGGCGGTGCCGCCGCCGACGACGACATAGTCGTACTCGTGGATGTGGTCGGTCATGGTGTGCGTTTCCTTGGCTCAGCCCGCGAACCAGCGCACGGGGCGCGGGGCGAGGTTCTGGTAGATGTGCTTCGCCTCGCGGTACTCGGCGAGTCCGGTGGGCCCCAGCTCGCGTCCGATGCCGGACTTGCCGAAGCCGCCCCACTCCGCCTGCGGCAGATAGGGGTGGAAGTCGTTGATCCAGACGGTGCCGTGCCGCATCCGCCGGGCCATCCGCCGGGCGCGTCCGGCGTCGGCCGTCCACACGGCGCCGGCGAGGCCGTACTCGGTGTCGTTGGCGAGGGCGAGGGCCTCTTCCTCGGTGCGGAAGGTCTCGACGGTCAGGACCGGGCCGAAGATTTCCTCGCGGATCACGCGCATGGAGCGGTGGCAGTGGTCGAGGACGGTGGGCCGGTAGAAGTATCCGGGGCCCTCGGGCTTCTCGCCGCCGGCCCGCAGGACCGCGCCTTCCGCGAGCGCGGAGGCGACGAAGTCCTCGGTCTTGGCGAGCTGCTGCGCGGAGACGAGGGGACCGCACTCGACGCCCGAGTCGGTGCCGCGGCCGATGCGGATCTTCTCGGCCCTGCGGGCGAGTTCGGCGACGAACCGCTCGCGCAGCGACTCCTCGACGATGAGCCGCGATCCGGCGGAGCAGACCTGGCCGCTGTGGATGAACGCGGCGTTGAGGGCCTGGTCGACGGCGGTGTCGAAGCCTTCGGGGGTGGTGCAGGCGTCGGCGAAGACGACGTTGGGGTTCTTGCCGCCGAGTTCGAGGGCGACCTTCTTGACGCTGTCGGCGGCCGCGCGGGCGACCTTGGTGCCGCTGGCGAGCCCTCCGGTGAAGGACACGAGGTCCACGCCGGGGTGGTCGGCCAGCCGGGCACCGACGGGGTCGCCGGCACCGGTGACGATGTTCGCGACGCCGGCGGGCAGCCCGGCCTCGACCAGCAGACCGATCAGCGCGACGGTGGTCAGTGGGGTGATCTCACTGGGCTTGACGACAAAAGTGTTGCCCGCGGCCAGAGCCGGGGCAATCTTCCAACTCGCTTGCAGAAGTGGGTAGTTCCACGGCGTGATCAGAGCGCAGACCCCGAGCGGCTCGTGCACCACCACGCTGTGGATGTCGTCGGACCCCGCGTCGACGACGCGTCCGCCGCTCTCGTTCATGACGAGGTCCGCGAAGTAGACGAAGGCGTCGCGCACGCAGTCGACGTCGACGCGCCCCTCTTCGAGGGTCTTGCCCGCGTCCAGGCTCTCGAGGGCGCCGATCTTCTCCCGGTCCCGCTCGAGGAGGGCCGCGACCCGTCGCAGCAGGGCCGCGCGCTCGGCGACCGGGGTCGAGGGCCAGGGCCCGTTGTCGAACGCGTCACGCGCGGCGGCGACGGCGGCGTCCGTGTCCGCGAGGCCACCCTCCGCGACGACGGCGAACGTGGTCGCGTCGACAGGGTCGATGATCTCGCGCGTGGCGCCGGAGGCGGCTGTCAGCCACTCTCCGCCCACGTGGATGGTCTTTTGCACTGCCGACACGTCGCGTTTAGCCCTTCGTTACCGATTTGTTCCACTGGTCGTACGACCCAGCGATCTGGCCGCCTGCCCCCAACCGCAAAAACCATGCGCAACGATTGACGGAAAGTGACCCGGCTCACGGCGCGGCCTCCCCGGTGGCCCGGACGACCGCCGACGGCGCCCCATAGGGTCGGATCATGGCCACGACCTTCAGCGCCCAGTTCCTCCACCTCACCGAGCAGCACGCCGCCTGGGGCGCGCAGCAGCTCGAGACGTTCAACGAGTTCATGCCCATGGGCGAGTGGAGCGCCGACCTCGGACAGCGCCTGTACCGGCAGTCCGGAAGGGAGCTGAGGATCTCACTCCTCGGAACGTTCGACGTCAACGCGGAGTCGTGGCTGTGGGCCTGGGCCAACCCGGGCTTCGCGGGCTCACCGGTGGCCGCGGCCGCCGAACGGCTCCGCGCGTACGGGCAGACCCGCGGCCTGCCCGAGTTCACCGACGAGCTGGTCCCCCTCGCCGGTCACGACGACCCCCGCCGCGCCGTCGAGACCCTCGCCTTCACGGCGATGGGCGTGCTCGGCGCCGCCGGCTACATCGGCGTCCAGGCCTCGCCCGACGGCCGCGCGTACATGGTCACGGACGACCCCCAGGTCCCCCGCGCCGAACCCGACGCCATCACCCTTCCGCGCGTCCTGCTCACCGGCACGGGCCTCGTCGGCGGCTCCGCACGCCGCTCCGTCGCCGGCTACTTCGACCACCACGACCTTCCCGTGCGCCACACGGACGACCGGATGAGCGCGGGCCTCCCGAACGGCGGCACGGTCGAGGTCCTCTTCGACGACCTCGACCGCATCGCCTCGGTGCACGTCAATTCGGGGGCGCCCGCGTCCCCTTGATCCACTCGATTCACACAGCACGAGGCACGACCTGACAACAGGGGGCACGGACATGAACTCGACGACCGAGCTGGCGCAGCGGCTCGTCTCCGCCGATCCCGGCGGCTGGACCACGGACGGCCTGCGGACCATGGCCGCCACGCTCGGCTGGACCTGGACCGGCGGGGCCGCCGGGCCCGTCCTCGGCACCGGCCTGCCGACCGGCGATGCGCGGCTCACCCCGGTCGGCCCGTACGAGGAGCGCTACACCGGCGGTGAGGAGTACGTCGGCCTGGTGGTCCCGCTGGGGCAGCCGGAACCGGGCGACACGGCGCAGGCGGCGGCCTTCGCGGCCGTACGCGAGGAGCTGACGGCCGCGCTCGGCAAGGCGCCGATCATGGGCTCGCACGGCGAGATGGGCCCGTTCCACGCAGGCGGCCCCTCATGGGGCAACCCGTTCCTGCGCTGGCGCGGCGAGCGGAACACCCTGGAGCTGCGCGCCGGGCGCATCGGCCCCGAACTCGTCCTGCAGCCCACCGGCCCGGCCGAGAACTGGTTCTGGCGGCAGGGCATCGGGGAGGAGCACTCGATCAGCGGCTACTTCGGCACCCGCCGCGACCCCGCCAACGCGGGCCTCGGCTTCCCCGGCGGCTGGAGCGCCCGCAGCTGGGAGACCGTGACCTCCTCGCTCGCGTACTTCCTCGGCCCGCTGCCCGCGGAAGCGGCCGCCCTCGGCATACGGATCGGCATGCCGCTCTACGGGCGCACGGACGACGACGCGCCGCTTCTGTTCGACCTCGCCTGCGGCGAACGGCTCTCCATCGCCTGCTTCGCCCCGGACGACGCCGACCCGGCCGCCCTCGGCTGGGGCACGGTCGCCGATCACCCCGCGACCGCACAGCAGTGGGACGACGACGACCCGGTGTGGCGCGTCGACGCGGGCGGCCCCGGCGAGCCCAAGGGCCGGGCACTGGCGGAGACGCTCGTGGCCACGGCGAAGGCCGTCGGGGTGCGGGAGCCGGCCGACCTGATCGTCGGCGGCGAGGGCACGTACGTCGGCGACTACCACGTCACGTACTACGGCCTCGGCCTTCCGACCGGCTGACGGAAGCGCCGGCGCGCCGCGCGGCGAGGTCACGCTCGGCCCCGGCGTGTCCGAGGACCGCATGCGCTGTTCCTCGTGTGATCGCCGCGGGCGCGGCGCCTCGAGAATGCAGCGCCGCTCGGTCGGGGCACGGACGGACCGTGACACGTGGGTGCGTCTCGAGAGGCGGATGCTCGACCGGATCGGTGACCAGGGGTGGAACGGCACCGAGTGCGCACCGCGGGTCTGAACGGCATCGCCCAGCCCGAGTGGCACGAATGCATGGTCCGGCAGGACGCTGACGAGCCAGTGATGTGGCGCGCCGACGAGACCGGGCCTCCTCTCCGGAGCACCGATCGGCGCCGCTGTACTCAGTGACGATCCCGAGCTGCCAGATCCCGCCTGGCGCCCGTGTGCGTCAGTGCCGCACCCGCCGCGATGACCCCGATCGCCGCGAGGGACAGCAGCGTGAAGACCACGGGGTTCACGAAGGCCGGCACGAAGTCGTACGCGTATCCGTCCGACCAGCGGCAGACGGAGCTCACGGGAAACAGGCTGTCCTCCATGTTCTCGAGGCCGGGCCTGTCCACCGGCGATGAGTACCCGTACCGCTGTGGCCCGCACGTGTACCACTCGTTCTCCAGACGGACGGTGCACATGAGGCCGAACAGATAGATCGCCAGCGCCACCGTCACACACACCAGCGCCACGTCCCGCAGCGTCCCGGCGAGGGTCGGTGCGCTGAAACGGCCGCGCGCGGCGAACGCCGGGAAGAGGTACACGCACAGCGTGATCAGAACCAGCAGGCCGAGGATCACGATCCCGAATACGACCACCGAGTTCTGGCCGGTGTCCGTGGCCAGGTGGACGGCGTCAGGTATCGCGGTGGTCGAGGACATGCGCCCCATCCTGCGCCATCGCCGACCGGGCCGCTCCCAGTGGTGCAGCAGCGCCCGGCACACGCGGGCCAGTTGTTCCGCCCGCCGCTGCGGGCCGGACCCTGCCACGCCGCCCGCGCGCGTCTTGCGGCACGCCTCGCCGACCGAGGCGAGGGCGTGGCAGCGGCCCTGTTCGCCGACGGGAAGCGCGAGGGCCAGCTCCTCGACCTGGGCCACCAGCAGACCGATGTGGACACTGAGCAACTGCACCGTCTTCTGGGCGTCTTCGAACCCGATGCCTTCCAGCGCTCGGGCCGCCGTCGCGAGCACCTGTCCCCGTTCGCATGACGGGCTGTTGCAGATGGAGGAGTACGCGAGAGCCGTGCACGTCGCGCACCTTCCGGCGCTCGACGACGAGGAGATCGAACGCCGGGTGGGGCCCGGCCGGCCAGGCAGCAGCTGCTGACGCGGCAGCCGGCACCGTCGCTGAGCTTCATCCTCGAAGAGGTCGTTCTGCAACGGACCGTCGGCGAACCGGAGGTCATGCGCGCACAGCTGCTCCATCTTCTGGAGCTCGGGCAGCACCGGCACATCGAGATCCAGGTGAGGCCGACCGCGCTCGGTTGCCACGCAGGGCTCGGCGGTCCCTTCACCCTGGTCGAGCCGCGTGACGAGGACATGTGCGCCTACCTCGAAGTGCTGCCGCGACTGTCGCGACTGCCGGCAGGTGTGAGTGGCGGAGCGCCCACAAGGGAACTGACCGGACCGCCCCCTCGTCCCACTGATCAAGGACTACCGACCGAGGGGAACACGCATGGCTGTCACGCTGGGCGAGGAGATCATGCTGCTGTCGCTGGACGACGAGTCCGGGGCGGCCAAGGACCGGCAGTCCGCCGGGTGGGCCGTGGCGGGCGGCATCCTGCTCGACCTGGTGCTGGCCGGTCGGGTCTCGGTGAGCGACGGCCGGGTTCGCGTCACGGACCAGGCCCCCACCGGGGTCGCCCTCCTCGACGGCCGCCTGGAGCAGCTCGCGGCCTGGGCCGCCCAGCGCAGCAAGCCGCGGAAGGTCACCGACTGGCTGACGAAGGACCACTCCAAGGCTGTCGGCGCCACGATCGACAGCCTGCGGGAGCGTGGCCTGGTGGCCGAGGAGCAGCACAGGGTGCTGGGCCTGTTCCCGGTGAGGCGCTACCCCGAGGCGGACGGTGCGGCCGAGCGCGAACTCCGCGAGCGCCTGGCCTCGGTGGTCCTCCACGACGCCGCCCCGGACGACCGCACGGCCGGCCTGGTCGCACTGATCCACTCCGCCAAGCTGCACCGCCTGGCCTTCCCCGACCTCCCGCGCAAGCAGGTCGCCCCGCGGATGACGGCGATCGCCGACGGCCAGTGGGCGGGCGAGAGCGTACGTGAAGCGATCCGCAACATGCAGGCCGCGATGGTCGCGGTCACGGTGGCAACGACGGTCGCCGCCACGGGCTGACGCCCCGCAGGTGTACGCCCACACGGGGAATGCTGCGTCCGGCCCCGGCGGGGTCCGTCGCTGAACGGATTCCCCGCAGCCCCAACGACACGCGCCCGCCCCCGGTGGCCGAAGCCACCGGGGGCGGAGAACCGCAGGCGCGGTGCGTCAGATGAGGCCGAGGTCGCGGACCGCGGCGCGCTCCTCGGCGAGTTCCTGCACCGACGCGTCGATGCGGGTGCGGGAGAACTCGTTGATGTCCAGGCCCTGGACGATCTCGTACTTCCCGTCCTTGCAGGTGACCGGGAAGGAGGAGATCAGGCCCTCCGGAACGCCGTAGGAGCCGTCCGACGGGATGCCCATGGAGGTCCAGTCGCCCTCGGCGGTGCCGTTGACCCAGGTGTGGACGTGGTCGATCGCGGCGTTGGCGGCGGAGGCGGCGGAGGACGCGCCACGGGCCTCGATGATCGCCGCGCCGCGCTTGGCGACGGTCGGGATGAACGTGTCGGCCAGCCAGGCCTGGTCGTTCACGACCTCGGCGGCGTTCTTGCCGGCGATCTCCGCGTGGAAGATGTCCGGGTACTGGGTCGCCGAGTGGTTGCCCCAGATGGTGAGGCGCTTGATGTCGGAGACGGCGGCGCCGGTCTTGGCGGCCAGCTGCGAGATCGCGCGGTTGTGGTCGAGGCGGGTCATGGCGGTGAAGCGCTCGGCCGGTACGTCCGGGGCGGCGGCCTGGGCGATCAGGGCGTTGGTGTTGGCCGGGTTGCCGACGACCAGGACGCGGATGTCGTCCGCGGCGTTGTCGTTGATGGCCTTGCCCTGCGGCTTGAAGATGCCGCCGTTGGCGGAGAGCAGGTCACCGCGCTCCATGCCCTTGGTGCGGGGACGGGCGCCGACGAGCAGCGCGACGTTGGCGCCGTCGAAGCCGACGTTCGGGTCGTCGGTGATCTCGATGCCCTTGAGCAGCGGGAAGGCGCAGTCGTCGAGCTCCATGGCGGTGCCCTCTGCGGCCTTGAGGCCCTGCGGGATCTCGAGCAGGCGCAGCTTGACCGGCACATCCGCGCCGAGCAGGTGGCCGGAGGCGATGCGGAAGAGCAGCGCGTAGCCGATCTGGCCGGCCGCGCCGGTCACGGTGACGTTGACGGGAGTGCGGGTCATGGCGATCTCCGTAAGACAGCTGGCGGTGGGGCCCTGCCCCTCGTGCGGGACCTCATCTCCACGCCCGGGCCGAATCTTGACGTGAAGAGATTTCCAGCGGTCAGGCTATCCGACCCGTGCCCGGCCCAATCCCCACCCCCTTGTGGCGCGCCTCACGCCGTCGCGGCCGCGCGCGCGTCACTGCCCGGAAGTGCAGCCGTCCGTCCCGGCCTTGAGCGTGCACGCCTTCGTGTCCGCCGGGTCCGCCACTGCCGCCATCGGGGTGTACGGAGCCGGTCGAGCCCCGCCGCCGTAGCACGACGGTCACACCATGGCGGAATGGTCACTTCCGTGCCACAGGCCACAGCCGTCCCTTGAACGACCTTGGCGCGTGCATGACTCTGGGTCCACGACGGCGCCCGTCCTCCCTCGGGGGAGAGGACGGGCGCCGTCGCCCTGCAACGGGGGCTGTACCGGGGGCCCGGCGACTCACAGCGGCAGGCGGTCCGCCATCTTCTTCTGCAGGGCGGCGTCGAGCGTGTCCAGGAACTGCTCCGTGGTCTGCCACGGCTGGTTGGGGGAGATCAGCAGCGCCAGGTCCCTGGTCATCTGGCCGCCCTCGACGGTCTCCGCGCACACCTGCTCGAGCACCTCGGCGAAGCGGACGACCTCCGGTGTGCCGTCCAGCCTCCCCCGATGCGCGAGGCCACGTGACCAGGCGTGGACCGAGGCGATCGGGTCGGTCGACGTCGCCCGGCCGTGCTGGTGCCGGCGGTAGTGCCGGGTGACCGTGCCGTGCGCCGTCTCCGCCATGACCGTCCTGCCGTCCGCGGACACCAGGACCGAGGTCATCAGCCCCGGAGAGCCGAAGCCCTGCGCGACGGCGGCCGACTGGACGTCGCCGTCGTGGCTCTTGCACGCCCACAGGAAGCCGCCCTCCGACGCAAGCGCCGCCGCCGCCATGTCCTCGACGGGACGGTGCTCGTACGTCAGGCCGGCCCGGTCGAACTCCGTCGCGAAATCGGCGTCGAACACCTCCTGGAAGAGGTCCTTGAACCGGCCGTCGTACCTCCTGAGGACGGTGTTCCTCGTCGACAGGACGACGGGCAGCCCGCGGGCCAGGGCGTACCGGAACGAGCCGCGCGCGAAGTCGCGGACCGACGCGTCGTGATCGGCCATGCCGATCGCGACACCGGGGCCGGGGAAGGCGTGCACCTGGACCTCGACCGGGTCCGAGCCGTCCTCGGGGAGGTACGTCATCGTCAGCGTGCCGGGGCCCGGGATCTTGAGGTCCGTGGCCCGGTACTGGTCACCGAAGGCGCCCCGGGCGACGACGACCGGCTTCGTCCAGCGCGGCACGGGGCGGGGAACGTTCTTGAGGACGACGGGCTCACGGAAGACGACACCGCCGAGGGCTTCGCGGATCGTGTCGTCGGGCGATCGGTACATCGCCTTGAGGTTGAACTCCTCGACCCGCGCCTCGTCGGGCCCGATCGTGGCGCACTTGACGCCCACGCCGTGCCGCGCGATCGCGTCGGCGGCATCGGCGGTGACCTGGTCGCCGGTGGCATCGCGATGCTGGATGCCCAGGTCGAAGCGGTGCAGCTCGACATCGAGGTACGGCAGGATCAGCTTGTTTCTGATGAACTGCCAGATGATGCGGCTCATCTCGTCGCCGTCGAGCTCGACGACTGGGTTGGCTACCTTGATCTTGGCCATCGGGTGAACGTCCCTCTCGCGCGGCAACCGGTCCGCTGCCACGGTGGGTGACGAACGGGCCATCTCCGAATCACGCTACTCGCGCGAGAGGGCGACACTTCGGACCCCGGCGCTAACGCACCGTGAAATGAACCGCGTTTTCCAGGAAGGGCACATCGACCCACGGCTTCGGCTGCGCCACCAGCGCGAGCAGCACGATCACCGTGCCGAGCAGGCCGTACGTGATCATGTCGGTGAACCGGGAGCGAACGGCGAGCATGCCGACGGACGGAGTGACGCGGCGCAGCACGGCGCCGAGGATCAGTCCGGCGCCGATCAGGATCGTGCCGACCCGGACCGCGTCGGCGAACGCGTCGGTGCCGACGAACAGCAGGCCGCCGCCGACCAGGGCGAGCACGCTCAGCAGCGGCCACTGGCGGGCGGGGGCGGGAGCGTCCCCGGACGCGGCGCGACCGCCGCCCTCGGGGCGCGCGGTGTCGGTCGTAACGGCGGGCGGCCGCCGGGACCCTGTCCGGCGGTCCTCCGGACCGTCCTCCGGCTCCCCGGACGTCTCGGCGGCCCCGGCGCCCGCCTCGGCGTCGGCTTCGGCCTCGACCTCGCGGCCGGGCACATCGCCGCCGGCCGCCGTCCCGCCGGCCGCGGGACGGCCGGCCCCGGCGTCGCCCGAGGCGTCCGGCCCGGCCTGCCGGGCGGCGTCGCCCGAACCGTGGGCGGCGCCGTTGTCCATGCGTACCTCCATGGGGTCAGCCACCCGTCAGGCCGCGGACCCGGCCGACGCCGCGCGCTCGGCCGCCTCGACCACGTTGACCAGCAGCTGCGCCCGCGTCATCGGGCCGACACCGCCCGGGTTCGGGGCGACCCAGCCGGCCACCTCCGCGACATCCGGGTGGACGTCGCCGACGATCTTGCCGTCCTCGTCGCGGCTGACGCCGACGTCGAGCACGGCCGCGCCCGGCTTGACGTCCTCGGGCCGGATCAGGTGCGGCACACCGGCGGCAGCGACGATGATGTCGGCCTGGCGCAGATGGGCGGAGAGATCACGCGTACCGGTGTGGCACTGCGTCACCGTCGCGTTCTCGGACTTCCGGGTCAGCACCAGCGGCATCGGCCGTCCGATGGTGATGCCGCGCCCGACGACCACGACGTTCGCGCCCTTGATCTCCACGCCGTGGTGGCGCAGCAGCTGGATGATGCCGTACGGGGTGCACGGCAGCGGCCCCTCGATGCCGAGCACCAGCCGGCCGAGGCTCATCGGGTGCAGCCCGTCCGCATCCTTGTCCGGGTCCATCAGCTCCAGCACCCGGTTGGCGTCGATGCCCTTGGGAAGGGGCAGTTGAACGATGTAACCGGTGCACTCGGGATTTTCGTTGAGCTCCCGTACGACCGCCTCGATGTCCTCCTGGGTGGCGGTGTCGGGCAGTTCGCGCTGGATCGACGCGATGCCGACCTGTGCGCAGTCACGGTGCTTGCCGTTGACGTACCAGCGGCTCCCCGGGTCGTCCCCGACGAGCAGGGTCCCGAGGCCGGGCGTGACACCCCGCTCCTTGAGGGCCGCCACGCGGGCGGTCAGTTCGGACTTGATCGCGGCTGCGGTGGCCTTGCCATCGAGAATCTGGGCAGTCATACCCCCATCCTCGCGGATGCACCCGCCCCGGTTCCAATCCGCTCGCCCCGCGTCTCGACGATCGGATGGCCAACAGGTTGCACTTGCACAACACATACGGATACCGGCTGGACAAAAAGTCAACTCTCAGACGACGATGAGCCGCGCAGTGCCGCGGGCAGTGCCGGGGGGCAAAACAGTAAAGACCGTGCAGTTCCTCCGCTCGGACCGCGTCGTCCCCGCATTTCACACGGAGGAACCCGCCATGAGCTTCGGCGACCCGAACAACCCCTACGGCCAGCAGCAGGGCCAGCAGCCCGGCTACGGCTACCCCCAGGCCCCGCCGGTCCAGCCGTACGGCGGCGGCGGTTACGCGCCGGTCGGTCCGCAGGAGATGCCGGGCGGCGTCAAGGCGGCCCGCGTGATGCTGTTCGTCATCGGCGGTCTCCAGATGATCGGTGTGATCCTCGGCGCACTGACCGCCTTCGGCGTCAGCGCGGCCAAGGACGACCCGGCACTCCGCGACGAGCTGCAGTTCCAGGAGGCCGCCGACTATTCCATCGGCGTCATCTGGTTCGTGGTGGCGCTCATCCTCGCGTGGGGTGTGTTCGCCATCGTCCTCGGTGCCAAGTTCGGCAGCGGCGGCAACGGCATCCGCATCGCCGCCATGGTGTTCGGCATCATCACCGCGGTGCTCGGTATCTACCCGTTCATCCTGGTGGGCCTGGTGCACACCGTTCTCGCGATCCTCGTCGCCGTGTTCGTCGGCAAGTCCGACGGTGGCGCCTGGTTCAACCGTCAGCGCGCGTAAGTCCCGCCGCGCTGCCGCTTCGAAGGCCGTGAACCCGCCCCGGCGGGTTCACGGCCTTCGACCTTTCCGGGGCGCCCGGGGGCAACCCTCGCCCGGCCGGTCCCGGCACACACCCTCGTACGTCCGAGGTGTCCCGGGAGGTGCCCCCGGCCCCAGCATGTGTGCCGATGCCGCCCGAGGAGACGGCGTCGGCACCGTCCACTGGGGGGATCATGCTGCGGTACATGCACGGACGGACGCGGCCCGGCCGGCCGGGCAGGCTGCGGGCCGTGCTGCTCGCGGGGGTCGCGGTGCTCGGGCTGGCGGGCGGGACCGTCTCCGCCACGGCCGACCGGAGGGTCCGGCCGGGCCGCCGGCACGACGGCGGCGGCCAAGCCGCCGTTCCGGATGCCGTTCCCGTGCGGCACGGCGTGGCAGCTCAACACCTACGGCTCCGACCACAACCCGGCACTGGACATCCTCGTGAAGGGCAACACCGGCTCCGACGGCAAGCCGGTCCTCGCCTCCGCCGCCGGCACGGTCTCCGCCACCCACTGGGACAACGGCTCCGGGAACACCATCCAGATCAGTCACGGCAACGGCTGGTTCACGGCGTACTACCACCTCAAGGACGCGCCCACGACCTACGTCCGCAAGGGGCAGACGGTCCTGCCGTCCACCCGGATCGGACGCATCGGGACGACGGGCGCCTCCGGCTGGGCCCATCTGCACTACGAGCAGCGCTATCTGGCATCGGGGGACTTCACCGACGTACGCCACCGCGTGGCCGTGCACTTCGACGGTGTCCAGTACACGGGCACCAACAGGGAATGGCCGGACGGCACCAGCCGGAACTGCTCGGACACACCGGCCGCCTGGCAGGACTGCCCGGCGGGCAGCGTCTGCTTCTACTCCGGCGCCGACGGCACCGGCACGGTCTGCAGGTCGGACACCGACGAGCCCAGCAGCGCCTGCGGCCTGCGCAAGTCGTTCTGGAACAACGGCGATCCGCAGCCGGGATACGACCATGTGCAGGTGTACTTCAGGGAAGGCGGCAGCATGTGCCTCCACTACGGCACGGCAGAGGGGCGGGGGAACTTCCCGGACTGCGGCAGGACGATCGACCGCTTCCACTGGCGCGGCGAGTGCTGAGCACGGCATGAGCGCATGAACGCCTGACGCCTTCGGCCGGTACGGCGCCGCGCGATCACGCGTGGCGCCGTACCGGCCTGCATGTCATGCAGATGTTTATCGGCGTTCCCTACCCTCACGGCGGCACCTTGGGGGAAGGGATGAGTTCATGTACACCATCATCGTGGTGCCGGGGCCCGGTATGGCTGTCGCCTGGAGAGACCCTCCGCTTCGGCCGGGGGAGCATCGGCCGGTACGCACTCCCTGCTGACCATTCCGCACGGCGGCGTCTCGCGCTGTGCGGGCCGGATCACCGCGACGGACACGTACTGGTCGCTCAGCAACTACAGCCGCACGGCGACGTACGCCGTCGTACGTCCCCGACCTGATGCAGGACGAGCGGTTCGCCGCCGCGCTGGCGGCCTGGTCCCGGTGCATGCGGGCCGAGGGCCACCCGTACTGCGGCCCGGGCGACGTCAGGCAGGCCGCCGTCGACATCGCCCTTGAGCAGCCCGCGGACGCCGCGTTCGATGCGGAGACCGCCATCGCCGTGGCAGACGCCGAGTGCGCGCGCCGGGTGCGTCTGCGTGCGATCGGCGCGGAGCGCGAAGCGCACTACGTGAACAAGCTGCGCGACCGCTACGGCGAGCAGATCGACACTGCCCGGGCCCGCCGTGCCGGCCCACGTCTGCGAGGGGGCGGGGCGCCGAGGAGTCCTGCGCATGGGCCGCCGACCACCCCGTGCGGTCCGCGTCCTCCCTGTCGCCGACGGCCGTCGACAGCTCCGCTCCCGGCCGCGAGACGGCCGCGCCGCGGCCCGGTGTCACCCCGGCCCGGCCGGGACCACGCCCAAACCGGTCGCACCGGCGTGGATCTCGCAGTGCACCCACTACTCCGGCACCACGATCACGCGCTACGGCGACAAGGGGCTCCTCGTCGACGGTGTGGTCGGCCCCGACACCTGGGGCGCACTGCGCGAGCGGACCTGACCACCGGCCGCGTGCGGCCCTCCCGAACGACATGGTGGCCCGCCCCCGTGCGGGGGCGGGCCACCGCTGCCGGACCGCCGCGGCATGCGGCGGTCCGACGGGGCGCATCAGTGGAAGAAGTGCCGCGTCCCCGTGAAGTACATCGTCACGCCGGCCTTCTTCGCCGCCTCGACGACCAGCTCGTCACGGACCGAACCACCCGGCTGCACGACGGCCTTGACGCCCGCCGCGGTCAGGATCTCCAGACCGTCGGGGAACGGGAAGAACGCGTCGGAGGCAGCGTACGAGCCCTGCGCCCGCTCCTCACCGGCCCGCTCGACCGCCAGCTTGGCGGAGTCGACCCGGTTGACCTGGCCCATGCCGACGCCCACGGAAGCACCGCCCTTGGCGAGCAGGATCGCGTTGGACTTGACCGCGCGGCACGCCTTCCAGGCGAAGGCCAGCTCGGCGAGCTCGTCGGCGGACAGCGCCTCGCCGGTGGCGAGCGTCCAGCCGGCCGGGTCGTCGCCCTCGGCCTGGAGGCGGTCGGTGACCTGGAGCAGCGCGCCGCCGTCGATGGGCTTGAGCTCCACCGGGTTCGCCGGGGCACCGTCGGCCCGCAGCACGCGGATGTTCTTCTTCTTGGCCAGGACCTCGACCGCGCCGTCCTCGTAACCGGGCGCGACGATGACCTCGGTGAAGATCTCGGCGACCTGCTCGGCCATCGCCACGGACACCGGGCGGTTGACGGCGATCACACCGCCGAAGGCGGACAGCGGGTCGCAGGCGTGCGCCTTGCGGTGCGCCTCGGCGACGTCCGCGCCGATGGCGATGCCGCACGGGTTGGCGTGCTTGATGATCGCGACACAGGGCTCGGAGTGGTCGTACGCGGCACGGCGCGCGGCGTCGGTGTCCGTGTAGTTGTTGTAGGACATCTCCTTGCCGTGCAGCTGCTCGGCCTGTGCGAGGCCGCCGCTGCCGGAGGTGTAGAGCGCGGCGGGCTGGTGCGGGTTCTCGCCGTAGCGCAGCACGTTCTCGCGCTCCCAGGTGGCGCCCAGGAAGTCGGGGAAGCCACTCTCGTCGGCGGGCGCGTACGAGGACGCGAACCAGGAGGCGACGGCCACGTCGTACGCGGCGGTGTGCTGGAAGGCCTCCGCGGCGAGCCGCCCCCGCGCCGGCAGGTCGAAGCCCCCCTCGCGGACGGCCGCGAGCACGTCCGCGTAGCGGGCGGGGCTGGTGACGACCGCCACGGACGGGTGGTTCTTGGCGGCGGCGCGGACCATGGACGGGCCGCCGATGTCGATCTGCTCGACGCACTCGTCGGGGCTCGCGCCGGAGGCGACGGTCTCCTTGAACGGGTACAGGTTCACCACGACCAGGTCGAACGGCTCCACGCCCAGCTCGGCGAGCTGCTCGCGGTGCGCGTCCAGGCGCAGGTCGGCGAGGATGCCGGCGTGGACGCGGGGGTGCAGCGTCTTGACGCGGCCGTCCAGGCACTCGGGGAAGCCGGTCAGCTCCTCGACCTTGGTCACGGGGACACCGGCGGCGGCGATCTTCGAGGCGGTCGAGCCGGTGGACACGAGCTCGACACCGGCCTCGTGCAGCCCGCGGGCAAGCTCCTCAAGACCCGTCTTGTCGTAGACGCTGACCAGTGCGCGACGGATGGGCTTGTTACCCGACTTATTCACCGACATGAACCTTTCGTCCCTCAATGCGGTAGCCGTGCCGGGCGAGACGCCCCACGACCTCGACGAGCAGCGATCGCTCGACTTCCTTGATGCGCTCGTGGAGAGCGTCTTCGTCGTCCGTGTCCCGTACGTCGACCACGCCCTGGGCGATGATCGGTCCGGTGTCGACGCCGTCGTCGACGAAGTGGACGGTGCATCCGGTGACCTTCGCGCCGTACGCGAGCGCGTCCCGCACTCCGTGGGCACCGGGGAAACTGGGCAGCAGCGCGGGGTGCGTGTTGACGATGCGCCCGCCGAACCGTGCGAGGAATTCCTTCCCCACGATCTTCATGAAGCCGGCCGAGACGACGAGGTCGGGCTCGTACGCGGCGGTGGCCTCGGTCAGGGCGGCGTCCCACTCCTCACGGGTGGCGAAGTCCTTCACCCGGCAGACGAAGGTCGGCAGCCCGGCGCGCCGGGCGCGTTCGAGACCGGCGATCTCGCCGCGGTCGGCGCCCACGGCGACGACTTCCGCCCCGAATCCTTCGGGATCGGCGGCGATCGCGTCGAGCAGGGCCTGGAGATTCGAGCCCGATCCGGAGACCAGGACGACGAGGCGGGCGGCAGCCACGGGAGGAACTCTTTTCGCGTTACGGTGCGGCTTACGGTGCGACTTTGTGCGGTCGTACAAACGCGTCGCATCCCCTGATACGGGGAACTCTACGAAGAGGTCGACCGTCAGCAACGATACCGGCACACAGAACGGCCCCCGCGGGACGGGGGCGTGGCCGGAAGGTAGCGTCTGGGGGCAGGGACCGCGCCCAGACGGACCCGATCACGGGCATGACGAGGGGAAGACGTTCACCAGATGCCGGACCGACGCCGTCGTACGGACCTCCTGCTGCCGCGGGAGCGCCAGTCCACGGACGACAACAACCCCTTCGCGCCGCCGCCGGAGGGCAGGCCCGACCAGCCGTGGCAGCCGCGCCACCCCTCGTCGAACGACGACTCCTCGTCCTCCGACCCCTCCGGTTCCGACGGCTCCGACCGCGACTCCGGACCGGGGTCGGGATCAGGCCGCGGTGGCCGGTGGAGCAGCCGTCAACCCGGCCGTTCGGGCGGCGGCTTCGGCGGCCGCCCGGGCTCCGGGCAGAGCGGTCCTGGCGGGAACGGCGGACCCGGCGGGCCCGGTGGCCTGCGCTGGGACCCGACGGACCCGGCGCAGCGCCGCGCCCGGTACGCGCTGCTGTCGGGTATGTGGGCGTTCTTCTTCGCACTGTTCGACTTCCCCGAGATCGCTCTGCTGCTGGGGGCGCTCGCGCTGTACTGGAGCATCAGCTCCCTGCGCGCCAAGCCCGGGAGCCGGGTGTCCGCCGGCGCCCTGACGACGGGGGGCACGCCGTCGAACCCCCCGCCCCCGCCGTCGCACGCGTCGGCGTCCGCTCCTGCCGCGTCGAACAGGCCGCAGATCACGGCGGCCGTGAGCGGCCTGGTGATGGCGAGCATCGCGCTGCTGATCGTGGCCGCGTCGTTCACGGCACAGCTGGTCTACCGCGACTACTACACCTGTGTGAACGACGCGCTGACCAAGTCCGGTCAGCTCGCCTGCAACGAGGAACTTCCCGAGCCCCTGCGGGGCATTCTGGGCGTGAAGGAATAGCAGGTCCCACGCGGCCGTCCGGGCCCTCGCGCTCGTAGCGGGCCTCAGGCCGCCGTCCGGGCGCGCGTCCGGCCCGTGTGCTCCGTCCCGGACCGGCGGTTGCTACCGGGAGCCGTCGTCCTCCGTCGGCTCGTGCGGCGGCTCGGGTGTCCGGGAGGTGTCCTCGTCGCCCTCGGGCCGGGCGGGAACGGGTGGCACCGCCGGCCCGGACTCGGGCCCGGTCTCGGTCCCGACGTCGGGCGTCGGCGTCGGCCTCGGCGTCGGCGTCGGCACAGGCATCGGCGGGAAGTCCGGCATCAGCCCTCCGGAGGACTCCTTCAGCGCCGCCCAGCGGTCCTTGCGGGGCGCGCGCTCGGCACACGTGTCCACCGGCAGGAAGTCGTACAGCTCGCTCTCGTCGTCGAGGAGACCGGACCCGGTGCCGGACCCGGCGTCGAGGCCCGTGCCGAGCTCCCTGCCGGAGTCCGCGCCGAGGTCAGCGCCCAGCTCCGTGTCCAGGTCCGCGCCGACGTCCGTGTCCGGCGCCGGGGACTCGGCGACGGGCGCCACGGGGACCGCCGCCGGCGCCCCGTCGGCAGCCTCGGCGGACCGCCGGGGCAGCAGCCCACGCCACCACCGCGGCGCCCCGTCGGCAGCCTCCGCGGACCGCCGGGGCAGCAGCCCACGCCACCACCCCCGCACCGGCGTCCGCAGGCGCCAGGCCCGCAGGGCCAGCGCCAGCGGGACGCCCAAGCCGGCGGTCCAGGCCAGCGCCGCGAGGCCGGCCGCCCACCACACGGGCCCGAACGCGGCGAGCCGGCCCGTGCCGAGCGGGCCGCCGGACGACGCGGCGAGCACGGCCGTGAGCCCGGCGCAGCCGACCGCGCCGAGCGCGGCCGTGAGCGCGGTCTGGCCGGACCGCCAGGCCGTCTCGCGGGCCCCGTACCGAGGCGCCGCCGCGCCCACCGTGAACCAGGCGACCACCGCCGCCGCGACGACCGGAACCGCGGCGGCCGCCCAGTGCAGCGGTGTGCCGGGCCCCTGTTCCGGTACCGCCGCGAGCAGGGGGAAGTCGGGCACGGCGGGCGTGCCGGCCAGGGCGAGCGGTGTGGCCGTCGCGCCCGTGCCGAGGGCGAAGCCGGGCCCCAGGCCGTAGGCGGCGCCCCAGACCGCCGCGTTGGGCAACAGCGCCAGCGCCAGCAGCGCGATCGCCGCCCGGCCCGACCACTCCCCCGACAACGTCAGGAACGACTCCTGCGCCGCCCGCCCGTGCCAGACCGCCGAGGTCACGACCAGTACCGCACCACCGCCGAGCAGCGCGAGCACACCCGCGCCGGCGGACCGCAGGGCGGCCGCGACCCTGGTGCGGGCCAGGGCGACCCGCAGTCCCTGCGGCACCCATGACGGCAGCGGGCCGAGCGGACGTCCGCTCGCGCTCCACGCACCGGAGGCCGCCGCCAGGAGCGTCACGAGCGGCAGATGGAACAGCGCGCTCAGCGGGTCCGCGGCGAAGGTGCCACCCGCGGCGTAGAGCACGACCGGCGCTCCGACCAGCACGTACCCGCTGGCCACCATCGTCGGCGCGCTCCACGCCGACGGCCTCGGCCGGCCCGGGTCCGGCTCCAGCGCGTCGCGCGCCGCGCGGTGCGCCAGCCAGACCGGCAGGGCGACGAGGAGCAGCGGCACGACCCCCATGGGTGCGGGGGCTCCCGTGAGGGTGTCCGCCCGTACGAGTTCGGTGCCGTGGGCCAGCAGCCACAGCGCCGCCGCGACACGCAGCGCGTCGCCCGGGTCGCTGTCCAGGAAGGGCGAGCTGACCCACATCACCATCACGAACACGGTGATCAGTCCGAGCCCGAGTCCGGCGGCCGTCGCGCCGCGCACCAGCGAGGCGACCAGCGCGACCGATGTGCCGCCCTGCACGGCGACAGGTGTTTGCGGCATCGGGGGGCTCTGTCCGGTCACTTGGGTCACGCGGCCATGCTGCCAACGACACGCGCTTTATCCGTGTAACGAGCCAACGACCGATGTGTCGCTCAAGATACGTTTATGTGCTTTTTCGTCGAGTGCTGTGCCGCTGGGGGCCCGTCATGACCAAGAGCACCACCCGCTCCGGATCCGGCATCCCCCTGCCGCCTCCGAAGGAGCGGCGCAGGCTCCGGGAGGCCAGGTCGCTCTCGGAGGACGCCGTGGCGACGGCCGTCGGCGTCACCCGGGTGACGGTCCGTTCCTGGGAGACCGGGCGGACGAACCCCAGGGGGCGCAAGCGTGAGACGTACGCGAGGCTGCTCGGGTCGTTCGCCGCACAGGAAGAGCAGCCGCCCGTGGACCGGGGCCGCGCACCCTCTGCTCCCGGGGCCGGGGAACGGCCGCCGGAGTCCCGGCCCGCCGCCGTCGACGCCCCGGCCGCGACGGACCGCCCCGTCCCCGTTCCCGCCGCCGTTCCCGTCCTGGTGGCGCCGCGGCCGCCCGCGCCCGGGCCGGAGGAGGCATTCGACGCGCTGTACGAGAGTGCTGCCCCGGGGCTCGTACGCCAGACGTATCTGCTCAGCGGCCGCCGCCGGCTCTCCCTCGAGTCGGTCGAGCACGCGTTCCACCTCGCCTGGCAGCGCTGGCCGGAGGTCGCCATGGACCGCGACCCGGCGGGCTGGGTGCGGGCCGTCGCGTACGAGTACGCCATGTCCCCGTGGAACCGGCTGCGGGCCGTCCACCGCTACCCCGACGAGCTGCCCGCGGACGACCCCCGGGGCTCACTTCTCGAAGCGTTCCAGGAACTCGCCCCGGCCTACCGCCGCACCCTGCTGCTCCACGACGGCCTGGGGCTCGGCCTGCCGGAGACCGCGGCCGAGACGGAGGCCAGCACCCGGGCCGCCGCCAACCGTCTTCTGCACGCGCGCGAGGCACTGGCCGAACGGCTCCCCGAACTGGCGGACACGAGCCTGCTGCGGGACCGGTTGCGGGCACTGTCCGGCGCCGGGCCCGAGCCGCTCACGACGCCGGCGTGCACCGTGCGCAGCGACTGCGAGCGCCGGGCGCGGACGTGGACGCGGACGGTCGCCACGGCGACCGCGCTGATTGCCGCGGCCACCGTCTTCACGGTGATCACCGCCCCGCGACAGTACGAACCGCCGATGTCGGCGGCCCGGCAGATCGAAGGCGTGCCCGCGCCCCAGCACGGCCCGCACGTGCTGACGGCCGAGGACAGGGCGCTGCGCGACACGGTGAGCGGCGGACCGGAGCGCCTGGTGCCGATGCCGGACTGAGCGGCCGCGCCGGTACGCGCGCGGGCCCGCGCCCCGGGTGACCGGGGGCGGGCCCACACATGTACTGCGGAAGGTCAGCCGGCGAGAATCGCGCGCGCCAGCTTGGCCGTCTCGGTCGGCGTCTTGCCGACCTTGACGCCCGCGGCCTCGAGGGCCTCCTTCTTGGCCGCCGCGGTGCCGGAGGAGCCGGAGACGATGGCGCCGGCGTGGCCCATGGTCTTGCCCTCGGGGGCGGTGAAGCCCGCGACGTAGCCGACGACCGGCTTGGTGACGTTGGCCTTGATGAAGTCGGCCGCACGCTCCTCGGCGTCGCCGCCGATCTCACCGATCATGACGATCAGGTCGGTGTCGGGGTCGGCCTCGAACGCGGCGAGCGCGTCGATGTGCGTCGTACCGATGACCGGGTCGCCACCGATGCCGACGGCGGAGGAGAAGCCGATGTCACGGAGCTCGTACATCATCTGGTAGGTCAGCGTGCCGGACTTGGACACGAGACCGATGCGGCCGGGCTTGGTGATGTCGCCCGGGATGATGCCGGCGTTGGACTGGCCCGGCGTGATGAGACCGGGGCAGTTCGGGCCGATGATGCGGGTCTTGTTGCCCTTGGACTTCGCGTACGCCCAGAAGGCGGCGGAGTCGTGGACGGCGATGCCCTCGGTGATGACGACCGCGAGCGGGATCTCGGCGTCGATGGCCTCGACCACGGCGGCCTTGGCGAAGGCCGGCGGCACGAAGAGGACGGAGACGTTCGCGCCCGTCTTCTCCATCGCCTCGGCGACGGTGCCGAAGACCGGTACCTCGGTGCCGTCGAAGTCGACGGACGTGCCGGCCTTGCGCGGGTTCACGCCGCCGACGATGTTGGTGCCGTCACCCAGCATGAGCTTGGTGTGCTTCATGCCCGTGGCACCGGTCATGCCCTGGACGATGACCTTGCTGTCCTTGTTCAGGAAGATAGCCATGGTTCTACAGTCCCTCTTCCCTTACTTGGCCGCAGCGGCGAGCTCGGCGGCCTTGTCGGCCGCACCGTCCATGGTGTCCACACGCTGCACCAGCGGGTGGTTGGCGTCGGAGAGGATCTTGCGACCCAGCTCCGCGTTGTTGCCGTCGAGGCGCACGACCAGCGGCTTGGTGACCTCTTCGCCCTTGGAGGCGAGGAGCTGGAGGGCCTGGACGATGCCGTTGGCGACCTCGTCGCAGGCGGTGATGCCACCGAAGACGTTGACGAACACGGACTTGACGTCCGGGTCGCCGAGGATGATCTCGAGGCCGTTCGCCATGACCTCGGCGGAGGCGCCGCCGCCGATGTCGAGGAAGTTGGCGGGCTTCACGTTGCCGTGGGCCTCACCGGCGTAGGCGACGACGTCGAGGGTCGACATGACCAGACCCGCGCCGTTGCCGATGATGCCGACCTCGCCGTCGAGCTTGACGTAGTTGAGGTTCTTGGCCTTGGCGGCAGCCTCGAGCGGGTTGGCTGCGGCCTTGTCCTCGAGGGCCTCGTGCTCCGGCTGGCGGAAGTCGGCGTTCTCGTCGAGGGACACCTTGCCGTCGAGGGCGAGGACCTCACCGCTCGCGACCTTGGCCAGCGGGTTGACCTCGACGAGGAGCGCGTCCTCGGCGATGAAGGTCTTCCACAGGGTCACCAGGATCTCGGCGACCTTCTCGGCGACCTCGGCCGGGAACTGAGCCTGCGCGACGATCTCGCGGGCCTTCTCGATGGAGACGCCCTCGTTGGCGTCGACCGGGACCTTCGCCAGCTTCTCGGGGGTCGTCGCGGCGACCTCCTCGATGTCCATGCCGCCGGCGACGGAGGCCATGGCCAGGAAGGTGCGGTTGGTGCGGTCGAGGAGGTACGAGACGTAGTACTCCTCGACGATTTCCGGAGCGGTCTCCGCGATCATCACCTTGTGGACCGTGTGGCCCTTGATGTCCATCCCGAGGATGTCCGTCGCACGGGCGACAGCCTCGTCCGGGCTGGCGGCCAGCTTGACGCCGCCGGCCTTGCCGCGGCCACCGACCTTCACCTGCGCCTTGACGACCGACTTGCCGCCCAGCCGCTCGGTGGCCTCGCGCGCCGCCTCAGGCGTGTCGATGACTTCACCGGCCAGCACCGGTACACCGTGCTTGGCGAAGAGGTCCCTCGCCTGGTACTCGAACAGGTCCACGCGCGTCCGTCCCTTTTCTGATGATCGCGGTTCGTTGTCTGCGTGGGCGTGCCGCGAAGGGCAACGTGACTGCGTCTGTCACAAGGGAGGCACACACGGTGTCCGTGGGCGCGGCATGTCCGCCTGGCAGGTTATCCCCGCCGGACGTTCGCCCCTAAATCGCAGATCACACCCGAGCGGTGATTACGGTCACAGATTCCGCCCCGGCGGGGCGGACGGACCGGGCCGGCGCGGCCCCGTACCGAGGCGTGGCAGTGACGCCCAAGTGACCGCGGGGACGTCCCGGCCGGCGCTGGACACCTGGTCAGACACCTGACAGGTGCCTGACCGGGCCATTGCCCGGATGCCGTACGGCAGGGAGCCCGGTGTCGCGTCGGACACGACGCCCCGCGCCCGGCCGGCCGTGTTTCCGGCGAGCGGCGCGGCGTCGCCCGTGACGTTCGTCGCAATGGCCACGCCGTGGGCCGGTCCGGTGACGGGCCCGGTACCGGACGCGTGCTGCTAGCGGTGGGCAGCCACGTCCGGTATCGGGAGCGGTCGCTTTTCGATGGCTGCCGCCATGACATCCGGAAAGAGGTCCGGGGTACAGGCGAACGCCGGTGCCCCGAGTGCCGCGAGGGCTGCCGCGTGCTCACGGTCGTAGGCCGGCGCACCTTCGTCGGAGAGTGCCAGCAGAGTGACGAACTGCACCCCGGACGCCTTCATCGCCGCCACCCGCTTCAGCATCTCGTCGCGGATTCCGCCCTCGTAGAGGTCGCTGATCAGTACGACGACGGTGTCGGCGGGGCGGGTGATCTGCGACTGGCAGTACGCCAGCGCCCTGTTGATGTCGGTCCCACCGCCCAGCTGGGTGCCGAACAGGACGTCCACCGGGTCGTCCAGCTGGTCGGTCAGGTCGACGACCGCCGTGTCGAAGACGACGAGCCGGGTCGCGATGGAGCGCATCGAGGCCAGCACGGCGCCGAACACCGACGCGTAGACGACGGACGCGGCCATCGATCCGGACTGGTCGATGCAGAGCACGACCTCCTTCTTCACCGCCTGCGACGCGCGGCCGTAGCCGATGAGCCGCTCGGGGACGACGGTGTTGTACTCCGGCAGGTAGTTCCCCAGATTCGCCCGGATCGTGCGGTCCCAGTCGATGTCACGGTGGCGCGGCCGGCTGATCCTCGCCGAGCGGTCGAGCGCGCCGGTGAGCGTCGACCGGGTGCGGGTGGCGAGCTTCTTCTCCAGTTCGTCGACGACCTTGCGGACCACGGCCCGGGCGGTCTCCTTCGTCGTCTCCGGCATGGCTTTGTTGAGGGAGAGCAGGGTGCCGACGAGGTGTACGTCCGCCTCGACGGCCTCGAGCATCTCCGGTTCCAGCAGCAGGGCGGAGAGGCCGAGCCGGTCTATCGCGTCGCGCTGCATGACCTGGACGACCGAGCTGGGGAAGTACGTGCGGATGTCGCCCAGCCACCGGGCGACCGACGGCGCGGAGGCGCCGAGCCCCGCCGACCTGGCGCCACCGCGGTCCCTGCTGCCGGATCCCGTACCCGTGCCTGCGCCCCTGCCGCCGTACAGGGAGGTGAGCGCTCCGTCCATCGCCGCGTCCGTGCCGGTGAGCGCGCGGCCGGTGCCGTCCGCGCCGGACTCGCCGCCGAGCACCAGCCGCCACCGCCGCAGCCGCTCGTCGTCCGTGTGCGTGCTCGTGTCCGCAGTCATCGGGCCACCCCCGCCAGGTCGTTGTCGTCGATGCCGAGCAGCAGCCGCAGCACGGGGAGCACCGCGTCCGCGCGCGCCGTGTCGAGGCCGGGCCCGAAGCCCGGTGCGGCGGCGTCCGTCCGCGCCGGCCCTTCCGCCGCCCCCGGCCCTCGCCGGACGAGCTCGCCGAGCGTGCGGCGCACCCCCGGTTCGTACGCGGAGAAGGTGCGGCGCAGCAGCGGCAGCACGTCGGTGAAGGAGTCCGCCGGTACGCCGGTCAGCCACGCGTCGACGAGGCCGAGGAGGCGCTCGTCGTGGACCAGCAGCAGCCCTCCGCCGGACGCACCGCCGACGAAGCCCTCGATCCAGGCCGCCGCCTCGGCCGGCTGCGTGCCCGGGGAGAGCGCGAGAGCCATCAGGCGCGCCGCCTCGTCCTCCTCGAGCCGCCCTTCGTCCAGCAGCAGCCGGGCCGCGCGTCCGCGGATCACTCCCGGGACGGTGTCGCGGATGGCGAGTTTGTGCAGCACGGACCGCCAGCGCTCGCCCGTACCGCCGGTGTCCGGGAGGAGGCCGACGGCGGTGTGCACGCCGTCAAGATGTTCGCGCATCCCGGCCGCGCCGTCCGCGTCGAGTCCGGTGCAGGCGGGCGGCAGGCCGACGCAGATCCGTTCGGCGAGCCCGGCGGCGACCTCGCCGAGCGCGGCCGTGTCGGTGCCCCGCACGTCGCCGTACCGCAGGGAACGGGCCAGCGCGGGGAGTGCCTGGGCAAGGCGGCCCACATCGGCGTCGAGAGCGGCCCGGTCGGCGAGCGCCCTCATCACCACGGGGAGCGCGTCGGGCAGTTCGGCGAGCAGGCACTGCTCGGCGAGTGCGGTGATCTCGGCGAGCGCTGCCGTGGAGACGGCCCGCGCCTCGGCCTTGGCGGTGGCGGCGGCGAGCACCGTGGTGCCCCAGACACCGGCCTCCGCGACCTTCACGGACAGCTCCGGCTCCCAGCGCAGCCGCCAGCTCTCCCGGAACGTGCCGGTGCTCCCCCGGCCCGTGGCCGGTTCGCCCCAGCCGACCGCGAGCAGCCGCAGCCGGTGCAGCAGCCTGCTCCTGGCCGCGTCGGTCTCCTTGCGCAGGTCGAGGTCCAGCTCGCGCTCGAGCGCCTCGGGTTTGAGCCGCAGGCTGCGCTGCTGCCGGGTCAGGTCCCGCTGGAGCGGCACGGCGGGCGCCGTCTCGGGGACCTCCCCGAGGACGTCGCCGACGATGAGCCGGTCCCTGACGAGGTCGAGCGGCACGTCGGAGCCGTCGCACATCACCGCCCGGACGGCGTCGACCGTCTCGGTCAGCCCGGCGAGCGGCCGGCCCCGCATGACGGCCAGCGTCCCGGCGAGCCGGACGGCCTCGATGACATGGGCCGACGACACCATGCGGTCCTCGTCGCGCAGCAGCCGGGCGACCTTGGTCATCCACCGCTCGACGGGCCGGTCGGGCGCGCCGAAGAGGTGCCCGTACCAGCCGGGCGAGTCGATGCCCGCGCCGTACCCGGAGCGGCGGGCCAGCCTGCGGTGGGTCCAGGGCACCCAGGTCGTCTCGGTTCTGACCTTGGGAAGCCCCTTGAGGAGGGCCTTGTCGGCGGTGACCGTCGACTTCGCCGCCAGCGCCGGGACGTGCCATGCGCCGCAGACGACGGCGACGGCGCTGTCCCCGAACTCCTTTCCGGCAGCGCGGAGCCGGAGCCGCATATGGGCCTCGCGGACGAGGTCCCTGTCGTGTCCGCCGTGGCCGTACGTCTCCCGGAGGGCGGTCATGGCCTCCTCGAGCGCGGCGAACGGCGCGAACGGACCGGCGTCCTCGCCGGCGACACCCACCGCCGCGTCCGCCGGTGCCGCGCTCACGGGGCGGGCGGGCACGCCCGCCGCGGACGACGCCGCCGGTCCGGAGCCGCCGCGCAGTTCGACGACGTCCTCCCACCAGCGCTCCGGGTCGTCGTACCCGGCCGTGGCGGCGAGCACCGCGATCGGGTCCACCCGTACCTCCGCGGTGTCCTGTGCCCCCTCCCCGGACGGCCCGGGCCCGCCGGGCTCCCCTGGCCCGTCGTGGGGCTCGTCGTGGGGCTCGTCGGTCAGCGCGAGCGAGTGCGCCGCGGGCAGGTCGATGAAGCGCACCGCGGCGTCGTTGGCCAGCGCCCACCGGATCGCCACCCACTCGGGGGAGAACTCGGCCAGCGGCCAGAACGCGGCTCTGCCCGGGTCGTCGGTGGCGTGGGCGAGCAGGGCGACCGGCGGACGCATCTGCTCGTCGGCGGCCAGCGGCAGCAGGGCGTCGCCCTCCGGCGGGCCCTCGATCAGTACGGCCGCGGGCGCGGCCGCCTCCAGCGCGGCCCGCACCGCCCGGGCCGAGCCCGGTCCGTGGTGGCGGACTCCGAGCAGGAGCGGGCCGGTCATGCGCTCACCTTGCGGCAGGCGCGGTAGAAGTCCTTCCAGCCGTCCCGCTCGCGCACCACGGTCTCCAGATACTCCTGCCAGACGACCCGGTCGGCCGCCGGGTCGCGCACGACCGCGCCGAGGATCCCGGCCGCCACGTCCCCCGGCCGCAGCACGCCGTCACCGAAGTGCGCGGCCAGGGCGAGACCGTTGGTGACGACGGAGATCGCCTCCGCCGTCGACAGCGTGCCCGACGGGGACTTGATCTTCGTGCGGCCGTCGGTGGACACGCCGTCGCGCAGCTCGCGGAAGACCGTGACCACGCGGCGGATCTCCTCCAGGCCCTCCGGCGCGGCCGGCAGGTCGAGGGAGCGCCCTATCTGGTCGACGCGCCGCGACACGATGTCGACCTCGGCATCCGGCGTCTCGGGCAGCGGCAGCACGACGGTGTTGAACCGCCGGCGCAGGG
Organism: Streptomyces peucetius; assembly: GCF_025854275.1. Classification (NCBI taxonomy): domain Bacteria; kingdom Bacillati; phylum Actinomycetota; class Actinomycetes; order Kitasatosporales; family Streptomycetaceae; genus Streptomyces; species Streptomyces peucetius. Next base: position 4,823,178 of record NZ_CP107567.1, on the reverse strand, counting down.
CGCTCGACAGGTCGTTGACCCCGCGGTCGCGGTCGTTGGCGGTGGCGATGAGGTTGAAACCGCGGACGGCCTGCACCTCCTGCCCCAGCTCGGGGACGGGGAGCGTCTTCTCCGACAGGATCGTGATGAGCGTGTCCTGCACGTCGGCCGGGATACGGGTCAGTTCCTCGACCCGGGCGGTCATGCCCTCGGACATGGCGCGCATGACCGGACTGGGGACGAGCGCGTCGCGGCTGGGGCCGTGCGCCAGCAGCTGGGCGTAGTTCCAGCCGTAGCGGATGGCCTCCTCGGGGGTGCCGGCGGTGCCCTGCACGAGGAGGGTCGAGTCACCGCTGACGGCCGCGGCCAGATGCTCCGACACCCAGGTCTTCGCGGTGCCCGGCACGCCGAGGAGCAGCAGGGCGCGGTCGGTGGCGAGCGTGGTGACGGCGACCTCGACGATCCGGCGGGGCCCCACGTACTTGGGTGTGATCACCGTGCCGTCGGCGAGTGTGCCGCCGAGCAGATAAGTGGCGACGGCCCACGGCGACATCCGCCAGTTCACCGGCCGCGGGCGGTCGTCGAGCGCGGCCAGCGCCCGCAGTTCGTCGGCGAACGCCTCCTCCGCGTGTGGCCGCAGGGCCTCGGCTCCGGTCGTCGCGACGGTTTCTGACACGGTCATGGATCCCCCTCCAGATCGTTCGACCCGATGTGGGGACAACCGTGCACCATGCCACTGACAGCCGCCCCGGCACGGCGACATGACCGCAGGTCAGGACTGAAACGCGCGGTGCTCGGAGGCGGTCAGCCGCCGACCGGGGACTCCCCCACGCAGCCGCCCGAGGTCAGCAGCCCCTCCCCCGCCTCCTCCGCGAGCACCTTGCCCTGGTGCGTGATCCTGCACATGACCTCGGCGCCGGCCGGATCGGCGGCGACCGGCATCACGGCCGCGGGCATGATGCCGCGCAGCGTCACCGTCTTCTTCCACGACAGGGTGGGCCTGTCCACCGTTTCGATCTTCGGGTTCAGCGCATCTCCGCCACCGTCGTGGAACTGGATCGAGTCGACGTTCCTGCCCGTGACCTCGTACGTCACCTCGTACGTTTCGTCGACCGCCTTGTCGATCTGCTCGACCGCCTCGTCGGAGCACGCGGCGAGGGCGAAGACCAGGGCGGTGACGACGCCGACAGCTGTGACGGCGCGGAGCGCCGTGCGGTTGGAGCGCTTCATGGTGTATCCCCCGAATGCCATGGTTTGCCGACCGTCTCAACGTAGCAAAGGGGACACGAAGCCAACAGCGTGCGGGAGCGGGGCAATTCGCGGGCCGGGGCGATTGTCAGTGGTCGGCCGTAGCGTCGTTCCCATGCTTCTGACAAACGGGGAAACGGCGGCGGGCGCCCTGGCTCAGGGTGCCCGCTGGGCGACGGAGCAGGTGTTGTCCCTGGCTCCTGACGACGCGTCACGCAGGGCGGGAAGCAAGCTGGGCACTGCCGGGCCGTGGTCCGCCGCGGGGTGCGACGGCTCCGGGGCCGTGTGGGGTCTGTGCAAGGGCAGCGGCAGCAGGCCGTACCAGACCGTCGTGGACACCACCGGCCCCGCGTACAAGTGCAGTTGTCCGAGCCGGAAGTTCCCGTGCAAGCACGCGCTGGCACTGCTGCTGCTCTGGGCCTCCGACGAGCAGACGGTCCCGGAGTCCGGCTCCGGCTCCGTGCCCGACTGGGCGGAGGAATGGCTGTCGGGTCGCAGAAGGCGAGCCGCCGGCCGCGAGCAGGCGGACACCGGACCCGGCGCGGCCGCGAAGAGCGCCGACCCGGACGCCGCCGGACGGCGGGCCGAGCGCCGCGCCGAGCGGATCACCGCGGGCGCCGGCGAACTGGAACAGCGACTCGCCGATCTGCTGCGCGGCGGCCTCGCGGCGGCCGAACAGTCCGGGTACGGACTGTGGGAGGAGACCGCCGCCCGCATGGTCGACGCCCAGGCTCCGGGACTCGCCGCACGGGTCAGGGACATGGGGGCGATCCCGGGCTCGGGCCCCGGCTGGCCGGTACGGCTCCTGGAGGAATGCTCCCTGGTCCATCTGCTGGACACCGCCTGGCTGGGGCGCGAGCAGCTTCCGGAGCGCCTCGCCGCCACGGTCCGCACCAGGGTCGGGCTTCCCTCCGCCGCCGAGGGCCCGGCCGTCCGCGACCGCTGGCTGATCCTCGCCCAGTACGACTCCTTCGACGGGAAGCTCACCACACGCCGCATCTGGCTGTACGGACGCGCGTCACGGCGGGCCGTGCTGCTGCTGTCCTTCGGTGCGGCGGGCCGGGCGCCGCAGCAGGCGCTCCCCGTGGGGCTGATGATCGACGCCGAGGCCACCGCGCACACCGGCAGCGGTCCGAGGGCCGAACTGGGCGAGCAGTTCACCCTGCCGGTCGCCATCGACGCACCGCCGCCGGGCGGACCGTGTGCCTCCGCGGTCGACGCGTACGGGCAGGCTCTGCGCGACGACCCGTGGCTGGATTCGTGGCCGGTCACCCTCACCGAGGTCGTGCCCGTGCCGGACGGAGACGGCTGGCAGCTCGTCGACGCCGACGGCAGCGACGCGCTGCCCGTCGCACCCGTCGCGCTCGCCCGCCCCGGACTGTGGAAACTCGTGGCGCTCGCCGGCGGCCGGCCGGTCACCGTCTTCGGCGAGTTCGGCCACCGGGGGTTCGTGCCGCTGACGGCGTGGCCCGCGGACATGTCCGAAACGGTCCCGCTGATCTGAACGCCCAGGAACGCGAGGGAGACCACATGACCCGCACCACCAGTACGTCCCGTACGTCACCGTGGGAAGAGATCGTCACCTCGGCGCTGCTCGGCACCGACCGCCGGACGCCGCAGGCCGGACTGACACCCGTGGGCAAGGACGCACCCGTCGCGCTGCTCGACGCCGCGGCGCTGTACACCGTACGGCGCCGGGCGGGACTGCGGCCCGCGGCGCCGGCCGGCCGGGCGCCGGAGCCCGCGCCGCACGACGCCCGCCGTGCCCTGCCGGAGCCGGCGCGGCGGCGGCTCGTGCAACTGCTGGCCGACCGTGCCGGTCCCGCCGCCTCCGGCGGCAGACGCGGCACCGCCCCTGATCTGACCGAGCTGCTTCCCCAATGGCTCGCCGCCGCCAACGAACACGGGGACCGGGCGCCCGCGTCCGTCCTCCCCGCGCTGCTCGATGCCGCCCGCGCCCGCACGGACCTGCGCCCGCAGGCACTGGAGTTCGCCGGGCCGCGCGGTCTGTGGCTCGCCCGGCTCAACCCCGAGTGGAAATACGCGCTGCGCGGCGGATCCGCGGGCTCCGTCCTGCCCGCCGTGGACGACACGGAAGCCGTGCGCACGCTGTGGGAGGAAGGACTGTTCGCGGAACGGGTCGCGCTGCTCGCCACGGTACGGGCCCATGACTCCGGTGCCGCCCGGACGTTGCTCGGCTCGACGTGGTCCACGGAGCGGGCAGAGGACCGGCTGATGTTCCTCGACTCCCTGCGGGCGGGACTGTCCGACGCGGACGAGCCGTTCCTGGAGCAGGCGTTGTCCGACCGCAGCAGGAACGTCCGGTCCACGGCCGCGGAACTCCTCTCCGCGCTGCCGCGCTCCGCGCTCGCCGGCCGCATGGCCGCACGCGCCGCGTCCTGCGTCGCGATCGACCGCAGCGGAGACACCACGGCGGCGATCACCGTGGAGGCGCCCCACGAGTGCGACGCGGACATGCAGCGTGACGGCATCGTCCCGACCCCGCCGTCGGGACGCGGCGAACGGTCCTGGTGGCTCGGCCAGCTCGTCGAGGCGGCCCCGCTGTCCGTCTGGCCGGGCAGGCTCGGCGGGCGGACGGCCGACGAGATCGTGGCGTTGCCGGTGTCCGACGACTGGGCGGACGAACTGCACGCGGCATGGTGCCGGGCGGCGGCGCGGCAGCGCGACGCGGACTGGTCCCGCGCCCTGCTGGGCTCGCCCGCCACACCCCCGTCGACCGGGCCCGGCACGACGTCGCCGGCCGAGCGGTCGAAGCTTCTCGCCGCGCTGCCGGACGACGATCGCGCCTCCTGGGTGGCCGAGTTCATCGCCGCGCACGGCCTGTCGGAAGCGTTCCAGCTGCTCGGCGTGTGCGCGGTGCCGTGGGCGGAGCCGCTGGGCCGGGCCGTCGTCGACGCCCTCGAGATCGCCCGGGACGCCGGCAGCTATCCCTGGAGCTTCAGCGGCGTGATGGGGCTCGCGGAGCGCTGCCTGTCCCCCGACGAGGCGGGCCGCCTGGAGATCCTCACGGCAACGCCGGACGACCAGGAGGACGCCTCACCGCGCGCGGGAAGCTACTGGTCGGAGGCGTTCCAGCGCCTTGTCTCGACGCTGCGGCTGCGCGCGACGATGTCCGAGGAACTGACCCGGTAGGTCGCGAAGCGCCCGACGGCCGGGCCGGGTTGCGGGGCGGCTGCGCCGGTGAGTGGTTGCGGGGGCCGGGACCTCCGCGACGCGGCACCCGGACTGCCTTCCCGCACCTGCCCAGCCCTGCCTCACGACGCCTCACGTCCGGGCACCCCACTCCTCGGCCCCGCCCCTCGCCCGGTGGTCACCCACGAGGGCCGGTGGCACCTCCCCATCAGGGCCGGTACGCGCCGGCGACCGCTTGTCGGCAAGGGCGATCGGGCCCGCCCGGACACCGACGGCCTGGACCGGGCCGCGCACGGAGAAACGTGGCCGGTCCCGGGCTACGCGGCCACGCGGACGTTCGCGTTGACCCAGTCCACGATCGACGCCGTCGTCGCACCCGGAGTGAAGATCTCCGCCACGCCCTGCTCCTTCAGCGGCGCGATGTCCGCCTCCGGGATGATCCCGCCGCCGAAGACCTTGATGTCCGCCGCGTCGCGCTCCTTGAGCAGCGCGATGACCTTCGCGAAGAGCGTGTTGTGCGCGCCGGAGAGGATCGACAGGCCGATCGCGTCGGCGTCCTCCTGGATCGCCGTGTCGACGATCTGCTCGGGCGTCTGGTGGAGCCCGGTGTAGATGACCTCCATACCGGCGTCGCGCAGCGCCCGCGCGATCACTTTGGCGCCGCGGTCGTGGCCGTCGAGACCCGGCTTGGCCACCACCACGCGGATCGGACCAGTCACACCCATCACTGCCTCCTGGCTCCCCGCGGGCCGTACCGAGACGCGGGGAAGTGAACGAACGTTATCTCCAGCATCCCGCACGTCGCCGTTTCGCGGCACGCGGGGAGGGGGAAATCACACGTGGGACATTTTCGCTGAGCGTCGTACCCGCGTCAGGCACCGCGCACGCCCCCCGCGCGGCCCCGCAGGCACGGACGCAACGGGAGGTCGCCGCAGGTCCACCACAGGTCGCCGTACCGCCGCGCCGACAGCCGCACGGCCCGGCGGTACGGCGACGCCGGGGCGCGGGAGACGCCGCACCGCGCACCGGCCTCGGTCATGCGCGCTTCCCATGAGGGCACGCGGGGGAGAGCCGCCCCCGCCGTGCCGTACGGGAGGTCGTCGTGAGGACCCCACGTCTGCCCGCCGCGCTCCTGCGGGCCACCGCACTGGAGCTGGTGATCCTCGCCGGACATCTGATCCTCTACCCCACCGGCCTCACCCCGGAGCGCCGCCCCCGCCGCCGCCCTTCCCCGCCCGCGCTGCCGAGGTCACCGGCCGTGGTGCCGACCGTGCTGCTCCACGGCTTCGCCGACAACCGCTCGGTGTTCGTACTGCTGCGCCGGGCCCTCGCCCGGCGCGGTCCGCACCCGGTCGAATGCCTCAACTACTCGCCCCTCACCTGTGACATCCGCGCCGCCGCGGATCTGCTCGGCCGCCACGTGGAGGAGATCTGCGCGCGCACAGGCCGGCACGAGATCGACATCGTCGGACACAGCCTCGGCGGCCTGATCGCCCGCTACTACGTCCAGCGCCTCGGCGGCGACCGTCGCGTACGCACGCTGGTCACGCTCGGCACCCCGCACTCGGGCACCACCGTGGCGCCGCTCGCGAGCGCGCATCCGATCGTGCGGCAGATGCGGCCGGGTTCGCCGGTGATCGAGGAGCTGCGGCTGCCTGCTCCCGGCTGCCGCACCCGGTTCATCAGCTTCTGGAGCGATCTCGACCGGATCATGGCACCCGTCGAGACGGCCCGCGTCGACCATCCGGACCTTCTCGCACAGAACGTGCAGGTGAGCGGAATCGGCCATCTCGCACTGCCGGTTCACCCCGCGGTCGCCGACAGCATCCGCGAGGCACTCGAGTCGGGTGTGTCGGACATGGACGGGTCTCGCACCCCTTCCGCCGGCTCCTCTTCGGCGTCCGCTTCCGTCGCTTGAGCCGACCGATCGGCACCGACCGATCGAACATTTCTCGAACGTAGGGCCAAAGCTCCGACCCGAGACCGCCGAAACGCGACCGAATGCCCGTTTCCTGATTGCGTAGATGCCGCCGAAGATTGTCGCCGTCGCGTACCGCCGGGTACAGTCGCGCCACTGCTTCCCCCGGGGACCCCCTGTGCAAACAGGCTCCCGGAAAACAGGTCCTGCTGCCGAGGCGAGAGAGAAGTTGGTGAACGACCAGCACGCCCACGCCGGGTACGGCGGTTACGCCACCGGCAGCTTCGACTCCGACCCGCTCTTCGGCGCCCTCCCGGGCAGTCGCGAGGCGGACCACAGCGGCCAGTACGACGCGTCCCAGTGGGACACCGGTGCCGCCCCCGCCGTCGGATACGACGCCTACGCCGGCTCGGCACAGCAGGCCCAACAGCCGCCGCAGGACCAGGGTTACGAGCAGCAGCAGTACGCGCAGTACGACACGACCGGCCAGTACGACACCAGCGGCCAGTGGGACGCGAGCGCCTGGAACGAGACGGGCGGAACCGGCCAGTACGAGACGGCCGCGGCGACCTTCGCCCACGACGCGACCGCCCAGTGGGCGCCGGGCACCTTCGAGACCGGCAGCTACGACGCCACCGCGTGGAACTCCACGACCGCCACGCCGGACGGCCTGGTCCCCCAACAGTTCGTTCCGGACCAGGGATTCCCGCAGCCCGCCGAGTACGAACCGCACGAGTCGTACGGCACGTACGAGACAAATGACGCGTACGACAACAGCACGTACGACAACAGCACGTACGACAGCAGCGGGTACGAAAGCGGCGCGTACGAGTCCGCCGCCTTCGAAACGGAACCCGCGGCCGAGCAGCCGACCGGTCCGGAAGCCGCCTACGCGGCGGAGTACGAGCCGGCGGACGAGGGCGAGCAGGCCGAGCCCCAAGTCACCGGAACCGAGGACGACTCGGACCACAACGCGCTGACCCGGACGATGGCCGCCGTTCCCGTCGTGGCGGCCACCCCCGTCGAACCGCGCCCGGTCCGCCGTGCCGGTGGTGGCCGCGGCCGCCGCCGTACGCCGGCCAAGCGCTCCGCTCTCCTCACCGTCGCCGTGCCGTCCGCCTGCGTGATGGGCGTGGCCGGCGTCGCCGCCGCCTCCGTGAGCGGCCTCGGCGGCGAGACGCAGGACGACAAGGGCAACGTGGCGGCCCCCGACCCCGGTTCCGTGGAGCCGGTCGCCGCCAACAACGCCATGGACACGCAGCTCGCCGCGCTCAGCGCCGACGCCCGCGACTTCGGCGACCGCGCCTCCCGCACCCAGGAGCGCCTCGACCTCAAGGCGCGCCAGGCGGCGGAGAAGAAGAAGCGCGAGGAGGAGGCCGCACGCCGCGAGGCGCTGCGCCCCAAGTTCATGCTGCCGGTGAAGCTGCACCAGCTGAGCGCGTACTACGGTCAGTCCGGCGTCAACTGGATGTCGCTGCACACCGGTATCGACTTCCCCGTCCAGTACGGAACCCCGGTCATGGCCGCCACGGACGGCACCGTCCGCACGCAGTGGAACAGCGCCTACGGCAACATGGCCATCGTGACGGCGGCGGACGGCACGGAGACCTGGTACTGCCACCTGAGCAGCACCAAGATCCGCAGCGGTTCGGTCAAGGCCGGCGATGTCATCGCCTACTCGGGCAACTCCGGCAACTCCACGGGCCCGCACCTCCACTTCGAGGTCAGGCCCGGCGGCGGCGCGGCCATCGACCCGCTGCCGTGGCTGCGCAGCCACGGCATCGACCCCACCTAGCCGCCCGGGGCGTCCTCAGGTCCTCAGCGGACGACGTCGAAGACGTTCTTCTGCAGGCCGTTGGCGTACGCCTCGTGCTCGACGAGCTTCAGCTTCTGGGTGTCCTTGTCCGTGTCGCTGAACAGCCGCTTGCCCGCGCCGAGCAGCAGCGGGAAGACGAGCAGGTGGTAGCGGTCGATCAGGCCGGCGTCCGAGAGGCTCCGGTTGAGGGCGGCGCTGCCGTGCATGATGATCGGGCCGCCCTCCGTCTCCTTCAGCGCGGCAACCTCGTCGAGCGAGCGCAGGATCGTGTGCTCGCCCCAGTTCGACACCAGGTCGTCCTCGGTGAGCGTGGTGGAGACGACGTACTTCGGCATCGGCCTGTAGTCGGCGAACTCGTCCATGTCCGGCCAGACGGGGCTGAACGCCTCGTAGCTGGCCCGGCCCAGCAGCATCGCGGTGGCTTCCTTCTGCTCCCGGCCTTTGATCTCGAATGCCTCCGGGACGAACTCCATGTCCTTGAAGGTCCAGCCCGAGTTCCGGTAACCGGGCTCCCCGCCGGGGGCCTCCATCACGCCGTCGAGCGAGACGAAGGCGGTGCTGATCAGGGTGCGCATCGTGGATCTCCTGGATCTCGTGACTGGTTCTCAGCAGTGCGGCAGGTGCCGTTGTGGCCGGCCTCGCGGCCGCGTGCACCAACTGTCAGTGAAGACCGCGGATCACACGGAAACTCATCGATCGCCGCCCACCGGTTTCGGCAGAGCAGCGAGCCCGACGAACCGCGAACCCGACGAGCAGCGAGCCCGCCTTGCGTCAGAGCTTCTCGACCGGCGCGTACCGCAGCAACAGCCGCTTCGGCTTCTCGTCCCCGAAGTCGATCGTCGCCTGTGCCTCCGAGCCGGAGCCCTTGACCTCGATCACGGTCCCCAGGCCGAACTGGTCGTGCGTGACCCGGTCGCCCACCGCCAGCGAGATCACCGGCTTGTCGCTCGTACGCCGGGTGGCGAAGCCCGAGGCACCGCCGCGCGAACGCGCGGACGACAACGAGGACGCGATGCCGGACGTGGGCCCGGCAGGGGCGGCCATCGGGCCCGTCCGCTTCCAGGTCAGATGCCGCTCGGGGATCTCCTCGAGGAACCGCGAGGGCGGGTTGTACGAGGGCTGGCCCCAGGCACTGCGCATCGACGAGCGGGTCAGGTAGAGCCGCTCGCGGGCGCGGGTGATGCCCACGTACGCCAGGCGCCGCTCCTCCTCCAGCTCCTTCGTCTGCCCCAGCGCCCGCATGTGCGGGAAGACGCCGTCCTCCATACCGGTGAGGAACACGACGGGGAACTCGAGGCCCTTGGCGGTGTGCAGGGTCATCAGCGTGATGACGCCGGTGCCCTCCTCGTCCTCGTCGGGGATCTGGTCGGAGTCGGCGACGAGCGCGACCTTCTCCAGGAACTCCGCGAGCGTGCCGGCGCCCTCCTCGTCCCCGCGCTCCTGCTCGAACTCGAGTGCCACGGCCGCCAGTTCCTGGAGGTTCTCGATGCGGGTCTCGTCCTGCGGGTCCGTGGACGCCTGCAGCTCGGCGAGGTAGCCGGTCCGCTCCAACACGGCCTCCAGCACGACCGCGGGACCGGCGCCCGAGTCGACGATCGTCCGCAGCTCCTCCATCAGCACGTTGAACCGCTTGACCGCGTTGGCGGAGCGGGCCGCCATGCCGTAGGCCTCGTCGACCCGCTTGAGGGCCTGCGGGAAGGTGATCTTCTCGCGCAGCGCCAGCGCGTCGACCATCGCCTCCGCGCGCTCGCCGATGCCGCGCTTCGGAACGTTCAGGATGCGGCGCAGCGGGACGTTGTCCTCGGGGTTGGCGAGGACGCGCAGATAGGCCAGCACGTCGCGGACCTCCTTGCGCTCGTAGAAGCGCACACCGCCGACGACCTTGTAGGGCAGGCCGACGCGGATGAAGATCTCCTCGAACACACGCGACTGTGCGTTCGTGCGGTAGAAGACGGCGACGTCGCCCGCCTTCGCCTCGCCCTGGTCGGTGAGCCGGTCGATCTCGTCGGCGACGAACTGGGCCTCGTCGTGCTCGGTGTCCGCGACGTAGCCGGTGATCTGGGCGCCCTCGCCCGCGTTCGTCCACAGGTTCTTGGGGCGGCGGGACTCGTTGCGCTCGATGACGGCGTTGGCTGCGGACAGGATCGTCTGGGTGGAGCGGTAGTTCTGCTCCAGCAGGATCGTGGTCGCGTCCGGGTAGTCCTCCTCGAACTGGAGGATGTTGCGGATGGTCGCGCCGCGGAAGGCGTAGATCGACTGGTCGGCGTCACCGACGACGCACAGCTCGGCCGGGTCCAGGTCCTCGTAACCGGTGCCCACCAGTTCGCGCACGAGCGTGTACTGAGCGTGGTTGGTGTCCTGGTACTCGTCGACCAGTACGTGCCGGAAGCGGCGCCGGTAGTGCTCGGCGACGTCCGGGAACGCCTGGAGGAGATGGACCGTCGTCATGATGATGTCGTCGAAGTCCAGCGCGTTGGCCTCGCGCAGCCTCGCCTGGTACATCCGGTACGCCTCGGCCAGCGTCTTCTCGAAGCCTCCCTCAGAGCCTCCCGCCTGGGAGGTACCCCCAAGAGCCTGGTCGGCGAAGGCCTCCTCGTCGATCAGCTCGTTCTTCAGGTTCGAGATCTTGGCGCTGAAGGACTTCGGCGGGAACTTCTTCGGGTCCAGGTCCAGATCGCGGCAGACCAGCGACATCAGCCGCTTCGAGTCGGCGGCGTCGTAGATCGAGAACGACGAGGTGAAGCCCAGCTTCTTCGACTCGCGGCGCAGGATGCGCACGCACGCGCTGTGGAAGGTCATGACCCACATGGCGTTCGCACGCGGACCCACCAGCTGCTCGACGCGCTCCTTCATCTCGCCGGCGGCCTTGTTGGTGAAGGTGATCGCCAGTATCTGGCCGGGGTGCACATGGCGCGTCCCCAGCAGATGGGCGATGCGGTGCGTGAGCACACGGGTCTTGCCGGAGCCGGCGCCGGCCACGATGAGCAGGGGCGACCCGGTGTGCACGACAGCGGCGCGCTGCTGTTCGTTCAGCCCTTCGAGCAGCGCGGCGGGGTCCACGACGGGGCGCGGCGCGCCGTCGCGGTAGTACCCGTCGCGGGCCGGAGGCACGTCGAACGCGCCCTGGAAGAGGTCGTCCGGAATCTGCTCCGGAGCCGGCTCCTCGGGCGGCGGCGGGTGCTCGTCCGCTCGGGGCTGGAGGTCCGCCAGGAAGCTGTCGTCAAAGAGGCTGCTCATCGCCTAACGAGTCTAGGCGGCCGGACCGACAATCGTGGCCGCACGCGGATACCAGGGGCGGCCACGGTAGGTGACCGCCCACATCCACCGGGCGACCGATCGGTGACCGGGGGCCCGGCCCGGAGCGGGCCGCAGAAAAGGTCACGAAAATGTATCGGACATATCGAACATCAACCTTCACAGCAGCTGCACGAGTTGGCTAGCGTGCTCGACCAGGCGGCCCGCACCCCTCCCGGCGAACCACGCCGAACGGGCGGCCTGCGCCGAATCCGGCCTCCCGTCCACGGAGTTCGGAACCGGGGACCCACCATGCAGTACCGGGGTGAATCGGACCGCGTTCCGCTCGGTCCGTAGGGCGCCTTCCGTTCGCCCGAACCCGACAGCTAACCCGGTAGGCGGTCCACGGAAGAAGGAGATGCCGGCCTTGGCGTCGCATCGCAAGCCCCGCAGCCGAACCGCAAAGCAGTCCCCCGCCGTCGGATTCACGACGGCAGCCCTCGCCGGTGTGACCCTGCTCTCCACGCAGAGCGCGACCGCCGCGCCCTCCGAGCCGAAGCCCAGCATCGAAGAGGTGCAGAAGAAGGTCGACGACCTGTACCGGCAGGCGGGCAGCGCCACGCAGGAGTACAACAAGGCGAAGGAAGCCACCGCCGAGAAGCGCCAAGAGGTGGACCGGCTCCTCGACGAGGCGGCCGTGCGCACCGAAAAGCTGAACGAGTCGCGCCGGGCCCTCGGCAACTACGCGGCCGCCCAGTACCGCACCGGTTCCGTCACGCCCACCGCCGCGCTGATGTTCGCGGACAGTCCGCAGGCGTACTTCGACCAGACACAGCTGATGGACCGGATGACGGATCAGCAGCGCACCGCGGTCGCCGAGTACGAGACCGAGCGGGCGGCAGCCGCCAGAGAGCGCGCGGAGGCGACGAAGCGGCTCGAGTCCCTCACGGACTCCCAGGAGGCCCTGCGCACCAGCAAGCAGACGGTGCAGGCCAAGCTCGCCGAGGCACGCACCCTGCTGTCGAAGCTGACTGCGGAGGAGAAGGCACGGCTCGCCGCGATCGAGCGGAAGAAGGAGGAGGAGGCGCGCCGCAAGGCCCAGGAGAAGGCCGAGGCGGAGGCCCGCGCGAGGGCCGAGGCCGAGGCCGAGCGGCAGCGCCAGGAACGCGAGACGGCCCCGGACACCGGCACCACGGACCCGGGCACCGGCACGGAGGACGGCACCTACGCGGCCAAGGCCGACAAGGTGCTCGCCTTCGCCCGCGCCCAGATCGGCAAGCCGTACGTCTGGGGTGCGTCGGGCCCGAGCTCGTACGACTGCTCCGGCCTCACCCAGGCCGCGTGGAAGGCCGCCGGGGTGGACCTGCCGCGCACCACCTGGGACCAGGTGGAGGTCGGCACCCGGGTCGCGACGGCCGATCTGCTCCCGGGCGACCTGGTCTTCTTCTACGACGACATCAGCCACGTCGGCATCTACATCGGCGACGGCAAGATGATCCACGCCCCCAAGCCGGGCACGAACGTCCGCGAGGAGTCCATCTACTACATGCCGGTCTACGGGAGCATCCGCCCCGCCTGATCCCGGCGCACGAGTGCCCGGGCGGCGCGGCCGCCCGGGCACCGGTCCGTCCCGCGCGGATCAGGTCCAGAGGGTGGCGATGAACACGTTGGCCACGGTCAGGCCGCCGACCGCGCCGAACAGCGCCTTGTCGACCTTCTCCTCGTCCCGCTTGACGTACACCAGGCCCAGGATCACCACCAGGACCGCCAGCTTGATGCCGATCTTGAGGTTGTTCACCGCCTGGTCGTCCGCCTGGTTCAGACCCACCAGCGCCACGCCCGTGACCAGCATGGTCAGCGCGCCGTGCAGCATCGCCGGGTTGAAGCGGGCCGTGCCCTCTCCCATTGCCTTCATCTGGGTCAGGAATCCGCCCAGCAGCGAGGCGATACCGATGATGTGCAGGGCGACGAAGACATTGGTGAGTACGTCCATGGCCGGAGCCTAACCCTCCCCATATCACCGTCCGTCGGGCAGGTGGGCCCGCTCCGCCGCATCGGTCGGCCGGCTACGGCAATGCGGACGCACGACGACCACCGGGTGATCAGCAACCGGTCCCAAGTGTCCATCTTCGGCACTTTGCGGTCCTTTCACCCCGCCCCCGTGACCGTGACGTCTAGCGTCCTGCCCCAGGTGGCCGACTCCCCACCCGCCGTCGTGCAGCCGGACGGCACTCGGCCGCCACCGCCGGGAGATCCGGCGGCGGACCGCTCCCCCGAGCGGCCCGCCGCCGGATGCGAAGGGTACGGCGACAGAGAACGACGGAAGGACGTGGAAGCCCTCGTGGCAGCCCACCGGAAACCAAGGCGGCACCCGCTCGGCGGGCCGGCCGCGCGTACCGCGGTCACGATCACGCTCGCCGGCGCGACGGCCGGCACCGCGCTCGAGGGCACGGTCCACGCCGAGCCCCGTCCCACCCCTGCACAGGTCAGGGCCGAAGTCGACAAGCTGTACCAGGAGGCGGAGGTCGCCACCGAGAAGTACAACGGCGCCAAGGAGCAGACGGAGGGCGCCCGCAGGTCGCTCGACGCACTGCGCGACGAGGCGGCGCGCAGGACCGAGCGGCTGAACACCTCCCGCAACGCGCTCGGTTCGGTCGCCACCGCCCAGTACCGTGACGGCGGCATGGACCCCGGCCTGCGCCTCGCGCTCACCTCCGACCCGGCCGAGTACCTGGAACGCGCCGCCCGCGCCGAACGGGTCGGCGCACGGCAGGCCGCCTCGATCGCCGGCGTGCAGCGGCAGTTGAGGGACCTGGACCACCTCAAGGCACAGGCCGCCGAGAAGATCGCCACGCTGGAGGCCCGCCGCAAGGAACTGGCCCGTCACAAGGCCACGGTCCGCGGCAAACTCGCGGCCGCCGAGCGGCTCCTGGCCCGGCTCACCGCCGAACAGCGCGCCGCGTACAACAGCGGCGATCCGGCTCCGGCCCCCGCCGACCGCGCCGGCACTTCGCGCGGCCCGCTGCGGGCCCCGAACAGCCGGGCGGCACAGGCCATCGCCTACGCGTACGGTGCACTCGGCAAGCCCTACGTCTGGGGCGCGACGGGCCCCGGCGCCTACGACTGCTCCGGCCTCACCCAGGCCGCCTGGCGCTCCGCCGGCGTCTCGCTGCCGCGCACCACGTACACCCAGATCAACGCCGGCGAACGGATCCCCCGCTCCCGACTCGCCCCGGGTGACCTGGTGTTCTTCTACTCGGGCATCTCGCACGTCGGGCTCTACGTCGGCGGCGGCAAGATGATCCACGCGCCGCGTCCCGGCGCCCCGGTGCGGGTCGCACCCATCGACGAGATGCCGTTCGCGGGAGCGACCCGCCCCGTGTGACGACCGGGCTGCCGCAGTGCGGTTCCGTCACCCGGACCGGCGACTGCCTCTCACACCAGGCGGCGGGCCGTCGCCCACCGGGTCAGCTCGTGCCGGTTGGACAGCTGGAGCTTGCGCAGCACCGCGGACACGTGCGACTCGACGGTCTTCACCGAGATGAACAGCTGCTTGGCGATCTCCTTGTACGCGTACCCGCGCGCGATCAGCCTCAGCACCTCCCGCTCCCGCTGCGTCAGCCGGTCCAGGTCCTCGTCGACCGGCGGCGCGTCCGTGGAGGCGAAGGCGTCCAGTACGAAGCCGGCCAGCCGCGGCGAGAACACCGCGTCGCCGTCCTGCACCCGGAAGACCGAGTCGACCAGGTCCGTGCCGGTGATGGTCTTGGTGACATAGCCGCGGGCGCCGCCCCGGATCACGCCGATCACGTCCTCCGCGGCGTCGGACACCGACAGCGCCAGGAAGCGCACCGGGTTCTCCGCGGCGCCCATCAGCGCGGCGCAGCGGCGCAGCACCTCGACGCCGCCCCCGCCGGGCAGGTGCACGTCGAGCAGGACGACCTCCGGCCGGGTCGCCGTGATCACGGTGACCGCCTGGTCGACGTCGGCGGCCTCGCCGACGACCTCGACGCCCGTCCGCTCGGTCTGCCCGATCTCGGCCTGTACACCGGTGCGGAACATCCGGTGGTCGTCGACGAGCACGACCCGCACCCGTCGCTCAGCGGTCTGTTCTGCGGCCTCGGTCATCCGTCCGCCCTCTCCATCTCGAGCTCCACTTCCGTGCCGTCCCCGGGCACGGAACGCAGCCGCGCCGTCCCGCCGTTGCGCTGCATACGGCCGATGATCGATTCCCTGACGCCCATCCGGTCCTCCGGTACGGCGTCCGGGTCGAAGCCCGGCCCCCTGTCCCGTACGGACACGAACACCGTACGGCCCTCGACCTCCGCGAACACCTGCACCGCCCCTCCCGCGCCACCGTACTTGGCGGCGTTGACCATGGCCTCGCGCGCGGCCTGCATCTGCGCGGCCAGCTTCTCGTCGAGCGGGCAGTCGCCGACGACGACGACCTCGAGCGGGACCCCGTGCTTGTCCTCGACCTCGGCGGCCGTCCTCTTGACCGACTCCGCGAGGGTGGCTGGTTCCTCGTCTTCGTCCTTGCCGGTGCCCTCCGGCTTGTAGAGCCAGTTTCGCAGCTCCCGCTCCTGGGCGCGGGCGAGCCTGCGGACCTCGCCCGCGTCGTCGGCGTTCCGCTGGATCAGGGTGAGGGTGTGCAGTACGGAGTCGTGGACGTGCGCCGCGACCTCCGCCCGCTCCTGGGCGCGGATGCGCATGGTCCGCTCCTCGGAGAGGTCTTGCGTCATCCGCACCAGCCAGGGGCCCGCGAGCAGCGCCACACCGGCGATGACGGCGACCGCGGCGGTCAGCACGTTGCCCAGCTGGGCGGCGGAGCCGCGCACCACCATGAAGACCGTCAGGCCCATGCCGACGAGCGCGACGCCGGCCAGCGCCCGGGCCAGCTGCAGCAGCCGCCGGCGGCGGCCGACGTCCGTCCAGCGGGCGCGGCGGGCGTTGTCCGCCTGTCGCCAGACCAGGACCACGCCCGCGCCGATGAGCAGCGTCGGCCACACGTAGCGGTTGCTGCCGCGCATGTCGACGTTGCCGACGAAGACCGCGGCCCCGAGGAGCAGGGCGAGCATCGCGAAGAGCTGGCCCTTGTCGGGCTTGCGCAGCCTGCGCCGCCCGCCGGGGGTGGTCTCGAACACCGAGCGCGGCTCGGCGGCCCGGCCGCCGACCCCGAGGGGCACGACGATCCAGAACACCGCGTAGAGCACCGCGCCGAGGCCGTCGGCCAGGAACAGTCCGAGGAAGACCAGGCGCACCCAGACGACGGGCAGCCCCAGATGGCCCGCCAGACCGCGGGCCACTCCACCCAGCATCCGTCCGTCGGCGCTGCGGTACAGCCTGCGCAGCGCCGGCTCCTCCGGCAGGGGGGCGTGGGAGGAGCCGGTGGTTCCCGGTGTGGCGACTGGCATGCACCGATCGTCACACGCGGGGGACCGGCGTGGTATCAGGGTCGTCCCCGAGACCACCCCCAACCTGCCCCGAGTCGCTGTTGCCCGGCCCCGGCCCCGGCCCCTGGTGGACTCCGGGCCCGATATCAGGGAAGGGCCAGGGTCGGCCGGGCTCCCGCCGCTCCGTCCGGGCCGTCACCATGGACCCATGACAGAGCAGCCGACCGTCCCGCCCCCCGAGGCGCTCCAACTGCGCCGCTCCCCCCGCCACAAAGTGGTGGCCGGTGTGTGCGGCGGACTGGGCCGCTACTGCGACGTGGACCCGGTGATCTTCCGGATCGCCGTGGGCGTGCTCTCGGTGACCGGCGGCGTCGGCCTGATCTTCTACGGGTTCGCCTGGCTGCTGCTCCCGTCGGAGGACGACGAGGAGAACGAGTTCCGCAGGCTGCTGACCGGCCGGGTCGACGGCGCGTCACTGACCGCCGTGCTCCTCGCCCTGATCGGCTGTGGGCTTTTCCTCTCCATGCTGGGCAACGGCGGAACGCTCTCCTTCGCGGCCCTGCTCTCCCTGACGGTCGCCGGCGCGGCCGTGTGGTCCCAGCGCCGCCGGCTGGTGACGGACGACGGCGCGCCGAGGGACGCGGCGGCGCACGCGGTCGCGGAGGCCCCGCCGGAGACGAAGGCACCGCCCGTGCCGGAAAGCCCTTCCTGGTGGCGCGACCCGATCGTCAAGGACGGCACGACGGGGCCGGTCCCGACCGGCTACCTGTGGGGCCCCGAGTCGGCACTGGCCGAGGCCGCGGCGCCGGAGGGCCGCACCGGCCGCGGTCCCGTGCCGCGGCAGACCCGCTGCCCGCGGGGCATCGGCGGACCGGTCTTCCTCATGGCACTGCTGGCGGGCGGGCTCGGGACCGGGCTCAGCTGGGAGGGGCAGCCCCTGGGCACCGCGCTGCAGATCGGGCTGGTCGCCGCGCTGGCGGTGCTCGGCCTGGGCCTGCTGATCAGCGCCGTGCTGGGCCGCACCGGCTTCGGCACGATCCTGCTGACGCTGGTCACGGCCGTGCTGCTCGCGGGTGCGACCGCGCTGCCGAAGGACATCAGTACGAGCTGGGGCGAGAAGACCTGGCGGCCCGCGTCGGTCACAGCCGTCGCACCGTTCTACGAGCTGGGCACCGGAGCCGGCACGCTCGACCTGTCCACCCTCGCCGTCCCCTCCGGCACACAGGTGTCGACCCGGGCCGAGATCGGGGCGGGCCAACTGAGGATCGTGCTGCCGAAGGACGCCACGGTGAAGATCGACGCCGAAGTCGGCATCGGCGACATCCGGCTTCCCGGCGAGGCGGCGGAGGACATCGACGTCGGCCCGAGCCAGGACCGCCGACGCACGCTGGCGCCTCCGGCAGGCGCGAAGCCGGCGGGCACGCTGGAGCTGAAGCTGGAAGTGGGCATCGGACAGGTGGAGGTGACCCGTGCCCAGTCATGAGACCGCGTCCCGGCCCGGTCGTGCGTACCTGCACGGCTTCCGGCCCGCCAGGATGATCGCCGGACTGTGCGTACTGGCCACGGCCCTGCTCTACGGCGGCGACGCCGGCGGCGCCTGGCACACGCCCTGGTGGGTGGCGTTCCCCCTCTTGTTCGGTGGCCTCTGCCTGGCGGGCACGGTGGCCGCGCTGCACTACGGGGTGCGCCGCCGCCGCGCGGCGATCAGGGCGTCGAGGGAGAACATCGACGCGCCCGCGAGCACCAGCGGCAGCCAGGCCATCAGGTAGGCCAGGTCGTTGCCGTAGTAGTACGGGTCGGTCTGCCAGCTGACGGTCAGCCACAGGCTGAGCGAGATCAGCGCCCCGCCGAGGGCGGCGAGCCGGGCCAGCAGCCCGACGAGGGTGCCGATGCCGACGGCCAGCTCGCCGAAGGCGATGGCGTAACCGAAGCCCTCCGGGTTCTTCAGCGCCAGGTCGACGAGCGACGGGATCGCGGACGTGTCGCGCACGCTGGTCATCAGCTCCCCGATGGAGCCGGTGCCGGTGGCCGCCATGAAGGCGCTGTCCGTGAGCTTGTCGAGGCCCGCGTAGATGAACGTCACGCCGAGAAAGACGCGCAGCGGCAGCAGTGCGTACCGGCCGGCCTGCTCCTTCCATCCACTCGGCCCGTCGTCGAGCCTTCTGTGGTCCGATGCCGCCTCTTGCGTGTGTGTCATCACTCGTCCCGCCTTCAGTCGACCTGTCAACCGACCATACGTACGGCGTGGCCACGCCGCTCACCAGGCTAGCGACACACTCTGTGACACAGGAGGAACCGTCAGAGGTTGTCGACGTCCGAGAGGTCGATGTCGATGTCGAAGGGGACGGACAGCTTGAGCCGGTCGTGGTGGATGCCGGTCAGGGCGTAGGTCTTGGTGACCTCCGAGCGCTCGAAGACGTGGACGACGGGGTGCTCGTCGGTGCCGCCCATCTCGACCAGCCAGAAGTGCGGGATACCGACCTCGGCGTAGAGGTGGGGCTTGCGGTGGCGGTCGCGGGCCTCGGAATCGGGGGACACCACCTCAACGGCGAGTTGGACGTCTGCGGCCGTGAAGCAGGTCTGACTACGATTGATCACGGCCTCGGCCCGAACGACGGAGACATCGGGTTCTGGGCCGTTGCGCTTGTCGAGCACGACGGTCATCTGGCGCACGGCCTTCAGCTCCGGCGGCATGCTGCGGCGCAGTCCCGCCATGAGCCGGTCGATCACGACGCTGTGGAATTCCCGCTGCGCACTGGCGAAAACCAGGCTCCCGTCGATCAGCTCGGTGTGCGGGGGCAGGTTGGGCAGCGTCAGCAGGTCGTCCAGGGTGTGTCCGTCCTGCGGAGGCATCGGCCACGTGCTCGCACTCTCAACGGTCATGGCCGGAATTGCGGTCCGTACGAGCGGCCCGGCCACGGCAAACGACGACGCCGCCACTCGAACGAATGAGCGACGGCGTCGGCATTGACCTTGCGGGAAGGTCACTCCCACTCGATGGTGCCCGGGGGCTTGCTCGTCACGTCGAGGACGACGCGGTTCACGTCGGCGACCTCGTTGGTGATCCGGGTCGAGATCTTCGCCAGCACGTCGTACGGCATCCGCGTCCAGTCGGCCGTCATCGCGTCCTCGGACGACACCGGGCGCAGCACGATCGGGTGGCCGTAGGTGCGGCCGTCGCCCTGGACGCCGACGCTGCGGACGTCGGCGAGCAGCACCACCGGGCACTGCCAGATGTCGCGGTCCAGGCCGGCCGCCGTGAGCTCCTCGCGGGCGATCGCGTCCGCCTCGCGCAGCAGGTCGAGCCGCTCGCGCGTGACCTCGCCGACGATCCGGATGCCGAGGCCCGGGCCCGGGAACGGCTGGCGCTGGACGATCTCGTCCGGCAGGCCGAGCTCCTGGCCGACCATGCGGACCTCGTCCTTGAACAGCTTGCGCAGCGGCTCGACAAGTTCGAACTCGAGGTCCTCGGGCAGGCCGCCCACATTGTGGTGCGACTTGATGTTGGCGGTGCCGGTGCCGCCGCCGGACTCGACGACGTCCGGGTAGAGCGTGCCCTGGACGAGGAAGGCGACGTCCTCACCGTGCTCGGCCTCGGCCACGATGTCGGCCTGCGCCTGCTCGAAGACCCGGATGAACTCGCGGCCGATGATCTTCCGCTTCTCCTCGGGGTCGGACACCCCGGCAAGCGCCTTCAGGAAGCGCTCCTGCGCGTCGACGACCTTGAGCTGCACGCCCGTGGCCGCGACGAAGTCCTTCTCGACCTGCTCGGTCTCGCCCTTGCGCATCAGGCCGTGGTCGACGTACACGCAGGTCAGCTGGGAGCCGATGGCCTTCTGCACGAGGGCCGCGGCGACCGCGGAGTCCACGCCGCCGGACAGGCCGCAGATGGCGCGCTTGGTGCCGACCTGGGCGCGGATCGCCTCGACCTGCTCCTCGATGACGTTGCCGGTGGTCCAGCTCGGCTCGATGCCGGCGCCGCGGTAGAGGAAGTGCTCGAGCACCTGCTGGCCGTAGGTGGAGTGCATCACCTCGGGGTGGTGCTGCACGCCGTACAGCTTCTTCTCGTCGTTCTCGAAGGCGGCGACCGGCACGACGTCCGTGGACGCGGTGACCGTGAAGCCCTCGGGAGCTGCGGAGCAGGCGTCGCCGTGCGACATCCACACCGACTGCTCGTCCGGTGTGCCCTCGAAGAGTGTCGAACCGGGCTTGGAGACGTGCAGCGGCGTGCGGCCGTACTCCCGGGCGCCGGTGTTGTCGACGGTGCCGCCGAGTGTCGTCGCCATCAGCTGGAAGCCGTAGCACATGCCGAAGACGGGGACGCCCGCCTCGAAGATCGCACGGTCCAGGCGCGGGGCGCCCTCCGCGTACACCGACGAGGGGCCGCCGGAGAGGATGATCGCCCTCGGGTTCTTGGCCAGCATCTCGGCCACCGGCATGGTGGACGGGACGATCTCGCTGTAGACCCGGGCCTCACGGACGCGGCGGGCGATGAGCTGGGCGTACTGCGCACCGAAGTCGACAACGAGCACGACGTCGGGGGCGGCGGAGGGTGCTGCTGGCACTGGGGCTGCCTTCCGGCGGGGAGAAAAGGGGGCTGCTTTGTCGATTCTACCGGCGCCCCGAAGAACACTTTTCGTCTCACCATCCGAACCGGTTTTGGCCTCCACGGGCAGGGGCGGTCCATACTTGCCGCATGCAGAAGCAGCTGACCTTCGTCTTTACCTATGGCACCGGCCCGTCCGGCTGCCATGGTCGCGCTGCTTGATCTGCTGAACAGCGACTTCCCAGGCGCCCCGGGCCGACAAGGCCCGGGGCGCTTCGGCTTTCCCGGGTCGTGCCGGTCCGGGGCCCCACCACACAGAGGAGCCCCTCAGATGTCCGTGACCCAGACCGAGAAGACCGGCGCCCGCACCGAGACGGCCGCCACCGTGATCAGCGGCGCCCGTGAGCGGATCGACGCGCTCGACGACAGGATCATCGGCCTGATCCAGGAACGGATGGCCGTCTCCGCCGTCATCCAGGACGCCCGCATCGCCTCGGGCGGACGCCGGGTGAACCTGGCGCGCGAGATGGAGGTGCTGGCCCACTACCGGGACGCCCTCGGCAAGCCGGGAACCTCGCTCGCGATGACGATGCTGGAGCTGTGCCGGGGCCGGATCTGACCAGTGCCCGACGGGCGGGCGGCCGTCCCGGGTACGCCTGCGTATCTGCGTTCGGGCGCATCCTCACCCGTACGGCGCGTGACGCGCCCGGCCGGTCTTCGTTGGTCCCGTTGTCCGTGCCAGCCAGGGGCGGCCTCGAAGGAAACCACGCGTGGCTCCGCTGGGGCGTGTGACGTACCGAAGGTGCGTCGTGGGACCTCGCCCCAGCGCGCGTGACCGGTCGGCAGGGGACAGCAGCCCGGTCACCCAAGGGCGGTCGGCGCCGGGGACGCCCGGCACCGACCGCATCCGGTCCGTACGGTTGCGCCCCCCGCAGCCCGTCCAGCAGATGCAGTACGAGCAGGTCCCGCTCTGCGCAACCACTTTCACGCAGGCCACAGCCGTCCGTGCGCGCCGCCCGCGCGCCGGCGGCCGGCGGCCTCTCCCGACGCGGCGCAAACCCCCCGGCGCCGCGCCCCGGTACCGGCGCTGCCCTGACGCCGGGACCCAACGGAAGGGCCCCGCGGACGTGATGTCCACGGGGCCCTTCGCGACGCCGGAAGCGGGTCAGGCGGAGCGGCGGCGGGCCGCCACGAACAGCACACCACCCGCGGCGAGCGCCACGGCGGCGCCGCCCGCGGCCAGCAGGGCGGTGGAGCCGGTGGAGGCCAGGCCGCCCTGGGCGGAGTTGCCGCCCGTGGTGCCGGCGGAGGAGCCGCCGGTGGCGGCGTCGTCGCCGGAACCGCCGGTCGAGCCCTCGGTGGAGCCCCCGGTGGAGCCGGAGCCGCCGGTCGAACCGCCCGTGGAGCCGGAGCCGCCGGTGTCACCGGGGGTCTCCTCGTCACCGGTGCCGTTCAGCACGATCCAGCCGTCGTCGTTGGCGGGCTCCCCCTCCCAGGGGTTGGGCTCCTGCCCCGGGAACTCGGGGAAGTGGATCCGGCCCTTGGCGCCTGCGACGACCTTCTCGATGAGGAACTCGAACGGGAAGCTGCGCTTGTCGTCCTCCAGGAACGGCGTGGCGGCCCAGCACAGGTACTGGGACTCGTCCTTGTCGTCCCCGGTGTTCATCGGGTTGCAGGAAGCGGGGCTCTTGGTGACCTTCGCGCCCTCCGGCACATTGACCCGGAAGGTGAACGGCTCCCCGCCCGAGCGCAGCGCGCCGATCCACGCCGGACCGTGGTTGCTCATCCGGATGTCGACCTCGGTCGTCTCGCCCTGAGCGCCGTCGGCGCGGCCGCCGGACAGGTCGAGGTCGTAGGTGTTCTTCGTGGCGAGGTCGCGCTCCGCGTGCCGCAC